>JAEUJN010000076.1 GCA_016794595.1 Kineosporiaceae bacterium
ACACACCACGCGGACAGCCCCGTGGTCTACAAGTACCCGACACGGACCCCTTGTGGGGGCCCCCCCCTCGGGGCGGGCCACCACACGTTTGCCCATCCCGCCCCTGATCACCGTTGGATCGCGGGTCCGCTCCGGCCCGAGCGGAAGAACCTGCGATCTGATGGCGATCATGAAGGATCTCGCCCCGATGATCACGACGATGGGGCTGCGTTGCCCCGGCCCGTGGGTGCGAACCACCCCGTGAGGGTGATCAACCACCGGGTGAGAGTGATCGGGCAAGGACCCACGGCAGCGGCCGCCGTGGTGTGATCGCACAGTGCTCCCCAGCCGCAGGCCGCTGTCGACGACCTTCACAGTCGTCGTGGCGCTCGCCATCACGCTCAGCCTGACCCTCGCGTTCTGGGTTGGCCTCGCGTGGCTCTTCGGGCAGGGCGGATCCGTCCAGTTCGACTCGGACGATCTCGCGCTGGTGCGATCACGGCTGGAGGTCGCGCGCCGGGCGTTGGACGCCGTGACCCCACCCGCCGGTACCCGGGCCAACGGTCCGGCCGAGATCAGCGGGTGCACCGTGCTGGACGGCGGCCTCGAGGTCGCCGATCCGAGCGCGTCACGGTCCTGGCGGCTGTCGGGCACCCGGCCGACGACTGCGGACGACGACGTCGTGCCGACGCCACCCTCACGGGAGGAGGTCGCGGCGGTGGCTGACGTCGTCCGCCAGCTCGAACACCTCGGTTGGACGCTCGCCCCCGGCGGCCGCGGAGACACGGAGACCACCCTGCTGCTGGATCGCGGCCCGGACGCCTCGCTGCAGCTCACCGTGACCTCGTTCCGGGGCAGCTTCTGGGCCGAGGCGACCTCCCCACCGCACGAGATCTGTCACCTCACCTGAGCCCGAGTGCCGGTTGTGGAACTTGTGGGGCCAGCGTGGTGGTGCCGGTTCCCCCGTTCGGCGGGAGGAACCGGAACCCGTGGCGTGTTGTGATCGAGGGGTGCACCGCATCCCGAGGTCGCTGTCGGTCGTCCTCTTCCTGGTCGTGACGTTCGGCGGGCAGCTGCTGCTCTGGGTCGGGTTGGCCCTGGTGGTGCTGTGGCTCGACGAAGGATCCGTCTCTGCCGATCAGGACGACCTGGATCTGGTCCGGTCTCGCCTCGAGGTGGCCCGGCAGGGCCTGGACGCCGTGACCCCACCCCGCGGCGCACAGGCCGACGGCCCGGCGGAGGTCAGCGGCTGCCGGTCGTACGACAGCGACTTCACCGTCCTCGACCCCAACGTGATCAGATCGTGGCAGGTGCCCGGATCCCCGCCGCAGGGTGCGATCCACGACGGGTTCGAGCCCGCGCCACCTCCACCCTCGCGGCAGGAGATCGCCGCCGTCGCCGACGTCGTCCGGCAGCTCGAGCAGCTGGGCTGGACCGTCGTCCCGGACACGCGAGGACCGACCGAGACCACCGTGGCGCTGAACCGCGGGCCGGACGCCACGGTCCAGATCACCGTGTCCACGGACTGGGGGCGCCTCACGGCCGAGGCCTCAGCCCTACCGAGCGGGATCTGCCACTGAGCACGGCGAGCATCACCACTCGTGAGGCCGCACGGGTGGCGGTCATGATCACGTTGAGGATCACGATGCGTGCAATCGTCACTTCCGTGCACGCGAAACCCTCAACGTGATCTTGGTGGTGGCATGAATCCCTCACCGTGATCTTCACTGTGCCCCTGATCACCGCTGCCTCACCGTCTGCTCCGGCTCACCAGAGCGAACGGCGACCCGCCGGCGATCAGGGGCGGCGAGATGGAGAGCCCGATCAGGTGTGCTGCGGGAAGCCCAGGTTGATGCCGCCGTGGCTCGGGTCGAGCCAGCGGGAGGTCACGACCTTGCCCCGGGTGAAGAAGTGCACACCCTCCAGGCCGTGCGCGTGGCTGTCACCGAACAGCGAGTTCTTCCAGCCGCCGAAGGAGTAGTAGGCCATCGGTACCGGGATGGGCACGTTGATGCCCACCATGCCGACCTCGACCTCGAACTGGAACCGCCGGGCGGCGCCGCCGTCGTTGGTGAAGATCGCGGTGCCGTTGCCGTAGGGGTTGGAGTTGATCAGCTCCATCGCCGCCTCGTAGCTCGGCACCCGGACCACCGAGAGCACCGGCCCGAAGATCTCGTCGGTGTAGCAGGACATCGCCGGGGTGACGTGGTCGATCAGGGTGGGGCCGAGGAAGAAGCCGTCGCCGTCCGCGTCGAAGCTCGCCTGGCGCCCGTCGACCTCGACGGTTGCGCCCTGGTCGGCGCCGGCCGCCACGTAGGAGGCCACCTTGTCCCGGTGCTCGCGGGTCACCAACGGGCCCATGTCCACCTCGCGCGTGCCGTCGCCGGTGCGCAGGGTGGCGATCCGCTCCTTGATCTTGGCGATCAGCGGATCCCCCACCGGGTCGACGGCGACCAGCGCCGAGATCGCCATGCAGCGCTCCCCCGCGGAGCCGTAACCGGCGTTCACCGCGGCGTCGGCGGCCAGGTCGAGGTCGGCGTCCGGCAGCACGATCATGTGGTTCTTCGCCCCGCCCAGGGCCTGGACCCGCTTGCCGTGCGCGGTGCCGGTCTCGTAGACGTACCGGGCGATCGGGGTCGAGCCGACGAAGGAGACCGACCGGATGTCCGGGTGGCGCAGGATGCGGTCGACCGCCTCCTTGTCACCCTGGACGACGTTCAGCACGCCCGGGGGCAGCCCGGCGTCCAGGAACGCCTGGGCGATCAGGACGGCCGCCGTCGGGTCCTTCTCGCTCGGCTTGAGCACCACGGCGTTACCGCAGGCGACCGCGATCGGTATGAACCACAGCGGGACCATCGAGGGGAAGTTGAACGGCGAGATCACCGCCGTGACCCCCAGCGGCTGGCGGATGGAGTAGACGTCCACCCCGGTCGAGACCCCCTCGCTGAAGCCGCCCTTGAGCAGGTGCGGGATCCCGCAGGCGAACTCGACGATCTCGAGCCCCCGCTGCACCTCGCCGGCGGCGTCGGAGAGCACCTTGCCGTGCTCGGCGGTGATCGCCGCGGCGATCTCCCCCGCGCGCTGGGCGAGCAGCTCGCGAGCGGCGAACAGCACCTTGGCCCGGGTCGACAGGGACGAGGTACGCCAGGCGGCGGCTGCAGCGGTGGCCGAGGCGACGACGTGGTCGACGTCCTCGGCGGTGGCGAACCGCACCACGGCCTGCTGCTCGCCGGTGGCGGGGTTGAAGACGGGGCCGGTGCGCTCGCTCGAACCGGCGAACGGCTTGCCGTCCACGAGGTGGACGATCTCACGCAGGGAGGGGGACGAAGTCATGCCCCCAGTGTGCCAAATCTCGCTACTTTGTAAAGACAAACTCCGGAAGTCCTTCGGCGCGTCGCACCCGGGATCAGGAGTCGAACCCCATCCCCAGGTGGTCCAACGTGCGCAGCCACAGGTTGCGCCGTCCGTGGCGCGCGTCGGCGCCGGCGATCGAGCGCCGGGTGAGCTCGATCCCTGCCCACCGGAACGGCTCCGGCGGGAACGGCAGCGGACGACGGCGCACCATCTCCAACCGGGTCCGGGGGGTGTCCCGGTGGTCCAGGATCTCCAGCGCGACCTCGGCCGCGAACCGGCTCGCCCCCACACCCAGCCCCGTGTACCCCTGGACCGCGCACACCTTGGTGTCACAGGCTCGCTGCCAGAACGCCGTGAACCGGGTGCAGGTGTCGATCGCCCCACCCCAGGTGTGACTGATCCGCACGCCCGCGAGCTGCGGGAAGGTCTCGAACAGGTGGGTGGCGAGCATCCGTTCGGTGGCCTCGTTGCGAGCGCGCTTGGAGGTCAGGTCCCCGCCGAAGTAGTACAGCGCGTCGTACCCACCCCACAGCAGGCGCCCGTCGGCGGTCAGCCGGTAGTAGTGAAACTGGTTGCCCGCATCGCTCAGCCCCTCGCAGCCCGCCCAACCGATGGCCGCACGCTGCTCGGCGGTCAGTGGTTCGGTCACCAGGACGTGGTCCCAGACCGGCACCACGTACGGCCGGACCCGGTGCAGCAGCGACGGGAAGGCGTTGGTCGCCAGCACCACCCGCCGGGCGCGGATCACCCCGGTCGAGGTCTCCAGCCTGATCCGGTCACCCTCGTCGACCAGGGCCTGCACGCGGGTCTGCTCGTGGATGCGCACGCCCGACCGCTCGGCCACCTCGGCCAGTCCCCAGACAAGCCCGGCCGGGTCCAGTAGGGCGGTCCCCCGGGCGTCGCGCAGGCCACCCAGGTAGGACGGCGAGTTGACCAGCTCGCGCACCTGGCCGGCGTCCAGCAGCTCGAGCTGCTCCCCCACGCCGGCCGCGCGCGCCTGGCGGTGGAGCTCGCGCAGCTCGGCCAGGTGCCACTCGGCCACCGCCACGGTGATCTCTCCCGAGCGGGTGAAGGAGCAGTCGATCCCGTGCGCGGCCACGGTCTGCTCGATCGCGTCGAGATTCTCCCGGCCCATCCGTTCCAGGGTGGCCAGCTCCTCCGGCCAGCGGGACAGCCCGTTGCCCAGGCCGTGGGTCAGGCTGGAGGAACAGAAGCCCCCGTTGCGGCCGCTGGCCGCCCAGCCCAGGTCGGCCGCCTCGAGCAGCATCGTGGTCCGCGCGGGGTACTGCTCGGCCGCCAGGACGGCGGCCCACAGCCCGGTGAAGCCCCCGCCGACGATCGCCAGATCGACCTGGGTGTCGCCGTCCAGCCGCTCGCGCCGGTCGGGGCGCAGCTCGGTGTCGAGCCAGAACGGGACGCCGCGTGCCCCGGCCAGTGCCTCACCCGCTGCGTCGATCATCGATCCTCACCCACTCTCGATGGGCTCACCCTAGAGCCAGGCGCGGCTCGCTCACGAGCCGTCCTCGGGACGCCGACCGCTCGCCGTCACCGCACGGAGCTGCTGCCATGAACCCCGTCCGCGATCCGGCGACGCACGGTCGAACGCACGGACGAACGCACGGTCGAACCCACCCGCGGCGAGCGGTGCCGAGGGCACTGCTCGCCGCGGGTGCGTTCAGGGGTGATGCCCGGCCGGACCCGCCGGCCGGTCATCTCCTCAGGAGATCCCGATGTTCGCCATGACGTGCTTGATCCGGGTGTAGTCCTCGAGCCCGTACATCGACAGGTCCTTGCCGTAGCCGGAGTGCTTGAAGCCACCGTGCGGCATCTCGGCCACCAGCGGGATGTGGGTGTTGATCCACACACAGCCGAAGTCGAGCGCCCGCGACATCCGCATGGCCCGGCCGAAGTCGGCGGTCCACACCGAGGAGGCCAGCGCGTACTGCACCCCGTTGGCCATGGCCAACGCCTCTGCCTCGTCGGCGAAGGACTGCACGGTGATCACCGGGCCGAAGATCTCGTTCTGGATCACCTCGTCGTCCTGCCGCACGCCGGAGACCACGGTCGGCTCGACGAAGAAGCCGTCGCCGAGAGCAGAGACCCGGTGGCCGCCCGCGCTGACGGTGGCGTGATCGGGCAGCCGCTCCAGGAAGCCGGTCACCCGGGCGAGCTGATTGGCGTTGTTCACCGGGCCGAACAGCGCCTCGTCGTCGTCCGGCATGCCGACCTTGCTCCCCCGGGCCTGCTCGGCCAGGGCGGCGACGAAGTCCTCGTACACCCCGGCCTGGGCGATCACCCGGGTGGCGGCAGTGCAGTCCTGCCCGGCATTGAAGTAGCCGGCAACGGCGATCGCCTCGGCCGCGGCCGCGACGTCCGCGTCGTCGAAGATGACCACGGGAGCCTTGCCGCCGAGCTCGAGGTGCACCCGCTTGACGTCGGTGGAGGCCGACTTGGCCACCTCCATGCCGGCCCGCACGGAGCCGGTGATCGCCACCATCTGGGGCGTGGGGTGCTCGACCAGCAGCCGGCCGGTCTCACGGTCGCCGGTGATCACGTTGAGCACGCCCGCAGGGACGAACTCGCTGATCACCTCGGCCAGCAGCAGCGTGGTCTCGGGGGTGGTGTCGCTCGGCTTGAGCACCACCGTGTTGCCCGCGGCGAGCGCCGGGCCGATCTTCCAGGCGGCCATCATCATCGGGTAGTTCCACGGGGTCACCTGGCCGATGACCCCGATCGGCTCGCGCCGGATCCAGGAGGTGTGCCCGGCCATGTACTCCCCGGCCGCGCGCCCCTCGAGCACCCGGGCAGCCCCGGCGAAGAAGCGCAGCTGGTCGACCATCGGAGGGATCTCCTCGCTGGTGGTCAGCGCGTGCGGCTTGCCCGTGTTCTCGGCCTCGAGCTTGACGAACTCCTCGGCCCGGGCCTCGATCGCGTCGGCGATCCTCAGCAGGGCCTGCTGCCGCTGGCTCGGCGTGGTGTCACGCCAGGTCTCGAAGGCCTTGCTCGCGGCGGCGTAGGCGGCATCCACGTCGGAGGCGCCGGAGACCGGCGCCGAGGCCACGACCGCACCGGTCGAGGGGTCGACGATGTCGCTGCGGGCATCGCTGATCGGGTCGCGGTACTCACCGTCGACGAAGTTGCGCAGCTGCCTGGGTCCGGACGTGCTCACGGCTTCTCCTCGCGGGGCTCGGGTGACGTGGCCGAACTCTAACGCTCGAGAGACAAAATCGGCAGCCCGGAGGGCCCTCAACCACGGAATCCCCACCCTTGCCGGGCTCTGCGCGACGGATTCGCTTGCACAATGGGTCCTCGGGTTGCCAGGATTCAGGGATGGGCACCCGGGCCGAACGGCAGCAGCCGGCATCCGCGCCACTCGACGAGATCTCGAAACGGATCATCGAGCAGCTGCAGGATGACGGCCGCCGGCCGTACGCCGCCATCGGCAAGGCCGTCGGGTTGTCCGAGGCAGCCGTGCGCCAACGCGTGCAGCGGCTGCTCGAGTCGGGCGTGATGCAGATCGTGGCCGTGACCGACCCCCTCCAGGTGGGCTTTCACCGCCAGGCGATGATCGGCATCCGGGTGGACGGCGACATGACCGCCGTCGCCGACCAGCTCGCCGGGCTGCCGGAGGTCGACTACCTCGTGGTCACCGCCGGCTCGTTCGACGTGCTGGTCGAGGTGGTCTGTGAGGACGACGACCACCTGCTCGACCTGCTCGTCCAGCACATCCGGTCCATTCCCGGGGTGCGCTCCACCGAGACCTTCGTCTACTTGCGGCTGCGCAAGCAGCACTACAACTGGGGTACCCGATGACGATCACACCGCAGGCCTTCTCCGAGCCCGGCCCCGACCGGCTCGCCGACCGGGCGCGTGACCACCTCTGGATGCACTTCACCCGCCACTCGACCTTCCTCCAGGGCGACGGTCACGTCCCGGTGATCGTGCGTGGTGAGGGCGCCTACATCTGGGACGACCAGGGCCGGCGCTACCTGGACGGCCTGGCCGGGCTGTTCACCGTGCAGGTGGGTCACGGTCGCCAGGAGCTCGCCGACGCCGCCGCGATGCAGGCGCGCGAGCTGGCCTACTTCCCCCTCTGGTCCTACGCGCACCCCCGGGCCATCGAGCTGGCCGAGCGGCTGGCAGCCGAGGCCCCCGGCGACCTCAACCGGGTGTTCTTCACCACCGGTGGAGGCGAGGCTGTCGAGACGGCCTGGAAGCTGGCCAAGCAGTACTGGAAGCTCGTCGGCAAGCCGATGAAGCACAAGGTCATCTCGCGCTCGGTGGCCTACCACGGCACCCCGCAGGGAGCCCTGTCGATCACTGGCATCCCGGCCGCCAAGGAGATGTTCGAGCCGCTGGTACCGGGCGGCTTCAAGGTGCCCAACACCAACCTCTACCGGGCGCCCGAGCACCTGCGGGACGACCCGAAGGCCTTCGGCCTGTGGGCCGCAGACCGGATCGCCGAGGCGATCGAGTTCGAGGGCCCGGACACCGTCGCCGCGGTGTTCCTCGAGCCCGTGCAGAACTCCGGGGGCTGCTTCCCGCCGCCGCCCGGGTACTTCGAGCGGGTCCGGCAGATCTGCGATCAGTACGACGTGCTGCTGGTCAGCGACGAGACCATCTGCGCCTTCGGCCGGATCGGGGGCATGTTCGCCAGCAACGACCTGGGCTACGTCCCCGACATGATCACCTGCGCCAAGGGCATGACCAGCGGGTACGCGCCGATCGGCGCCATGATCGCCAGTGAGCGGATCTTCGAGCCGTTCCGGCAGGGCACGACCTACTTCCCGCACGGGTACACCTTCGGCGGGCACCCGGTCTCGGCCGCGGTGGCCAGCGCCAACCTGGACATCCTCGAGCGGGAGGGGCTCTACGACCACGTGCGCAGCACCGCCCCGGTGTTCCGGGCCGCGCTGGAGAGCCTGCTCGACATCCCGATCGTCGGCGACGTCCGCGGCGAGGGCTTCTTCTACGGCATCGAGCTGGTCAAGGACCGCACCACGCGCGAGACCTTCGACGAGGCCGAGAGCGAGCGCCTGCTGCGCGGGTTCCTGTCCAAGGCGCTGTTCGACGCCGGCCTGTACTGCCGGGCGGACGACCGGGGAGACCCGGTGGTCCAGCTCGCCCCGCCGCTGATCATCGGGCAGAGCGAGATCGACGAGATCACCTCGACCCTGCGCTCGGTGCTCACGGATGCCTGGAACCGGCTGTGAGCTCCCCGGTGACACCACTCCCCGGGGCGGTCCCCACCCCGGCCCACCCGGCCTCGATCTCGTTCTGGCACGAGAGCCTGATCGCCTCCGGCGAGGACGCGATGGCACCCAGGCCCGCCCTGGACGGCGACCTCGAGGTGGACGTCGCCGTGATCGGTGGCGGGTACACCGGGCTGTGGACTGCCTACTACCTGCTGGCCGCCGACCCGGCGTTGCGCGTCGTGGTGATCGAGGCCCGGATCGCCGGCTTCGGCGCCAGCGGGCGCAACGGCGGCTGGTGCTCGGCACTGTTCCCTCGCTCGACCGCCTCCCTGGCCCGCAGCTACGGGCGGGAGGCGGCCCTGGCGATGCGGCGCGCCATGCACTCCTCGGTGCGCGAGGTCGGCCGGGTGTGCCAGGACGAGCAGATCGACGCCCACTACCGGCGCGGCGGCACGATCAGCCTGGCCCGCAGCGCGGTGCAGCTGCGCCGGGCCCGGGTCGAACTGGCCGCCGACATTGCCTTCGACGGCATCGACGAGATCGCCCTGCTCGACCCGGCGGCCACGGCGGAGCACGTGCGCGCCTCGGCCGTCCTGGGCGCGACCTACACCCCGCACTGCGCCCGCATCCACCCGGCGCGACTGGTGCGGGGCCTGGCCCGGGCCGTCGAGCGCCGGGGGGGTCGGATCGTCGAGGGCACGACGGCCGAGCGGGTGGAACTGGGCACCACGGGCAGCGGCTCGCGGGTGGTCACCGACCGGGGCACGGTCCGCGCGGCGCACGTCGTCCGGGCGATCGAGGCCTGGACGGCGCACCTGCCCCTCACCGCGGGGACGACGGGCGCGGCCACCGCGCCGCGGCGTCCGGTCGACCCGCAGCGGGCGGTGATCCCGGTCTACTCACTGATGGTGGCCACCGAGCCGTTGCCAGCCGCGGTCTGGGACGAGATCGGGCTGGCGCGCGGCCAGACGGTCAACGACCATCGGCACCTGATCATCTACGGCCAGCGGACGGCCGATGACCGCCTGGTCTTCGGCGGCCGCGGCGCGCCCTACCACTTCGGCTCCGCGATCCGGGCGGACTTCGACCGGGACGAGTCGGTGTTCGCAGCCCTGCGCTCGACCGCCCGCGAGCTGTTCCCGGCACTCGGGCCGACGGACTTCACCCACGCCTGGGGCGGCCCGCTCGGCATCTCCCGGGACTGGCATGCCAGCGTGGGGCTCGACCGCTCCACCGGGTTCGCGTGGGCGGGGGCCTACGTCGGGGACGGCGTCGGGACGGCGAACCTGGCCGGCCGGACCCTGGCCGATCTGATCCGCGGGGTGGACAGCGATCTGACCACCCTGCCGTGGGTGAATCACGCCTGGCGGGCGTGGGAACCCGAGCCGGTGCGCTGGCTGGCGGTCAACGCCGGCCTGCGCACGATGACCGCGGCCGACGCCGAGGAGCGCCTGACCGGTCGACCCAGCGTGCTCGCCCGGTTCATGGGCCCGTTCCTCGGCCACTGAGTACGCCGCCAACGCGCCGGCGACTGCCGGGCTGTCCTCGGTAGCCCAGCCCAGCGATCCTGCGCCGCTTCGGTGCGATCCGGCCCGACCCGACCGACGGGTTCCGGCAGACAGCGCGGGGAGCACCGGCTCCCCGACCTGGCCGTCGGAGGGGCGTCATGGGTCGACACGCTGCCGGCCGCCCGGTCGGTGCTCCGGGAGCCACCTCCCTGGCGGATCTGGGCGATCCGCGCCGGCGGCGCCAGGCCTGGGCGAGCGCGATCGCCAGTGGCCTGACGGCGATCGTCCTGAGCGGGACGCTGTCGGACGCCCGGGCGGTCGCCCTGCCCGGGTCCTCCGGTACCGGCTCGGTGGCCGTCGCGGGCCAGTCCTCCCCCGCGGCGGCCGCCCTGCCCGCCGCCCTACCAGCCGCCCGGCCCGCCGCCCGGCCCGCCGCCCTGCCGGTCACCGTGCGAGCGGCCGCCGCCGTCCCCGCGCCCCGGACGCCGTCCGGGCTACCCCGGGGCATCGAATCGCTCGCACCATACGTGCCCCAGAATTCCTGCAACCCGGTGTGGCTGCCCGGGTCGAGCGCCCTGGGCGACCTGTTGCGCGCCACCTACCCCGGCACCAGCTACAGCGTCGGGCGTGACTGCGGCGCCGACGGCATGGCCAGCGAGCACTACGAGGGGCGGGCCGTCGACTGGTTCGTCTCCGTGCGCAAGCCCGACCAGGCTGCCCGGGCCACCGCGCTGCTGAACTGGCTGTTCGCCACGGACGCCGCGGGCAACCGGTTCGCCAATGCCCGCCGGCTCGGGATCATGTACATCATCTGGAACGACCGGATCTGGGGGTCCTACAGCGCCGAGGCCGGCTGGCGCGCCTACAGCACGTGCGCCCTGCGAACCTCTGCGGCCGCCGACACCACCTGCCATCGCGACCACATCCACATCTCGCTGTCCTGGGCCGGGGCGATGCGCCGGACCTCGTTCTGGACCGGCACCGTCGCCCCGACGGACTACGGGCCCTGTGCCCCGGCAGATCTCAACTGGGCCGCCCGCTACTCGGCCGCCCGGCCCAGCCCGTGCCCGCCCCATCCCACGCTCACCCCACCCCTCGGGGCCTCACCGACCCTGGCCGCGCTGGTGCGCTACGGCGGTGCCCGGCTGGCCCCGGGGTCGTCCGGGGTGATCGTCCGGACGGTCCAGTCCACCCTGGGGCTGACTCCGGACGGCGCCTACGGACCGGCGACCACGGCAGCGGTCACCGCCTTCCAGCGGGCGCGCCGCCTCAACGTCACGGGGATCACCGACCCGGCAACCTGGCGGGCGTTGATCGCCGACCGCACGGCCCGTGAGAAGGCAGGATCCAGTGGCGGTACCGGAGGCGGCTCGGGTGGTAGCTCCGGCGGCTCGACCAAGGGGTCGGGAGGTACCACCTCCACCGGAGGCGGCACCGGGGGCGGAGGACTGACCAGTTCGAGCGTGGCGGCGCTGCGCCGCTACGCCGGCACCGCGCTGCGCCCGGGATCCAGCGGACCGGCGGTGCTCGCCCTGCAGCAGGCGCTGCGGGTCCCGGGGGCCAACGGCTACTACGGCAAGGCCACCACCGCCGCGGTGGTCGCCTTCCAGAAGGCGCGCCGGCTCACCCCGGACGGACTGGTCGGACCGCAGACGTGGAAGGCGCTGCTCGCCGGGTGAGCAACTCGGGGCAGCGACCGCCGGGGAGCCGGCGTGCCCGCGCCGGGACGGCGTCCGGCTGATGATCGCAGGCTAGGGTCGACGTGTGACGGGGCGCGGTGAGGCCGGGGACGGCAGCGTGCTCGCGCTGGCGGGCCCCCGGGAGAGCACGCGCACCTGGGCGAACCTGGTGACCGCCGTCCGCACCCTGATCTGTGTGCCACTGGCCATGCTGGCCGCGGTGCACTCCTCCCCCGAACTGCTGATCGCCGGGTACCTGACCTACTGGATCGGGGACATCGCGGACGGCGCGCTGGCCCGCGCGCTCGATCAGGAGACCCGGATCGGGGCCGTGCTCGACATCGTGGCCGACCGCGCCGGCGGAGCGACCTGCGCCCTGGCGCTGGCGATCATCCGTCCCGAGTTGTGGCCTGCGCTGGCGATCTTCCTGATGCAGTTCATGGTGCTGGACGGCGCGCTGTCCCTGTCGTTCCTGCGCTGGCCGGTCAAGGGCCCCAACGACTTCCACCTGATCGACCGCACGGTCTTTCGCTGGAACTGGTCCAAGCCGGCCAAGGCGATCAACACCGCCGGGGTGATCCTCGCCGCCGCTGCCGGACATCCCGTCCTGGCCGTGGTGATCGCACTCGCCCAGGTGGTGGTCAAGGTGATCTCCGCCCGCCGCCTCCTCACCCTCACCCGCTGACCCCCCAAACCTGCTCATGCTCCGCAGGTGACACGCTCCGGCCGGAAATCGGCCTGGAACGGCGGTCCCGGCGGAGCATGAGTGGTCACCCACGGAGCATGAGCAGGTTGGTGGGGGTCAGGTGTGGCGCAGGAGGATGGGCTTGAGGGTCTCCAGGACGCTGGCGTCCTCGATCGTGCTCGGCACCGCGGGGCTCTTGCCGTCGGCGATCTCCCGCATGGTCTTGCGCAGGATCTTGCCCGAGCGGGTCTTGGGCAGGGCCTTGACCACGTCGATCTCGCGCAGCGCCGCGACCGCACCGATCTGCTGGCGAACCAGGGCGACCAGTTCCTGACGCAGCGTCTCGGGATCGATCTCGAGACCGGCCTTCAGGACGACGAACCCGCGCGGGACCTGCCCCTTGAGCTGGTCGGCCACCCCGACCACGGCGCACTCGGCGACCGCGGGGTGGTGCGCGAGCACGGCCTCCATCGAGCCCGTGGAGAGCCGGTGACCGGCGACGTTGATCACGTCGTCGGTGCGGCCCATGACGTACACGTAGCCGTCGGCGTCCTTGTACCCGCCGTCACCGGTCAGGTACCACCCGGGGAACGTGGTCATGTAGCTGGACTCGTACCGCTCGTCGTCGTTCCACAAGGTGGGCAGGCAGCCCGGTGGCAGCGGCATCTTGATGCAGATCGAGCCCTCCTCGTCGGCACCCAGCACCTGACCGGTCTCGTCCAGGATCTGGACGTCGTAGCCGGGCACCGGAACCGACGGCGAGCCCGCCTTGATCGGCATGGGGTCCAGGCCACGCAGGTTCGCGCAGATCGCCCAGCCGGTCTCGGTCTGCCACCAGTGGTCGACCACCGGCATGCCCAGGACGCCGGTCGCCCACTCGTAGGTGTCGGGGTCGAGCCGCTCCCCCGCCAGGAACAACGTGCGCATGCACGACATGTCGTAACGCTTCAGGTGCGAGGCGTCCGGGTCCTCCTTCTTGATCGCCCGGAACGCCGTCGGCGCGGTGAACAGCGCGCTGATGCCGTACTCGGAGATCACCCGCCAGAAGGCCCCGGCGTCCGGGGTGCCGATCGGCTTGCCCTCGTAGACCACCGTCGTGCACCCGGCCAGCAGCGGGCCGTAGACGATGTAGGAGTGGCCGACCACCCAGCCGACGTCGCTGGCGGCCCAGAACACCTCGCCGGGGTTGATGTCGTAGATGTTCTTCATCGACCAGTGCAGCGCGACGGCGTGCCCGCCGTTGTCGCGCACGATGCCCTTGGGCTTACCGGTCGTGCCCGAGGTGTAGAGGATGTACAGCGGGTCGTTCGCCGCAACCGGCACCGCCTCGGCCGGCGTGATCGCGTCCGAGGCCATCGCGGCCGCCCAGTCGACGTCGTTCTCGCCCATCTCGGCGACCGCCTGCGGCCGCTGCAGGATGATCGTCTTCTCCGGCTTGGACTGCGCGAGCTCGATGGCGGCGTCCAGCATCGGCTTGTAGGGGATCACCCGGGACGTCTCGATGCCACAGGACGCCGAGACGATCACCTTGGGAGTGGCGTCGTCGATCCGGATCGCCAGCTCGTTGGGGGCGAAGCCGCCGAACACCACCGAGTGGATCGCCCCCAGGCGGGCGCAGGCCAGCATCGCGATCAGCGCCTCGGGGACCATGGGCATGTAGACGACGACCCGGTCGCCCTTCTCCACGCCCAGGCTGCGCAGGACGCCGGCGAACTTCGCCACCTGCTCGAGCAGCTGGGCATAGGTGTAGGTGCGCTTGCTGTCGGTGACCGGCGAGTCGTAGATCAGGGCCAGCTGGTCGGCCCGACCGTTGATCACGTGGCGGTCCAGGGCGTTGTAACAGGTGTTCAGCACCCCGTCCGGGAACCACTTGTAGAACGGCGGGTTCGCGTCGTCCAGCACCTGGGTGGGCGCGGTGATCCAGTCGATCCCCGCGGCCGCCTCACCCCAGAACCCGCTCGGGTCCTCGGTGCTGCGCCGGTAGGCCTCTGCGTAGGCCCCTGTACCAACCTGCGTGGAAGTCATTCGCGCTCCTCGCGCTCGTCGTCCCTGGCTCGACCGGCACGTCACCAGGGATGCTTCCTCGCATCGATCACTGCACCCCAACGGCTCGGCTCGATCGTCTCCGCCCGTCTCGTGCGCCATCGTGTCGGGCCGGGACGACGCCGCGATAGGCCAGAGCGGTGAGGTAACTCACTCTCGCGACGAGTGGGCCGATCTTCTCGGGCGCATCAGACGTGGCCCCGCCGGACCACGGACCCAGGTCCCGGATCGGTCACCGGACCGCGACCCGAACGCCGGATCGGACGCCGGCTCAGACGGCGGCGACCACGAGCAGTTCGACCACGCGGTCCAGGAAGGCGTCCACCGAGGCCTCGCGATAGCCGCGCGCCCCGCGCCGGCTCTTGAACACGGCCAGCCGGACGGCGTCCGGGGACAGCGGACGCCCACTGGCGAAGGCGTCCTCGATCCGCCGGCACAACTCGTCCACCTGGTCGATGTCATAGGTCAGCTCCAGGCCGCTGCCCCGGGGGAAGCGCTGGCCGTCGTTGCGCGCGAGCTGGGCCCGCAACGACTGCTCCTGGCTGCGCAGCTGGGTCTGCCAGCCGTTGGCGCCGGCCCGCTCCTCTCCGCGGTGCTTCTCACGGCGGGCGAAGGCATCCTCGATCCGGTCCAGCGCGGCGTCCACGGCCTCGACGTCGTAGCCCCCCCGGACCAGGTCGAAGCCGACCGTCCTGATGTGCCAGGAGGTCATGGCTCCGCCGCGGCCACCGTCCTCGTAGGCCGCCCGCGCCCGCGCCAGGAACGCCTCGACCTGCTCGGCGTCATAGCCCTTGGCCAGCCGGCTCGCGCGGGGGAACGTGTCGGTCACGGCCTTGATTGTGCCAAAGCCTGAGGCCGGTCAGTACCACCGGCAGCCAGCTGTCCGCACGCGCCGTCGATCTCTCGCCCCCGCGTGTCACGGATCGTGGTCGGGATGCCCGCCTCGCGCAGGATGGTCACGAACTCGCTCTCGACGTCCGGGTTACTGGCGGTCCAGCGGGATCCGGGAGTGGGGTTGAGCGGGATCGGGTTGACGTGCACCCACCCCCGACCGCGCCGGTTCAGCTCCCCGGCGAGCGCCCGCGCCCGCCAGGGGTGATCGTTGACGTCGCGGATCAGCGCGTACTCGATGCTCACCCGCCGCCCGGTCGACCCGGCGTAGCGACGGGCGGCGTCGAGGACCTCGCGCACCGGCCAGCGGGTGTTGACCGGCACCAGCTCGTCCCGCAGGTCGTCGTCCGGGGCGTGCAGCGAGAGCGCCAGGGTGAGCGGCAGGCCCTCGCCCGCCAGCCGGTCCATCGCCGGCACCAGCCCGACCGTCGAGACGGTCAGCCCCCGTGCCGACAGGCCCAGCCCGGCCGGGCTCGGCGAGGTGAGAGCGCGGACGGCGACCAGCAGCGGGCGGTAGTTGGCCAGCGGCTCTCCCATGCCCATGAACACCACGTTGCCCACCCGCGGCCCGCCCACGCCGGCCTGGACCCGGGCGGCCGCCATCACCTGCTCGATGATCTCGGCAGCGCTCAGGTTGCGGGTCAGCCCGGCCTGCCCGGTGGCGCAGAAGGGGCATCCCATGCCGCAGCCCGCCTGGCTGGAGGCACAGACCGTGACCCGGTCCGGGTAGCGCATGAGCACGCTCTCGACCAGCGCTCCGTCGTGCAGCCGCCAGACGGTCTTGACCGTCTGGCCCGCGTCGCAGGTGAGCTCGCGCACGCCGGTCAGCAGCACGGGCAGCAGCGCTGCGGCGAGCCGCGTGCGGGAGGCGGCGGGCAGGTCGGTCATCCCCTCGGCGCCCTCGCCCTCGGGACCGATGCCGACCAGGTGCTCGAAGTAGTGGACGGCGAGCTGGCGCGCCCGGAACCCCTTCTCCCCGAGCGCGACCACGGCCTCGACCCGCTCGGCCTCGGTCAGCTCGGCGAGGTGCCGGGGTGGGCGTACCGGACGGCGGCCGGTCACCGGGCCGGTCACCACCCCCCTCACCGGCCCCCCGACCGCCCTCCCGACCGGCCCTCCGACCGGCCCCCCGACCGGCTCGGAACCCGGCAAGGTCACGACGAGGGCACCAGGTGCGCCAGGAGCAGGAAGCTGACCGGTGCGGTGAGCAGCAGCGAGTCGAGCCGGTCCATCATCCCGCCGTGGCCGGGCAGCAGGCTGCCCATGTCCTTGACCCCCAGGTCGCGCTTGAGCAGCGACTCGGCGAGATCCCCGATGGTGGCGGTCACCGCCACCGCGGCACCGACCGCGAACCCGGCCCACCAGGGACCGTCCAGCAGCACGATCACCCCGGCCGTGGCCACGATCATGCAGGCCAGCAGCGAACCCGCCAGCCCCTCCCAGGACTTGCGGGGGCTGACCGAGGGGGCCATCGGATGGCGTCCGTAGCGCACCCCGGCGGCCAGGCCACCGACATCACTGGCCACGGTCACGGCGACGAAGACGATCACGCGCAGGGCGCCGTCCGGGGCGGCCAGCATCACGATCGAGAAGGCGGCCATGAAGGGCACGTAGGCGGCGGTGAACACCCCGGCCGAGATGTCGCGGGCGGCGCCGTCCAGACCGTCGATGATCCGCCAGAGCAGGACGCCGAACGCGGTCAGCGCGAAGGCGATCAGCAGGCCTTCCTCACCGGCGACGTAGGCAGAGACCAGCATGCCCAGCGCCCCGACCACCAGCGGGACCACCGGGATCTGGATCCGTTTGGCGGCCAACGCCCCGGCCATCTCCCACAGGGCGATCACGATGGCGGCCGAGACCAGCCCGACGAAGGCCTCCTTGCGGATCAGCAGGGAGGCGAGAACCGCCCCGCCCAGTCCGGCGCCGACCAGGATGGCCATCGGCAGGTTGCGGCCGGAGCGACCGGGAGGGTTCGCCGTGCGGGCCTCGGGGGCGCCACCGCCCCGGGCGCGACGACGACGGGAGAACTCGCCACCACCGGGGGCCACGGTCGATGAGCCCGCCGCCGGCGACGCGTCAGGGGCGGTCGAGGGCGCGCCGACCGGCGAACCCGCCGCGCGAGTCTGCGTCCGGGGCAGGAGCTGGGTCTCCTCGTCGATCGAGGGTGGGGCGAAGGGGTCGCGCTCCTCCCGTGGCCCCCCGGCGGTCTCGGCCGACCCCACCACCCGGAGGGAGCCGGACGAGGCGGCATCGAAGGACACCGGTGGGGTGGACAGGATCCGGCGCCGGCCGGCCGTGGGACCCGAACGTGAGCGCTCCGCCAGCCGCAGGGCGCCGGTGCGCGGGTCGCCGATCAGGGTGGACCCGACAGGGGAAGTGCTCACGGTCGGCATCGGGCCGGTGGGCTGCAACCGGGCCGGCAGCGCGGCGGTGTCCGGGCCGATCCCGGATGCCGCCGGGAACAGCCCCGGCTCGGCGCCGTCCACCAGGGAGATGGTCCGGGCCGGCTCGCCGCCGGCGTCCGGCAGGGTGATCACCCGTGCCGCCTCGGGGGTGGCCCGGCGCTCACCGCTCACACTCGGCGGCGCGCCCCGCAGGGTCCGGCGGCTGGGCCACGCTCCGCCGGACGTCACGGGCTCCTGGGCGCTCATACCTCGAGCAGCTCGCTCTCTTTGTGGTCGAGCAGCTCGTCGATCGCCTCGACGTGACGCTTGGTGACCTGCTCGAGTTCCTTCTCGGCCCGCTTCACATCGTCCTCGCCCGCTTCGCCGTCCTTGGCGATCCGGTCGAGTTCCTCCTTGGCCCGGCGGCGGATGTTGCGCACCGACACCCGGGCGTCCTCGGCCTTGTGCCGGGCGATCTTGATGTAGTCGCGGCGGCGCTCCTCGGTCAGCTGGGGCAGCACCAGCCGGATCACCACCCCGTCGTTGGAGGGGTTGACCCCGAGGTCGGAATCGCGCAGCGCCCGCTCGATCGCCCCCATCGAGCCCTTGTCGTAGGGGTTGACCAGTACCACCCGCGCCTCGGGGGTCTGGAAGGAGGCCAGCTGCTGCAGGGGGGTGGGAGCACCGTAGTAGTCGACCAGGATCTTGTTGAACATCGCCGGGTTGGCCCTCCCGGTGCGGATCCCGGCGAAGTCCTCCTTGGCGACCTCGATCGCCTTCTCCATCTTCTCTTCGGCCTCGAAGAGGGTCTCGTCGATCACTGCTGCTCCTCGGTCTGCAGGCTTGGCTGGTCCGACGATCTCTGCGATCCGGCACCCGGTGCCGGCGCTGGTTCAGGTGGCCGAGACCAGCGTCCCGATCCTCTCACCTCGTACGGCCCGGACGACATTGCCCTCGCCCTCCATCCCGAACACGATCATCGGCATCGCGTTCTCCATGCACAGGGCGAAGGCGGTGGCATCGGCCACCTTGAGGTTGCGGGCCAGGGCCTCGGCATACGTGATGCTCTCGATCCGGGTGGCCGTGGGGTCCAGCCGGGGGTCGGCCGTGTACATGCCGTCCACCCCGTACTTGCCCATCAGGATGACCTCGCAGTGGGTCTCCAGCGCACGTTGGGCAGCGACGGTGTCGGTGGAGAAGAACGGCATCCCCGCGCCCGCACCGAAGATCACCACGCGGCCCTTCTCCAGGTGGCGGATCGCGCGCCGCGGGATGTAGGCCTCGGCCACCTGGCCCATGGTGATCGCCGTCTGGACCCGGGTGTCGATGCCCTCCTTCTCCAGGAAGTCCTGCAGGGCGAGGCAGTTCATCACGATGCCCAGCATGCCCATGTAGTCGGCCCGGGCCCGGTCCATCCCCCGCTGCTGGAGTTCGGCGCCGCGGAAGAAGTTGCCGCCCCCGATCACCATGGCGATCTGGACGCCGGAGCGCACCGCCTCGGCGACCTCCTTGGCGATGGCCTTGACCACGTCCGGGTCGACCCCGACCTTGCCGCCGCCGAAGGCCTCACCGGAGAGCTTCAACAGGACCCGGTGGTACTTCAGCTCAGCCGTCCGGTCCGGTGTCGCATCCGCCATGGGGGTCAGTCTGCCAGGTCGCCGGGGGCGCCGATGCCAGCCGAACGGCCGTCACCCCGCAGGGGTGACGGCCGTTCGGGGTGAGGCCTGAGGGCCTCGACCAGCGGGTCCGTTCAGGCGCCGACCTGGAACCGGGCGTAGGCCTTGGCCTCGACGCCGGCCTCGCTCAGCACCTGCTTGACGGTCTTGGTCTGGTCCTTGGCGAACTTCTGCTCGAGCAGCACCACGTCCTTGAAGAACGCGTCCACCCGGCCCTCGACGATGCGCGGGAGGGCGGCCTCGGGCTTGCCCTCCTCGCGCGACTTCGCCTCGGCCACCTGGCGCTCGTGGGCGACCACCTCGGCCGGGACGGCGTCCCGGGTGAGGTAGGCCGGCCGCATCGCCGCGGCGTGCATCGCGACGTCGCGGGCAGTAGCGGCCTCGCCGCCACCCTCGACGCCGATCAGCACCCCGATCTGCGGGGGCAGGTCGGGGCTGGTCTTGTGCAGGTAGCTGGCCACGTGCGGTGCCTCGACCCGGGCGACCCCACGCACCTCGAGCTTCTCGCCGATGGTGCCGCTGGCCTCCTTGATCAGCTCGGCCACGCTCTGTCCCGAGGGCAGGGTGCTGGTCAGCAGGCCCTCGACGTCCGTGGCCTGGATCGCCACGGCGTGATCGAGTACCTGCTGGGCCAGCGCCTGGAAGCGCTCACCCTTGGCCACGAAGTCGGTCTCGCAGTTGATCTCGACCAGGGTGCCGACGCCGTCGGCGACGTGCGCGGCGACCAGCCCGTTGGACGCCGAGCGGTCGGCGCGCTTCTCGGCGCTGGCCTGGCCCTTGATCCGCAGGAAGTCGACCGCCTTGTCGAGGTCGCCGTCGTTCTGCTCGAGCGCCTTCTTGCAGTCCATCATTCCGGCGCCGGTGAGGTCACGCAGCTTCTTGACGTCCGCTGCGCTGATGTTCGCCATGGGGATTCGGTGCTCCTTCGTCGTCCCGGTCGGTGGTCAGTTGGTCTGAGCGGGTGCGACCTCGGCCGCCGCCTCGGCCGGCACCTCGGCCGCCTCGGCGACCACCTCGGCCGGCGGGACGGACTCCTCGGCCGGGCCTGCCAGCAGTTCGCGCTCCCACTCCGGCAGCGGCTCGTCGGCCGAGACGGCCCCGGGGGCCGCGGCCTCGGTTCCGCGCGAGCGGGCCATCAGCCCCTCGGCGACCGCGTCGGCGACCACGCGGGTGAGCAGGGTGACCGAACGGATCGCGTCGTCGTTGCCCGGGATCTTGTAGTCCACCTCGTCCGGGTCGCAGTTGGTGTCCAGGATCGCGACCACCGGGATTCCGAGCTTGCGCGCCTCGTCCACCGCCAGGTGTTCCTTCTTGGTGTCCACGATCCACACCGCGCTGGGCACCCTGGCCATGTCGCGGATCCCGCCGAGGGTGCGCTCGAGCTTGTCCTTCTCACGCCGCAGGACCAGCAGTTCCTTCTTGGTCATCCCCGAGGCGGCCACATCCTCGAAGTTGATCTCCTCGAGTTCCTTGAGCCGCTGCAGGCGCTTGTGCACGGTCTGGAAGTTGGTGAGCATACCGCCCAGCCAGCGCTGGTTGACGTACGGCATGCCGACCCGCGCGGCCTGCTCGGCGATCGGCTCCTGGGCCTGCTTCTTGGTGCCGACGAACAGGATCGTGCCGCCGTGGGCAACGGTCTGCTTGATGAAGTCGAAGGCGTTGTCGATGAACAGCAGCGACTGCTGCAGGTCGATGATGTAGATGCCGTTGCGCTCGGTGAAGATGAACCGCTTCATCTTCGGGTTCCAGCGCCGGGTCTGGTGTCCGAAGTGCACGCCGCTCTCGAGGAGCTGGCGCATCGTGACGACAGCCATGGGTCTCGCGTCTCCTGATCGGTTGTCCGCGTCGTCCACCTCGGACGGCGCGCCGGGCGCCCGGCGCACCTGTCACCGTGCGGGGACAAGACCCCGTGCGGACCGATCGGTGCGTCCCGTCCGATGCCGGACGGCGAGTGGCGCGGTGATGTCGGCCGGACCGCCGGAGCAGACCTGGCCGCGGAGGCATCCTATGCGCGCGGCGGCGGGCACTCCAAAACCACCACCACCCGAGACCACCATTGACGGCACCGATGGCACGGCAGATCAGGTCCGGACTCGTCGAATCAGGTGCGGATTGGGTGCGGTCAGGAGGGATCAGGGCAGGATCGCGCCGACCTGGGCCGAGGCGGCCCGGGCCTGGATGCGGACCAGCGCCAGGTTGAGGTTCTTCGGCCCGGTGATCGCCAGCACGGCGGACCGCCCGGCGGCGTACACCACCAGGTACCCGTCCTCGCCGCGCACCACCGTCTCCTGAAAGCTGCCCAGGGAACTGCGCTCGCTGACCTGTCTGCCCACGCCCAGGGCGGTGGCGGCCAGGGCGGCGATCCGGTCCGAGTCGGCGTCGGGCACGTCGTGACACAGGGACAGCCCGTCCTCCGAGGCCACCATCACCCCGGTCAGCTCGGGAATGGCTCGACGGATCTCGCCCACCAGGCTGGTCAGTTGCTCCTCGGTGCTCCCCACGCCTGCGCCGGCGGTGACCGTGGTGTTCATCGACGTCCCCTTCGGATTGTGACGCTGTGTGGCGACCGCTCCATGAGGCGATAGTGCCTCATGCCCGGGCTCATCGGTCACCGGATGCCGGACCGACACCCGGAAGGCGAGGGGTATTCGCAGGTCAATGGGGGCTTTTGCGCTGGATAGTCCGCCGCGCCGCAGGACGAAAGGCCCTCGGTCGCCGACCTGGACCCCTTTGACACTCGTACGGACGGTGAGCATCCAAGGGATTCAGGGCCATGATCGATCACCGCGAGTGTACGAGTGGGGGGTGGACAGCATCATCGGTCGTCACCGAGCGAACCTGGCCGTGGGCGCCGGCCTGGCAGCCCTGACGCTGGTGGGCCTCGGCTCGTGGTGGTCCGCGGGTGAGATCGAGGACGACCTCACCGAGCGGGGGCGGGCGGCTCTGGCCGCCGCCGGGATCACGGCCACCGTCGACGTCGAGGGCCGGGACGCCGTGCTCACCGCTCGGCCGGCCGACGACGGGCGACCACCCGCGGCCGTCGACGTGATCCGCCGCGTGCACGGCGTCCGGCGGATCAGCTGGACCGTGGCGCCGGCGAGCGACGGGCAGCCGGCACGCGGGCCCTCGCCGTCCGCGACACCCACGACACCCACGCCCATCTTGACGCCCACCGGCACCTCCACCTCGCCGCCGACCCCCTCGCCCACCGCCCCGCGCACACCCACACCCAGCACGGAACCGGACCTCGAGGCCTGGCCGTCCCCCGTGATCGGCTTTGCCAGCGAGCAGACAGCGCTGACCACCACGGCACGCTCCCAGCTGGACGCCGTGGCGCGCCGGCTGCGGGAGGCTCCCGAGGTCGTGGTCGTGATCCGTGGGCACACCGACGATCTCGGACCCACGGCCCACAACCGCGCGCTGTCCCTGGCCCGGGCCGAGGCCGTGGCCGCGCACCTGCGGGACGCCGGGGTCGCCGCCGAGCGGCTGGAGATCCGGGCCCTGGGCTCGGCCGAGCCGGTCCGCCCCAACGACACCGCCGCGGGACGCGCGGCGAACCGGCGGGTCGAACTCGTCTACCGCACCGGGAGCACACAGTGACGGGGTTCTCCTACCTGGTCGGCCAGATCGCCGTCCTGCTCCTCGTGAGCCTGGTGCTGGGTGTGCTGGCCGGCCGCTTCCTCTGGCCGCCCCGGGGCGCGGCCGGCACCCCCACACCCGTCACACCGGGCCCGGGGCCGGGGGCGTCATCCGCGCCCGAGGATGAGGGCGAGCCCTCCGAGAACGGACCCGCGGTCGAGGAACTGGTGCAGCGCCTGAGCGCGATGCAGGCCGGCGTCCGCAGCCTGCGGCAGACCGTGACCACGCTGTCCGATCACAAGGACGTGGAGCTGGGCCGGGTGGAGAGCCAGGCGCTGCAGGCCATGGACTCCCTGATCGCCGGTCATCAGCGGCGGGTCGCCCACCTGCAGGACCTGCTGGACGACGCGCGCACCCGCAGCCACCGGGACGAGCGTGAGCTGGAGGCGGAGCGCCGGCACACGTTGCGCCTACAGGCCGCGCTGGTCGACCGCGACGAGCGCGCCGCCGACCTGCTCGGCCGGCTCTCCCGGGCCGAGGACCGGCTGCGCGAACTCGAGCTGCTCGGGGCGTCCCCGCGCCCCGGTCCACGCCCGACCCGCACGGTTCAGGAGCCGACATGAGAACGCCCCGACGCGATCGCCGCTCCCCCGCGGCGCGGCCTTGGTTCGCCAGCGCGCCCGCGGGCCGCACCGAACCGAGACCCACGGATCTGGCCCCGACAGACCAGGCCCCGACAGACCAGACCCCACCGGATCAGGCCCCACCGGATCAGGCCCCACCAGACCCCGCCCCCACCCACCAGTCCGCCCAGCCCCCCGCCACCCCCACCCCGAGGAGCCCGCTCATGACCAACCGTGCCGAACAGATCACCGAGGTGCTCGAGCGGCTCGTCAGCAGCTCCTCCGAGATCGAGGGGGCCGCACTGGTCACGGTCGACGGCCTGGCCCTGGCCTCCGTGCTCGCCGGAGGATCGGACGAGGACCGGGTCTCGGCCATGGCCGCGGCCATGCTGGCCATGGGTGAGCGGACCGTCTCCGAGCTGCGCCGAGGCACCCTCGAGCAGGTCTTCGTCAAGGGCAACGGCGGCTATGTGCTCCTCATGCAGGCCGGGTCCGAGACTGTCCTGGAGACCATCTCCCGCTCCAGCGCGCGACTGGGCCTGGTGCTGCTCGAGATGAAGGACGCCGCCCGGGCGCTGGCGAGGCTGGCCTGACCCGTGACCACGAGCATCCCGGCGGCGGCCCCACCGCACCGGCCCCTGCGGGACATGACCACCGAGGAGATCGTCGGCACCGGCCGCCCCCATCGGCTGACCTACCACGACGGCACCAGCCGCACGGTGCTCGTCACCGACCTCGAGACGTCCTTCCCCACCGGGGAGCTGATCGTCTCCCAGACCGACACCGACGGCGTGATCACGATGTGCAACGAGGCCTTCGTGCTCATGTCCGGCTGGTCACGGGCGGAGCTGCTCGGCTCGCCGCACGCCATCCTGCGCCACCCCGACATGCCCCGGGCCGCCTTCGCCGACCTCTGGGCGACGGTCGGCTCCGGACGGCGCTGGAGCGGCTACGTGAAGAACCTGCGCCGGGACGGTGGCTTCTACTGGGTGTACGCCACCGTCATCCCGAAGATCCGGGCTGGGGTGATCCTCGGCCACACCTCGGTCCGTCGGCAGCCCTCACGACGCCGGGTCGAGGCCGCCGAGGCGCTGTACGCCACGATGCGCAGCGAGGAGAACGACGCCTCCCGAGTGCAGCCGTGAGGTACCGCTTCGCGATCAGCCCCGACGTCCACGCCCGGGACCTGCCCACCTGGTTCGTGCTCAACACCCGGCTGCAGCGGGCACTGGGACGGCCGGGCCGGGCCACCGTCCACGACGACTTCGGGGCACTGCACCGGGCCTGCGCCGCGGGCGAGGTCGACCTGGTCTACGCCAATGCCGCCGACACCGTCGAACTGGTGCGCGAGCACGGCTTCCTGCCGGTCGTGCGGCCGCGAGAGGTGGCCGACGAGGCCGTGGTCGTGGTCTCGGCCACAGGTCCCGTGACCGAACTCGACGACGTGCCCGACCGGCTCACCGTCGCGGCGACCGATGCCCCGGACGTCGAGCGGATCTGCCGCATCCTGCTCGAACCGGCCGACCTGGACGCCGGGGCGATCGACCTCACAGTGCTGCGCAACTACGTGCTGGTGGCCAAGGCCGTGATCACGGGCCAGGTCGAGGCGGGGTTCTTCCTGCGCCGGGCCCACGACAATCTCTCGGCCACCACCCGAGGGATGCTGCGTCCGCTGATCTCCAGTCGGATCCACGTGGTCAGCCACTGCCTGCTGCTCGCCCCGGGCCTGGCCGAGTTGCGAGAGCCCCTCCGCGACTTCCTGCACACCCTGAGCCGGGACCCGGCCGAGCAGTCCACCCTGGCCGAGCTGGGCGCCCCTCACGGGTGGCAGCCGGCGAACGAGGACGACGTGGAGTTCATGGTCGATCTCATGGACGCCTTGAAACAGTGACGCGGCGGTGACGGTTCCGCCGACCCGGGGGCCAGGGCACGAGGCCGCTGCAGTCGGGGCCGAGAGGACGGCCACGGGCATGTCAGACTGCGGGCCCGGACAGCAACCGGTCGCCTGCTCGCAGCCGGCCGCCCGCGGGAGGATGCCGTGTCCCACCACCCCTCGACGAGCGCTGCGGACGGCGTGGGCGACCTGCCCCGCGGACGGTGGCAGGACGTGGCCCGGGCCGCGCGGCTCCTGGCCCCGGACGGCGCCCTGGCGGCGACCATCTTCGCCGAGATGTCGGCGCTCGCCGTCCGGACCGGAGCGGTCAACCTGGGCCAGGGCTTCCCGGACACCGACGGGCCGGCCGAGGTGCTCGAGGCGGCGGTGCGCGCCGTCCGGGGTGGGGCCAACCAGTACCCGCCGGGGCGCGGCATCCCGCAGCTGCGGACGGCAATTGCCGAGCACCAGCGCCGGTTCCACGGCCTGGAGGTCGACCCGGATCACGAGGTGCTGGTGACGGTCGGCGCCACCGAGGCGATCGCCTCCGCCGTTCTGGCGCTGTGCTCGCCGGGCGACGAGGTGGTGATGCTGGAGCCCTACTACGACTCCTACGCCGCCACCGTCGAACTGGCCGGGGCGGTGCGGCGGACGGTGCCGCTGCGCTTCCCCGACTACGCCCTGGACGTCGAGGCTCTGGAGCGCGCGGTCAGCGGGCGCACCCGGATGATCCTGCTCAACTCACCGCACAACCCGACCGGACGGGTGCTCGGCCGCGCGGAGCTGACCGCCGTGGCCGACGTCGCCCGACGCCACGACCTGATCGTGGTGACCGACGAGGTGTACGAGCACCTGGTCTTCGACGGCCTCGAGCACCTTCCGCTGGCCGGCCTGCCGGGCATGGCGGAGCGCACCCTGACCATCTCCTCGGCGGGCAAGACCTTCTCGGTGACCGGCTGGAAGATCGGCTGGATCACCGGGCCGGCTCGGCTCATCGACGCGGTGATCACGGTCAAGCAGTTCCTGAGCTACGTGTCGGGCTCGCCCTTGCAGCCGGCGGTCGCCGAGGCGCTCGCCTTGCCGGATGCGGTCTACCGCTCCCTGGCGAACCGGTTGCAGGCCGGGCGGGACCAGCTGATCGAGGGGCTGCGCGCCGCCGGGTTCGAGGTCGCGCCGACCAGCGGGACCTACTTCGTGGTGGCCGACGCCGCACCCCTGGGGGTCGGCGACTCACTGGACTTCTGTCGGCGGCTGCCCGAGCTCGCGGGCGTGGTCGGGGTGCCGGTGCGGGTCTTCCACGACGATCCGGACGCCGCGGGGGCCCGCTCGCTGGTGAGGTTCGCGTTCTGCAAACGGCCCGAGGTCCTGGCCGAGGCCACCTCCCGACTGGTCAGGGCGTTCGGCTGACGCAACCGTCCTGCTGACCGGACCCGGAGCGGGCGCCGGCGGGTCACCGCTGCATGAGCTCCTGCAGCCGCGCCTCGGCGGCATCCCGGCTCTGCTGGGCCCGGCTGCGCTGCTGAACGGCCTCGCTGACCTCGAGCAGGCGCGCCTCGTCCTCCGCCTCCGCGGCCGCGAGGTCGGCCCGCGCCCGCCTCACCCGCTCCCGCGCCGCATCGGATGCCTCCCGCGCCTGCCGCACGCGCCCGGCAGCGGCGTCCACCTCGCGCTCGGCCCGCGCCAGGGCGAGCTGGGCCTCGCGCAGGGCCCCCTCGTGCCGCTCGCGGTCGAGTCGCTCGGCACGCTCGCGCTCGGCGTCCGGGTCTGCCTGGCGCCCTGACCGCGACGCGAGCGAGGAGTCGGATCCGAGCTGCGGAACAGAGGACGAGCGGCCCCCACGGATCACTGCCAGCGGCACTCCCGTGGCCGTGCGGGCCACGGCGTCGGCCAGGTCGACCTCGCCGAAGCCGGAGTAGGTCAGGGAGCGGGTCAGAGCCCCGGACTCGACAGCGCGGCTCGCCTCGGCATCGGCCAGCGCGGCGACCAGGGTGTCGCGCACCTGGTCCACCACGGATGCCGCGAGGCGCTGCCCGGCGGCGGCCGCCTCGGTCGAGGCGCCCTCGACCAGGCCGAGCAGGACGGCGTCCCGCTCACCGCGCAGCCGGCGCAGCGCCGAGGCGTCCAACCGGGTCTGCGCCGAGCGCAACCGCTCCCCCAGGTCGATCAGCTGCTCGAGCAGTTCGGGGCGGCGGCGGACCAGGTGGTTGAGGGCCCAGGCGGCCACACTGGGCTTGCGCAGGGCGGTGATCTGGGCGGCCAGCTCCGGGGAGCCCTGGCTCTTGGCCTGCCGGGCCAGCGCCGTCCGGGTCGCGACGAACTGCGCGGGCGTGGCGGCGAACACCTCACCGGCAGCGGACCGGAGGGTCAGAGCTTCCCCGGGGAGGTCGGGACCCCGCGCTTCGCCATCACTCTGCCCGGCCACCTGCCCAGGCTAGGGGCCGGCTCGCATTCAGGCCGTCGTTGCGTCCCCCGCCGGCCATGATCGTCCCGTCGTCCACAGGTCGACAGGCTGCCCTGGACCCTGCCGACCCCAGCGTCGAGGGTCGGGGCATGGCCGTTCGAGGACTCCTCACCGCTGTGGTCGCCGGAACCGTCCTCGCGGGGGCTGCCGTGGGCACCGCAGCCCGGGGCACCGGCGAGAGCAGTCTGGTGAGCTCGATCCCGGGCGCGCCATCCCGGGGGCCCGCCGCGGTGGTCGACTCCGGTCCTGCCGCGGCGGCGCCTCCCCCGAGGGCCGACGACGTGCCCCCTGAGCCGGGTGCGATCGCACCGTCCCGGGGCTGGGTGTGGCCGGTTCCCGCACCGCACCCGGTGCTCCGCCGATTCGCCATCGGGCCGCATCGGTGGTCGGCCGGCCATCGCGGGGTCGACCTGGCCGCCCCGGCCGGCGGCGTGGTGCTGGCGCCGGCGGACGGGGTGGTCTCGTTCGCCGGGGTGATCGCGGGCCGCGGTGTGGTGGCGATCGACCACGCCGACGTGCGCACGACCTACGAGCCGGTCGTGGCCCGGGTGCACCGGGGCGAGGTGGTGACCCGCGGTCAGGTGATCGGCGTGCTGGCCGGCGCGGGGTGGCACTGCACCCCCGCCTCGTGCCTGCACTGGGGGGCAGTGCGCGCCGGGCAGTACCTGGACCCGTTGTCACTCCTGGGGTTACGACCCCCACCGGTGCTCTTGCCGCTGATCGCCGCCCCGGCGAACCGAGGAGCCTCAGCTCACCTCGGCCATCTTGGCTCGCAATTGCATGACCGCCTTGGTGTGCATCTGGCAGATGCGCGACTCGGTGACCCCGAGCACCCTGCCGATCTCGGCCAGGGTCAGTCCCTCGTAGTAGTAGAGCGTGATCACGATCTTCTCGCGCTCGGGCAGCTGGTTGATCGCCCGGGAGAGGATGAACTTGGTCTCCTCCGCCTCGAAGGCGGTCACCGGGTCCTCGGCCTTGGTGTCCTCGAGCGTGTCGACCAGCGACAACTTGTCGCCCTTCTCCCCGCCGACGGTGAGCAGCTCGTCGAGTGCGACCACGTTCACGTAGGAGACCTGGGAGAAGATCGCGTGCAGCTCGGGCAGGCTGATCCCCAGCCGCGAGGCCACCTCGGCCTCACTCGGGCTCCGGTGGAGCTCGGCCTCCAGCGCCGAGTAGGCCCGTTCGACCTCCCGGGCCTTGAACCGGATCGAGCGCGGGATCCAGTCGATGGCCCGCAGCTCGTCGATGATCGCCCCGCGGATGCGCGAGATCGCGTAGGTCTCGAACTTGATCGCCCGTTCGATGTCGAACTTCTCGATGGCGTCGATCAGCCCGAAGATCCCGTAGGAGACCAGGTCCGCCTGTTCGATGTTGGGCGGCAGCCCGACCCCCACCCGGCCGGCCACGTACTTGACCAGGGGCGAGTAGTGCAGGATCAACTGCTCGCGGGTCGCGGGATCGGCTGTGGACTTGAACCGCACCCACCGTGCCCGCAGCGCTGCCTCGTTGGCGGCCACAGGGTCCACCTCGTGCACCCTGACCTCGTCCGCGACCACTCGGCCGTGTCTCCCCTCTGCCCCGTGGGGCCGTGCTCGCCGCCGCAGGCTTCCCCCACGTCCGGCGGGTCAGGCCCGGGGATGGGCCTGGCGGTGGCCGGCCCGGAGCCGCTCCACCGAGACGTGCGTGTAGATCTGCGTTGTTGACAGCGTAGCGTGACCGAGCAACTCCTGAACGCTACGAAGGTCGGCACCGCCGTCCAGCAAGTGGGTGGCCGCGGAGTGCCTCAGGCCGTGGGGACCCAGGGCCGGGGCACCCTCGACCGCCCCGATCGCCCGGTGGACCACCTCGCGCACCTGCCGCGGGTCGACGCGGCGTCCCCGCCGCCCCAGGAACACCGCCCCGGCGTCGCGTCGTGGCTGGTCAGCGGGCTGATCGGCGACGCGGGCGGCGGGTGGGGCGGTGCGTCCGGCGGTCCTGGGTGCAGCGCCGCCGGCGCGTCCGACCGCACCGACCAGGCCGACCAGGACCGGCCGGCCCTGCTCCAGCCAGGCCCGGACGGCCCGGTCGGCGGGTACCCCGAACGGCACCACCCGCTGCTTGTCCCCCTTGCCGAGCACGCGGATCGTGCGGCGGGAGTGGTCGAGGTCACCCAGGTCGAGACCCACGAGTTCACCCACTCGGACGCCGGTCGCGTAGAGCAGTTCGAGCATCGCGCGGTCGCGCAAGGCCACGGCGACGTCGATGGCGTCGTACTCGGCACCCTCGCGCGCAGCCAGGACGTCCGACTCAGCGACGTCCAACATGTCCTCCGCCTGGCGCCTGCGCAGTACCCCCGGCAACGCCCGAGCGGCCTTGGGGGATCGCAATCGGGTGCCGGGGTCGGCACCCAGGCGTCCGGTGCGGACCAGCCAGCGGGTGAACGACCGAGCGGACGCCGCTCGCCGCGCAATGGTCGCCCGCGCCATCCCGGCGGCGCTCATCCGGGCCAGCCAGGAGCGCAGCAGCGAGAGATCGATGTGCTCCAGGTCCACCCCACGCTCGGGCGCGTCGTCGCCGCCGAGGACGAAGGCGAGCAGGTCGCGCACATCGCCCAGGTAGGCGCGGCAGGTGTGGTCCGACCGCGAACGTTCCAGCCGCAGATGATCGCCGTAGGCGGCGATCAGCGGCTCGACAGCGGTCTCCACCCGGCCACGGTGACCCGCCGAGCCCCTTGCGGACAAGGCGGCACGCGGGATCGCGCCGGCCCGCGCTCGACGGCAGCCGCTGGTCTCCGCACCGGTGGCCCCTGACCAGCGGTGGGCTTGCCGCTGCCCGAACCCCGTGATGCCCTGGGCCATGAACGATGCAGCCTCGGCCCGCGGCGTCCCGCACCCGGGTCCCTGCGACTGCGGCAGCGCGACCTCCGATGGCGACCCGGACCCGGTCACCGCCGCGGCCGGGATGGGCCAGGTGGTCCGTGGCTTCGTGCAGTTCCCCCCTGGGCCGGCGCGCCACCTGACCCGGCTGCGGATCAGCCTTCGCCGCATCGACCTGGCCGACGCCCCGGCCGTGACCCTCGCCTGCGTCGACCTGCCGGACGTGGTCGTCCCCTCCGCCGGACACGTGCCCTTCGCGCTCCCCTTGCCCCCCGAGGTTGCCCAGGTCGTCGCCCGACACTCCGCTGGGGTGACCCTCGCCGTCCGGGCCCACGCCGACGTGGACGGCAGCGGACAGGTCCAGGTCGGCGATCTGGTCAGCACCACGACCACGCTGATCGCGACCGACTCGCCGGCTCCCGTGACGATCACGGTGCAACCCGTCACCGGTTGAGCCGCAACGGGTTTCGACTCCTCCTCACCCGTTTCGGACTCCGCCGCGCGTCCCCGCACCTCGACGACCGATCACCAGCGGATCGTTTGTCCCGAAATGGGCGTATCACCGTTGGTGATGACCTCCTCTACCCACTGCGTCCATGCCGTGGGCGCTGACCCTGCATCAGCTGCAGACACCTCGAGGAGGTGACGCTGATGTCCACCCAGGACATCACCACCGTGGCCGATGAGGCAGCGGCGAGCACCGACGTGCGCCGTGGCTACCTCACCGGACCTGGATTCGTCGATGCCCCCGTCCGCTACAGCGTGGTCAACGGGATCGCGCTCTACGACGGCTGCATCGACATGGGCCCCGTGGAGGAGGTCGAACGCCACACCGCCCAGGTCGACGCCCGACTGGCCGCCGAGGCCGGCGCGAGGGCGTCGATCACCGAACCGTCGGCGACCAGCGCGCGGCGTCCCGAGATCTCGGACGCCGCACCGGCCGACCCCCGCCCGTCGTCCGGGATCGGGCTGCCGACCGACTCGAGCCAGTTGTGGACCAACGGCGTGGTGCCGTTCGTGATCGACGCGGGACTGCCCAACCAGCAGCGCGTCACCGACGCCGTGACCCACTTCGCGCAGAACTCCCCGATCCGCCTCATCGCCCGGACGAACCAGGCCGACCACGTGCGCTTCGTCAGCAACGGCGACGCCAACTTCAGCTCCTCGCCGATCGGCCGGCGGGGAGGCGAGCAGGTCATCCGGATCTCCAACGGGGCCTCGACCGGCACCGTGATCCACGAGATCTGCCACAGCCTGGGCATCCTGCACGAGCAGAGCCGGTGCGATCGCGACTCTTTCGTCACGATCAACTACGCCAACGTCACCGCGGGCTTCGAGTCGAACTTCGACAGGTTCTGCACAGGGTTCCGGGATTACTTCGACTACGACTTCGGCTCGATCATGCACTACCCCGGCAACGCCTTCTCCAGCAACGGTCAGCCGACGATCGTGCCCCGCGTCGCCGGCGTCACCCTGGGTCAGCGCACCGGGCTCAGCTTCGGTGATCGCCTGACCATCGCCGAGATGTACCGGCGGTTCACCGACTCCGGTCACCACGGGGTCTGGCGTTCGGGGAACAACGCCCACGCCCTGTGGGTGAACGCGACCTGGGCCGACTTCGTGGCCAAGTGGCAGGAGTGGGGCGCCGTGGGGTTGCGCCTGATCGACGTGAACGTGCGCAACACCCCGGCCGGGCAGCGCTACTCAGGGGTCTGGTCGGCCGGCACCGGCGGCTACGGCCTGTGGGCCAACGCCGACTGGAACAGCTTCGTGGCCAAGTGGCAGGAGTGGTCCGCCCAGGGCCTGCGCCTGGTCGACCTGCACGTGCTGCGCGTCGGCAATGCCTTCCGCTACACCGGCGTGTTCCTGCCGGGCACCGGCGGCTACGGCCTGTGGGCCAACGCCAGCTGGGACAACTTCGTGGCCAAGTGGCAGGAGTGGTCCGCCCAGGGCTTGCGCCTGGTCGACGTCAACGCCGTGCGGGTCGGTGCCCAGACCTACTACACCGGGGTGTTCCTGCCCGGCACGGGCGGGCACGGCCTGTGGGGCAACGCCAGCTGGGACAACTTCGTGGCCAAGTGGCGCGAGTGGTCAGCTCAGGGCTTGCGCCTGGTCGACGTCAACGCCCACGTCTCGAACGGGCAGACGCTGTGGACCGGCGCGTTCCTGCCCGGCACGGACGGCTACTACCTGTGGGGCAACGCCCCCTGGGAGGGCTTCCGGGCCAAGTGGCAGCAGTTGGCGACGCAGGGACTGCGGTTGGTCGACTACGAGTTCACCGAGCCGCAGCACGCCGCGGGACCGACCTTGGACGCCGCGGGCGTCCCGGTCCCGGCCGACCAGGACGAGGACTCCGGTGGCGGCATCTGGTTCGCCGAGGTTCCGGTCCCGGATCGGCGCGCCGTCACGAGCGAGCCGAACCTGGACTCCGTCGACGGGCACGGGACCGGCTTCCTGGTGACCGAGCGGGAGGCGGGTGCCGCAGCATCGGCGACCGCCCGCCTCGGTGACAGGACCTCGGACTCCTCGCTCAACGGCGTCGGGGCCGACGACGGACGGGGCCGAGGCCTGCTGGTCGTGGACGGCGAGCGCGCGCCCACGATGGCCACCGGCAGTGTGCCTCAGCACCCCGCTGAGGGTTCACCGGACGACGGCAGCGGCCAGGGTGGGGCGGTCCTGGCCGACTCCCCCGTCACGGCGAACGGTGTCCCGGCCGGGGACGGCACAGGGGACCTGATCGTCACCGGCTGACACCGCCTGCCGATCGAGCCACGATGTCGTCTCGCCGCACGGCGAGGCGACATCGTCCTCGGTCCCTCAGCCTGGGCCGTCTGAAGACCCGGGTCGGGTTCGCACCCACCGGCCCTCCGCCCCGGTCACCAGACCCCGGGTCACCAGAGCGGCCACGGCTGCACGGACGGAGGGTGCGTCGAGGCCTGCGGTGCGACCGATCGAGTCCAGGCTGGCCGGGGTGCGCACCGGAACCGACTCGTAGACCCGCAACTGCCGGGCATCCAGGCCGTCGTGCGGCTGCGGGGTGAGCACCGGCTCGGCGGCCGGGGCCTCCCCCAAGCAGGTCGCCAGCTCGATCACCTCGCCGGCATCGCACACGCACACCGCGCCCTGGCGCAGCAGCCGGTGACACCCTGCGGACAGTGCCGAGGTCACCGGCCCTGGGCAGGCACCGACCGGGCGTCCGAGCCCGAGGGCGTGATTGGCGGTGCTCTGCGCCCCCGACCGCCACGCTGCCTCGACGACCACCGTGGCCCGGGCGAGGGCAGCGATGATCCGGTTGCGCTGCAGGAAGCGATACCGGGTGGGGGACGACCCCGGTGGCACCTCGCTGATCACGCACCCGCTCTCGGCGACCGCCCGCAGCAGGACGTCGTTGCCACTGGGGTAGAACCGGTCCACGCCGTTGGCCAGCACCGCGACCGTGACCCCCTGGCCGGCCAGGACCGCCCGGTGGGCGGCCGCGTCGATGCCGTAGGCACCGCCGGACACCACGGCGAACCCGGCGTCGGTACACCCGAGCGCGATCGAGGAGGTCAACTCGGTTCCGTAGGGGGTCGCCGTCCGCGCACCGACCACTGCCACCGAGCGTGCGGTGGCCGAGGCCGGGCCCACCGGGCCCCGCGCCCACAACCCCACCGGACGCGTGACGCCGAGGTCGTCCAGCCCCCGGGGCCACTCCGCATCCCCCGGGACGACGAACGTGCCCCCGAACCGCGCCACGACCGACAGGTCCCGCACCGGCTCGACCACCTCCAGCCGTACCCGCCACCGCTGCGGCACCAGGGGGTGGGCCTGGTGTTCGACCAGGCACCGCAGCGCCGGCCCGGCGCCGTGCTCGTCGACGAACTCCCAGGCCTGCACGTCCCCGGGCTCGATCAGGCGGCTCCACGCCGCCCGGCAGACCCGATCGTCGAGCGGGTCGTACCACCGCGGGAACCGGGCCCCGGTGAGCGCACTCACGCCGCCACCCGATCGCCCCGGCGCATCAGCACGGCCTGCTCGACATCCCCGGCGCAGGGCCGGTCGCGACCCCCGAGATCGGCCAGGGTCCACGACACCCGGAGCAGCCGGTCATAGCCCCGGACGCTGATGTCGCCCCGGTCCAGGGCCCGATCGAGCGGCATGGTCACCCGGGCCGGCAGGCGCAGCACCCCGCGCAGTACCCGGCCACTGACCTCACCGTTCAGAGCGCACCCCAGCGCTGCCAGTCTGGCCCGTTGCGCACGCCTGGCCTCGACCACCCGCGCGCGCACCTGCTCGCTGGTCTCGCCCTCGGACCGGGTCAACAGGTCCGCCCGGGTCACCCCGTTGACCGCGATCTGCAGGTCGATCCGATCGCGCAAGGGCCCGGAGAGCCTGGTCAGGTAACGCCGACGGGCGGCTGGGGTGCAGGAGCACTCCATCCCCTTGCCCCACGACCGGCCGCAGGGGCAGGGGTTGGCGGCCATCACCAACTGGAACCTGGCCGGGTAGGTCACCGACCCCTTGACCCTCGACAAGCTCAGCAGTCCCTGCTCCAGCGGCTGGCGCAGGGCCTCGAGCACGGTGGTCTGGAACTCGGCTGCCTCGTCCAGGAACAGCACCCCGCGGTGCGCCCGGGATGCCGCACCCGGGCGGGGCAGGCCGTTTCCGCCGCCCACGAGCGCCGCCGTGGTCGCCGTGTGGTGGGGGTCCTCGAACGGCGGCCGCCGGATCAGGCCGGCCGAGGGATCGAGGGTGCCGGACAGCGAGTGCACCGCCGTGACCTCCATGGCGGCCGTGTCGTCCAGGTCCGGCAACAGCCCCGGCAACCGGGCCGCCAGCATGGTCTTACCGGCCCCGGGCGGACCGATCATCAGCAGGTGGTGCCCGCCTGCGGCGGCGACTTCCACCGCGTGCCGGGCGAGGTCCTGACCCACGACGTCGGCCAGGTCGGGTTCGGCCCGCCGAGGGACCGGGACCGCGCCCTCGACCTGCGGGGCCTGCGGCTGCGCGGGCGGGTGGCCGGTGTGCAGGGCGATCACGTCGGCCAGGCTGGCCACGGCGATCACCTCGGCCCCCGGCACCAGCCGCGCCTCGGCCGCGTTGGCCCGGGCCACCACCACCCGCGGGTGACCCGCCCGGACGGCCACCGCCACCGCCGGGAGCACCCCGCGCACCGGGCGGATGCTGCCGTCCAGGCCCAGTTCGCCCAGGTGCACCCACCCGGACACCGACTGCGGGCGGACCTTGTCGCACGCCGCCAACAGCGCCGAGGCCACCGCGAGGTCGAAGGAGGATCCCCGCTTGGGCTGGTCGGCCGGCGAGAGGTTGACCGTGATCCGCCGCGACGGCAGGGGACAGCCGGCATTCGACAGGGCCGCCCGCACCCGGTCGCGGGACTCGGTCAGCGACGTATCGGGCAACCCGACCAGGGTGAACGCCGGCAGGCCATCGGCCAGATCGGCCTCCACCTGGACCGGATACCCGCCCACCCCGACCAGCGCGATGGATCTGCTGCGTCCCAGGGGCATCTCAGAGCACCCCCTGCAGATGCTCGATCACCGGGGCTCCACGCCGCGGGACGGTCACCGCCACCACGTCGAAGCGCACCAGGGGGAACCACCGGTCCTGCCCGGCCAGCCAGGCGGCAGCCACCCGGTGCAGCCGGGCGAGTTTGACCGGGGTGACGGCGTCCAGGGCGGTGCCGGCCCGCAGCGATCTGCGGGTCTTCACCTCGCAGATCACCAGGGCATGGCAGGGCTCCCCCTCGGCGGCCTGCTCGGCGATGATGTCCGCCTCGCCCCAGCGGCAGCGCCATCGGCGCTCGAGGATCTGCAGCCCGGTCTCGCTGAGGTACCGAGCGGCGCGCCGTTCCCCGAACTCCCCCAGCGCCAGTCGGTCCAGCGCTCGTTGATCCACAACCGTCGGACCAGTCCCCACGGTGACCACCTCCGCGGGCCACCCAAGCCTGCCCGCGCCGGGAGGCGCGCCGTCCGATCAGCCGGCTGTGGACGGTGGGACGACCGCCCGGGGCTGGGGACGCAACGACGGAGGCATCGCGTGGCCCGCGGGATCCGCCGGGGACTCAGCGCGGGAAGTCGGCCGACTTCGTGGGGTCGAACTCGCTCTTGGCCAGTTCCTCGACGTTGACGTCCTTGAAGGTCACCACGCGCACGGTCTTGACGAACCGTGCCGGACGATAGACGTCCCACACCCAGGCATCGCTCATCGTGACCTCGAAGAACACCTCACCGGCGGCGGAGCGGACCTGCAGGTCAACCGAGTTGGCCAGGTAGAACCGCCGCTCGGTCTCGACGACGTAGGTGAACAGGCCGACCACGTCGCGGTACTCGCGATAGAGCTGCAGCTCCATCTCGGTCTCGTAGTTCTCGAGGTCCTCGGCGCTCATGGTGGTTCTCGCTCCGTGTCGTCGATCGGTGATCACCGGTCACCCGGCGTCGGTCCATCTTGCCTCCTCGCGAGCCCACCCTCCCAGTGCGCCCGCCCTCGCCCGCCGACCCACGATCAGCCCGTGGGGGCGCAGGCCTTGATGTTCCACGACCGCCGGTGCCATTGGCACGGGCCGTGCTCGCGCAGCGCGGCGACATGGTCCGGCGCGGCGTACCCCTTGTTCTCGTGCCAGCCGAAGTGCGGGTGGGTCGCGGCCAGCTCCACCATGAGGGCGTCCCGCTCGACCTTGGCGAGCACGCTGGCCGCGGCGACCGCCGCGCAGCGCAGATCCGCCTTGACCATGGTGGTGACCCGTGGCTCGCCGGCCAGGAGGATCTCGGGGGCCGGCTCACGGGGCGGGGCACCCGGCGCGAGCACCACCGGGGGGACGTCGAACAGCACGTCCTCGCCATCCTCGACGGATGGCGCCTCGGGCAGCTCGATCACCCGGGCGGCCAGCCAGTTGTGCGACCCGTCGAGCAGCACCACGTCCGGCATCGTCGGGAGCGCCGCCAGAGCCCGGCGACCGGCCAGGCGCAGCGCCGGGATGATCCCGTACGCGTCGATCTCCCAGGCCTGTGCATGCCCCACCGCGGACGCCGCCGCCCACCGACGCAGCCTTGGCACCAGCGCCTCGCGCACCGCGGGGGAGAGCAACTTGGAGTCCTTCACCCCGGCCGGCGCCGTCCGGGTGGCCTCGGTGACCAGGACGACCCCGACACTGACCGGGCCGGCGAGCGCACCGCGCCCCACCTCGTCCATCCCGGCGACCACGGCGTGTCCCTCGCGCAACAGGGACCGCTCGTGGCGCAGGGTCGGCACGCCGGCGCGGCCGGTGCGGCGGGCGCGCCCCACCGCGGTCCGGGCGCCCCGGGACCCGGCGGTCCCCCGCCCCGCGCTCACTCCGGCCACCACGGTCAGCGGGCGTCCGTCACCCGGGAGAACGCCTCACCCGGCCCGCCCACGCCGCCGGCATGACCCAACGGCCAGACGACCACGAACGCCTTGCCGACCACGTTCTCGACCGGCACGAACTGGGTCTGGTTGAACCGGGAGTCCTTGGAGACGCTGCGGTGGTCCCCCATGACCCACAGGCTTCCCGCCGGGACGGTGACCGAGAAGTCCAGGGTGCTCGGCACATCGCCGGCGTAGAGGTAGTCCTCGGTCACCGGCGTCCCGTTGACCGTGATCCGGCCCTCGGCATCACAGCAGGTCACCGTGTCACCCGGCAGTCCGATCACGCGCTTGATCAGGTGCTCGCCGGAATCCTGCGGGAGCAGGCCGACGAAGGTCAGCGTGGTCCGCAGCACGCGGCGCAGGCCGCCGTCCTGGGGGTCCTCCACCGGCGGCAACCAGGCGCCGGGGTCCTTGAACACCACGACGTCACCGCGGTGCAGGTCGAAGGGTCCCGGGGTGAGCTTGCTGACCACCACCCGGTCCCCGACCAGCAGCGTCTCCTCCATGGACGGCGAGGGGATGAAGAACGCCTGGACCAGCAGGGTCTTGATCACCAGGGACAGGGTCAGGGCCATGGCCAGGACGACGACCAGTTCGGTCAGCGCGGCGGTGAGGGTCCGCACCGGCGATCGTCGCCCGGAGGCGGCCTTCGGACCCCCGCGGCGCCGGCCCCGGAGTCTCTGGACGGCCGGATCCGAAGCTGCACCGTGAGCCGGCTGGGTACCCCACTCGTCGGCTCCACGCCCCTGAGCGCGTCCCGGAACGTGACCCTGAACGTGACCCTGGGCTCGTCCCTGCCCGCGTCCGCCGTCGCGACCGGCGGATCGACGCTCACCCGAATCGTGACGCGGGCCGATCGGCCCGGCGTTCCGGCTCTCGGGTGCGAGCTCCTGCCGGTCGGGGACACCGGGGACACCGGCGACCGGAGGCACCTGCCCGTCCTCCGGCAGTCGCCGCCGGCCGCGTGTCGCGGGCGGTTCGTACTGATCCGGGGGTCCGTACCCGGCCGGTTCGCTCACCGCGTGCCCTCCTGCCCTGCCCCGCGGGAGACCCTGGTCAGGTCACCGGCGGGCCACCAGATGGCGATCACCCGGCCCACGACGTTATCGACCGGAACCGTCCCCCCACCGGGATCTCCCAGGTGTGCCCGCGAGTCGGCCGAGTCGGAGCGGTTGTCACCCATCACCCACAGGCGGCCCTCGGGCACCCGGATGTCGAACTTCGACTCACTCGCCGGGCCCCTGGCGGCCAGGTAGGGCTCCTCCAGCGGCACCCCGTCGACGGTGATCCGGCCATCAGCGTCGCAACAGGTCACGCGCTCCCCCGGAAGTCCGATCACCCGCTTGGCGAAGTCGCTCCGGCCCACGGGGAGGCCGATGACGGCCGCCAGGGACCGGCCCAGCCCGGCCAGCGCGGTCCGCGCCGGCGGGGGTTCGGCAACGAAGACCCCGGTCCCGTCGAAGACGATCACATCTCCCCGGCGCAAGTCCTCGACCCCGCGCCCCAGGCGCCAGACCAGCACCCGCTGCTCCGGCTTCAGCGCAGGTGACATGGAGCTGGTGGGGATGACGAACGACTGCACGAGCAGGGCGCGGACCCCGATCACCCCGACGGCCGCGATCAGCAGCAGGACCAGCACCCGGCCCGCCGAGGGGCGGGCAGTCGGCGCCGAGATCAGCCGGGGCACGTCGGGCCGGAAGGCCTGGAGGGCGTCAGCGCGCCGTGACGCTCTCGCGCTTCTCCCTGATCTTGGCGGCCTTGCCGCGCAGGGAGCGCAGGTAGTAGAGCTTCGCCCGGCGGACGTCGCCGCGGGTGAGCACCTCGATCTTGTCGATCACCGGCGAGTGCACCGGGAAGGTGCGCTCGACGCCCACCCCGAAGCTGACCTTGCGAACGGTGAACGTCTCCCGGACGCCGCCGCCGCTGCGCCGGATCACGACGCCCTGGAAGATCTGAACGCGGGAGCGGTTGCCCTCGACGACCTTGACGTGGACCTTCAAGGTGTCACCGGCGCGGAAGTCCGGGATGTCCTGCCGCAGTGAGGCGGCGTCGATGGCGTCCAGGGTGTGCACGATGGGTCACTCTCCCGCAGGTGCCACAGGTCATCCGCGTTGGTCGACGGGGTTTCGACGCGTGTCGCTCCCTTGAGTGGCAAGCCCCCCTGTGGCAGGGCGCGCTGAACGAGCGGCAACGGCTGGTCAGTCTGCCACACCAGGCTGTGAGCACCGAAATCGGTGGTCAGCTCCCCCGGTCCTGCTCGTGGCCCTCCTCGCGCAGGATCTGCAGCTCGCGCTCGGTGGGCCGGTGCTCGGCCAGCCAGGCGGCGATCAGGTCGGGACGGCGGCGGGCGGTCCGCCGCAGCCGCTGCTCGTGCCGCCAGGCGGCGATCCGGGCGTGATGACCGGAGGCCAGCACCTCGGGCACCTCCCGGCCGCGCCAGGTGGCCGGGCGGGTGTAGACCGGGTACTCCAGCAGGTGACCCTCGTGGCTCTCCTCGAGCAGCGACTCGGCGTTGCCGACCACTCCGGGCAGCAGCCGGACGACGGCCTCGATGATCGCCAGCGCGGCCACCTCGCCACCGTTGAGCACGTAGTCGCCCAGGCTCACCGGACGCACGCTCATCCGGGTGGCGGCCTCGTCCAGCACCCGTTCGTCGATCCCCTCGTAGCGTCCGCAGGCGAAGGCGATCCGCTCCAGGCCCGCCAGCTCGTGAGCCATCGGCTGGTCGAACCGTTCCCCCGACGGGCTGGGCACCAGCAGGGTCGGGGTGGGCGCATCAGCACCGGAGGGGTCGTCCCCGCCCGGCGCGCAGAGCCGGTCGAGTACCTCCCCCCACGGCTCGGGACGCATGACCATGCCCGCGCCACCACCCGCGGGTGCGTCGTCCACCGTGCGGTGCCGGTCGTGGGTGAAGTCGCGCAGGTCGTGGACGGCGATCTCGACCAGCCCCGCTCGCCGTGCCCGGCCGATCAGGGACAGCTCGAGCGGGGCGAGGTACTTCGGGAAGATCGTGACGATGTCGATCCGCACGGGCCGGCTGCCTCAGTCCGCGTCGAGGTCGGACAGCAACCCGGGCGGGGCGTCGATCACGACCCGCCGTCCGCTCAGGTCGACCTCCGGGACGATCGCTCGCACCAGGGGCACCAGGCGCCGCTCGCCGTCCGGCAGTTCGACCTCGAGCAGGTCCTGGGCGGGCAGGTGCTCGACCGCCACCACGGTCCCGATCGGCTCTCCGGCGGGATCGACGGCGGCCAGCCCGACCAGGTCGTGGTCGTACCAGGCGTCCGGCTCCTGCGCGGCGGCGTCGTGGTCTGCGGGGTCGACCTCGATCTCCAGCCGGGTACCGCGCAGCGCCTCGGCGGCCGTGCGGTCGCCGATCTCGGTGAACGACAGCAGCAGGACGCCGTTGTGATCACGCACGCCGTTCACCTGCAGCCGCGACGGGACGCCGGGCCCTCCCCCGGCGGTGAACAGCACGGAGCCCGGGGCGAACCGTGCCCCGGGATCGTCGGTGTGCACCGCAATGGTGACCTCACCGCGGATCCCGTGGGCACGCCCGACCCGGGCGACGACCAGCCTCACGGGCCGGGGGGTGCGCCGGCCGGCCGGTCAGCGGCCCCGGTCGACGTCGACGACGTCGACCCGGACCGGCTCACCGTCGGCCAGTGCCTTGACGACCGTGCGCAGGGCGGTCGCGGTCCGCCCCGAGCGGCCGATCACCCGGCCCAGGTCCTCGGGGTGCACCCGGACCTCGAGCAGGCTGCCCCGGCGCTGGGGCCGGGTGCGCACCTGGACGTCGTCCGGGTGGGCGACGATGCCCCGCACGAGGTGCTCGAGCACATCGACGAGCACGGCTCAGCCCTCGGCAGGAGCGGCCTGCGCCGCGGCCTCGGTCTGCTCGGAGGTGACGCTGGCGCCCGGAGCACCCTCGTCGGCGGCCGCGGGAGCCTCCTCGACCTTGGCCTTCTTCTTGGCCTTGGGGGTCGTGGCGGCGGCCTTGGGCTCGTCCATCGCCTCCTTGGCGGCGGCCTCGAAGACGGCCTTCTTGTCCACCTTGGCCTCGACGACCCTCAGCGTGCCCTCGGCGCCGGGCAGGCCCTTGAACTTCTGCCAGTCGCCGGTGACCTTGAGGATGGCCAGCACCTGCTCGGTCGGCTGGGCGCCGACACCGAGCCAGTACTGGGCGCGCGCCGAGTCGAGGTCGATCGTCGACGGCTCGGTGGTGGGGTGGTACTTGCCGATCTCCTCGATCGCCCGACCGTCACGCTTGGTGCGCGAGTCGGCGACGACGATGCGGTAGTAGGGGGCGCGGATCTTGCCCATGCGCTTGAGGCGGATCTTGACGGCCACGAGTCGGGATGCTCCAGCTTCTGCTTCGGGTGAGCGACACCGGACGCCGGGTGGGGACCGGGCGCCGGACTGCTCGAGACGGACACGCCGGGAACGGAGAGAGGGGCCGTGCCCGCCGGGTACGGCCGACCATTCTGCCAGACCCCGGGGCGTCCACCGACCACGGTCGGTCAGGGGGCCAGGTCGAAGACCACGGCGTCACCGCGGTCGGTGCGGGTGATCCCCAGACCGTCCACCGGGTCATCCGCGGCGGTCGGCCACTTCGTCGGTTCGGTCCGTGAGCGGACCACGACCACGGTGCGGATCCCCCGCTCGCGCAGGGCGGAGACGCTCGCGACGTCCGGGAAGGTCCTGGCCTGCTCACGCAACAGTTGTTGCCCGCTGGCGTTGAAGCCACTGTCGCCGTTGGCGACCACCGGCCAGCCCTCGGTCGTCCAGAACATCAGGTGGTAGTCGGCCACCAGGCCCGAGGGCAGGATCAGGATCGGTTGGTCCAGGGCGGCCAGGTCGATCGGCGCTCGGGTCACCGTCCAGTGGGGAGTGCGGTCCAGGCCCTCGGTGTAGACCCCCAGGGACGGCAGGGCCAGCAGCCCGACGATCACCACCCGGGTCAGCGGGTCTCGCCCGCGCAGGTACCCGCCGGCGCCGGGACCACGCCAGCGGAGTTCCTCGCGCTGGTTCCACTCCTCCACCAGGGCGTCGGTGATCCGGCTGATCGCCCCGGCCGCCAGCAGGCACAACCCGAGCGTCACCCAGATCATCAGGCGCCCCGGGGTGCGCAGGTGCTCCCACCCGGGCAGGTGGTCATGGAGCGGCAGATAGCTGAAACGGCCCCCCGCCGGGCCCCGGGTCCCGGTCGAGGCCACCGCCAGGGCAGCGGTCACCGTGGCCAGCACGAGCCGGCGGCGCAGTGGCCAGGAGGAGATGAACACCCCGGCGACCGCCAGGCCGATCAGCAGGATCCCGGGCGACATGTACATCTCGGGCGGCCAGCGACGGACGATGTCCGCTCGCCACAGGTCCAGCGAACCACCCCAGATCCGGTTGGCATCGTTGGCCGTCAGCAGCCCGAACCAGGGCGGGGAGAACAGATCCAGCATGCCCTCGACGCGCTGCGCGTCGGGGTGAGCGGCCAGCACCCGCTGGTGGGGAATCACCAGCAGGACGGCGACGAGGGCGAACAGACCTCCCCCGAGCAGGTGCGCCCCCACGACCCGGCGCAGCCGTCCGGGGCCGGCCCGGCGGCGTCCGGCGACCAGCCATCCGATCGTCCAGCAGGCCATGATCGTGGCCAGGAAGTAGGCGAACCAGATGCCGGTGGCGAAGCCGTAGGTCAGTTGCCAGGCGGCCACCAGCCAGCCGGCCAGCACCCAGCCCGCCCGCAGGCGCTCCGGACGCCAGCCGTGGCGCAGGGACCAGCCGTGCCCGAGCGCCAGCAACGCGGCGGACAGGGCGATCCCACCGGTGGACAGGATGTTGATGTGGATCACCTGTGTGTCCCGCCAGGGGGCGAAGGCGAACCCGATCGATGCCAGCGAGGCCCCCGCCACGGACGCCCCCAGCACCCGGGCCAACAGGTAGGCACCGATCGCCGCGCCCAGGGTGGCCAGGAACAACGCCAGGTTCAGCTGGGCCAGGGCCCCGGACTGACCCTCGGGGGTGAGGAAGGCCAGCGGCAGGTAGCCGAGCACGACGTCGGTGTAGGCGAGGTTGTCCGGGGCCTGCTGGAAGGTGTTGGTGGTCCACATCGACGAACCGAGGGACGCCGGGTCCTGACGGACCGAGTGCCCGACCCAGGCCAGTTGCCAGGCGAAGTAGAGCGGGTCACCGAGGTCGCCCGCCACCGTGGTGGTCAGGCCGCTCAGCAGCTTCCACTCACTGGCCAGGGTGGCCCCCAGCGCGAGCAGCAGCGCCCAGCCGGCCTCGATGCGTCGCGACATCAGACCCCGGCGGCCGGGACCACGACGCGCCCGCGCAGCACGCTCAGGCGGGGGTGGGCCACCGCCTGGACGTCGACGCGCGGGTCGGCGTCCAGCACCAGCAGGTCGGCTCCGGCACCCTCGTCCAGGCCTGGCCGGCCCAGCCAGGAACGGGCCCCCCAGCAGGCGCCGTCCAGGGCGCTGGTGGGCGGCAGCCCCGCGGTGACCAGCTCGGCGATCTCCTCGGCGATCCGGCCGTGGGCGACACTCCCGCCGGCATCGGTCCCGGCGAAGATCGGCAGGCCGGCGTCGAACGCGGCGCCGACGGTGGCGTACCGCTCGGTGTGCAGCCGCCGCATGTGGGCACCGTAAGTCGGGAACTTGGTTCCCGCAGCATCGGCGAAGTTCGGGAAGTTGGCGATGTTGACCAGGGTCGGCACGATCGCCACGCCGCGGGCCGCGGCCAGCGCGACGGTCTCGGGGGTCAGGCCGCTGGCGTGCTCGATGCAGTCGATCCCGGCCTCGATCAGGTCCTCGAGGCAGTCCTCCCCGAAGCAGTGCGCGGTCACCCGGGCACCCGCCGCGTGCGCGGCGTCCATGGCCTCGCGCAGGGCGTCGGCCGGCCAGCAGGGCGCCAGGTCGCCGACCTCGCGGTCGATCCAGTCGCCGACCAGCTTCACCCAGCCGTCGCCGCGGGCGGCCTCCTGCCGCACCATCGCGGCCAGGTCGCCCGGCTCCACCTCGTGGCCGATGCCGCGGATGTAGCGACTGGTGCGAGCGATGTGGCGCCCGGCGCGCACGATGCGGGGCAGGTCCGCACGGTCGTCGATCCAGCGGGTGTCGACCGGGGAACCCGCATCGCGGATCAGCATGGTGCCACCCGCGAGGTCGTCACGAGCCTGCCGCTCGCAGCTGCCTCGATCGTCGGTGATGCCACTCGGGTCGAGGCCGATGTGGCAGTGGGCGTCCACCAGTCCGGGGATCACCCAGGCATCGGCGATGTGGGTGACCTCCCCGCTGTGGCGCACGGGCTCGAAGGTGATGCGGCCATTGACCACCCAGGCCTGCTCGACCTCCTCGTCCGGCCCGACCAGGATGTGACCGCGCAGGTGCAGGACGCCGTCGGAACTCATGGTGGGAAACCTAATGGCAGCCCCACCCCGAGTTCGACCACGACGCCACGGCGGCTCGGACCTCGCCGGACTGTGTGGGGTTCACCACCGATGTCGGTGGTGAACCCCACACAGCCAGGGCACTCAGCGGCCGAGGAACTTCTCGAATCCGGGGGGCAGTTCGAGGTTGCTCGGGTCGATCTGCCCGGGACCCTGACCCAGACCGAAAGCCCCACCGGGAGTGGACCCGGACGAGGATGCCCCTTCCCGGGCCGCACGTTCCTGCTGGGCCCGCTTGGCCGGGTTCCCCGACTTCGCCTTGCCCTTGCGCGGCGGCGGCGCGGTCCGGCCCCGGGACTTCTTGCCACCCCCGCCGAGTCCGGGCATGCCGCCCATGCCCGGCATGCCACCCAGTCCGCGGCGCATCTGGCGCATCATCTTCTGCGCCTCGGTGAACCGCTCCATCAGGGTGTTCACGTCACTGACCTGGACCCCGGAGCCCTTGGCGATGCGCAGCCGCCGCGACCCGTTGAGGATCTTCGGCTGCCGGCGCTCCTGTGGCGTCATCGACTTGATGATCGCCTCGATCCGGTCCATCTCACGCTCGTCGAAGTTCTCCAACTGCTCGCGCAGCTCGCCCATCCCGGGCAGCATGCCGAGCATCTTCTTGATCGAGCCCATGTTGCGCAGCGCAGCCATCTGCTGCAGGAAGTCATCGAGGGTGAAGTCCTCGTCGGCGGCGAACTTGGCCGCCATCGCCTCGGCCTGCTTCTCGTCGAACGCCTTCTGCGCCTGCTCGATCAGAGTGAGCACGTCACCCATGTCGAGGATGCGCGAGGCCATCCGGTCGGGGTGGAACAGCTCGAAGTCGCTGAGCTTCTCCCCCGTGGAGGCGAACATGATCGGCTTGCCGGTGACCCCGACCACCGACAGCGCGGCACCACCGCGGGCGTCGCCGTCCAGCTTGGACAGCACCACCCCGGTGAAACCGACGCCATCGGCGAAGGCGTTGGCCGTGGCGACGGCGTCCTGGCCGATCATCGCGTCGACCACGAACAGGATCTCGTCGGGGGTGACCGCGTCGCGGATGTCGGCGGCCTGGGCCATCATCTCGGCGTCCACGCCGAGGCGTCCGGCGGTGTCGACGATGACGATGTCGTACTGCTTCTCGATCGCGTACTCGACACCCTGAGCGGCCACGGCCACCGGGTTGCCCGGTCCGGCGGCCGGGTTGGCCGCCGCACCCGAGGACGAGGTGCCCGGATGAGGTGCGAACACCTTCACCCCGGCCCGCTCCCCGACCACGCTCAGCTGGTCGACGGCGTTGGGACGTTGCAGGTCACAGGCCACCAGCAGCGGGGTGTGGCCCTGCTCCTTCAGCCACAGCCCGAGCTTGCCGGCCAGGGTCGTCTTGCCCGCACCCTGCAGACCCGCGAGCAGGATCACCGTGGGCGGCAGTTTGGCGAGCTGCAGGCGGCGGGTCTCGCCGCCGAGCACCGCGACCAGCTCGTCGTGCACGATCTGCACGACCTGCTGGGCGGGGTTCAGCGCCTGGGACACCTCGGCCGAGAGCGCACGCTCGCGGATCTGGGCGCAGAACCGCCGGACGACGGGCAGCGCCACGTCGGCGTCCAGGAGGGCCCGGCGAATCTCCCGGATCGTCGCGTCGACGTCGGCCTCGGACAGCCGCCCCTTGCCGCGCAAGGACTTGAAGGTCGCGGCCAGCCGCTCGGAGAGGGATGCGAACACCCCTTCAGCCTAACCGTGACCGCTGCCCTGGCCGCGGTCGCCGGGGTGGTGGGGCGTGCGAGATCGGCGATCAGTGGCCCTGCGGCACTCGGAACGTCACGCCCACATCGCCGTAGGGCTGGCTCCTCCGCTTGATCCAGCCGCCGACCACGCCCCCGATCCGGCTCGCCACGACCTGGAAGCCGCCGTACTTGGACCGGATCAGGTCGTGGATACGGGCCAGCTCGGCCGCATCGGCCAGCACCACGTCAACCTCCGCCGGCCGGCTGTCCGGCTTCGGGTTCCCGCGCATGTCACAGGCCTGGACGACGGCCCGCGGGGTGTGCCGCAACCGCTTGGCCTTGCCGGAGGTCGAGGAGGTGTAGAAGCCGATGCGGCCATCGCCGAGGTCGGCCAGCCAGACCGGTGTGGAGACCTCGGTGCCGTCACGCCGGGTGGTCGTGAACCGGAGGTACTTCTCGTCGCGCAGAGGCATTGGCCGACAGTAGACCCCGGGGGCGACCGGTGGGCACAGCACGATCCGGTCGGGCTGGAGAGCTCACCCGGATTCCCGACAGGCGTCACCTCGGCGACCCAGCGGTTCCCGGGCTTCACCCCGGCTGCCGTGGGGCCATCCGGTCCTGAGGCCGGCGGCGCACGACCGGCCTGGCCGACCGTGTCGGTGGCCCGCCCTACAGTGCGGGGCATGCGCATCGACGTCGAGCTCGTCGCGGCAGGCTCGGTCGGTCATGCCACAGCGCATCTGGGGACCCCGTTCGTGCAGCGGTTGGCGGTCGCCTTCCCGGACGCCGCCGAGCCGGTCGAGGAGCCTCGCGTCGAGGTGGTCCTGCGCGACGCCCTGGGCGAGCAGCTCACCCTGCCCTTTCTCGCCCGGCGTCCCCAGCTGGCACCCGGCCAGGCCTGGGTCCTGGATGCCCCGGAGATCCGACTGGATGCCGCAGCGCTGAGCCGGGTGGACACCCAGACCGGGGCCGACCTGCTCGTGACCGTTCACGCCCGCGGGGTCCGGCCAGTGGTGCACCACCAGCCGGTCACCGTGCTGGCCTCCCGGCAATGGCTGCTGGACCCCGAGGCCCCGCTGCGCAGCCTCGAGCACCTGGCCGCGTTCGTCCAGCCCCATCACCCGTGCGTGCTCCAGATCGTGGGCAGCGTGGGAGACGAGCTCCTGCGAGCCACGAAGAAGGCTTCCCTGGCAATCGGTGACGTGCCCGCGGAGCGGATCGACGCGATCGTGGCGGCCACCTTCACAGCCGTGCACCGGCGGGACATCAGCTACGCCGAACCGCCCCCCAGCTGGGGCTACGGCCAGCTGGTACGCACCCCGGACGACGTCCTCACCGGTCGGGTCGGCACCTGCCTGGACACCACGCTCACTCTGGCCGCCATCCTGGAGCACCTGGGCATCGGGACCCAGCTCTGGGTGGTGCCCGGCCATGCCTTCCTCGGCTACTGGCGGGGCAGCGGGCTGGCCCTGCCCGAGGCGGTCAGTCTGCAGGCCGCCTCGGCGGTGAACGCCGTGGACCTCGGCGCGGTCGGCCTGGTGGAGACGACCTTCCTCACCCGTGAGCGACGGCCGCCGTCCGACCTGGTGCGCCGGGCCCGTCAGGCGCCGGTCGACGCCTGGATCCGGACCGGGTCGGCCCGGATCCTGGGCGTTGTCGACATCGGCACGGCCCGGCTGACCGGCCTGCTGCCGCTGCCCGCTCGCCGGGCCCGCGACGACGGCGTGATCGAGGTCGTCGAGTACCGGGCCGCACCGCCCGCGGCCGGCCGGGTCGGTTCGGCCACGGCTCCTGCTGCTGACACGGCAACCGACGTCGCGGGCCGTCCCGCTGCCCCGGCTCCTATCGCACGCTCCGCCGGAGCGGGGATCGGGGAGGCGCCCCACCCGGCACGCGCGGTACCGGCCACCCCTGCCCGGGTGCAGCAGTGGAAGAACGCACTGCTCGACCTCACCCTGCGCAACCCGTTGCTGTCCATGACCTCTCGACTGACCCAGCTGCCGCTGTCGGTGCCGCACGGTGAGCTGGGAACGGTCACGGACCTGCTGCAGACGGGGCGCTCGATCACCCTGCGGGAGCCGGGTGACCTGGCCTGGGCGGCGTCCGCGCTGCTGGCCGGCTCGTCCCGGACCGCCCTGCCCGGCGACATCGCCCGCAACCTGCTGGCCCAGCGCTCGACCCTGTTCAGCGACGTCCAGCCCGGTGAGCATCACCCGCGCATCGACCGGCTGCGGTACCGGGCCCGCACGGGGGTGCAGGAGACCGGCGCGAACCTGCTCATGCTCACCGTCGGTCGGCTCGACTGGCACCTGGGCGAGCGCCGGCTCGCTGCCCCGGTGCTGTTGATGCCGGCCCGGATCAAGGGCGTCATGCCGCCCTACAAGGTGGAGGCCGATCCCGCCGGTCAGCTCACCGTGAACCTGTCGCTGCTCGAGAAGCTGCGTCAGGAGTTCGGGTTCACGGTGCCCGGGCTCGCCGATCTGCCACCACGTGCCGACGGCGACGGCGTGGACGTCGCGGCCGCGCTGCGGCTGCTCCGTGAGGCGATCGCCGATTCCGGGCTGCCGTTCCGGGTGGACGACGAGGCCAGGCTGGCCATCCTCGCCTACACCGGGTACCTGCTCTGGCGCGATCTCGATGACCACTGGGAGCGCTTCCTCGAGGCGCCCCTGCTGCGTCACCTGGCCCTGACCCCCACCGAAGCGATGGCCGAGCCGACGGCCGAACCAGGAACGGTGCAGGCGCCCGGCAAGGGCGGCCCCGGCGCCCCGGACCTGGACGAGATCACCGCAGCCTCTCCCCTGCCGCTGGACGCGTCGCAGGCCGCCGCCGTGGCCGCCGCCCGGGCGGGGCGCAGCTTCGTCCTGGAGGGACCCCCCGGAACCGGGAAATCCCAGACCATCGCGGCCATCCTCGCCGACCAGCTCGCCCGGGGCGCATCGGTGCTGTTCGTGGCCGAGAAGGGCGCGGCCCTGGACGTGGTCCGAGCCCGGTTGACCGAGATCGGCCTGGACGAACTGACCCTGGACCTGCACGACGACCAGGCGCGCCCGAGCGAGGTCCGCGCCCAGCTCAAGCGCGCCCTCGACCTGCGGCCGCGCCCCGATCGCCAGGCCTACACCAGCGTCGCCGGAGACCTCGCCGCCAGCGGCGCGGCCCTGGCCGACTACGCCGGCCGGGTTCACCAGCCCAACCCCGCCGGACTGTCGCTGTACGCGGCCCGATCCCTGCAACTGATCCGAGGCGGCGGTCCGACCCTGAGCGTGCCGCCGGACGTGCCCGGCGCCCGCGAGGCGGTGGCCGCCGCCGTGCCCGCGCTGCTCAGGCTGACCGAGAACGACCGGTTGGCCTGGGGTTTCGCCGGCGTGGCGGCAGCGCCCGACTCCCTGGCACCACTGCTCGGGCGAGCGGACGCCGCCGTGGAGGCGCTGGAGCTGCCGGCCCCGGCCTCGTCCGCGCTGGCGAGCTGCGAGGTCCTCGACGAACTGCGCACGGTGGCCACGCTGCTGGCCTTCGACGCCGACCCGCCGACCCTGGCCGAGGTGGGCAGCCGTCGCTGGCAGGAGGCGGCAGCCGAGCTGGAACACCGCCTCGGCGCGCTGCGCCGGCGGTACGAGGACGAGCTCGCCGTGTTCGAGCCGACCGTGACCGCGATGGACCTCGGCGAGCTGGACGCCGTCCGGCAACGCGTGCGCGAGGCACGGGCCTCCTTCGTCCTCGGACGGCGCCGGCGGCTGCTGGCCGCCGCCGCACCGGTCCTGGTGCACCTGCGACCGGGGGCTCAGCTCGCCCCCCGCGACCTGCCGCAGCTCACCGAACGGGTCACGGCCGTGGCCCGGGAGGCACGCTCGATCGCCGCGGCCTGGCGCGCGCTGCCCGGGTGCGCTGTCCTGCCGCAGGACGTGCAGCCGCTGACCGACGAGGGGGCCCGGGTGATCGGGCACCGGCTGGCCGCCCTGCGCACGTCGGCCGCCGCCCTGACCCGGCTACCGGACCGGCCGGCCGCAGCCGTGGTCGCCGCCCGGCGCGCCGATCCGCCTCTGGCCCCGGCCGGGCGGACCCAGGTCGAGGCCGTCGCCGATGCCCTCGCACCGGTCTGCGCCGCACTCCAGGTCCGCGAGAGCGACCTGCGGCACTGGTCGGCCGGCACCGCTGGGGGCTTGGTGGGCACCTGGGCCCGCACCGCCACCCGGCGGCGCGAGGATCCGGCCGGGGCAGGGCTGCGACGCTGGGCGGAGGCGGCCGAGGCCCTGCGCCCCCTGACCGGTCTCGCCGAGGCCGCCCGCCGCCAACTGCTCGACGCCGAGGTGCCGCCCGAGGGTGCCGTGGCGGCACTGGAGCGAGGACTGGCCGCTGCCTCGGTGACCGAACGCCGAGATCACCACGGCTTCGGGGGTTTCGACGCTCGCCGGCACGACGCGGTGCTCGACCAGTTCTGTGAGTCGGCGGACGCCCTGCGGCAGTGTCTGCGTGAGGTGCTCCCGGCCACCGTGGTGGACCGGCGCCCGTTCGCGCCCCGGAACCGAACCGGAGCCACCGGCGTGATCGACTCGGTGGGCAGCGCGATCGGTGCCGTGGGGGCCCTCGAGCGCGAGGTGAACCGCACCCGCCGGGGATTGTCGGTGCGCCGGCTGCTGCAGCAGTTCGGGCCGGTCATCGCCGAGGTGACCCCGTGTCTGCTGGTCAGCCCCGACTCCCTGGCCCGGTTCGTGCCACCGGAGGCGATGACCTTCGACCTGGTGGTCTTCGACGAGGCGTCCCAGATCACGGTGGCCGACGCCGTGGGGGCCCTCGGGCGGGCCCGCGCCGCGGTGATCGCCGGCGACTCGCGGCAGCTCCCCCCCAGCCGGTTCGGGACGGCGGCCGCCGAGGAGGAGCAGGCCGTCACCCCGTCCCAGGCCGAGGGTCAGTCCGCGGCCGTCCTGTCCGACTACGGCGTCGTCCCGGACGAGGAGTCGATCCTGTCCGAGGCAGTGGCCGCCGGGGTGCCGCGATTGTGGCTGTCCTGGCACTACCGCAGCCGGGACGAGTCGCTGATCGCCTTCTCGAACCGGCACTACTACGACGACCGGCTGCTGACCTTCCCGGCTGTCCCCGGACGCGGCCAGGACAGCGGGATCAGCCTGACCCGGGTCCCGGGCCGGTTCGTCCGCAGTGGCAGCGACCCCACCGGGGCACTGCGGACCAATCCGGTGGAGGCCACCGCCGTGGTCGAGGAGGTCGTGCGTCGCTGGCGGGCCGGGCAACGCTCGATCGGCGTGGTCACCTTCAACGTGCAGCAGCGCGGGCTGATCGAGTCGATGCTGCGCGAGTCGGGCGAGGCCGAGTTGCTGCTCGCGCTGGAGAACCGCCAGGAGGGCGTGTTCGTCAAGAACCTGGAGAACGTGCAGGGCGACGAGCGGGACGTCGTCCTGTTCTCCACCGGGTTCTCCGCCGACGCCCGTGGGGTGCTGCCGTTGAACTTCGGCCCGCTCAACCGCCTCGGGGGGGAACGCCGCCTCAACGTCGCCGTCACCCGGGCCCGGCGCCGGGTCATGGTGTTCTCCTCCTTCGACCCGAGCGACCTGCGTGCCGACCAGACCTCCTCGGTGGGCATCAAACACCTGCGGGCCTACCTCGAACTGGCCGCCGCGGGCAGCGCCCCGCCGCCGCGCGCCGAGGCCACCGTCGACCGGCATCGGGACGACGTCGCCGGCCGGCTCCGGGCGGCCGGGCTGGGGGTGAGCACCGCCCTGGGAACCTCCGAGTTCCAGGTCGACCTCGCGATCACCTCGAGCGCCGCGCCGGCGGGATCACCGCCGTCCCTGGCCGTGCTGCTGGACGGCGAGAGCTGGGCCGCCCGGCGCACCACCGCCGACCGGGACGCGTTGCCGGTCACCGTGTTACGGGAGGTGTTGGGCTGGCCGGACGTGATGCGGATCTGGTTGCCCGACTGGCTCCAGGACCCGGACCGGGTGATCGCCCGGGTGCTCGAGCGCGCGGAGCAGGCGCGCACCGGCGTCCAGCGCCACGGTGAGCGGAGGCGCTCGGCGATCAGTTTGTCCGCGCCGGACCTGCTCGCGCCCGACCCTGCCGAGGGGTCACTCACCCAGGAGCGATCTCTCGTCGTGGATCCACTCGTGCGCGAGGACTCACTCCGGCCCGAGGATCCACTCGTTGTCGAGGAGGGCCCTGCCCCCGACGGCTCGGGTGACCCCGAACACGCCGGCACCCGCACGGGCGACCACTCGAGGGCTGATCCGGTCGGCTGGCACGGAGCGGCCGAGGACCGGGCCGAACCGTTCCGGGCGTTCGTCCCGCACCTGGTGGGCACCGTGAACCGGTTGGACTGCCTGAACCAGCACCGGCTGACCGGGCACCTGGAGGACCTGGTCCGCGAGATCGTCGCAGTGGAGGGCCCGCTGTCCGCCCTCCGGCTGACCCGCCATGTCCTGGCCTGTCACGGCGTGAGCCGGGTACAGCCCCAGCGGGTCACCGACCTGGTCAAGGCCCTGCCCGCCGAGCTGCGCCGGGACGAGGAGGGTTTCATCTGGCCTGCCGGGCGCGACCCCTCGACCTGGCGGGGGTACCGGCCGGTGGCGCCGCAGGAGAAGCGTCCGGTCGAGGAGATCGCGCTCACCGAACTGGGCAACGCCCTGGTGGACCTGTCCCGCCGGGCCATGGGGATCGCCGAGGAGGATCTGTTCCGCCAGGTGGTGCGGGTGTTCGGCGGCCTCCGGGTGACCGACGCGGTTCGCCGCCGGCTCGGGGACGCCCTCTCCCGGGCGGAGCGCGCGGGTCGGGTCGAGCGCGCGGGAGGCCTCGTCCGGGTGGGCCGAGGCGACCGCTGACGTCCGGGTGGGCGGGTCCCACCCCACCGAGCGCCTCGGTGGCCGCCACCCCACGCCCACGCGAGGGTTGCGAGTTCTCAGCCGTCCGCGCCGGGCAGGCTCGCGGCGTCGACCAGGGCGGCGATGGCCGCGGCGACCCGTCCCGGGCTGAGCTGGGCACCGGTCGGTTCGGTCAGGTAGAGCACGTCCACGGCCTGGCCGGAGTGCGTGGCCACGTGCGCGGAGCGAATGTCCACCCCGAGTCCGGCCAGCGCGCTGCCGAGGGCGTACAGCAACCCGGGACGGTCGGCGGCCCGTACCTCCAGCACCGTCGACTCCCCCGAGGCCTGCTTGAGCAGGACGACGCGCGGCTGGGCGGCTGCGGCAGTCGCCGGGCGGTAGCCCGCGTCGCGCCGGGCGAGCCGGTCGAGCACGGTGCGGTCGCCGTCCGCCAGCCGCCGCAGGGAGGTCTCCACGGTGGCGGCGTCCGGCATGGACGCCGCGCCCGGGTCGACGTACCACGTGTCCACGGCGATCCCGGACGCCGTCCGCTCACCGGAATGGTCGCCGGTGCCGTTCGACCCCGGCACGGTGCGCACCAGCGCGGAGCGCACCGCCAGCCGGAACGCGGCCAACGTGCCGGCGATGTCGGCCAGCAGCCCGGGCCGGTCGGGTGCGACCACGGTGACCACGTAGTGGTCCACGATTCCCTTGCCCGACGGCGCGACCACCCCACGATCCCCGGCGACGTTCATCGGCTGGACGGCCACGTGCGGCCTGCCGTCCCGCTCGACCGCGGTCACCAGTGAGGCCTCGGCCTCACCGATCGGCGCCGGGCCGGGCGGGGCCAGCCCCCGCAACGCGGACCGCGCCCGGCGGACCAGGTCGTCCACCAACCGAGCCCGCCAGGGAGTCCAGGCCGCGGGCCCGGCAGCCCGGGCATCGGCCTCGGTCAGGGACCGCAGCAGGTCCAGCACATCACTGCGGCCGTCGACCGCCTCGACCAACGCGGCCACCGTCCCCGGGTCGTCGGGGTCGCGCCGGGTGGCCAGCTCGACCAGGGTCAGGTGCTCGGCCACCAGGCGCTCGATCACGTCGACGTCCTCGGCCGGCAGGCCCATCCGGGCGGCGGCCCGCCGGGCCAACGGCGCACCCACCTGGGAGTGGTCCATCGCTCCGGGGCGCTTGCCGATGTCGTGCAGCAGAGCAGCCAGCAGCAGCAGGTCGGGCCGGGCGGCGTAGCGCAGGAACGCGCCGGCCTCGACCACCGTCTGCACCAGGTGGCGGTCGACGGTGTGGCGATGGATCGCGTTGCGCTGCGGGCGGTTTCGCACCGCCGTCCATTCCGGCAGCCAGGTGCTGGTCATTCCGGCCAGGTCCAGGGACTCCCACACCCCGATCAGGCCGGGCCCGGCCCCGAGCGCGTCCAGGAAGGCCTCCCGGGCGGCGGTCGGCCAGGGATCCGGCAGCGCGGGGCTCGACCGGGTCAGGTGGGCCACGGTCACCGGGGACAGCGGCAGGCGGGAGCGGGCGGCGACGGCCAGCGCCCGCAATGCGAGCACCGGGTCACCGTCCGGACGCACCCCGGCACCGAGCACCACCTCACCGTCGTGCTCGACCAGGCCGTGACCGAGCGGGCGCAGCTGGGGCGGTCGCGGTGAGCGCTGCCCGAGGAAGCGGCGGCTGCGCCGGGTCGGCAGCGACTGCCGGGCGCGGCGCACGGTGATGTCCACGGCGTGCGCGACCGTGCGACCGGCCTGGGCCAGGCCGGCGAGCAGTTCGTCGGCGTCCCCGACCCCGGCGGCCACCGCGACCGCGTCCTGGTCGGCCAGCAGCAGCCGGTCCAGGCCCTTGCCGGTCACCACGTGCACGGCGTCCCGGACGTCGAGCAAGTGCTGGTGGGCGGCGTCCACCTCGCCGTGGGGACGGTCGGTGGCCCAACTGGCCGCCAGCGCCCGCAGGACGGTGACGTCCCGCAGCCCACCGCGGGACTCCTTGAGATCGGGCTCGATCATGGTCGCGATCTCACCGAACCGGCCCGCACGGTCGGTGAGCAGGTCGAGCAGCTCCGGAAGCCGGCGCTGGATCCCCGAGCGCCAGTCCCCGAGCAGCTGGGCCCGGGTCCGCACCGCGAGATCGAGATCACCGGCGACGCCCCGCAGATCCAGCAGGCCGATCCCGGCCGAGGCGTCCGAGGCGGCGATCTCGCGGCACTGGGCCGGGGTCCGCACCGAGTGGTCGATCCGTGAGCCGCTGTCCCACAACGGGTACCAGATCAGCTCGGCGAGTTCCCCGATGGCCTCGGCCCGGCGCCGTCCGTCGTGCAGCAACACCAGGTCGATGTCGCTGGCCGGCCCGGTCTCGGCCCGGGCGACGCTACCGACCACGGCCAGGGCGACGCCCTCGCCGATGTCCATCCCGGTCTGGTGCCCGGCCTGTTGGGTGGCCTCCACCCATGTCTGGCCGAGCACTCGCTCGACCAGCGAGGTCATCGCCAGGCGTCGGGTGGGGCCAGGTGGGCCGCCCCGCAGGGCCAGCGCCAGGCGTTCACGGCGCAGGTCCTGCGGGGCGGGTCCCACCTGGGCGTCCGAGGACGCCGAGAGCTCAGAGCGCATCGACCCCGTGCTCACCCGTGCGCACGCGCACCACGTCGTCGACCGGGACGCTCCACACCTTGCCGTCGCCGATCCGCCCGGTCTGGGCGCTCTTGACGATCACGTCCACCACGTCGGCCGCGTCGGCGTCGTCCACGAGCACCTCGACCCGCACCTTGGGCACCAGGTCCACGGTGTACTCCGCGCCCCGGTAGACCTCGGTGTGGCCTCGTTGGCGGCCGTAGCCGCTGGCCTCGCTCACGGTCATGCCCTGGACGCCGAACGCCTCCAGCGCGGCCTTGACCTCGTCCAGCTTGTGGGGCTTGACGATTCCCGTGACGAGCTTCATGCCGACACCTCCGTCGATGCGGTCTGCTCGCTGAGCGAGCTCTTGGCGTTGCCCAGGATCCCGGAGCTGCGGTACCCGGAGCTGCCGGTGGTGCCGAGCTCGTAGCCGGTCTCGGCGTGCTCGACCAGGTCGACCCCGGTCTCCTGGTCATCGGCGTTCAACCGGAACCCGATCGTCTTGTCGATCACGAACCCGATCACCGCTGCCATCACGAAGGAGTAGACCAGCACCAGCAGCGCGCCCTTGGTCTGTGCCCAGAGCAACCCTGCACCGCCACCGTAGAACAGCCCGTTGGCCGAGGCCGAACCGGCACCGTTGGCCCGCTCGGTGGCCATGAAGCCCAGGTACAGGCAGCCGACCAGACCACCGACCAGGTGGACGCCGACCACGTCGAGGGAGTCGTCGAAGCCGAAGCGGTACTTCAGTCCGACGGCCAGCGCGCACAGCGCGCCGGCGATCAGGCCGAGCACGGCGGCCGACCACGGCACGATGAACGCACACGCCGGGGTGATCGCGACCAGACCGGCGACAGCACCCGAGGCGGCGCCCAGGCTGGTGGCGTGACCGTCGCGCAGCTTCTCCACCGCGAGCCAGCCCAGCACCGCGGCAGCGGTGGCGACCTGGGTGTTGGTGAAGGCCAGGCCGGCCAGCGAGCCGGCGGACAGGGCCGAGCCGGCGTTGAAACCGAACCAGCCGAACCACAGCAGACCGGCCCCGGTCAGCACCAGCGGCAGGTTGTGCGGCTTGAACTGGGCCTTGGGCCACCCGTTGCGCTTGCCCAGCACGATCGCCAGCGCCAGGCCGGCGGCACCCGCGTTGATGTGCACGGCCGTGCCGCCCGCGAAGTCGAGCACGCCCCACCCGGCGAGCAGGCCGACGCCGTTGCCGTCGCCGTCCCCGAAGTCGAACACCCAGTGCGCCACCGGGAAGTACACCAGGCTCACCCAGATGGTGACGAAGACCGACCAGCCCAGGAACTTCGCCCGGTCGGCGATGGCACCCGAGATCAGGGCGGGGGTGATCACCGCGAACATCAGCTGGAACATGGCGAAGACCAGCACCGGGATCTTGTACTCACCGCCGTTGATGGTGGTGGCGTCGTTGAGTGCCTCGCCGAGGCCGACCATCGAGAAGTCACCGAACAGCGCGTTGCCGCCGCCGAAGGCGATCGAGTAGCCGTACAGCACCCACAGGACGCTGACGATGGCGATCGTGACGAACGACATCATCATCATGTTGAGCACGCTCTTGGCACGAACCATGCCGCCGTAGAAGAGCGCCAGGCCCGGGGTCATCAGCAGGACGAGCGCAGCGCTCGCCAGCACCCAGGCGGTATCTCCGGAATCCATCCGAACCCCTCGAGGTCGTGAAGGTCAGCAGAAGTGCGGCGCCACGACGGTGGGGCGACCTGGCCTCAACCGTCCCCGGTGGGTGTTTCGCGAGCGGGCGGGGAAGGTTACGCCGAGGTGACACAGACCGGGGTGATGTGAAACCTGGGTTACCGAACCGGGCAGATCAGGCCAGCAGGGCGTCGACGAAGACCTCGGGATCGAAGGGGGCCAGGTCGTCCGGTCCCTCGCCCAGCCCGACCAGCTTCACCGGGACGCCCAGGGCTCGCTGCACGGCCACCACGATCCCGCCCTTGGCGGTGCCGTCCAGCTTGGTGAGCACGATGCCGGTGACCTCGACCACCTCGGAGAACACCTTGGCCTGCTGCATCCCGTTCTGGCCGGTGGTGGCGTCCAGCACCAGCAGCACCTCGTCCACCGGGCCGTGCTTCTCCACCACGCGCTTGACCTTGCCCAGCTCGTCCATCAGGCCGACCTTGTTCTGCAAGCGGCCCGCCGTGTCGATCAGCACGACGTCCGCCTCGACATCGATGCCGGCCCTGACCGCGTCGAAGGCCACCGCGGCCGGGTCGGCGCCCTCGCGGTCGCTGCGGATGGTCGCCACGCCCACCCGTTCACCCCAGGTGGTCAGCTGATCGGCAGCCGCGGCCCGGAAGGTGTCCGCGGCACCCAGCAGCACGTCCTTGTCCTCGGCGACCAGCACCCGGGCGAGCTTGCCGACGGTGGTGGTCTTGCCGGTGCCGTTGACCCCGACCACCAGGACGACGGCCGGCCGCAGCGTGCCGTCCTCGCCGACGTGCGGCTCGACCGCCAGGGAGCGATCCATGGTGGGGTCGATCGCGGCGATCAACTGCGCGCGCAGCAGGCCCCGGACGGCGTCGGTGTCGCGCGTCCCCAGGACGGCGACCTCGCGGCGCAGGTTGTCCACGATCTCCGAGGCCGGCCCGGCCCCGATGTCGGCCAGCAGCAGCGTGTCCTCGAGGTCCTCCCAGGTGGAGGCGTCGATCCGGTCGCGGGTGAGCAGGCCGAGCATGCGCTGGCCGAGCGCGGTGTTGGAGCGGGCCAGCCGGGCCCGCAGGCGGGTCATCCGGCCGCGCGCCGACTCGGGACGCTCGATGGTCGCCACCGGCTCCACCGGCACATCGGCCTCGGGGACGGTCGGCCGCGGGATGGTCGGGGTGGGTGCCGGGGGCGCCTCCAGGACGTCGGTGCCCGCACCACCGCGCCCGGGGGTCCCCGGCTGCGGGGATCCGCCGACATCAACGCCGCCTCCCCCCCGCCGGCGGGCGCCGACGAACAGCACGGAGCCGAGGATCAGCAGCAGGAGGACGAAGGCGATGCCGATGAAGGGCAGCAGGTCGGAGTTCACGACCTGATTGTCTCGGAGACTCCGGTCGCGGGAGTGGCCAGGGGGGAACCGTGTTGCGACGGGGGCACGACAGCCGGCGACGACGGGGCGCCCGGGGTCTTCTCCGGCGCCTTCTCCGGCCGGGTCCGGGCGGCGATCCCGGCCGCCACCTTGTCGGCGATCACCGTCTCCTCCCGGGCCCGTGCGCCGTTGGGCTCAGCCGGGGCGGAGGCCGCGCCCGAGCCGGCAGCCGGGACCGCGGGCCGGTAGGGGCGCGCGGCGCCGTCCGGGGAGGCAGTCCCGCCGGCCGCCCTGCCGGCCCCATCGTCGCCCGCATCGTCGGCCGCGTCGGCCTCAGCAGGTTCCACGCCCCGCAGGTCACGCACGGTGGCCGCCACGGTCGTGGCCGCCGTCCGGGCGGTGCTGGCCGCCTTGCGCGCCCGGCGCCGGGCGCCACGCGTGAGCCGCTCGCCCTCGGGGGTGAGCACCCAGGCACCGGCGCGAATGTTCGGCCACGCCACGGAGATGATCACCGTGAGCGCCACCCCGAGGACGAACATCATCCCGATCACGATCACGAGCACGCATCCACAGTGCCTCGAGAGTCACAGCCGTCCCAGCCGAAACATCGCATCGTTACCGAGCTGTCGCCGGAATCACCCGGTTTCGTCGCACGATCAGCGGATCATCGTGACCCACAGTGATCGTCGCTACGAGCCGTCAGGCCGGCTGATCCTCCCGCAGGCGCTGGCTGATCACCGTGGTCACGCCGTCCCCGCGCATGGTCACCCCGTACAGAGCGTCGGCGATCTCCATCGTGCGCTTCTGGTGGGTGACCACGATCAGCTGGCTGGTGCCCCGCAGTTCCTCCATGAGCGTGATCAGCCGGCCCAGGTTGGTGTCGTCCAGCGCCGCCTCGACCTCGTCCAGCACGTAGAACGGACTGGGCCGGGCCTTGAAGATCGCCACGAGCAGGGCCACCGCGGTCAGCGAGCGCTCCCCACCGGAGAGCAGCGAGAGCCGCTTGACCTTCTTGCCGGGGGGACGCGCCTCGACGTCCAGGCCGGTGGCCAGCATGTCCGACGGGTCGGTGAGGATCAACCGCCCCTCACCGCCGGGGAACAGCCGGGCGAAGACGCCCTCGAACTCGCGCGCGGTGTCGTGGAAGGCCTCGGTGAAGACCTGTTCCACCCGTTCGTCGACCTCTTTGACGATGTCCAACAGGTCCTTGCGGGAGGCCTTGAGGTCCTCGAGCTGGGTGGTCAGGAAGCGGTGACGTTCCTCCAGCGCGGCGAACTCCTCCAGGGCCAGCGGGTTGACCGTGCCCAGCAGCGCCAGTGCCCGCTCGGCCGCTCGCAGCCGCTTCTCCTGGACGGCGCGCACGAACGGGGTCGCCTCCCGGCCGCCCTCGGGCTCGCTCTCCCCCGGGGCCAGCGGGGGCGGAGGTACCGGCAGGTGGGGCCCGTACTCCTCGACCAGGATCTGCGGGTCCAGACCCAACTCGTCCACGCACCGTTCGCGCAGCGCGTCGATCCGCATCCGCTGCTCGGCCCGGGCCACCTCGTCCTTGTGCACCACGTCGGTCAACCGGGCGAGTTCCTCGGCCAGGTGGGCCACCCGGCCGCGCACCGAGCCGAGTTCGGCCTCGAACCGCCGGCGCTCGGCGTCCGCAGCGGCCCGTACCTGCTCGGCGCGCAGCAACGAGGACTCCAGCACGCCGAGGGTGAAGTGAGCCCCGGCCAGCACGGCCTCGGCGGTCACCAGCTGCCGGCGGCGCCGCTGTTCGCGGGCCACGGCCCGCGCGCGGGCCTCGCGCTCGGCGGCCGCAGCTGCCAGCAGTTGTTCCGCGCGTCCCGAGAGCGCCCGCGCCCGCTCCTCGGCCGTCCGCAGCGCCAGGCGCGCCTCCATCTCGGTGGCCCGGGCGGCGGTCGAGGCCGCGGCGAGCGTGTCCCGGGCGGCGGTCGACGGCTCCTCGGCATCGACCTCGGCGTGCTCCTCGGCGACCCGCAGTCGCTCCTCGAGCTCGTGCAGCGCCTCGCGGTCCGCCTCCAGGGCGGCCTCGCCGGCCTCCTTCGCCGTGCGCAGCCGATCGGCCTCGGCCCGTGCTGCGCGCGCGGTCGACCCGAGCTGGCCCAGCCGCTCGGCGACGGCGGCCAGGCGGGCGTCGGAGTCGTGCAGGGCGTCCAGGGCGCTCTCCACCCGCAGCTGGGCGGTGTCGTAGCGGGACTGGGCGGCGTGCAGGGCGAAGCGCGCCTGCTCGCCGGCCCGCACGGCGACGGCCACCCGCTCGGCGGCCTCGTCGACCGCCGCTTGCACCTCGAGCAGCGAGGAGGCCGCCGCCCGCGAACCGCCCCGGACGAAAGCCGCCGAGACCAGGTCACCGTGCAGGGTCACAACGGTCAGCTCCGGACGCCGCGCGATCACCTCGCGGGCCACGTCCAGCTCGGGCGCGACCAGCACCCCGTCCAGGAGGCGATCGAGCGCCGCGCCGAGGTGATCCGGCGCAGTGATCAGGTCACGGGCCCAACGGCAGCCGGGCGCCGGCACCTCCTGGGTGCCGGCCGTGGCCGGCCCGGACGGCGCGTGGCCGACCAGGACCCCCGCCTGACCGCCGTCCTCGGCCTGCAGCAGCCGCACGGCGGCCAGGGCGCCGTCCAACGAGTCGGTGACCACCGCGTCGGCCGCCGTGCCCAGGGCGGCGGACACCGCGTTCTCGTACCCGGGGCGGACCTGGACCAGCGCGGCCACCGATCCGAGCAGGCCGGACAGCCGGTCGCCTGCGGCCAGCAGGGTGCCCGAGCCGTCCTTGCGCTGCAGGCCCAGCTCGAGCGCCTCGCGCCGGGCCGACCAGGTGGCGCGATCCCGCTCGGCGTCCCGCTCGGTCTGCTTGGCCGCCTCCAGCGCGGAATGGGCCTCGTGCAGGTCTGCGGCGGCGGCCTCGTGCTCGGCGTCCAGGCCCTCCTCGCCGGCCTCGACCCCCGCCACCTGGCCCTCCACCGCGGAGAACTCCTGCGCGGCGGCGTCGGCGCGGGCCTCGGCCTCGGTGATCTGTTGGGCCAGACGCTCGGACTGCTCGAGGGCGGTATCCAGCCGGCTGCGGCGCGCGGCGACCTGACCGGCCAGCCGGGCCAGTCCCTCGCGGCGGTCGGCGGCCGCCCGCACCAGGGAGTTCAGCCGGCGCTCCTCCTCGCCCTCCGCGCGCTCGGCGTCGTGACGCGCCTCGACCGCCTCCGCCAGGTGCTCGCGGGCGAACTCGACCTCCGCGGCCAGCGCCTCCTCCTGCTCCCCGATCGCCCGGGCCTGGGCCTCGAGCTCCTCGGGATCACGCCCGGGGGTGCGCTCGGGGGCCTCCTCGCCGAGCAGCCGGCGGCGGTCGGCAGCCAGGGACGCCGTCCCGCGGACCCGCTCGCGCAGGCTCGACAGCCGGTACCAGGTCTCCTGCGCCCGGGCCAGGCGGGGGGCCGCATCGGCGGCGTCCCGCTCCAGGTCGGCCAGCCGGTGCCGCGCGTCGGCGAGCTCGGCCTCGACCTCCTCGCGGCGGGCCCGCAGGGCGGTCTCGTCGGCCACCTCCTGCTCGAGTGCGGCGGTGAACTGCACCAGATCGTCGGCCAGCAGCCGGGCCCGGGCATCGCGCAGGTCGGCCTGGACGACGGCGGCCCGCCGGGCGACCTCGGCCTGGCGTCCCAGAGGCTTGAGCTGGCGGCGGATCTCGGCGGTCAGGTCGGCCAGCCGGGTGAGGTTGGCCTGCATCGCCTCCAGCTTGCGCAGCGCCTTCTCCTTGCGCTTGCGGTGCTTGAGGACGCCGGCCGCCTCCTCGATGAACCCCCGGCGCTCCTCGGGGCTGGCGTGCAGGACGGCGTCGAGCCGGCCCTGGCCGACGATCACGTGCATCTCGCGGCCGATCCCGGAGTCGGACAGCAGCTCCTGGACGTCGAGCAGCCGGCAGGCGCTGCCGTTGATCGCGTACTCGCTGCCCCCGGAGCGGAACATCGTGCGCGAGATGGTGACCTCGCTGTAGTCGATCGGCAGCGCGCCATCGGTGTTGTCGATGGTCAGGCTCACCTCGGCCCGGCCGAGCGGCGGGCGGCCGGCGGTGCCGGCGAAGATGACGTCCTCCATCTTGCCGCCGCGCAGGCTCTTGGCCCCCTGCTCCCCCATCACCCAGGCCAGGGCGTCGACCACGTTGGACTTGCCCGACCCGTTCGGGCCGACCACACACGTGATCCCCGGCTCGAAGCGCAGGCTGGTCGCCGAGGCGAAGGACTTGAAGCCCCGCAGGGTCATGCTCTTGAGGTGCACAGGCTCCTGCCCGGGTGGGGGACGGCTGGTGCTGCGCGCGACGGACGGGCGCGGGGAAGGCGCAGAGGGCTCGGCCAGCCTACCCGCCGTGCGTGCCGATCTCGGGCTTTCGCGTGTCGTGGTGGTAGGCGCCGGTCGGTGGTGGGTCAGCGCTCGACGAACCCGGTCGGCAGATCCCCGGCCGCCTCGTCGACCAAGCCCCACCGGCTCCAGGTGGTGCTCACCGAGACCACGTGCCCGGGACGGCGGTAGTACGAGCGGGGGGCGTCCAAGGGAACCGGTGGGGCAGGCTGGACGGTCAGCACCTCCACCAGCCGCTCACAGTCGGCGCGGCGCCCGTAGGCCACCACCTCGACGGAGCCGTCCTCCAGGTTGGTCGCGCTGCCCACCAGTCCGAACTCGAGCGCCCGGGACCTGGTCCACCAGCGAAAGCCCACCCCCTGGACCCGTCCGCGCACGACCGCTGTGACGCGCACCACGTCGTCAGGGTGGTCAGCCGGGCCGGTGATCACCCGAACACCTTAGTTGGTGGCCGTCATGCCATTGGCGGTCTGCTCTTCGAACCAGCGGGTGTAACATACCCCTGGGGGTATAAACCAGCCTGGGCGCCGACCGGTCGGCCGGCACACAGCACGAGACATCAGGAGCCCTGGTGAACCCGCTTGATCTGGCGCGGTGGCAGTTCGGTATCACCACCGTCTATCACTTCATCTTCGTGCCGTTGACGATCGGTCTGGCACCTCTGGTCGCGATCATGCAGACCGCCTGGTTCCGCACCGGGGACGAGCGGTGGCTGCGGATGACGAAGTTCTTCGGGAAGTTGTTCCTGATCAACTTCGCGATGGGCGTGGTGACCGGGATCGTGCAGGAGTTCCAGTTCGGGATGAACTGGAGCCGGTACTCGGAGTTCGTCGGGGATGTCTTCGGGGCCCCGTTGGCGATGGAGGCGTTGCTGGCGTTCTTCCTCGAGTCCACGTTCCTGGGGGCGTGGATCTTCGGGTGGGACAGGTTGTCGAAGCGGGCGCACCTGGCCACCATCTGGTTGGCTGCGATCGGGGTGAACGCCTCGGCGTACTTCATCATCGCGGCGAACTCGTTCATGCAGCACCCGGTCGGGGTGGTGTTCAACCCGCAGACCAACCGGGCCGAGCTGGACAGCATCTGGACGGTGTTGACCAACCCGACCACCCTGGCCGCCTTCCCCCACACGGTCACCGGTTCGTTCGTCACCGCGGCCACCTTCGTGGCCGCCATCGCCGGCTGGTGGGCGGTCAGGCACGTGCGGGCGGGCCGGGCCGAGGAGGCCGCGGCCTACCGGCCAGCGCTGCGCCTGGGCCTGATCACGCTGATGATCTCCGGTGTCCTGGTCGCGGTGACCGGCGACGTCCAGGCCAAGATGATGTTCGAACAGCAGCCGATGAAGATGGCCGCCGCCGAGGCGCTGTGCGAGACCGAGACCGGCGCCGGGTTCAGCATCTTCGCCGTCGGCGATGTCAACAACAGGTGCGACGTACGCACCCTGACCGTCCCCGGGCTGGCCTCGTTCCTGGCCACCGGCGACACCGGGGCCACCCTGACCGGCGTCAACGACCTGCAGGATCGTTACCAGGAGCTCTACGGCCCCGGCGACTACACGCCGCTGCTCGCGGTCACCTACTGGTCCTTCCGGCTGATGATGGGTTTCGGTGCCTTCAGCGCCGCTCTGGCCCTGGCCGGGCTCTGGGTGACCCGCCGCGGGGCCACCCCGTCCGCGGCGCTGTTCGGCAAGCTGGCCCTGATCGCCCTGCCGATGCCGTTCCTGGCCAACCTGACCGGGTGGATCTTCACCGAGATGGGCCGCCAGCCCTGGATCGTGGCACCCAACCCCACCGGTGATGCCGCCATCCGCATGCTCACCGCCGAGGGGGTCTCCCCCACCGTGGACAGCGCCTCGGTGCTGGTCTCCCTGACCGTGTTCACCCTGCTCTACGGAGGCCTGGCGGTCATCTGGTTCTCCCTGATGCGCCGGTACGCGGCCGCCGGGGCACCGGCCATCACCCACGGTGACAGTGCCGCCGGCGGTGACGGTTCAACCGGCACCGACGCCCCCCTGACCTTCGCCTACTGAGCCCCGTGATCCGAGGAATCGTCATGGACATCGAGACCCTGCGCATCATCTGGTTCGCCCTCATCGCGGTCCTGTGGACCGGCTACCTCGTCCTGGAGGGCTTCGACTTCGGCGTCGGCATGTTGCTACCCGTCGCCGGCCGCACCGACACCGAACGCCGCGTCCTGATCAACACCATCGGCCCGGTCTGGGACGGCAACGAGGTCTGGCTGCTCACCGCCGGCGGCGCCACCTTCGCCGCCTTCCCCCTGTGGTACTCCACCCTGTTCTCGGCCTTCTACCTGCCCCTGCTGCTGATCCTGGTCGCCCTCATCCTGCGCGGGGTCGCCTTCGAGTACCGCGGCAAACTCGACTCCGACACCTGGCGCGCCCGCTGGGACACCGCCATCGTCGTCGGCTCGGTCCTGCCGTCGCTGCTGTGGGGTGTCGCCTTCGGCAACATCGTCCGCGGCGTCGAGGCCGACGCCGTCCGCTCCGGCCCGTTCGCCGTCCTGATCTCCGCGCTCAACCCCTACGCCCTGCTCACCGGGGCCACCACGCTGACCCTGTTCCTCCTGCACGGCGCGCTCTACCTGATGCTGAAGACCACCGACGACCTGCACCGGCACATCAGCCACCTCGCCGCCCGGATCGCGCCGGTCACCCTGACCACCGCCGCCGCCTGGGCGATCTGGACCCAGCTCGCCCACGGTTCCACGTGGACCTGGGCCGCCGTGGCCATCGCCGCCCTAGCCCTGCTCGGGGCCGTCGCCGCGGTCCGCGAGGGCCGCGAGGGCGCCGCGTTCAGCCTCACCAGCGTGGTCACCGTCGCCGCCGTGGTGCTGATCTTCGGCTCCCTCTACCCCGACGTCCTGCCCATCCGGGGAGGTGAGTCCCTGACCATCCACACCGCCTCCTCCACCGCCGCCACCCTGACCGTCATGACCTGGGTCGCACTCGCCCTGACCCCCCTCGTCCTGGCCTACCAGACCTGGACCTACTGGACCTTCCGCCGCCGCATCTCCACCACCGACATCCCCCGATCCGCGGGGCTGCCGGTGCGAGCACGCACCTTCCTCGACTGATGCGCCCGCTCGACCCGCGCCTGCTGCGGCATGCCCGGGCGAGCCGCACCCACATCGCGGTCACCGCGGTGTTCGGCGTCGGCACCACAGCAGTGGTGGTGGTCCAGGCGCTCCTGCTGGCGCAGGTGATCGTGGCCGGCTTCTCCCGGGCTGCCCGCCCGGGAGAGGTCGCCGGGCCGATCGCCGCGCTGTCGGCCGCCGTCCTGGTCAGGGCGGGACTGATGGCCGCTCAGGAACGGCTGGCCCACCGTGCGGCGGTCCGGGTGATCGCTCAGCTGCGGGCCGCCGTCCTGGCCCGGCTCACCCGGTCCCCCGACCTGGCGGCCGGCCGGGACGCCGCGGCGGAGGCCACGCTGCTCACCCGCGGGCTCGACGGCCTGGAGGGCTACCTCACCAAGTACCTTCCCCAGCTACTGCTCGCCGCGACCCTGACCCCGGGGTTGCTCGTGGTGATCCTCTGGCAGGACCCGTGGTCCGCCCTGGCGATGGCGATCACCCTGCCCCTGATCCCGGCCTTCATGGCGCTGATCGGCTGGTCCACCCAGTCCCTGGCCGCCCGGCGGCTGGTGAGCATGCAGCGGCTCGGCGCCCAGGTGCTGGACCTGATCACCGGCTTGCCCACCCTGCACGCCCTCGGCCGGGCCCGGGCCCAGGCCCTGCGGGTGCGCGAGGTCGGCGAGGCCTACCGGCGGGCGACGATGAGCACCTTGCGGCTGGCCTTCACCTCCTCCCTGGTGCTGGAGTCCTTCGCCACCCTGTCGGTCGCCCTGGTGGCCGTCGGGATCGGGCTGCGCCTGGTCTCGGGCCGGATGGACCTCGAAACCGGCCTGGCCGTGCTGATCCTGGCGCCCGAGGTCTACCTGCCGCTGCGGCTGGTGGGGGTGCACTACCACGCGGCCGCGGACGGCGTGGCGGCCGCCGAACAGGCCCTGGGCATTCTGGACGGGCCCGTGCCCGCCGCTGCGAGCCCCGCCGGCCGGCTCCGCTCCGGGCGGCTCCCGGCGGGGCCGGTGTCGGTCCACGGCCGGGGGATCTCGGTCCAGCGCCGCGGCCGTCGGGCTCCTGACGGGCTGTCCCTCGATCTGTACCCCGGCGAGGTGGTCGCGTTGATCGGGCCCAACGGGTCGGGCAAGTCCACCGCGGTCGAGGTCCTGCTCGGGCTGCGGGCCCCCGAGGAGGGACGCGTGCTGCTGCGCGCTCACGACGGGTCCCGCCCCCACCGGGCCGGGGACGGCGAACTCGAACCGGCCGCTGTCGACCTGGCCGATGTCGATCCCCAGGCGTGGCACCAGCGCCTGGCCTGGGTTCCCCAGCGCCCCGTGGTCCTGCCCGACACCCTGGAGGCAAACCTCTGGTTCGACGGGCCCCGTGACCAGCGCGACCGCGCCGCCGCCCTGACCGGCCTGGACGCCGTCGTGACCACGTTGCCCGAGGGCTGGCAGACCCGCGTGGGCCACGGGGGGCACGGGCTGTCCGCCGGGCAACGCCAGCTCCTCGGGCTGACCCGAGCGGTGCTGCGCCAGGACGCCGAGCTCGTGATCCTGGACGAACCCACCGCTCACCTGGACGTCGTGACCGAGCGCAGCGTGCTCCGCCTGATCGGGTACTGGCGCGAGCGGGGGGCGGCCGTGCTCGTGATCGCGCACAGGCCGACCCTGGCCGCACAGGCCGATCGCGCCGTCGAGGTCGGCGCCCGGCTCGAACCGAGCCTGACATGAGCGGCGTGAGCCGGACATGAGCCGCCACTGGCTGGTCCGTGCCCTGCGCGCCCTGGACCCCGACCCCCGCCGGCTGGCCCTGGCCGTCCTGGTCGGCACCGCGGCCCTGGGCAGCGCCATCGGACTCATGGCGACCTCGGCCTGGCTGATCTCCCGGGCGGCACAGCAACCGCCCGTCCTGTACCTGCAGGTGGCGATCGTGGCCACCCGCGCACTGGGCATCAGTCGCGGGGTCTTGCGGTACACCGAGCGCCTGGTCGGGCACGACGTGGCGCTGCGCGGGGTCACCACGGTGCGCGAACGGCTCTACCGGGCCCTCGCCGAGGCCGATCCGGCCGTGATCACCGGGCTGCGGCGCGGCGACCTGCTGGCCCGGGTGGGCGGTGATCTGGACCTCCTGGCCGATCTGGTCGTGCGCGGACTGCTGCCGATCGCGGTCACCCTGACCAGCCTGATCGGGGGTGCCGCGCTGGTCGCCCTGGTACTGCCCGAGGCCGGGGCCGTGGTCGCCGCGACCCTGCTGCTCGCCGGAGGCCTGGTGTCCTGGCTTGCCGCCCGGTCGGCCCGCCAGGCCGAACGGGACGGCGACCGGGCCCGCCGCGAACTCAGCGCCGAGGTGCTCACGGTCCTGGACGGCGCGGCCGAGCTGCGCGTCGCCGGCGTCCTGGCCCCGCGACTGGCCCGGGCCGCCGCGGCCGAGAAGGATCTCGGCCGGGCCCGGGAGGCTGCGGCACGCACCGGCGCCTGGTCGCTCGGGGTCGCCACCCTGGCGACCGGCCTCGGGACCGTCGTGGCCACCGCACTCGCGTTGACGGCCACCGCCCAGGGCCGGCTCGCCCCGGTCTGGATCGCGGTGGTCGCGCTGACCCCGCTGGCCGCCGCGGAGGCGGTGGGCGCCCTGCCCGCGGCCGCCGTCCAGCTGGTGCGCTCGCGCGGGGCAGCCGAACGGGTCCTGGCCCTGATCGACACCGCCGCCGACCCGCGCCCCTCGGAGCACCCCCAGCCGCACCCCCCGGTGTACCCCCAGCCGCACCCCCCGCTGCACCCCCCGGTGCACCCCCAGGCGCACCTGAGGGCCCAGGCTCTGCGGTGTGCCCACCCGGCCACCCGGGGCACCGCCGACCGCGGCGGCCCGCCCGAGCGCGAGCACCCGGTGGGTCCGCTGACCCTGGACCTGCCCCCGGGGCGCCGGATCGCCCTGATCGGACCCAGCGGATCGGGCAAGAGCACCGTGCTGCTCACCCTGGCCGGCATGCTCCCCCCGCGATCGGGAGCGATCACGGTGAACGCCGAGGGCGGGCCGGTCCCGGTGCAGGACCTTCCCGAGGACGCCCTGCGCCGGACGGTCCACCTGACGGCCGAGGACGCCCACCTGTTCACCACCACCCTGCGCGAGAACCTGCGGCTGGCCGACCCGTTCGCCGACGACGAGGCCCTGCTCGAGGTGCTCGACCGGGTGGGTCTGGGGACCTGGACCCGCTCCCTCCCCCAGGGGCTGGACACCGTGATCGGCTCCGGCGGACGCGACGTCTCCGGCGGTGAGCGGCGCCGCCTGCTGCTGGCCCGGGCGCTGCTCACCCGGGCGGGCGTGCTGCTGATCGACGAAGGGACCGAGCATCTCGATCCCCGCAGTGCCGACGAACTGGTCCGCACCCTGCTGGACGGCAGCCTCACCCCGGCCACCGTCGTCCTGGTGACCCACCAACTGACCGCCCTGGACGCCGCCGACGAGGTGATCGCCCTGTCGGCGGCCGGCGAGGTGCTGCCCCCGGGCTGACCCGGGCCCACGGATCCGACGCCACTGGCTACGGTGGGCTCGCCGCACGCTCCTCGAGGGGATTCGATGCCCGAGCACCAGCCGTCTCCACCCCCCGCGCACCCCGCGCCCGCTGCACCCCCCGCCCCCGCTGCACCACCTGCGCCTGCTGCACCCACGGCGCCACCGGCCACGCCCATGACCTCGGTCTCCTTCGACCGTCGCCTGCTGGACGCGGTCGTGGCGGTGGCCGACGGGCTGGACCTCGAGCCCACCCTGCGCCGGATCGTGCGGGCCGCCTCCGACCTGACCAACGCGCCGTACGCCGCCCTGGGCGTCCTGGACGAGGAGGGCCACCACAAGGCGTTCGTCCACACCGGCGTCGACGAGGCCCGGGCTCGGGCCATCGGGGCACCGCCGCACGGAGTGGGCGTCCTGGGTCACATCACCCGGGTCGGGCGCGCCGTCCGGGTGGACGATCTGCCCAGCCATCCGAGCGCGGCCGGTTTCCCGCCGCACCACCCGGTCATGCGCAGCTTCCTCGGGGTTCCGGTGGGCATCGGCGACCGGGTGGTGGGCAACCTGTACCTCGCCGACAAGGCCGGCGGGTTCACCGCCGAGGACGAGGATGTGGTCGTGGCCCTGGCCGCCGCCGCGGCGGTCGCGGTGGAGAACGCCGAGTTGTACGGCGACGTCCGGCGCCGGGAACGGTGGCTGGCCGCGGCCCAGGAGGTCTCCACGACCATGCTGTCCGGCGCCGAGGACGACCAGGCGCTGCACCTGATCGCCACCCTGGCGACCGAGGTGGCCGAGGCGGACATGGCCGCGTTGGTGCTCGCCGGGTGGGGTGGCCAGTGGGTGCTCGAGCTCGCCGTGGGCGAGGGTGCCGACGAGCTCGTGGGCACGGTCATGCCGGACGACGGCCGCGCGGCCACCGTGATCCGGCTGGGCCGGGGCATGCTCGTCCCCGATCTGGCCACCGACCCCCAGATGAAGGTCGAGCGGCTGCGCCGGTTCGGGCCGGCGATGTACGCCCCGCTCCAGGCCCGCGACGAGCGGATCGGGGTGCTGATGGTGGCCCGCAGGGTGGGCGGGCACCAGTTCACCCGCACCGATCTGGCGACCGCGCAGATCTTCGCCGGCCAGGCAGCCCTGGCCCTGCAGCTGGCCGACGGGCGCCGTCGCGCCGAGGAGAACGAACTGCTCGAGGAGCGGGCCCGGATCGCCCGTGACCTGCACGACCTGGTGGTCCAGGAGCTGTTCGCCATGGGGATGCGGCTGTCCCGGTTGCGGGAGCGGCTCGATCCCGACGAGCTCGCCGACGTGGACACCTCGCTGGAGTCCCTCGACCGGGTGGTCCGCCAGATCCGGGCCACCATCCGGGCGTTGCGCGACCCGGACGAGAGGGCCGGCCTGGCCGACCGGGTGCACGCCGAGGCCGCGCGTTCCCACGCCTACCTGGGGTTCCGTCCCGAGGTGGTGGTCGAGATCGCCGACGAGCTGGACCCCGACGAGCTGGTCGACGGGGAGATCGCCGACGACCTGATCGCGGTCATCCGGGAGGGTCTGTCCAACGCGGCCCGGCACGCCCACGCCAGCGCCGTCCAGGTGCGGCTGGCGATCACCCGCCGCGAGGTGCGCGCCGAGGTGCGCGACGACGGCGCCGGGATGCCCGCCGAGTTCACCCGACGCAGCGGCCTGGACAACCTGACCGAACGCGCCCGGCGCCACGACGGTCGCTGCGAGGCCCTGGGCAACGCGGACGGCACGGGCAGCACCCTGCGCTGGTCGGTGCCGCTCGGGCACCCCACGGCAGCCGGGGCGGCTGTTCGCGCGGGTGAGGGGGCGCCATAGGGTGCTCGCCATGCCGCCCACTCCCCCGATCCTGACCGTCGCCGAGCACGCCGAGGGCCTCGGGGACGCCGTGGCCGTGATCCGGGCCAATGCGGTCGCCGCCGGCCTGGACGCCGTGGTGCCCACCTGCCCGGGCTGGAGCGTCCGTGACCTGGTCACCCACCTCGGCGTGGTGCACCGCTGGGCGGATGCGGTGCTCACCGGCCGGGTCAGCCCGCCCGCGACCGGCATCGACCAACCCGCCGTCGAGGCCGAGGCCCGCGCCGCCGCCGACGTGCTCGACTGGCTGGACGACGGGCTGGTCGACCTGGTCAACACCCTGGCCCACTCCCCCGACGACCTCGAGGCCTTCTTCTTCCTCAGCGACGCCCCACCCGCACGCCAGGCCTGGGCCCGGCGGCAGTGTCACGAGGCGACGGTGCACGCGGTCGATGCCATGTCCGCCCGGCTGCGGCGCTCGCCGACGGCGGCCGAGACCTGGATCCGGCCCCGGCTGGCCGCCGACGGGATCGACGAGTTGCTCACCGGATTCCTCCCCCGCCGGTCCTCGACGGTCCGCTCCGAGCAACCGATCAGGGTTGCCGTGCTGCCGGCCGATGTCGAGCAGGCCTGGCTGCTGGACATCGGGCCCGGCCCGGTGGTCGCCACCCGCACAGGCACGGACACAGCCGCGGACGTCACCCTGCGGGGCAGCGCGGTCCAGCTCTACCTGGCGCTGTGGAACCGTGGGGAGGAGATCGAGGTCGCAGGGTCGGACCAGTGGCTGGCCGGCTGGCGCGAGCAGATGCGGGTGCGCTGGAGCTGAGTCCCCGAGCGCGCGAGGCGTGGACCGAGACCGGTCAGGCTCCCCAGCCGCTGCTCTGCCGGTTGCTGGCCACCCATGCGGCGGCCTGCGTCCGGCGGCGGAACCCCATCTTGGCCAGCAGGCCGGTCACGTGGTTCTTCACGGTCTTCTCGGCCAGCCCGAGGCTGGCACCGATCTCTCGGTTGGACAGCCCGTCGCCGATCAGCTCGAGCACCTTCTTCTCGGTCGGGGTCAGCGACTCGGTCGGGTCGTGGTGGGTGGCCCGGCGCCGGGCCACCGAGCGCTCGTCGAGCAGCACCTTGCCCTGGGCGACCTTGCGCACGACGTCGGCGATCTCGGTGCCCCGAACCGTCTTGAGCACGAAGGCGGCTGCCCCGGCGTCGAGGGCCGCCTCGACCGCCTGGTCGTCGTCGAAGGAGGTGAGCACCACGCAGCGAACGTCGGGCTGGTTCTTGCGCAGCGCCCGGACGACGTCGATGCCCGTGCCGTCGGGCAGTTTCAGGTCGACGATCGCGACGTGGGGGCGTACCGCAGCGGCCCGCCGGACGGCGTCCACCACCGTGCCGGCCTCGGCCACCACGGTCAGCAGCGGATCGGCGTCCACGACGTCGACCACACCCCGACGGACGATCTCGTGATCGTCGATCACCAGCACCCGGACCCGGCTGTCTGCATTCACGAGAGTCAGGCTACTCGAGCGCGCAAGGCCCTAACGTCGCTGACACCGCGGACAACGGTAGGAGGACCGGTTCATGAACGCCTCCCGGCGCAGGGGCGTGCCGCAGCGGCGGCAGGGCAGGCCGTCCCGACCGTAGGCGGCCAGCCCGCGCTCGAAGTACCCGGACTCCCCGTTCACGTTGACGTACAACGCGTCGAAACTCGTCCCGCCCGCCTCCAGGGCCTGCGTCATCACGTCCCGGGCGTGCCCGATCAGCTCGCGCAGCTTGCCGGCCGAGATCGCCTCCAGCGGCCGGTCGTAGTGCAGCCGAGCTCGCCAGAGCGCCTCGTCGGCGTAGATGTTGCCCACCCCCGAGACCAGCCGCTGGTCCAGCAACGCCCGCTTCACCGTCGTCCGGCGGGTGCGCAGCCGGCGCACCAGCGCCCCGACGTCCAGGTGGGGGTCCAGGACGTCCCGCGCGATGGGGGCCACCTGCGGGGGCACCATCGCCGCCCAGGGGGCGTCCGGCAGCTCCGAGGCGCCGGCGGGCAGGCCGTCGGTGGTGGGGACCAGCGTGGTCGGGGTGAGGCCGCCGAACATCCGCTGGTCGACGAACCGCAGCTCCCGGTCCTGCCGGTCGGCGGGACCGCCGGACAGGCAGAACCGCACCCGCAGGTGCCGTTCCGGGGCGGCGCCGGGCGGCTGGAGCAGCAGCTGCCCGCTCATCCCCAGGTGCACCAGCAGGGCGCCGGAGTCCAGCACGAGCCAGCTGAACTTGCCCCGCCGGACGACGTCCCGCACCGTCTCGCCGCACAGCCGGGCCGCGAAGTCCTCGGGCCCGGGCAGGTGCGCCCGGACCGGACGCGGGTGGCACACCTCGACCTCGCGCACGGTGCAGCCGAGCACCCAGCGCGCCAGACCACGGCGGACCACCTCGACCTCGGGCAGTTCGGGCACCCGGTGACTTCCTCTCGACCCGCTCGACGAGGCCGGGTCAGGACGCCGCGGGCGCGGCCGCTGCCAGCTCGGCCTCGATGGCGGCGAACGCGGCCGAGGCCGCCAGTTGCTCGGCCTCCTTCTTGCTGCGGCCGCTGCCCGTTCCCCGGGCGAGGCCACCGATCCGCACCGTCGCGTGGAACAGCTTGGCGTGGTCGGGGCCTTCCTCGCCGACCCCGTACTCCGGCACGCCCAGGCCGTTGTTGGCGGTCAGCTCCTGCAGGCTGGTCTTCCAGTCCAGCGCGGCCCCCCGCAGCGCCGAGTCGCGCAGGTTGTCGTCGACCAGCCGGTGCACCACGGCAGCGGCCTGCTCGATCCCGTGGTGCAGGTAGACGGCGCCGATCAGCGCCTCCACCGTGTCGGCGAGGATCGAGGACTTGTCGGCGCCCCCGCTGGTCTGTTCCCCGCGCCCGAGCAGCAGGTGGGGCCCCAGGCCCAGGTCGCGGCCGACGTCCGCCAGGGCTCGCATGTTGACCACCGCGGCGCGCAGCTTGGCCAGCTGTCCCTCGGGCAGGTCCGGGTGCGCGCGGTACAGGGTGTCGGTCACGACCAGTCCCAGCACGGCGTCCCCGAGGAACTCCAGCCGTTCGTTGGTCGGCAGGCCGCCGTTCTCGTAGGCGTACGAGCGATGGGTCAGGGCGAGGACCAGCAGGTCCTCGGGCAGCGTGATCCCGAGTCGGGACTGGAGTGCCACGCGATCGTCGGCGGCATCGTCGGCGGCCACCTCACCGGCCGCCTCCTGGCCGGCAGCCCCGTCGGCGCCAGGGTCGACTCCGGCTCCGGCGACGGCGTCCCGACTCATGCGGCCCTCCGGCGACTCAGAGGTCCTTGACCTTGCGGCCCTTGTACTCGAGGTAGAGCGGGGTCCCGGCGGAGTCGCTGACCACTCGCGCCTGGTGCGGGCGGGAGTAGCTGACCTGGCCACCCTCGACGGTGGTGGTCAGGGTGGTGGCGGTCGCCTTCCACTGCGAGCGGCGGGACCGCGTGTTGCTGCGGGACATCTTCCGCTTGGGGACGGCCACGGGACTTCTCCTTCGTCGGGTGCTGCTCTGGAGTGGTACTCGGTGATCAGTCGGTCTCGAGCCGGCTCAGCGCCTCCCAGCGCGAGTCGATGCTCTCGTGCCGATGGTCCGGGTCGTCCGCCAGGTGTGCACCGCACTCGGAACACAGGCCTGGGCAGTCCTCCCGGCACAACGGCTGGTACGGCAGTGCGGGCACCACCGTGTCGCGCAGTGACGGTTCCAGGTCGATCAGCTCGTCCTGGAGCTCGCGCACCTCGTCGTCCTCGTCACCCTCCTCGGTCCGGCGACCGGGGTAGGCGTACAGCTCCTGGACGTCGGCGACCACCGGGTGCTCGACGTCGTCCAGGCACCGCACACACTCCCCGCGGGCCGTGCCGCGGACGGAGCCGGTCACCAGCACCCCCTCCAGCACCGCTTCCAGCCGCAGTTCGAGCTGGAGGTCACTGCCGGTGGGGACCCCGATCACCTCGGTTCCCAGATCGGCCGGAGCCGGGACGACGCGGGAGACCTTCCGCATGGTTCCGGGGCGGTGACCCAGCTCTCGGGTGTCGAGCACGAGCGGGGACCGCGGGTCCGGGCGGATGGTGCACCTTCCTCGACGTGGCTTCGGACGATCTCGGCACGCCGCAGGGCGGCGTGGGCCGACGGGCAAGGCTACCTCGACCGGCTCACCAGGATCCAATCGCGGCCCGGGGTGGGTCAGCCCCGCCGCTGGACCAGCCGGTCGCGGACGAGGTCCGGTACCAGTCCGGTGACGTCGCCCCCCAGCGCTGCCACCTCCTTGACCAGCGAGGACGACACGTGTTCCAGCCGGGGGTCACCCGGCAGGAACACCGTCTCGAGGCCGGTCAGGTGCCGGTTCATCAGGGCCATGGGCAGCTCGTAGGCGAAGTCGGTCCCCGACCGCAGTCCCTTGACCACGGCCGCCGCACCGACCGCTCGGCAGAAGTCCACCAAGAGGGCCCCGGAGACCTCGGCGATCCGCACCCGGGGCGTCGCGTCCAGGCAGGCCTCGAGCAGCTCGATCCGCTCCGCCGGGGTGAACGTGCCGGGCTTGGCCGGGTTGGTCAGAATGGCGACGATCACCTCGTCGAACAGCTCCGCCGCCCGGTGGACGACGTCCAGGTGGCCGTTCGTCACCGGGTCGTAGCTGCCGGGGCAGACGCAGCGCCGGATCACCCCGGGGTCGGGTTCGCCCTCCCCGGCCGCCATGGTCATGTCGGGCACGCTACCCGCTCTCCTCGGGCCGCAACACGGCAAACCAGAGCGCGGTCTCGCCGTGCCGGCGCACGTCCGAGCGCGCGAGCCGGTCCGGCCAGCGCGGTTCGGGGCTGCGCGCGCTGCGTTCGACGACGATCAGCCCGTCGGGGGCCAGCCACCGGGCGGCCACCGCCTCCAGGATGTCGCCCAGCTCACCCTGACCCAGGGCGTACGGCGGGTCGATGAACACCACGTCGGCCGGTGACCCGGCCAGGAACGGCGGATTGCCGGCGAGGAACCTCTGCACCGAGGCCAGCACGACCCGCACCGCGCTCAGCCCGAGCACGGTGGCGTTGCGCCGGGCCACCGCCGCGGCGCCCCGCGCGGAATCCACCAGGACGACCTCGCAGGCCCCCCGGCTGGCCGCCTCCAGCCCCAGAGCGCCCGATCCGGCGAACAGGTCCAGCACCTTGGCCCCGCGCAGCACCTGCCGGGCGTCCAGACCCGAGAACAGTGCCTCCCGCACCCGGTCGCTGGTGGGTCGGGTCAGGTCCCCCTTGGGGACCTCGATCCGTCGGCCACCGGCTGTCCCGGCGATGATGCGCGCCATCGGGGCATTGTCCCGCCGCTGACCGGCGTGGGGCATCGTCAGGGCCTTGAAGGGTCAACCCGGTGCGCCGAGCTGACGATGTCCCGCATGACAGAGGCGTCCCGCACCTGGTTGCCCCGGGGTTCACAGATGACTGCGGCCTCCTGGCAGGCGCGACACCGCATCCTGACCTGGTTCCTGTGGGCCGAGGTCCCGGTGCTGGTCCTGGTCGGGCTACTGGGCCCGACGGGACCTGCCGAGGCACTGCTGTTGCCGATGACGGTCGCGGTGTTCGGCGTCCTGGCCCGGGTGAGCCGGTCTCGCGATCTGCAGGCCCGGTGGACCGGCCTCGGCCTGATCGCCGGTTCCTTTCTCGGGATCGAGCTGTCCGGCGGACAAGTGCACGCGCACCTGTTCATCCTGTCGGCGATCGCTCTGGTGGCCCTCTACCAGCAGTGGGGCCCGCTGCTGCTCACCGTGGGTGCAGTCGTGCTGCACCACCTCACCCTGGGCCTGATGGCCCCCGAGCGGGTGTTCGCCATGACGACCGGCGGTGCGCACACCACCGAGCACCTGCCGTTCCTCACGGTGCTGGTGATGGTGCTGGTCCACGCCGTCGCGGTCGTGCTCGAGGTGGCCGGGATCCTGCTGCTCTGGCACTTCGCCGAGGCGGCCGAGCGCGAGACCGATCAGCTCCGCCGCCAGCGAGAGCTCGAGCGCGAGGCCGACCAGGCCGCGCGCTCACAGGCCGACCAGGCCGTCAGCCAGGCCGAACACCAGCGGGTCGAGCGCGCCGCCCAGGCCAGGCGGGCGGTGGGCGACCGGGCGGGCCGGCTGCAGGACCGGGTGGACGACGCCACTCGCGCCGTGGCCGCGCTCGAGGAGCAGGCCGAGGTGCTGCGCCGCACGATCGCCGACGTCGCCCAGCGCTGCCAGCAGGCCGCCGAGACCGCCGGCAACGGTGAACGCACGGCCGCGGTGGCGGCCGAGGAGGTGCGCCGGCTGGAGCGGGCCATGGGCGAGATCTCCGAGGTCAACCAGATGATCGCCCAATTGGCGGGCCAGACGAACCTGCTCAGCCTGAACGCCACCATCGAGGCGGCCCGGGCGGGCGAGCTGGGCAAGGGCTTCGCGGTGGTGGCGCAGGAGGTCAAGGGGTTGGCCACCGAGACCGCCGCCTCGGCCGACAAGGTCAGCGGCGTCATCGGCACCGTGGTGGAGGAGACGGAGCGGGTCGCCCGCAGTTTCGCCACCACCAGCGCCCTGGTCGGGGACATCCACCGGGCGCAGAACGAGATCGCCGAGTCGGTCGACCAGCAGTCCCAGGTGCTCGCCGCGGTCACCGAGCAGACGTCGGCGGTCACCGCTGCCGCCCGGGACATCAGCGCGGGCCTGACCGAGCTGGCCGACCTGGCCGGGCGGGACTGAGACCGGCCCGATCCGGGATCAGGCGCGGTCGAGATAGGCCTCGCGGTCGGCGTCCAGCAGTTCCTCCAGCACCTCGGCCAGCGCCGGGTGGCCGGTCAGCCCCGGGTCGACCCGCACCAGCTCGGTCGCCTCCGCCCGGGCGTCGATGATCATGTCCTCGTCCCGCAGCACCCGCAGCGTGCGCAACGAGGACCTGCTCCCCGACTGGGCCGCGCCCAGGACGTCGCCCTCGCGACGCAGGTCCAGATCGGCGCGCGCCAGGGCGAACCCGTCACGCACCCGGGCGACCACCTCCACCCGCAGCCGGGCCGGGGTGCCCTCGGCGGCGTCGGTGACCAGCAGGCAGACCCCCGGCGCGCTGCCCCGGCCCACCCGGCCACGCAGCTGGTGCAGCTGGCTCGTGCCGAACCGGTCCGCGTCCAGCACCACCATGGCGGTGGCATTGGGCACGTCGACCCCGACCTCGACCACGGTGGTCGCGACCAGCACGTCGATCCTCCCGGCCGCGAAGTCCTGCATCACGCTCTCGCGCTGCTCCACCGGCATCCGGCCGTGCAGTGCCTCGATCCTCAGGCCGTCCACGGCAGGCGTCGTGGCCAGCTCCTCGATCACCTCGTGGACGGCGCGCAGCGCGCGAGCGGGAGCCGGCTCGGTGAGGTCGAACAGCGCCTCCAGCTGCTCGGCGGATCCGTCGGAGTCCTCCAGCGGGGCCGGCCGGCCTCGCCCGGTGGGGCCGGCGGGGCCGGCCGGCTCCGCGTCGATCCGAGGGCAGACCACATAGGCCTGGTGGCCCGCCTCGACCTCCTCCCGGATCCGTGCCCAGATGCGCTGGTACCAATCGGGTCTGGTGGCCAGGTCGACCACGTGAGTGGCCACCTCGGCTCGCCCGGCGGGCACCTCGACCAGCACCGAGGTCTCGAGGTCGCCGAACACCGTCATGGCCACCGTCCGGGGGATCGGCGTGGCCGTCATCACCAGCAGGTGCGGACTCTGGCGTCCCTTGTCCCGCAACACGTCCCGCTGCTCGACCCCGAACCTGTGCTGCTCGTCCACCACCACCAGCGACAGGTCGGCGAAGGTGACCTTGTCCTGCAACAGCGCGTGGGTGCCGACCACGATCCCGGCCTCGCCGGAGGCGATCTGCAGCAGCGCCCGGCGACGGGCGGCGGTGGACATCGAGCCGGTCAGCAGCACCACCCGGGTCGCCTTCTCACCGCCCAGCAACCCCCCCTGGCCGATCTCGCCCAGCAGGGCCGTGATCGAGCGGAAGTGCTGGGCCGCAAGCACTTCCGTGGGTGCCAACAGTGCCGCCTGACCGCCGGTGTCCACCACGGTCAGCATCGCCCGCAGCGCCACCACGGTCTTGCCGGAGCCCACCTCGCCCTGCAGCAGCCGGTGCATCGGGTGGGAGCGGGACAGGTCCTCGGTGATCTGGTCGCACACCTGCACCTGGCCCTGGGTCAAGGTGAACGGCAGCGCCAGGTCGAAGGCGTCCAGCAGGCCGCCGGGAACGACCGGGCGCGGGGTGGCGGGGAACATCGTGGCCTCGAACCGCCGCCGGGCCAGGGCGACCTGGAGGACGAAGGCCTCCTCGTAGACGAAGCGTTCCCTGGCGTGCAGGCCGGCCGCCTCCGTGAGCGGCTGGTGCACGGTGCGGAACGCCTCCCCCAGCTCCAGCAGGCTCAACCGCCCGCGAACGGCCTCGGGCAGCGGGTCCTGCACCGGGCCGAGGATGCCCAGGACCGTGGCCACGCTCTTGCGGATGGTCACCTGCTCCACCGCGGCCACCGAGGGGTAGACGGGGATGGGACGCTCGACCTCCTCCTCCGAGATCTCCTGCTGCAGCGGCGTCCACTTGGGGTGGGTCAGCTGCAACTGGTCACGGAAGCGTTCCACCCTGCCGGAGAAGAGCATCCGGGTGCCCACCGCGAACCGTGACCGCAGGCGGTGGCCCTGGAAGAACGTCATCGGCAGCCGGTCCTCGCCATCGGTGACCACCACCTTGAGCAGGTGACCGGCGCGCCGCCGCATCGGCACCAGGTCGGCACTGACCACCTCGGCCACCAGCGAGACGTCCATACCCTCGGGCAGGTGACGGATCGTCGTCAGCTGCCCGTAGCGCTCGTAGCGGCGCGGCAGGTGCCGCACCAGTTGCCCGACCGTGTGCAGGCCCAGGTGGCGCGCCAGCGAATCGGCCGTGCGCGCGCCGAGCACCGCCCCCAGGGGATGGGACAGGGTCAGGGACATCCTCGATCCTCCCCCGGCACGTCACTCCACCCCGATCAGGATCGGGTGGCGCGGCTGCCCGCCGTCCAGCACCGTGACCTCCACCCCGGGGTGGCTCCGGCGGACGCGGGCGGCCAGGGTGGCTGCCAGGCCGGGCGGGGCCTGCGTGCCGAGCACCAGGCTCACCAGCTCACCGCCCCCGGTCAGCATGCGGTCCAGGACCTCGGCGGCCACCGCGCCGACCTCGTCCCCGATGCTCACGATGTCACCCTGCACGAGTCCGAGCACGTCGCCCCGGCGGCACACGCCCGCCATCGTCATCGCCTCCCCGGTCGCGACGGTGACCGCCCCGTCCCGGGTGGCGCCGGCCGCGGCCGACATGGCCACCACGTCCTCGTCGACCGTGCGCCGGGGGTCGTGGACGGCGGCTGCCGCCAGCCCCTGCACCTGCGTCCGGGTCGGCAGCACGGTGACCCGGACTCCACCGGCACGGGTGCCGGCTGCGGCGGCCCCGGCCACCGTCAGGGCGTCCGGGTCGTTGGGCAGCACCACGACGGTCTCGGCCAGCCGGTGCGCCGCGCCGATCGCCTCGACCAGACGCGCGGTGGACCAGGGGCGGCGATCGCCGTCCGTGACCACCACCGCGCCGGCGTCGGCGAACAACCGGGCGAGACCGGGTCCGGTCGCGCAGGCCACCAGCGCGACCTGGGTGGTCCCCACCCGGGCGCCGCCGGGGGCCACCCGGCCCGCGGGGGTCAGGCCGACGATCCGGATCCGGCTCGGACGCCCGGCCTCGACCCCGGCCTCGACCGCCGCCCCCGGGTCGTCGGTGTGCACGTGCACGTGCCAGACCCGGTCGCCTCCGGCCACCACCAGGGACTCCCCGAGCAGCGCCAGCCTCCCGCGCACCCGGTCGGCCTCCTCGGGTGCGGCCTCCAGCAGGTACATCACCTCGAACGCCGGGGCGATCCCGGACGGTTTGCCCGCGCCCGCACAGGGGCCGGCCTCGGGCAGCCGTGGCTCGGCCCGGGGGGAGCGCACCCGCCGCCCCCAACCCCCGGCCCGGCGGTGGTGGACCAGGTCCTCCAGCGTCTCCAGCACCACCAGGTAGCCCTGTCCCCCGGCATCGACCACTCCCGCCTGGTGCAGCACCTCGAGCTGCGCGGGGGTGCGGGCCAGCGCCTCGCGGGCGCTGGCGACCATGGCAGCGACGACGTCGGCCAGCCGGTCACCGGCCCGTCCGGCCGCCTCGGCGGCAGCGGCACTGACCGACAGGATGGTGCCCTCCACCGGGTCGGCCACCGCTCGCCAGGCCTGCTGGTCGGCCCGCCGGGCCGCCTGGGCCACGGCGGGGCCGTCCAACGATTCCCGGTCGGCGAGCACATCGGCCCACCCGCGCAGCAACTGGGCCGCGATGATCCCGGAATTGCCCCGGGCCCCCATCAAGGCGCCATGGGCGAAGGCGGCCAGCACCTCGCGCACCCCGGCGTCGGCCGACAGCCCGGACACCGCGTCCACCGCCGCCTCGAAGGTCAGGTAGAGATTGGTGCCGGTGTCCCCGTCCGGCACCGGGAACACGTTCAGGGCGTCGAGTTCCTCGCGGGCCTCGGCGAGCGCCGCCAGGGCGGTCAGAGCCCACTGCCGGGCCGCCCGGGCGTCGATCGCCTCCAGCATGCTCGGCAGGCTACTGGGCGCGAGCACCGATTACCGTTCGGGCACCGGCGTCGGATACCCTCTAGCGGTTCGCCCGCCCACTCGACCTCAGGAGAACTACCCGTGGCTGCCACCTGCGACGTCTGCGGCAAGGGGCCGGGCTTCGGTCACAACATCTCGCACTCGCACCGGCGCACCAAGCGCCGCTGGGACCCCAACATCCAGCGGGTGCGGGCCTTCGTCGGTGCCACACCGAAGCGGCTCAACGTCTGCACGTCCTGCATCAAGGCGGGCAAGGTCGTTCGCTGACCCGGGCCCCGCACGACCTCGAGGCCGGTTCCCCAGGGGGAGCCGGCCTTCGTCGTCCGGCCGCCGATCAGCCCGCCTCACCAGTGCGTCCAGCCCGCCCGGCCGGGCCACGGCCGGCCCCCGACCAGGACCGCGGCCCCAGCCGGACCGCGTGGCTCGCCGTGATCGCCCGGGAGCACCCGCCCCACGACAGTGAACTCCTCCGGCACTACGGCGTCCTGCGGGAAGCAGGCCAGCAGGGCGTGGTCCTCTCCCCCGGTGAGCACCCACTCCAGCACCTGATCCGCCACCTGACCCGGTTCCTGATCCGGCATCTGATCCGGCCCCAGCAGCCGGCGAGCAGCGACCGGCAAGCGCCGGTCGCGGGGTAGCCGGGCCGGATCGAGGTCGATCACCACCCCCGAGGCCGACGCCACCCGGGCCGCATCCCGCAGCAGGCCGTCACTGGTGTCGATCAGCGCGGTGGCCCCCGCCGCGCGAGCCCGTGGCCCGGCGGCGTACGAGGGGCGAGGCGCCCGATGGACCGCCATCAGCTGCTCCAGCGCCGGCTCGGGCCCCCGCTCTGGCACCTCCCGCCCGGAGGGCTCCCCGGCCGCGTCCCCCGCGGCGACCCCGGCCAGCAACAGATCGAGCCCGGCGGCGGAGCACCCCGGGCGGCCGGCCAGCGCCACCAGGTCACCGGACCGCGCACCCGAACGCACGACCGCCGCTCGCCCGCCGTCCAGCACCCCGAGCGCGGTGCCGGTGAGCACGACCTGCGCGGACGCCGACACGTCACCACCGATCATCGTCGCCCCGGCCCGGGCGCACTCCTCGGCCAGGCCCCGGGCCAGCTCCACCGGCAGCGCGGACGGCAACTCCCCCGGAGCGGCGAGCGAGACCAGCAGCGCCATCGGCCTGGCCCCCATGGCGGCGATGTCCGCCAGGGTCTGTGCCGCCAGCTTGATCCCGACCTCGCGCGGGCTGGACAGGTCCCAGCGGAAGTCGCTGCCCTCGACCAGGGTGTCGGTGGAGGCCACGACCCGGACGACGCCCGAGGGGGCCTGCGGGTCATCGGCACCGAACTCGACCACTGCGGCATCGTCACCCGGCCCGGTCAGCACCCACGCCGGCGGCGGCGGATAAGCCGCCAGGACCTCGGCGACCACCCGGTCCTCCCCCCGGTCCGCGATGCGGTCCGCACCGCCGTCGGGTCGGTTGTTCGGTCGCCGTCCGTGGGAAACCACTAGAGACTCACCTCGGAGCGACACGGTAACGTGAGGCGGCCCGTCACGGGCCGTCACCCCGAGGAGGACCCGATGGTCGAGGCCTACATCCTGATCCAGACCGAGGCCGGCAAGGCATCGGACGTGGCCAGAGAGGTGTCGACCATGGCCGGGGTGACCATGTGCGAGTACGTGATGGGTCCCTACGAGGTGATCGCCCGGGTCGAGGCCGCCAGTGGCGACGAGCTGGGCAAATTGGTGATCGCCCGGATCCAGTCCGTCCCGGGCATCACCCGCACCACGACGTGCACCATCGTCCACCTCTGAGCCGGTCTGCGAACGGCTCCTCCGGCCCCCACGGGATCCCCCTGATGCCGTCCACCGTCCCCGTGCCCTGCGCGACGTCCCGGAGCTCTCGGCGACCGGACCCCCGGGCCACCAGCGCCGCCTCGCTCACCGCCGTACTGATCGTGGCCACCACGGCCGCCTGCTCCGGCGGCGAGGAGGTCACCGCAGCGCCCCGGGCCGGTGAGTCCGCCTGCACCGCCGCGCTGGCCGCCGCCCCGCAGACCGTCCTGAACCGGGCGCGGGGGTCGATGGACGTGCCGGGGGTGCTGGTGTGGGGGCAGGACCCCCGGATCGTGCTCCGCTGCGGGCTGCCCGAGCCCGGCCCCTCGACCTTGCCCTGCCTGACGGTCGAGGGCCTGGACTGGGTGATCGACGACACGGCCGACCCGGTGACCGCGGTGAGCTACGGCCGCTCACCTGCGGTCGAGATCAGCATGGCCCGGGTCGGTCCCACCAGCGACCTGCCCGCGGCGCTGGTCGACCTGGCCCCGGCCGCCCGGGTGCTGCCCGGGACGGGACGAACCTGCACCGGGCGGTCCTGATCCCTGCCAACCGCCGGCGACCGCGGGCGACGGCCACCGACTCGCCCGGACCTGTCAGCGCAGTCCTCAGCGCAATCCGGTGCGGCGGCGCAGGGCGAGGGTGAGCAGGCGATCGACCAGATCCGGGTAGGACAACCCGGTCTGTTCCCACATCCGCGGGTACATCGAGAACGGGGTGAAGCCCGGCATCGTGTTGATCTCGTTCACGATCACGGCCCCGTCAGGGGTGACGAAGAAGTCCACCCGGGCCAGCCCCTCGCACCCCATGGCCTCGAACGCCCGGGCAGCCAGATCACGGACCTGGCGTACCACGGTGTCCGACAGGTCGGCCGGGCAGCTCAGCTGCACGCTCGCCTCGTCCAGGTACTTGGCCTCGAAGTCGTAGAAGTCGTGATCGCCGAGCACCCGGATCTCCCCGGGAAGGCTGGTCGCGGGCGCCCCGCCGTCCGCGCTCTCCAGCACGGCGCACTCGATCTCCCTGCCGGTCACCATCGCCTCGACGATCACCTTGGGGTCGTGCAGGCGAGCGGCCTCGATGGCGGCGTCCAGGTCCTCGGCACGCTCGACCTTGCTGATCCCGATGCTCGACCCCGCCCGGGCCGGCTTGACGAACACCGGGTAGCCGAGTTCCTCGATGTCCTCGCGCACCCGCTCTGCGTGTCGCTCCCAGTCCCTGGGGCGGACGACGGTGTAAGGGCCGACCGGGAGCCCGGCGCCCTCGAGCAGCACCTTCATGTAGTGCTTGTCCATGCTGGCCGCACTGGCCAGCACGCCCGAGCCCACATACCGGATGTCCGCGAGCTCCAGCAGTCCCTGGATGGTGCCGTCCTCACCGAAGGGGCCGTGCAGCACCGGGAAGACCACGTCCACCCGGCCCAGCAGGCGAGGAACCTCGCCGGGCTCGAGGACGGTCAGCCCCGAGCCGTCGACCTCGAGCGGAACCAGCACCGCCGGGCCCTCGTCGTCCTGCACCCGGGGTAGGGCACCGGCCTCGATCTGCCACCGTTTGGGTTCCTCACCGGTCAGCACCCAGCGCCCGGTCGGGGTGATGCCGATCGGCACCACCTCCCACCGCGCGGGGTCGATGGCCTGCATGACCCCGGCGGCGGTGACACAGCTGACGCCGTGCTCGCTGGAGCGGCCACCGAAGACCACGGCGACCCGGGGACGACGGCTGTCCGCAGCCTCGTGCTCCCCCGGCGTGAGGACCTGAGTGAGGCCCTGTGGGCCGCCTGTCTCGCTCATCGGGCCCGACCATACTCCTCGACCACTCCTCGACACTCCTCGACCGGGCCCGCACGACCGTGCGCGCCGGGCAGGGGTGGCTGCAAGGGTGGCCGGGGCCACTGCGTGCGTCCCGGCTCGCCCCGGACACCGGAATCTAGGCTGGCCGCATGGAACCTGCCCGCTTGTCCGCCGCCACCGTGGCCGTCACCGCCGGACGTCCGGACCCGCTGCCCAACGCACCCCTGAACGCCCCCGTGACATTTGCCTCCACCTATGCCGCCCGCGCCCACGCCGCCGAGCCGCAGGACGTCGGGTACGGGCGCTGGGGCAATCCCACCTGGACGGCGTTCGAGGAGGCGCTCGGCGCGCTCGAGCACGGTGAGGCGCTGGCCTTCGCCTCCGGGATGGCAGCGGTGGACGCGGCGCTGGGGCTGGTGTCCCCGGGGGGCGTTGTGGTGATCCCCGGCAGCGTCTACAACGGCACCGAGGCCCTGGCCCCGCAGTTGGCGGCGCAGGGCCGGATCACCGTGCGCCGCACCGCCGGGATCGAGGCCGGCGAGGTGATCCCCGCTCTGGACGGCGCAGCCATGCTCTGGCTGGAGTCGCCGTCCAATCCCCTGCTGGAGGTCGCCGACCTGCCCGTCCTGATCGACGCCGGCCGGTCCCGGGGGGCGGTGGTCGTGGTCGACAACACCTTCGCCACCCCACTCGGGCAGCTCCCGTTGTCGCTGGGGGCGGATGTGGTCGTGCACTCGGCGACCAAGTACCTCTCCGGGCACTCCGACCTGTTGCTGGGCGCCACGGTCACCCGGGACGAGCGGCTGCGCGCGGCCCTGCACACCCATCGCACCCTGCGCGGGGCGGTTCCCGGTCCGATGGAGGCCTGGCTGGCCCTGCGGGGCCTGCGCACCCTGCACCTGCGGGTGGAACGCGCGTGTGCCAACGCGGCCGAGCTGGCCCGGCGCCTGGCCGATCACCCTGCCGTGTCCCGGGTGCGCCATCCCTCCCTGCCCGGCGATCCCTACCACGCGCGGGCCGCTGCCCAGATGGCGACCATGGGCGCCGTCATCTCCATCGAGCTGGCGGGCGGTCCGCACGCGGCCGATCGGCTGTGCACCACCACCCGGCTCTGGGTGGACGCGACGAGCCTGGGGGGTGTCGAGTCGACCCTGGAGCGGCGCCGCCGGCACGCGGCCGAGCCGCACGCCGTCCCGGAGAACCTGGTGCGGCTCTCCGTCGGGATCGAGGACGTCGAGGACCTGTGGGCCGATCTGGCCACCACCCTGGATCACCTCGGGTGAGCGATCCCGAGAGCGTCAGGCCTGGGCCAACCTCTCGGCCAGGGCATCCAGATAGGTCCGCAGAGCGACACTGAACGCCTCCTCGTCGATCGTCTCGACGTCGGTGACCGCCAGGGCGGCGCGCAGGTTGGGCAGGTCCTCGCCGACCTGGTCCAGATCGGCGAAGCCCAGGATGAAGACGTCCATCGCCGAGCCGAGCACGATGTAGTCGAGCAGGGCCATGAACCGCATCGCCTCGGGGCGAGGCAGGCCGAGGCGCTCCAGGGCGCCCGCCTGGCCCTCGTAGACGCGCAGGGCCAAACGGGCGTGCAGCGGCCTGCGGACGACGACCGGCAGCACATTGGGGTGGTCGAGGAACGCCTGCCGATAGGAGCGAGCGAACCGTTCGATCCCGCGCCGCCAGTCGGCGTCGGCGAGGGCGGACAGGTCGATCCGGGAGTCGACCAGGTCGTGGACCAGCTCGATCACCTCGTCCAGCCCACTGACGTGGTGGTACAGCGAAGGGGCCTGGACGCCCAGCCGCTGGGCCAACGGGCGCATGCCGAGGCCTGCGGGGCCGTGCTCGTCGAGCAGTTCCAGGGCCGCAACGGCGATCCGGTCCCGGCTGATCAGTGCCCGCGCTGGACGACCCATGCTCCGACGTTCCTCCCGAACCCCTTGTCAGATAAACCTATCGGCGTTAGTTTTAGCCTTACAGCGTGACCTGCGACACAGCGTGGCACGGCCCGAGCCATGGGAGGACCATCACCGTCTGCCCCGGCCCCTCCCATCCACACCGGTCCACACCGGTCCACCCGTCAGACCCTGCGCCGCCTCCTCTTCTCGCCTCCTCACCGACAGGACCGCAGATGCGCACTGACAACACTCCCCCCGACATTCCCCCCGACGAGGCGCCCGAGGCACTGCAGCCGCCCGGGATCGAGCTGCACTCGATCGACTACGTCCCGGCCACCGAGCGCCATGGCAAGGTCTCGCACCTGGGCGCGATCTGGTTCGTCAGCAACATCAACCTGACAGCCATGGCCACCGGGATCACCGCACTGAGCATCGGGGCGGGTCTGACCTGGACGATCATCGCCACCGTGATCGGCTCGCTGTTCGGCACCTTCTTCATGGCCTTCCACTCCGCGCAGGGCCCGCAACTCGGGCTGCCGCAACTGGTGCAGTCCCGGCCACAGTTCGGCTACCTCGGTGCTGCCGTCACGGTCTGGGTGTTCGCCCTGGCCAACTACATCGCCTACAACACCTCCGACGCGATCCTGTCCGGCGATGCCTTCAACGCGCTGTTCGGGATCGACACCAACATCGGCTATTTCCTGGCTGCGGCCGTGGCGGCCCTGGTGGCGCTTTACGGCTATCACTGGATCCACCGGATCAACCGCTGGCTCACCTGGCCGCTGCTCGCCGTCATGGTGCTGCTCACGATCGCCGCGCTGGTCACCGTCGACGTGCCGGACGGCGCGTACGCTCTCGGCGAGTTCCGGGCCGCCCCGTTCATGACCGTCTTCGTCATCCTGGCCGGCTTCCAGCTCGGGTGGGCCCCGTACGTCTCGGACTACTCCCGCTACCTGCCGGCGCAGGTCGGCGTGCGCTCGACCTTCTGGTGGACGTACCTGTCCAGTGCCATCTCCGGGTTGTGGGTGTTCGTCATCGGCTCCATCTCCTCCGCCGTCGCGGGGCCCGACGCCACGCCGGTGCAGGCGTTCAAGGCCGTCGGCGACAGCCTGTTCCCCGGGTTCGGCTGGATCGCCGTGTTCGCCCTGCTGATCGGATTGCTGTCGGTGATGGCGATCAACCAGTACGGGGGGATGATGTCGATGATCTCGATCCGGGACTCGATCAAGCCGGTGCAACCGAGTCGGCGGATCAGGGCGATCGGCATAGGAGCGATGTTCCTCGTCGTCTGGGCGATCGCGCAGTTCGTCGGCGTCGAGCGGTTCAACCTGTTCTACGGCAACGTGTTGATCTTCCTGGCGTACCTGTTCACCCCGTGGACGGCGATCAACCTGGTGGACTACTTCTTCGTCCGGCGCGGGTTGTACTCGATCCGGGAGATGTTCTCCCCGAACGGGATCTACGGCAGGTGGGGCTGGCGCGGGCAGACCGCCTACCTGGGGACGCTGGCCGTCATGGCGCCGTTCATGGTGACCACGCCGTTCACCGGCCCGGCGGCCACGGCACTGGGTGGCGTGGACTACTCCATGTTCATCGGCCTTCCGGTCGCGGGCCTGCTCTACCTGTGGCTGAGCCGCGGCATCGACCTGGCCGCAGAACGTCGGATCGTCGAGGCAGAGGGGCTGCTCACCGGTGTCCACTGACCCGCAGTCCCTGCGTCAGCCCTCCGTCGGGCAGGCTCCCACCGGCCCGGCTGACCTGATCCTCACCGGCGGCCGAATCTGGTTGGGGGGCAACCGCACCGCCGAGGCGGTGGCGGTCCGGGGTGACCGGATCGCCGCCACCGGTCGTGAGGTCGACGTGCTCGCCATGGCCGGGTCCGGCACCCGGGTGATCCGAACAGCCGGCTCCCTGGTGCTGCCGGGCTTCCAGGACAGCCACGTCCACGCCCCGTTCGCCGGACGCCACCAGTTGCGGGTGTGGCTGAACGACCTGGCGGGCAAGCAGGCCTATCTGGAGGCCGTTGCGGCCTACGCCGCAGCCCACCCCGACGAGCCGTGGATCGTCGGTGGAGGCTGGGCCATGGAGTTCTTCCCCGGCGGGCTGCCCCGCAAGGAGGACCTCGACGCCGTCGCCGGTGACCGCCCGGTGTTCCTGTTCAACCGCGACGTGCACGGCGCATGGGTGAACAGCAGGGCGCTCGAGCTCGGTGGCATCGGCCCCGGTACGCCGGATCCTGCCGACGGGCGGATCGAACGCGACCGGGACGGGACGCCGTCCGGGTGCCTGCACGAGGGCGCCGCGTACTCCTTCAACGACCACGTGGTTCCCGTTCCGTCCCAGGCGGAGTGGGAGGCCTCGATCCTGCAGGCGCAGCGCCACCTGCACGCCCTGGGGATCACCGGCTGGCAGGACGCCTGGGTGACCCCGGCCACCGAGGCCGCCTACCGGGTCCTGGCCGCGGACGGACGGCTGACCGCCCGGGTGGTGGGGGCACTGTGGTGGGACCGGCACCGTGAGCTCGACCAGATCGCCGACCTGCTCACCCGCCGTGAGCAGTCCCGGGACGCCGCGGCGCGCTCCGGGTCCGGCGTCCCGGGCTTCCACCCCACCTCGGTCAAGATCATGACCGACGGGGTGCTGGAGAACCATACCGGTGCGCTGCTGCAGCCCTACTGCGACGGCTGCGGCGGCACCACCGACAACCACGGCCTGTCCTACCTCGACCGCGAACTGCTCGCCGCCGCACTCACCTCGCTCGACGGGCACGGCTTCCAGGTGCACCTGCACGCCATCGGCGACCGGGCGGTGCGCAACGCGCTGGACGCCGTCCAGGCCGCGCGCCAGGCCAACGGGGCGAGCGATCGCCGCCACCACATCGCCCACCTGCAACTGGTCCAGCCGCAGGACGTTCCCCGCTTCGGCGAACTCGGCGTCGTGGCCAACTGCCAGGCCCTGTGGGCCCAGAACGATGCTCAGATGGAGGAGCTGACCCTGCCCTTCCTCGGCCGCGAGCGCGCCGAACTGCAGTACCCGTTCGCCTCGGTGCGCTCCGCCGGAGCCCGATTGGCGATGGGCAGCGACTGGTCGGTGAGCACCGCAGACCCGTTGGCGCAGATCGAGATCGCGGTCACCCGGCGGGGACGCGGCGAGCCACCGCTGCTTCCCGGCGAACGGTTGGACCTCCCGGTCGCCCTGAGCGCCTTCACCGCCGGTTCGGCGTACGTCAATCACGACGACGAGGCCGGCGTGATCGCCCCCGGCCGGCGGGCCGACCTGGCCGTGCTCGACCTGGACATCCTGGCCGACGGCTTCGCCGGCCCGCAGAGCGCCCCGATCGCCGATGCCTCGGTGGTGCTCACCGTGGCCGCGGGTCGCGTGGTCCATGATCGGACATCGTGAGACTGACCCCGGCAGAGAGAGATCGGGTGCTGATCGCCTCGGTGGCCGCCATCGCCCGGCGGCGGCGCGAGCGCGGGCTGGCGCTCAACCTGCCCGAGGCCACGGCACTCATCTGTGATGAGGTGATCGAGGCCGCCCGCGACGGCGCCCGCCTCGCCGAGGCGGTCCGGCGAGCCTGCGGCGTCCTCGGCCCGGGCGACGTGCTGCCCGGGGTGGCCGAGATGCTCCCCGAGGTCGCCGTCGAGGCGGTCTTCGACGACGGCACCCGGCTGGCGGTCGTTCCCCACCCGATCACGGACGGCCCTGGGGGGCCCGAGGACCTGACAGCACCGGGAGCGCCCCCGCCGGCCGAACCCGTTCCCGGCGAATCCGTTCCCCCCGAACCCGAACCGGGCGCACTGCGCGTGCTCGTGCGCAACGAGTCCCAGGTACCGATCACGGTGACCTCACACTGGCACTTCTTCGAGGCCAACCCCCGGTTGCGTTTCGACCGCGCCGCCGCCTACGGCCGGCGGCTGGCCGTGCCGGCCGGCCAGGGGGTGCGATTCGCCCCGGGTGCGGTCAGAACGGTCGACCTGGTGCCGTTCGGCGGGCGCCGGGTGCTGGTCGGTTTCGCCGGTCTGGTGGACGGCGAGCTCGACGACCCCAGGGTGCGCGAGGAGGCACTGCGCCGGGTGCGCGCGTTCGGCTACGCCGATGTCCCCGAGCCCGACCGGGACCCCGACCGGGCAGGGCGGCCTGCCGCTCCCGACGGCCAACCCGACCCGGACGACGCACGATGAGCCGGCGCGCAGACCCCACGGTCTACGGCCCGACGGCGGGTGACCGGATCCCCCTCGGCGACACGGGGCTCGTGCTGGGCGTCGACGTGGACGACAGCCTGCCCGGCGAGGAGTTCCTGATCGGGTTCGGCCGAACCGCACGCGACGGCCAGCACTTCCGGGCGGTCCCGATCGAGGGGAGCCCTTCGTCCGGCTCTGCGCCGCCGGTCGAGCTGGTGGTGAGCAACGTCGTCCTGCTCGACCCGGTGCTCGGGGTGCGCAAGACCTCGATCGGCATCCGCGGCGGCCGGGTGAGCGCCATCGGCCGGGCCGGCAACCCCGACGTGCTGGACGGCGTGGAGGTGGTCACCGCGACCGGCACCGCGGTGGTCAACGGAGAGGGGTTGATCGCCACCCCGGGCGGCATCGACACCCACGTTCACCTGCTCTCGCCCAGGGTGCTCGAGGCCGAGCTCAGCTCCGGCATGACCACCGTGATCGGCCAGGAGTACGGGCCGATGTGGGGAGTCGGGGTCAGCGACCGCACCGGCCTGCACCACGTTCTCGCCGCGGCCGAACACTGGCCGGTGAACCTCGGCTGGCTCGGCCGCGGCAGCTCCTCTCGACCGGCCGGCCTGGTCGAGGCGCTGGTCAACGGCGCCTGTGGGTTCAAGGTGCACGAGGACACCGGCGCCCATCCGCGGGCCCTCGACACCGCCCTGCGGGTGGCCGACGAGCACGACGTCCAGGTGGCGCTGCACACCGACGGACTCAACGAGGCGGGCGATGTGACCCGAACCCTGGCCGTGCTCGCCGGGCGCGCCGTCCATGCCTTTCACGTCGAGGGCTGCGGCGGCGGGCACGCCCCAGATGTGCTCGGCCTGGCGGGGGTGTCCACCGTGCTCGCCTCCAGCACGAACCCGACCCTGCCCTTCGGCCGCGACAGCACCGCCGAGCACCTGGCCATGATCATGAAGGCTCACGGCCTCTCTGCTCAGGTGGCACAGGACCGGGCCAGGGCTGCCGACCGGATCCGGGCCGCCACCATGGCCGCCGAGAACGTGCTGCACGATCTCGGGGTCATCCCGATCACCTCCTCCGATGCCCAGGGCATGGGCCGGGCCGGGGAGACCTTCGCCCGCACCTTCGCCCTGGCCGCCGCGATGAAGGCCACTCGCGGTCCGTTGGACGGCGATGGGGACCGTTGCGACAACCGGCGAATCCTGCGCTACCTGGCCAAGCTGACGCTCAATCCGGCTCGGGCGCACGGTCTGGACCACGAGGTCGGCTCACTCGAGCCGGGAAGGCTCGCCGACATCGTGCTGTGGCACCCGGCGTGGTTCGCGGTCAAGCCGAACCTCGTGCTCAAGGCCGGCTTCCCGGCCTGGGGACTGACCGGGGACCCGAACGCCACCATCGACCATGCGCAGCCGCTGGTGTACGGGCCTCAGTTCGGTGGCCTCGGCGCCACGCCCGCGCGGCTCGCCGTCCATTTCGTCTCGGCGGCCTACGACGGACAGTGCCCCACGGGACGCCGCGCGGTGACGGTCCGCGGGTGTCGCCGGGTGGACCTGCACGCGATGGCCCACCACGGTCGGGTGGGCGAGGTCGAGGTCGAGGTGGGCGGTCACCGGGTCACCCTGGACGGGGACCTGCTGACCTGCCCCCCTGTGCAGGAGATGGCCCTGTCCCGGCGCTACCTGCTCTGAGGAGATGCGCGGTACCAGCCGACCTGGCCCCTCACCCGGCGATCGCGGCGGGTGTCAGGTGCCTGTGCGGCCCTCCGCCGGGGGGTCGCCGGGCGCGATCCGCTTGCGCGGATTCCCGGTCAGGGGCTGTCCGTGGGCTCGGGGGTCCCACCGCTCGGCCGGAGCCTTCTCGCCCCGGATCCGTTCCAGCAGTTGGGTGATCGCAGCCATGATGTCCGCCGTCGCCGCGCGCAGGGTCGGGCCGTCCAGGGGACGGTCATGATAGGCGGACAGGTCGACCGCGGGCCCGGCCCACACGTGGACCAGGGTGGAGCGCCAGAACCGCAGGCGTAGCGAGTAGGGCGGCAGCAGTTGCTGCGGCCCCCACTGGGCGATCGGGATCACCGGCGCCCCGGTGGACAGTGCCACCCGTGCGGCCCCCGTCTTGCCGACCATCGGCCACAGGGCGGGGTCGCGGCTCAGCGTCGCCTCGGGGTAGATGGCCACGCACTCGCCCGCTCGCACACCCTCCATCGCCGCTGCCAGTGCCCTGCCGGCGTCGGAGCTCTCGCGCAGCACGGGGATCTGGCCGGCCGCGGTGACGATGCGTCCCACCACCGGCACCCGGAACACCGACTCCTTGCCGAGGAATCGCGGTGGGCAGCCGTGGTCGAGCAGGAAGTGGGCGAAGGTCAGCGGGTCGATGTGCGAGACGTGGTTGCCGGCGGCGACGAAGCCCCCGGTGCGGGGCAGGTTCTCGCCACCGCGCCAGTCCCGACGGGTGAGGAAGGTCAACGGTGGCCGGAGCAGGCCCTCGGCCACACGGTAGGCACCGCTCAGGTGGCGGGGAGGCACGGCTGCTCGGCTCACGGCCGCCCATCCTCCCCCGCCGCCCCGACACCTGTCGAGCGACTGTCGACTGCGAGACTGCCGGGGTGAACGGCACCTGGTGCATCCTGCTCCCGGTCAAAGGAGGGCCGGCGGCCAAGTCCCGCCTCGCAGCCGCCGGAGCGGCCGCCACGGGCATCCCCGCCCCGCAGCACGCCGCCCTGGCCGAGGCGATCGCCCTGGACACGATCGAGGCCGTTCTGGGCTGCCCCCGAGTGGCCTCGGCGGTGGTGGTCACCGCCGAGGCGGCGATCGGCGCACGAGCCGTGGCCCTCGGGGCGACAGTCGTGGCCGAGCACCGGGCCGGGGCCGGGCTGAACCGGGCGCTGCACGACGGCCTGAGGGATCCCTCGGTGTCCGGGCACGACGGCGGAGTGGCCGTTCTGCTGGCCGACCTGCCCGCCCTGCGACCTGACCAGCTCTCCGACGCCCTGGACGCCGCCGCTGCCGCCCTGCGAGCAGGTCGTCCGATGGTCGCCGTCCCCGACGCCGAGGGGCGCGGGACGGTGCTGCTGGCAGCGCTGCGGGCCGGGTGCCTCGACCCGGCCTTCGGCCGGGAGTCCCTGGCGGCGCACCGGTCCCGGGGCGCTGCCGTGCTGGAGGTCGACCTGCCGGGCCTGCGCCGCGACGTCGACACCGTCGCAGGGCTGGAGCTCGCCCTCGCGCTGGGGTGCGGTCCGAGGACCGTGGCGCTGGCCACGGCCGGGGGGCCGGCGGCGGCCTCGCGGCCGGCTCGCGGCTACCCTGGCCTGGTGCAGGCCACCGTGCATCGCTTCGATCCCGTCAGCGGCGCGGGCAGTGTGCTCACCGACAACGGAACGGTCCTGCCCTTCACGGCAGAGGCCTTCGCCGGCAGTGGGTTGCGGCTGGTGCGGGTCGGCCAGCGACTCACCGTGGTCGTCGAGGGCCAGGGAGCCGAGGCTTTGGTGACCGGTCTGAAACTCGAGACGGTGGGGCGGGTCCCCACCCGCCCGGCCCGTCCCTGACCTCGCGCCTCAGCGGTCGTACCGGGCGCCCAGGGCGTCCAACTTGTCCTGGAAGTGCTCGTAGCCGCGGTCGATCAGGCCGATCCCGCGGACCCGAGAGGTGCCCTCGGCGGCCAGGGCCGCGATCAGGTGACTGAAGCCCCCCCGCAGATCGGGCACCTCGATGTCCGCCCCGTGCAGCTTGGTCGGCCCGCTGACCACCGCCGAGTGCCGGAAGTTGCGCAGTCCGAACCGGCACGGCAGTCCGCCGAGACACTCGCGGTAGAGCTGGATCTGGGCGCCCATGTCCCGCAGCGCGCGGGTGAAGCCGAACCGGTTCTCGTACACCGTCTCGTGCACGATCGACAACCCGTTGGCCTGGGTCAGGGCCACCACGAGGGGCTGCTGCCAATCGGTCATGAAGCCGGGGTGGACGGCGGTCTCGAGCACGATGGACTCCAGGCTGCCGCCCGGATGGCTGAACCTGATCCCGTCGTCGGCGATGTCGATCGCACCGCCGACCTTCCGAAAGACGTTGAGGAACGTCATCATCTCCAGCTGCCGGGCACCGTCGACGGTGATGTCGCCACCGGTGGCCAGCGCGGCGCATGCCCAGCTCGCGGCCTCGATCCGGTCGGGCAGCGCACGGTGGGTGAACCCGCTCAGGCGGTCGACGCCCTCGATCTTGACGGCGCGGTCGGTGTCGACGCTGATGATGGCACCCATCTTCTGCAGCACCGCGATCAGGTCCATGATCTCGGGCTCGATGGCGGCATTGCGCAACTCGGTGACGCCCTCGGCCCGGACGGCGGTGAGCAGGACCTGCTCGGTGGTGCCGACACTCGGGTAGGGCAGTTCGAGCTTGGTGCCCTGCAGGCGAGTCGGCGCCCTCAGGGCGATGCCGTGCGGCATCTTGTCCACCACGGCGCCGAATCGGCGCAGGACGTCGAGGTGGTAGTTGATCGGGCGGTCACCGATCCGGCAGCCTCCGAGATCGGGGATGAAAGCCTCCCCCAGGCGGTGCAACAGCGGGCCACAGAACAGGATCGGGATCCGGCTGGAGCCGGCGTGAGCGTCGATGTCGGCCACGTGGGCCGACTCGACGTTGCGCGGATCGAGCAGGAGCTCGCAGGGCCCGGTGCCGGGCGAGACCTCCACCCCGTGCAGTTCCAGCAGCCCGGTGACGACGGCGACGTCCCGGATCTCGGGCACGTTCATCAGCCGGCTGGGCTGTTCCCCCAGTAACGAGGCGACCATGGCCTTGGACACGAAGTTCTTCGCCCCTCGGACCGTGACCGTCCCCCGCAGCGGAACCCCGCCGTGGACGACGAGGGTGTCGGAGGTGTGTGCCGGGTCGCTCATGGGCTCATCGTGACGCAGACGGCGGGCCACCTCCAAGGAGGCGGCCCGCCGTCAGGGCGGTTCATCGGGACCGCGATCGGCCCCGCTGGAGCGGTGGCGACTCAGGCCTTCTTGGCCGCGGTCCGCCGGGCGGGGGTCTTGGCAGCCGTGGTGCGCTTGGCCGGGGCCTTGGTGGCAGCGGCCTTCGCCGGAGCCTTGGTGGCAGCGGCCTTCGCCGGAGCCTTGGCCGCTGTCCGCGCCGGGGCCTTGGTGGCAGCGGCGCGTGCCGGGGCCTTGGTGGCCGCGGCGCGAGCCGGGGCCTTGGTGGCAGCGGCGCGTGCCGGAGCCTTGGTGGCCGCGGCGCGAGCCGGGGCCTTGGTGGCCGCTGCCTTGGTGGCCGCAGCCTTCGCCGGGGCCTTGGTGGCGGTCGTCTTCGTGGCAGTGGCACGCGCCGGAGCCTTGGCCGCAGCAGCGCGAGCCGGGGCCTTGGTGGCGGCAACCTTGGTGGCAACGGCCCGTGCCGGGGCCTTGGTGGCAGCAACCTTGGTGGCGGCAGCCTTCGCCGGGGCCTTGGTCGCGGTGGCCCTGGTGGCGGTCGCCTTGGTGGCGGTTGCCTTTGCCGGGGACTTGGCGCCGGTCGCCTTGGCGGCCGCGGCCTTCGTGGCCCGGCCACCTGCCGCGGCGGCCACGGTGGCCGCGCGAGCGGCGCTCCGGGCGGCCGTCGTGGCGGACACGGCGGCCACCTTGGGCAGCGACTTGGGGTCTGCCACGTACATCTTGAACGCGGTGCCGGGCTTGAACCGGGGCACCGACGTCTTCTTGATCTTCACCGTGGCGCCGGTGCGCGGGTTACGCCCCACCCGAGGCCCGCGCACTGTCTTCTCGAACGAACCGAAGCCCGAGATGGCAACCTTCTCGCCGCGTGCGACGGCACGCGTCACGGTGTCCACGATCGCCTCGATCGCGTCGGCCGCGGCCTTCCTGCTGCCGAGACGCCCTTCGAGCGCCGCGACGAGTTCTGCCTTGTTCACAGATGTCCTCCGGTACACGGTGTCGAGCGCGGTGCTCGACCTCGACATGACGGTATTCCGCCAAAGCATGAATCGTCCAACATCGTCAAGACCCTGAGCCCTTGTGTCGTAACGATTACCCCGCCCTCCGGAGTCGATTCCGAGGCCCTGCGGCGGGTTCCCGGGGGCGCCTCCCAGACCCCCAACTGGCGCTGACGCGCCAACGGGTGGGCCGTCTCACCCGAGCCACCGGCCGCGTCCCCGAGGTCGGGACAGCCGCTCGTCGACGACCAGAATCGTTGTCGTGGTAGGGGTTTGGTTCTCAGCGAGCCGGCAGGGTCACCGGCAGCCACTGGGGACGAGTGGTCTCGAAGGCATCGATCGCCTCGACGTGCTGAAGGGTCAGGCCGATGTCGTCCAGACCCTCCATCAGGCGCCAGCGGGTGTAGTCGTCCACCTCGAAGCCCACCTGGAAATTTCCGTCGGCAGCAGCGACCGTGACCCTCCGCTGGGCGAGGTCGACGGTGACCTCGGTGCCGGGGACGGCCTCCAGAGCCAACTGGATGCGCTCGATGTCGCCTTGGTCGACCACTGCGGTCAACAGACCCTGCTTGCCGCTGTTGCCCCGGAAGATGTCCGCAAATCGGGACGACAGCACCACCCGGAACCCGTAGTCCTTCAAGGCCCAGACGGCGTGCTCGCGCGAGGATCCGGTGCCGAAGTCGGGCCCGGCGACCAGCACCGAACCCGCCTGGAATGCCTCCTGGTTCAACACGAAATCGGGGTCCGATCGCCAGGCGGCAAACAGGCCGTCCTCGAAGCCGGTTCGGGTGACCCGCTTGAGGTAGACCGCCGGGATGATCTGGTCGGTGTCCACGTTGGACCGCCGCAGGGGCACGCCGATCCCGGTGTGCGAGACGAACTTCTCCATCACTGACTCCCTCGGATGTGGGGCTCGATCGGGTTCGGGCGGGCTCAGGACGACGTGGCGGGCTCGAGATCCGCGGGGCTGGACAGCGTGCCCCGGACCGCAGTGGCCGCAGCGACCAGGGGCGAGACCAGGTGGGTCCGGCCGCCCTTGCCCTGGCGTCCCTCGAAGTTGCGGTTGGACGTCGAGGCCGAACGCTCCCGGGGCGCCAGCTGATCCGGGTTCATCCCCAGGCACATCGAGCACCCGGCATTGCGCCACTCGGCGCCGAAGTCCCGGAAGACCTTGTCCAGCCCCTCGGCCTCGGCCTGCTGGCGCACGCGCTCGGAGCCCGGAACCACCAGTACCCGAACGCCGTCCGCCTTGACCCGCCCCTGCACCACCTCCGCAGCGGCCCGCAGGTCCTCGATCCGGCCGTTGGTGCACGAGCCGATGAACACCGTGTCCACCGCGATCCGGCGCAACGGGGTTCCCGGGGTCAGCCCCATGTACTCCAGGGCCCGCTGGGCCGCCGATCGTTCGCTCTCGTCGTCCAGCTCGGCCGGGTCGGGGACCGAGGCCGACAGCGGAAGGCCCTGCCCCGGATTGGTTCCCCACGTCACGAACGGCTCCAGGTCGGCCGCGTCGAACACCACCTCGGCGTCGAAGGTGGCATCGGCGTCGGTCTGCAACTGCGACCAGGCGGCCACCGCAGCGTCCCAGTCGGCCCCGGACGGCGCGTGCGGGCGGCCCTTCAGGTAGTCGAACGTGGTCTGGTCCGGGGCGATCATCCCCGCCCGCGCCCCGGCCTCGATCGACATGTTGCACACCGTCATCCGGGCCTCCATGGACAGCGCGCGGATGGCCTCACCGCGGTACTCCAGGACGTATCCCTGGCCGCCACCGGTGCCGATCCGCGCGATGACCGCCAGGATGATGTCCTTGGCCGTGGCTCCCTGCGGCAAGGACCCGTTGACGGTGACCGCCATGGTCTTGAAGGGCTTGAGCGGCAACGTCTGCGTGGCCAGGACGTGCTCGACCTCGCTCGTGCCGATCCCGAACGCCAGCGCCCCGAAGGCGCCGTGGGTCGAGGTGTGGGAGTCACCGCAGACCACGGTCATCCCGGGCTGGGTCAGGCCCAGCTGCGGCCCGACGACATGCACGATGCCCTGTTCCACATCGCCCAACTGGTGCAGCCGCACCCCGAACTCGGCGCAGTTCGTCCGCAGGGTCTCGAGCTGGGTGCGACTGACCGGGTCGGCGATGGGCCGATCGATGTCGGTGGTCGGCACGTTGTGATCCTCGGTGGCCAGGGTGAGGTCCGGCCGGCGCACCGGGCGGCCGGCCAGGCGCAGCCCGTCGAAGGCCTGGGGACTGGTCACCTCGTGGATCAGGTGCAGGTCGATGTAGAGCAGATCGGGCTCACCGCCGGCGCCGGTGCGGACGACGTGTGCGTCCCAGACCTTCTGTGCCAATGTGCGTCCCACGGCTGCTCCTCCCGGGCGTTCGACGGCGAGGTGTCCCTCGTCGACCACAGCGTGCTCCTCCGGGTCACCGATACGCTCTTGCGTCTCACGGGTCGAGACGCGAATATCAGCGAATGGACACCGCGCCCCTCGACGCCGCCCTCGACCCCCCTGACCGGGCGGGCAGTGGGGTCGGCGTACTGGACAAGGCGGCCACGGTGCTCGGGGCACTCGAGGCCGGCCCCTGCAGCCTGGCCCAGCTGGTGGCGGCCACCGGCCTGGCCCGGCCCACCGCCCATCGGCTGGCCGTCGCCCTGGAACACCACCGGCTGGTGGGGCGGGACCTTCAGGGCCGCTTCATCCTCGGCCCCAGGCTCGGCGAACTCGCTGCCGCAGCAGGTGAGGATCGCCTGCTCGCGGCCGCCGGCCCGGTGCTGAACGCCCTGCGCGACCACACCGGGGAATCCGCCCAGCTCTACCGCCGCCAAGGCGATGCCCGGGTCTGCGTCGCGGCGGCGGAACGCCCGATCGGCCTGCGGGACTCGATCCCGGTGGGCTCGACCCTGACCATGCTGGCCGGGTCAGCCGCCCAGGTGCTGCTCGCCTGGGAGGAACCGGACCGGCTGCATCGCGGACTGCACGGAGCCCGCTTCAGCGCCACCACGCTGTCCGGTGTGCGCCGGCGAGGCTGGGCTCAGTCCCTCAGCGAGCGCGAGCCGGGCGTGGCCTCGGTCTCGGCCCCGGTGCGCGGGCCTTCCGGCCGGGTGGTGGCCGCGGTGTCGGTGTCCGGTCCGATCGAACGCTTCACCCGGCAGCCCGGCCGCCAGCACGCCGGGGCCGTGGTGGCCGCCGCGGGTCAGCTGACCGCCGTCCTGCGCGCGGGAGGGTAGCGACGTCGACCACCGGTACCCGAGCGGACACGCACCGCACCTGCTTGGGAACCCCACCCGTGATCGCTTGGATGGGAAGGTGCTCCCCCGACCCGTGACCCGACATCGGCTGCTGGTGCTTCCTGCTGTCGCCGCGCTGCTCCTCGCCGGCGCGATCCCCACCGCCGAGGACGCTCACGCCGCGGCCACCACCGCTGCGGCGACGGTGTCCACGCCTCTCGCCCCGCGCAGCATCCAGGCCCTGCCGGGCTTCCGGGACACCGGCTCCGGTCCGGTCCTGGACGTCGCCCGCTTCACCTCGGTCGGGCGGCTCGAGGTCCCGGCCAGGCTGACCACCACCGGAACCGTGGTGCTGTCCGTCCGGCTGACGGTGGAGGTTCCGATCCGGCTGGCGCTGTCGGTGCGCGGCTGGTGCGCCGCGCCGTCCGCGTTGGGCTCGGCACCGGATCGGCGATCGTTGCCCGACGTCCTGGTGATCGGCCAGAACCCGGTGCCCGGCACCTCCACGACCGCGGTGGCGGCCCGGACGCTCACCGGCCGGGCCGTGGTGGCGGTGCCCCGGGGATCGGCGGTGAGCTGCCGGCTCCAGCTCTCCCCGAGGACCGAGTCTCTGGCGCCGTCACGGCTGTCCCTGCGTTCGGGGACGCTCGGGGCGGCAGCGGCGCCGGTGGTGGCGCGGGCTGCCCAGCGACCGGCCGTCCTGGTGGGCCTGCGCGGCGCACCGGGCGTGCCGAAGGGCCGACAGGCGGCGCGGGTGGGCGTCGTGGCCCGACTGGGACCGACCACCCTGCCCTCGCGGGTACGCCTCGAGGGCGAGGCCGAGTTGACCACCTGTGCCCTCGGCTACCACCTGTGCGGCCGCGGGACGGCACCGACGTCCGTCGTCGACGTGGTCCTGATCGTCCGTGACCTCACCCGCTCGGGGCGGGTGTGCGCCACCTGGAGCGGCCGGCCGCGCCGGGTGACGATCACCCCGGCGGTCCACCACGTCAAGGTGCTCGCCCCGGCGGTCACCGTGACAGCACGCTGCGGGACGGCGATCGCCGCTCACCTCGAGGTCCGCCCGCGGTCGGGCAACGCCGTCGAGGTGGAGCCGGTCCTGGTGCCCACCGCTCAGCCTCGCGGGGTGCAGACCCACACCTGGCTGGAGACGCTCGCCTGATCCCCCGGGCCGGCCGATGCGGCCCGTCCCGTACAGCCGGTCAGTACGTCGACGCGAAGTTGCCGTGGTGGATGCTGCAGACGATGTAGTCGGCCTCGTCGCCGTCCATCGTGCCGTCGTACTTGGACGAACAGGCCTCGTAGATCACCTGGATCTGCCCACCCGCGACGACCAGCCCCTCGGACATGTTGGGCGCGGTGACCCAGTTGCCGGTCGAGGTGCTGCCGTTGTAGCGCACGTTCTTCGGCCAGAAGATCAGGTGGCTGTCGTTGTCCCGCCCCGCGGACTGGCTCCACACGATCGTGTTGCCGGAGACGATCACGCCCTGGACGGCGGACGGGGTGTAGATCGCCGCCTCGGTGGTCCTGGTCAGGTCCCCGCTGGCCGAGACCCTGTAGGAGTACATCCACGAACGCGCGTCCGGGTCCCAGGTGCCCACCCAGATCTTCTCCCCCTCGGCATAGGCATAGGAGGAGGCCTCCACGGTGAAGTTCCCGCTGGTGGTCAGGGTCGAGCCGCTGGCCTTGCTCAGCTGCGCGCGCGGATACCGGCGCAAGGCGCCGCCGTGGGTGACCCACAGGTAGCCCGAGGTCATGGCGATGCCGCCGACGTGGCCCTTGATGTCGAGGCGGTAGGTGCGCAGCCAGTTCCCGGTGGCCCGGTCGTACAGGGCCACGATCGAGTTCGACAGCTCGTGGGCGTCGTAGTAGGAGACGATCAGCGTGCTCTCGTTGAGCTTGGTCAGGCCCTGGGGCACCCAGGCGGTGTGCGCGTAGAGCTGCCACTTGGGGCCGGTGTCGAAGTGCCGGTAGTACTCGTCGAACTGCGCCGGCGCGGCCAGCGCCGAGTTCGTCGGCACGAGCAGCGCCACCAGCGCCGCCGCGGCCACCACGGTGAGTCGTCGTCCCAGCCTCATCGGTTCCTCCGGCCCCGCGCTGCCGGGAACGGACGTTCACGGCGGAGGCACCGTACCGGGACGAAGGTCACGGAGGGAACCATGCCAGGCAATCTCACCCCTCGTCACCCGCCGTCACCTGTCGGCGGGCACGGGGGCGCACACAGCAACAGGCCCCCGGCCGCAGGGCCGGGGGCCTGTCTCGTGTAGCCCCGACGGGATTCGAACCCGCGCTACCGCCTTGAGAGGGCGGCGTGCTAGGCCACTACACAACGGGGCCGCTGGGGTACCAGGACTCGAACCTAGACTAACTGAACCAGAATCAGTCGTGCTGCCAATTACACCATACCCCACGGGGGTACCTCGGCCGGCGCTGGTCCACCGTCGAGACCCGACGCACGACTGTACCGGCCCGCCAGCCCCGCCCCCAAATCACGCGCGGCGGCGGAGCCGCAAGGCCCTCAGATGCCCCACCGGTCGGCCAGCTCGGTCAACGTCTCCACCGCGGGGACGTCCACCGTGCCGGCCTCCTCCCGCCGGCCCCGACGGTCGATCCACACCCCGGTCAGGCCGGCATCGCGCGCGCCCCGCGCGTCGACGTCCAACTCGTCACCGACGTACACCGCCTCGCGGGCCGCCACGCCGAGCCGCGAGCAGGCCAGCGCGAACACCCGCGGATCGGGCTTGCCCAATCCCAGGTCGTCCACGGTCACCAGGACCGGGATCCGCTCCTTCAGGCCCACCCGGTCCAGCTTGTCCCGCTGGTGGGCCAGCCCGGCGTTGGTGATCGCGCCGATGGCCAGCCCGGCAGCCTCCAGCCGGTCCAGGAACCCGGCAACCTCCTCGAAGGCCCGCCACGCGCCGCGGAATGCCCGCTCGTAGTGCTCTTCCCACACGCGGAAGGTCTCGCCGTCCAGACTCGGGCCGCCCAGGGCCAGGTGCAGGTCCACCGCCCGGCGCCGCCGCTGCTCGACGAAGGTGAGCTCTCCTCGGGTGTAGGCGCGAAAGTGCCCGTGGCGATCGGCGACCCAGTGGGCCAGCGCGGCCGCCGGGACGCTCTCGTCCGATCCCGGCATCCACCGGGCCACCACGGCCGAGATCGCGGCAGAGAAGGCCGCCCGGGTGTCGACCAGGGTGTCGTCGATGTCGAGCAGGACCGCCCGGACCGCAGATCCGATCACGACCCCATTGTGCTCAAGCGCGCCCGGCCCGAGGTCGACATCCACGACGTCGAGCCGTCCGCCGACCACCCGTCCGATCGAGTTGGGGCTGCCGTGACCGATCCCGCGCCGACCGTCGGCACCCCCGTGGTGACGGTGCTGTTGCTCACCTACAACCAGCGCCCCTACGTGGAACGTGCCCTGGCGGGGATCCTGGAGCAGCGACTCGACGTGCCGCTCAGGGTGGTCGTGCACGACGACGCCTCCACCGACGGCACCCAGGACGCGGTGCGCGCCGCAGCCGAACGGCACCCCGGACGGCTCGAGCTGATCCTCCAGACGGAGAACCAGCTCTCCCGAGGCGTCTCGATCACCGCGCGGCTGCTCCTCGACGTGGACAGCGAGTTCGTCGCCCTCTGCGAGGGGGACGACTTCTGGACCGATCCCGACAAGCTGCAGCAGCAGGTCGACTTCCTGCGGGCCAATCCGTGGTGCTCGGTGTGCCACCACGACTTCAGCATCGTGTCCGACGGTGGGCGAGCCGACTACGAGGCCGGGCTGCGGCGCTACCTGGACTCGTTGTCCTGGCGAACCTCCCCCCGGGTGGAGGGCCGGCGGCTGGCGTTGGGCAACTTCGTTCGCACCTGCACGGCCATGATCCGCAGGTCCTCGCTGAGGGACGAGCTCCTGCGGGCCGCCCACGACGTTCGACCCGGTGACCACATGCTGTTCTGCGCAGCGGCCGAGCACGGCGACGTCGGGTTCATCAACCGGGACATGGCCTGCTACCGGCTGCACGACGGTGGCTCCTGGTCGATGCTCGACCCGGCACAGCGTGAAGAGCGTCAGCTGGGGGTGTACTGGTTCCTGGCCGGCCAGCTCCGCGGGCCGATGCAGCACGCCGTGCAGGAAGTGTTGTTGCACCTGCTCGCCACCTCCGCGACCCAGCGACAGCGCTACCAGGCACTGCGTGAGCTCACGGGCCAGATCGCCCAGCTCGCGCAGGCGGGATCCCAGACGGCGGATGCGTTGGAGGCCACGCTGGCGCGGTCGGCCGCCCTGCAGGAGCGGTTGTCCGCCGTGACCGCCGAGCGCGACCTGCTGGCGTCCGTGACAGGTCACACCGGCTGACCGAGACGCCGGAGGTGAGCTGCACGCCCCGACGCCTGCCGGCCGCAGAGCGCCGGTCCAGAGGGTCAGCTCAGCAGCAGCTCGAACCGAAAGTGCGCGTACGGCAACGTCTTGGGCTGCAGCAGCACCTCGGCCGTCGCGAAGCCGCTGTCGCGGGCCAGGTGGGCCAGCCACTGTGGGGCGAACCAGGTGCCGATGATCGGTTCGCCGGCGACGAGCTGCTCGAAATGGGCCGCGCGCCGTGACACCGAGTCGAAGAAGTCCCACATCCGGTCGGCGTCGGGGACGTCGCCGATCAGGACCCTGCCCCCCGGACGCAACCAGTCGCGCAGCCTGCGCATCAGGAGCACGGTCTCGCCCTGGGTGAGGTACTGCAGGCCCGCGTAGAGCAAGATCCGGTCGAACGAGTCGGCAGGGAACTCGCAGCGGCGGATGTCGCCCTGCTGGAGTTCGATGTTGGGGTGGCCTTCCCGGTCCACGTGGCGCAGCAGGTCCTGGGCGAAGTCGACCCCGAGAACCCTGGCGCTGCGCCGGGCCAGATGATGTGTGATGGCGCCGTTGCCGCAACACAGGTCCAGGACAACGTCGTCGAGTCCGGGCCGCAGCTGGTCGAGAATCCAGTCCACGATCGGCCGGAACTCCGCGTCGGTGATCGGTCGCCCCTGCCAGGTGCGCTGCACCTGCACCTGCGCGGCCGAGCCGAGGCTCTCGGCGGCCTGGTGCTGCCAGTACCGCTGCCAGTAGTCCTCGGGCGACGCCTGGATCGTGGCCTCGCCCCCGACACCGGAGGCCTTCCCGGGCGAGGTCGTCGTCATGATCCCCCTCCACCGGCTCGCTGCCAGGCCTCGGCGGCCCGCACGACCCGGTGCATGTCGCTCGCGTCGTAGTCCTCCGCGATCGGTACGGACAGGATGTGGTCCTCCAACCACCGGGCGCCGGTGATGTCCACCCGATCCTGAGCGGCGAGCACCCTCGGATGGGTCGGCCAGTGAATCGACGTGTAGATCGAGCGCTCGGCGAGGAAGGAACGCAGGCTGTCCCGCTCCTCGGTCGAGGGCAGCAACCGGTTGTGAATCATGGGGACCTCGTGCCCGGCGAACGTCCCCATCGCCGTCCCGGCCGGGAAGGTGTCGGCAAGGACCCGCTCGTTGGCCTGACGCCTGGCGCTGACCACGGCCCGATCGACGGTGAGCAGCACCGCGAGCGACTGTCCCGAGATGTCGCACAGGGCCCAGTCCCGGTCCATCATGTTCTCCGCCTCGCGGACGTCGCGCCAGTCCGTCGCCTCCAGGCGGAGCCAGCTGTCCAGCTTGCGACTGGCCTCGTAGACCGGGTTGTGGGCACCACGGACGAACCCGCCGTCCACGACCTTCACCAGCTTGCGATAGCTACCGAAGGCGACGTCCCCGCGCAGCTGGAGGCGGGAGAGCCAGGCGTGCGAGAGGTCCTCGAGGATCGTTCCTCGCGACGGGGGGAGCGGGGTGGTGTTCTCGTAACCGAAGTAATGGACGAAGACCAGCGCCTCGCCGGTGTCCAGACTGTCCGGGTAGTGGCAGGTGAGGTCCGGCGCGACCGAGTAGAACCGCAGGTCGATCTCCGGGAAGCGCCGCTCCATGGCCGAGACCAGGGACCAGCACACGAAGGTCGGCAACCACACCCGCCTCGGGCGGATCCTCTCCCCGATCAGGTAACTGAATGCGGCTCGGCCCGAACCGAAATAGGTCTCCGGACCGCGGTGTGGCGGCAGCTTGCTGCCGATGATCGTGTCAGTGGTCATCGGGCCCTCCGGGCTCGGGCTCGTGCTGCACCTCGGCCACGATCCGGCGGGCCTGAGCGGCGAGACGGCCCGGCGGGAGCTCCCGGAAGTCGCCCTCGAGCACGTGCAGCAGCTCCTGGCCGCGCCGGATCTCGTAGTGGTAGAGCCATTCCGAGTAGTAGGCCGTCCGGGGGAAGGACTCAACGCTGCACTCCCCGGCCAGTGCGTACTTGAGGTAGCAGTACGCCTCGAGGTCGCTCTCGGCCACGAACGGTGCGGTCATCGGCTCACCAGCTCCCTGTCCGGACGAGGATCGGTCAGCATGGCCCGCACCTGGTTCGGTGGGCACCACATCAGTGCATCGAGGATCGACAGGTTGGGCACGTGGGTGTAGCGCCCGGTGTGATAGCTCAGCGGCTCGAACTCCTGGATGGTCAGCCGAACGCCAGCCTCGGCGAACCTGGCGGGGTCGAACAGGGCCGCTCCACCGGGCGGGTTCAGGTACTCGTCGGCCCCCAGGTGACGAGAGATCTCCAAGGCCCAGTCGCCGGGTCCGTCGATGGCGTCCGTCGGCATGGCGAGCGCGGAGAAGAGCACCGGCGCGAAAGGGATCCCCAGGTGTCGGCAGACCTCCGCGAGGCTGTGCACGACCAGCTCGGTCAAGCGTCCGGACGACGGCGTCAGGCAGCGCTCCACCAGTTCGACGGTCTCGCGGTAGCAGGGAGCGTGCTTGCGATAGTGGGCCAGCTGGCCGAGCAGCGTGCGTCGCCACGGGCGCCGCTCGTCGATCTCGATGTCCTGGATCGGGGTGCCTCGGGAGTGGCTGCGCAGCGGCACGCCCACGTACTGCCAACCTGGTTCGAGGACGGTGCCTCCGGGGCCGAGCGGGGACAGGATCCGGTTGCGGTTCACCCAGCCGTGCCGGATGTACTGCGGGGTGTCGAAAACGACCCAGCAGTCGGTGCGCTGGATCAGGTCGAAGTAACCCGGATAGGGGAACAGGTACGGCTGCATCACCCCGAGTCTCACGCGAGGAACCTCTCCAGCGGAGTGCCCTGCACCTCGCGGACAACGGCACGCTGGATGGCGGGGTCGAGCTCCCGACGCCAGTGGGTCGCCACCGACGGGTCCTTGAAGACCGCATAGGGGCTGTCGGAATGTGAGGCGTGGCAGGCCCGGACGAACTCCTCCGTCTGCGCGCTCACCTCCAGGTCGAGGAACTCGAACAGCTCATGGGTGAGCTTCTCGGTCTCGGCCACGAGTGCCTCGTAGCTGATCACCCGCACGCGGTCGGGGTACTTCACCGCCAGGTCGAGGTAGAGGTGGGCGACCTCGCGCCATTTGTGGAAACCGAAGAAGTTCTCCTCGCGGCCCTGGTTCTTGCAGGCCCCGAAGCGCCACTCGCGCGCCAGGTCCGACCCCGGCGGGAACTCCTTGGGGTTGCGACTCCAGGAATGCAGGACCCCGCAGGGGTGGCGCACGATGCCGACCAGCCTCAGCTGCGGCAGGTGCTCCAGCATCGTCGGGATCAGGTACTGGTAGCGGCACATCTTCAGTGCCAGCGTGGTCGTCGGGTTGTGTTTGGTGAAGGTCGGGTAGAGCCCTGCGCTGCGCTTGTCGGCCTGGGCCAGGAACTCGTCGGTGTGCCCGTCCATCCGGCGCATCAGCGCGGCGAACTCCTGTGGCGAGGAGTCGGCGGTGACAGAGTCCTTGAACGCGTAGGCGAAGAACGGCTGGAAACGGTAGTTCACCGCGGGGGAACTGTCGATGAGCATGCCCAGCCAGCTGGTCCCGCTGCGGGGTACTCCGGCCACCACACCGATCGACTCGATCATGAGTCCTCCCCTTGCGGTCCGGTCAACGCCGCCAGTCTGCGGTCGGACGCCGCCGTGCTGACCACGGCATCGACGATCCCCACCACCGCCTCGGCCCGCTCCGGGGTCATCGCCGTCCCGGTGGGCAGCACGATCACCCGGCCGGCCACGAGTTCGGTGACGGGCAGCCATTCGCCGGCCCCGGGCACCTGGTCGGCGTAGGGCGCCATCCGGTGACACCCGGGCCAGAAGTAGCGGCGCGCCATGACGTTCTCGGCTCGCAAGGCGTCGATCACCCGGTCACGCAGCTGCGGGTCGCCGTCCTCCACCTCGAGCACGGCGTACTGGTAGTTGGCGGCCTCACCGGGCGGGAACTCCAGCAGCCTCACGTTCGGCACCCTGGCCAACGCTCGACGGTAGGTGGCGTGGATCAGCCGGTTGGTCTGGACGAAGGACTCGATCGCGTCCAGGTTGACCAAGCCCATCGCGGCGCAGATCTCGGGCATCTTGCCGTTGGTGCCCTCGCCGCCGACATCGTCCAGACCCTGGAAGCCGAAGTTGCGCAACCGGCGCAGCCGTTCGGCCAGATCATCGTCGTCGGTGGTGACCGCCCCGCCCTCGAAGGTGTTGAAGAACTTGGTGGCGTGGAAGCTGAAGACCTCGGCGCGGCCGAACGAACCGATCATGCGCCCGTTGTGCGACACCCCGAACGCGTGAGCGGCGTCGAACACCAATTCCAGGCCGTGATCGTCCGCGACCTTCTGGAGCCGCTCGACGGCCGCGGGCCTTCCCCACAGATGGACGGCCACGATCCCTGACGTGGCCGGCGTGATCGCCCGGGACACCGCCAGTGGGTCCAGGGTGTGGGTGAGGTCGTCGATGTCGGCAAACACCGGCGTGAGCCCGATCCAGGACAGGGCGTGCGCCGTGGCCACGAACGTGTACGAGGGGACGATGACCTCACCGCTCAGCCCGAGCGCCCTGGCGGCGAGCTGCAGGCCCACGGTGCCGTTCACCACCGCGATGGCGTGCCGGACCCCCAGCAGCTCGGCGATCCGGTCCTCCAGCTCCTGGACCAGCGGCCCGCCGTTACTCAGCCGCCGAGTGCCGAAGATCTGGTCGATGTAGCGGTCGAACGCCGCCCGATCACCCAGGTTCGGGCCCCCGACGTGCACCGGTGACCCGGCCGCGCGCGAAGCCGGGGCCTCGAGGGGCGTCGTTCGCTGCTGGGCAGGCACAACGGCTCATCGGACGGCGGCGGCCCTGGCTTTACCCGTTCTCTGCTGCGGGACCGATCGCGGGGCGGCGGGCCCGCCGTCCTCCTCCAGCAACCGGAGCAGGTACTCGCCGTACCCACTGGCGCGCAACGGCTCGGCCACCGCCCGCAGGGCGTCGTCGTCCAGCCACCCCTGCCGCCAGGCGACCTCCTCCACGCACCCGATCTTCGATCCGCCTCGTCGCTCCAGCATCTGGACGAACGTGGCTGCCTCGAGCAGGGAGTCCACGGTTCCGCAGTCGAACCATGCCGTCCGTCGATCCAGCACGCCGACATCCAGCCGCCCCTGGCGCAGGTACTCCTGGTTGACCGAGGTGATCTCCAGTTCCCCGCGAGGACTCGGTCGCACGGCCCGGGCGAACTCGACCACGTCCTCGCCGTAGAAGTACAGGCCCGGAACGGCGTGGTGGCCGCGGGGCCGGGTGGGCTTCTCCTCCAGGGACAGAGCCCGGCCGTCACGGTCGAACTCGACCACCCCGTAGTGCTCGGGGTTGCTCACCCGGTAGGCGAAGATGCCGGCGCCCGCCACGTCACAGCGTGCCTTCAGGGACGTGCCCAGACCGACTCCGTGAAAGATGTTGTCCCCCAGGGCGAGCGCCACACGATCGCGGCCCACGAAGTCCGCGCCGATGAGCAGGGCCTGGGCCAGTCCCTCGGGCCGGTGCTGCACCGCGAACTCCAGCCGGACGCCGAACTGACGCCCGTCCCCGAGCAATCGGCGAAACGCCGGCTGATCCTCCGAGGTGGTGATCAGCAGGATGTCCCGGATCCCGGCGAGCATCAGGGTCGACAGCGGGTAGTAGATCATCGGCTTGTCGTAGACCGGGAGCAGCTGCTTGCTGACCCCACGGGTCACCGGGAACAGCCGAGATCCGGCGCCGCCGGCCAGCAGGATGCCCTTCACCGTCAGGGCTTCGACGGACAGGGCTCTGCGCTTGAGACCCGGCCCACCCCTACCGGCGAGGCCGTGCGGCCGGGGGCCACGAGGCCCAGCCCGGCATCAGACCGGGCCGGGAGCCCACCCGCGCACCGGGGGGTGGAACAGCCGCCCGATCCGCAGGCGCCGGGCCGCCACGTCGATGGCTGCGGCCCCGATCAGCAGGATGACCGCGTCGACCAGCACGCTGATCGGCTCGGCCTCGGTGACCGTGAGCATGTCCGAGACGCCCCCGGTGAGCACCGAGTAGGTGAACGCGACCACGTTGAACCCCGCGTGCAACGCGATCGACGCCTCGAGGCCTCCCGTCCGCCAGACCAGCCAGGAGGCGACCAACCCGAACAGCAGCCGGTCGGTGAACAGCCACGGGTCCTGCTGGCCGTGCGCGTAGGCGAAGACCGTGGCCGAGACCACGGCCGCCAGCAGCGCGCCGGCCCCCGCCCGCGGCACCAGCGACCCGATCGCCTGGCTGAGCCAGCCGCGGAAGAAGTACTCCTCACCGGCCGCCTGCAATGGCGTCGTGGCCAGTACCACCAGGGCGTAGGTGAGGGCACGGTGCTCGGGCGAGAACTCGACCCCACCGGCGGCCAGCAGCAGGCCCCCGTTGGCCACCACCATGACGATCACCACGACCACCGAACACCGGATCAGCCAGACCCAGCGCACGCCACCGGCGATCGAGGCCACCCACCGGGGACGCCAGCCGTGCCCTCCCCAGACCGCGAGCTGCGAGACCGGGATCAGGCAGGCCAGTAGCACGTTGGTGGTCAGGACGCCGATCGGCGAGGCAGCCCAGTCGTTGTACTGGGCCTCGCTCGGCGGGGTGTCGGCCTGGGTGGCCCACATGCCGGCCATGGTGATCCAGAACGCCACCAGCACCACCAGCGAGCTACCCAGGGCGATCACCAGGGACACCACCGGACGCCACCAGGCGTGGTTGGGGCCTCGCAGCAGCTGGGGATAGGGCCGGGCCAGCCAGGCCTCCCGCGGCCCTGCCCCGGGCACGAGCGGCCCGGTGAGCGTGTGCGGCACGGGACCGGCGGCCCCGCTCTCGCTCATCCGGCGAGCCGGCGTCGCAGGCCGGCCAACCGGTCGAGACTGACCTGGCGGCCCAGGATCTCCATCGACTCGAACAGCGGTGGGGAGACCCGGCGCCCGCTGACGGCCACGCGCAGCGGGCCGAAGGCGAGCCTCGGTTTGATCCCCAGCCCGTCCACGATCGCCGCCCGCAGCGCTTCCTCCAGCGCCGCCGCGGTCCAGTCCGGCAGCCCCGCGAGCGCCGCCTGGGCGGCGTCCAGGACGGCAGTGGCCTGCTGGACGTCCTTGCTCACCTGCGCCAGGGCATCCGCCTCGACCTCGACCTGCTCGGTGAACAGGAAGCCCAGCATGCCGACCGCCTCACTCAGCACGGTGATCCGGGTCTGGACCAGCGGCGCGGCGGCGTGCAGCACCTCGCGCTCGCGCTCCCCCAACCCGGTGTGGTCGGCGGCCCCGAGCAGTCCGGCGCCGTGCAGGTAGGGCACGAGCCGGGCCTCGAAGTCGGCCGGCTCGAGCCGCCGGAGGTGTTCGGCGTTGATCGCATCCGCCTTGGCCTGGTCGAACCGGGCCGGGTTGGCGTTCACGTCGGCGATGTCGAAGGCCTTGACCATCTCGTCCATGGTGAAGATGTCGCGGTCCTCGGCGATCGCCCAGCCCAGCAACGCCAGGTAGTTCAGCAGCCCCTCGGGGACGAACCCGCGCTCGCGGTGGTGGAACAGGTTGGACTGCGGGTCGCGCTTGCTCAGCTTGCGGGTGCCCTCCCCCAGCACCATGGGCAGGTGGGCGAAGTGGGGCACGAACGTGGTCACCCCGATCGCGATCAGCGCCCGGTACAGCGCGATCTGGCGTGGGGTGGACGAGAGCAGGTCCTCCCCGCGCAGCACGTGCGTGATCCCCATCAGGGCGTCGTCCACCGGGTTGACCAGGGTGTAGAGCGGCTGGCCCCCGGCGCGGGCGACCACGAAGTCCGGCACCGTGCCGGCCCGGAAGGTGACCTCGCCGCGCACCAGGTCCTCGAAGGTGATGTCCTCCGCGGGCATCCGCAGGCGCAGGACGGCGTCGCGGCCCTCGGCGCGCAGCGCAGCCCGCTGCGCCGGCGTGAGGTCGCGATCGTGGTTGTCGTAGCCCATCTTGGGGTCGCGCCCGGCGGCCTGGTGCCGGGCCTCGATCTCCTCCGGGGTCGAGAACGACTCGTAGACATGCCCACCGGCCACCAGACGCTCCAGCACGTCGGCGTAGAGCTCTCGGCGCTGACTCTGACGGTACGGCTCGTGCGGACCCCCGACCTCGACGCCCTCGTCCCAGTCCAGGCCCAGCCAACGCAGGGCGTCCAGCAGCTGGGCGTAGGACTCCTCGCTGTCGCGGGCGGCGTCGGTGTCCTCGATCCGGAACACGAACGTCCCACCGGTGTGCCGGGCGTAGGCCCAGTTGAACAGCGCGGTCCGGATCAGTCCGACGTGCGGGGTTCCGGTCGGTGACGGGCAGAACCGAACCCGCGTGGCCGGGCCCGGCACCCCGCCCCCCGCCGGGTTCGCTGGTGAACTCACCGCCGGGGGTGAGGCGGAGATGGCGCCGGACGTCGTGCCCGCGGGGGCGTTCGGGTGCTCGCTCATGGTGGGCTCAGGGTATCCGCGACCGGGGCCCGGGCGCGGATCAGGGTCACCTCCGGGCCGCCTCAGGGACGTCCCTGACAGACAGGACGCCCGATCGGGCGCAGCCTGGAGACATGACGAACACACCTGCATCCCGGTCCCTGCGCCGCAGCGACAACCGCATGATCGCCGGGGTCTGCTCCGGCATCGCCGAGTACCTCGGCGTCGACACCACCCTGGTCCGCGTCCTGACCGTCGTCTTCGCTCTCTTCGGCGGCGCGGCGGTGCCGATCTACCTCGCCGCCTGGGTGATCATGCCCGACCCGCGGGGTGACATGATCGCCGCCCGGTTCGTCGAGCGGTTGAACGCCAAGCGGTCCGAGGGCCGGCCGGTCGACGTGCCGAATCCCTACAGCGCCTCGCCGCAGACCCAGACCCACGCCCCCCAGGCCCCGCAGCCGAGCACCCCGAGCACCTCGGCCGCCGACACCGCTCACGAACCGCCGGCCGCCTGATCCGCCCGGCCATCGAGCGCCCGCCCGCCGACCGCTCGCCGACCGCACGCCGACCGCGCAGGTCAGCGGCGCACCACCGGGTTGGACAGCACGCCCAGCCCCTCGATGTCCACCTCGACCCGCTGCCCGGCCGTGATCGGACCGACGCCCTCGGGGGTGCCGGTCAGGATCACGTCGCCGGGCAGCAGGGTCATGGCCGAGCTCACGTGGACGACGATCCGGGTCACGTCGAAGACCATCTGCGCGGTCCGCGCCGACTGCACCACCTCGCCGTCCCGGCGGGTATTCAGCGCCCGGTCGGCGACATCGCGGACCCCCAGACCGGTCACCAGGTACGGACCCAGCGGGCAGGAGGCGTCGAATCCCTTGGCCCGCCACCACTGACCGTCCCCGCGCTGCCAGTCCCTGGCGGTGACGTCGTTGGCGCAGGTGTACCCGAGGATCACCTCGTCGACCCGCTCTGCGGGGACGTCGCGGCAGACCCGCCCGATGACCACCGCCAGCTCGCCCTCGTAGTGCACCTCGGTGCTGCCGGCAGGGAGCACGATCGGGTCGCCCGGCCCGATCACCGAGGTGTTGGGCCGGAGGAAGATCATCGGCTCGGCCGGCACGTCACTGCCCATCTCGGCGGCGTGGGCGGCGTAGTTGCGCCCCACGCCGAGCACCTTGCTGCGCGGGATCACCGGGGCCAGCAGGCGGACGTCGTCCAGCGCCACGCGCTCGCCGGTGAACTGCACGGGGGTGTAGAGCGGATCGCCGACGATGACGGCCAGCTGGGCGGTGCCGTCCGGGTCGTGCTCCAGCACGCCGAACCGGGGGTCCTCACCGGTGGTGAATCTCGCGATGTGCACGGCTGGAGCCTACGACCTGTCCCGGGGGCAGCGGCGCGGCGGGGGACGTGGGGCGAGGCCCGCGCCGCCATGGGGAAGAGTGGTGCCGTGGACGACGTGATGCGCGCGGTACGACTGGTGGCGGCGGGCGAGGTTCGGCTGGTGTCCGAACCCCGGCCACTGCCGGGCCCGGGTGAGTGCCTGGTGCAGGTGAGCGCGGTCGGCCTGTGCGGGTCGGACCTGCACTGGTACGCCGAGGGCGGGATCGGGGACGCGCGGCTCGCCGATCCCCTGGTGATCGGACACGAGGCAGCGGGCGTGATCGTCGCCGGACCCCGTGCGGGACAACGGGTTGCCATCGATCCGGCCGTCCCGTGCGAGCGCTGTGAGCAGTGCCGGGCCGGGTGGCGCAACCTGTGCCCCGCCGTGCGGTTCCTCGGCCACGGCGCCACGGACGGCGCCCTGCGCGAGTTCCTCGCCTGGCCCGAGCACCTGCTCCACCGCGTCCCGGAGCAGCTGACGGACGGCGATGTGGCCATGCTCGAGCCGCTCGGGGTCGCCGTGCACGCCCACGACCTCGGTCATCAGCACCTCGGCGACACGGTGATCGTCGTCGGCTGCGGTCCGATCGGGCTGTGCCTGCTCCAGGTCGCCCGAGCGGCGGGCGCCGCGCGGGTCCTGGCCGTGGACCCGCTCCCCCACCGCGCTCGGGCCGCGCTGGACCTGGGCGCGGACGCCGTCCTGCCGCCCGAGCCCGCAGCGTTCGCCGCCGCGCTGGCCGAGCAGACCGCCGGCCGCGGGGTCGACGTGGCCTACGAGGCGGCGGGTCCGGACGCCGCCGTGAGCCTCGCCGTCGAGGCGGCCCGGCCAGGCGGGCGGGTGGTGCTGGCCGGCATCCCCGACAGCGACTCGACCACGTTCACCGCCTCGGTGGCCCGGCGCAAGGGCCTGACCCTGGCTCTGGTGCGGCGCATGACGGACGTGTACCCGCGAGCGATGGCCCTGGTGCTCGGCGGCGCCGTGGATGTCCGCCGGGTGGTGAGCCACACCTTCCCGCTCGAGCGGGCCGCCGACGCCTTCGCGCTGGCCGTGGCCCGCGAGGGTCTCAAGGTCATCGTCCACCCCACCCTCCCGTGAGCACCCCGCCCGTGAGCACCCCGCTCGTGCTCGCCGTCGACTGCTCGACGACGGCCGCCAAGGCCGTGGTCATGGACGGCGCCGGCCGACCCGTTGCCTCGGCCTCGACGCCGCTGGCCCTCGATCGCCCGGGGCCGGGCCGGCACGAACAGGACGCCGCCACCTGGTGGCAGGCAACCCGGCGCTCGATCCGCGAGGCGGTCTCGGCCCTCGACGAGCCGGCCCGGGTCGCAGCCGCCTGCCTGACCCATCAACGGGAGTCCTTCGTCTGCCTTGATCGGGACGGCGAGGCCCTGCGCCCGGCCGTGCTCTGGCTGGACAGCCGGGCCGGGGCCGAGATCGCCGAGCTGGGCACCGATCGGGTGCTGGCCCTGTCGGGCAAGCCACCGGACACCACGCCGGCCCTCTACAAGCTCGCCTGGCTGGCCCGGCACGAGCCCGCCGTGCTGCACGGCGCCGCCCGCGTGGCGGAGGTGCACGGGTACCTGGCCGGCCATCTGACCCGGCACCTGGGCGGGCACGCGACCGGGCCGTGGGCGACCAGCACCGCCAGCGCGGACTCGCTCGGCCTGCTCGAGTTGGTCGAGGGCACCTGGTCGGCGGAACTGCTGGGGCTGGCAGGAGTGCGCCGTGACCAACTGCCCGACCTGGTGCCACCGGGTGAGGTGCTCGGGCAGCTCGCTCCCGAGATCGCCGCCGACCTCGGGCTGCCCGGGCCGATCCCGCTGGTCGCCGGCCTCGGCGACGGTCAGGCCGCGGGTCTGGGTGCCGGCGCGGTCGACGCCGGGACCGCCTACCTCAACCTGGGTACCTCGATGGTGCTCGGCACCCCCACATCGACCTACCTCAGCGGCAACGCGTTTCGCACCCTTGCCGGTGCACCGGCGGGCACCTTCGTGCTGGAGACGGTGCTCAACGCCGCCGCCTACCTGGCGGACTGGTTCCGGCGAGAGTTCGGCGCCACCGCGGGCGCCGCCCCCGACCCTGCCCTGGAGGCGGCCGCGGCGGCGCTCGCCCCCGGGGCCGACTGCCTGCTCGTCCTGCCCTACTGGAACGCCGCGCAGACCCCGTACTGGGATCCGGCCGCGCGCGGGGCGATCGTGGGCCTGACCGGCACACACACCCGGGCGCACGTCTACCGGGCACTGCTCGAGGGGGTGGCGTTCGAGCTGCGCCTCCACCTGGAAGGGCTGGAACAGGCGACCCGGACGCCGATCACCTCGATCCGGGCGATGGGCGGGGGCAGCCGCAGCCCGTTGTGGGCGCAGATCGTCGCCGACGTCACCGGGCGGCAACTGCGGCTGTGCGACGGAGAGGAGATCAGCGCGCGTGGCGCCGCCGTCCTGGCCTGGGCCGGTGCGGGGCTCGGCGGCGATGTCCGTGAGGTCTCCCGGCGGATGGGCGCCCTGGGCGGCACGATCACCCCGGACGCTGCCCGGGCGGCTCGGTACGCCCGGTTGTTCGCCGTCCAGCGCGAGCTCTACCCCGGGCTGCGCGAGGTGTTCGCCCGGCTGGCCTCCGTCACCGACCAACCGGGCACCGACGAATCGGGCACCGACGGATGAGGTCAGCACCTCACTTCGAGAAGCCCGCGGTGAGCCCGGCGAGCAGTTGCCGGCGCCCCACCGCATAGAAGATCAGGACCGGCAGGGTGGTCAGCACGACCGAGGCCAGGATGGCCGGCACGTTGACGCCGTACTGGCCCTGGTACTCGAACAGCGCCAGCGGCAGCGTCCGCTTGGTGGGGTTCTGGGTCAGGATCAGGGGCAGCAGGAAGTTGTTCCACACCTGCAGCGCGTTGTAGATCGACACGGTGACCAGTGCGGGGCGGGTGAGGGGGAACGCCAGCCGCCACATGGTCCCCCACTCGGTGCAGCCGTCCAGCCGCATCGACTCGAACAGCTCACGCGGGACGTCGCGGATGAAGTTCGACAGCACCAGGACGGACAGCGGGATCGCGAAGGCGATGGACGGCAGGATCATCCCGGTCAGGGTGTCGTACATCCGCATCCGGATGATGATCAGGTAGATCGGGATGATCACGGCCTGCAGCGGGATCGCCAGTCCCATCAGGAACAGCCCGTTGCTGAACCGCAGGAAGAGCCCGTTGCCGCCGCGGACGATCGCGAAGGCGGCCATGAACGAGATCACCACGGCCGGGATCACGGCTCCGATGGTGACCGCCACGCTGTTCACGAAGTACCGCGCGAAGTCGCTGTCGATGACCAGCCGGTAGGCCGCCAGGGACCACTCCTGCGGCGGGGCGAGCGGCTTGGTGGCGAAGAAGTTGCTCTGCGACTTGAAGCTGGAGATGACGATCCAGTAGATCGGCAACATCACCACGACCAGCCAGATCCAGCCGGACAGGCCGCCCAGCCAGTTCCACCGCGCCAGCCGGGCCACGCGCCCGGTGCCACCGGCCACCGGACGCGCCCCGTGCTCGCTGACGGTGTGGGTCGCCGTGGTCGCCATCGCTCAGGCCCCCTCCAGCATGCTCTCGTTCGGGTCGGTCCCACCGAGCCGGCGCAGCACCAGGGCGAGCAGCAACCCGACCAGCACCAGGATGACCGCGATCACGCTGGCCGGGCCCATGAGGTTGGCCATGAAGCCGCGCTTGTACATGTCCAGGGCCAGCACGCGGGTCGCGTCGCCCGGGCCACCAGCCGTCAGCACGAAGATCAGGTCGAAGAAGGTCAGTGAGCCGACCACCATCAGGGTCGAGGAGGTGATGATCGTGTACTTCAACTGCGGCAGCGTGATGCTGAAGAACTGCCGCACCCGCCCCGCGCCGTCCAACTCGGCGGCCTCGTACATCGAGCGCGGGATCTGACGCACGCCTCCCTGGTAGATCAGCGTGTGGAACGGCACGTACTGCCAGGACACGATGAACACCACCACCGCGACCGCCAGGCCCTCACGCCCCAGCCAGTCCTGCTGCAGCAGCGGCACGCCCAGCCCCGCGCCCAGCCCGAAATTGGGGTCCAGCAACGCCTTCCAGGTGATCGCGATGGCCGCCGAGGAGAGCAGCAGCGGGATGAAGAACACCACTGCGAGCACACCCCGATAGCGCTGGCTCCCGGCCAGGAAGACCCCGAGCAGCACGCTGAGCGGGGTCTGGGCGACCCAGGACAGCGCCATGATCTCGAAGGTGACCAGCAGCGAGTGGGGCAGCTGCGGGTCGGCCAACACGGCCTTCCAGGCGTTCAGGCCGTCCAGCTGGATGTCGGTCGAGATGCCGTTCCAGCGCGTGAACGACAGGTACAGCACGCCGAACAGCGGCACCACGGCGAAGACCACGAAGACGAGCAGCGCCGGCACCACCAGCCAGGCGAGCGAACCGCTCCGCCCGCCGCTGACGGCGGAACGGTCTCGCCGCACGGCGGGCGGAGCGGTCACGGTCACTTCCCGATCACCGCGTTGAGGTTCGCAGCGAATTGCTGGGGGCTGATCGAGAGCTGGAACAGCTTGGCGATGCTGTCCAGCAGCACCTCGGCCTGGGTCGGCGGGAGGGCCTGGTCCCAGGACTGCACGAAGCTCTTCGCCCCGCTGGCGGTGGCGTACTGGAACTTCAACCAGTCCGCGTCGGCGCCGCTGATCAGGCTGTCCGAGCCCTTGGCGATCGGGATGTTGCCCGACCCGATCCACGCCTTCTGTTCCTCGAGGTCCAGGATCGCGGTCTCGAAGAACTTCTTGGCCGTCTCCTTCTCGGCATCGGTCGCCTTGGCGGAGATCGAGTAGTACTGGCCGGGGTTGCCGACCGAGTTGCTCGGGTCACCCTTGCCGCCGTCCACCCCGGGGAAGTTCATGTAGCCGAGGTGTCCACCGGTGACGAAGTCGCCGCCGCTCGCCTTCATGTTCCCGTAGGTCCAGGCGCCGTGGACCATCATCGCGGCCTTGCCCGTGTAGAGCAGGGCCTGGTCGGCGTTGGAGTCGGCGGTGACCGAGGAGAAGCCCTTGACGAAGCCACCCGCCGTGATCAGCTTCTGCATCTCGGTGAGGGCCTGGATGGCCGCCGGGTTGCTCCAGGCGTCCTTCTCCCCGTCGAAGGCGGCCTGGAAGACCTCGGGACCGCCGATCCGGTCGAACAGGAACTCCAGCCACATCATGTTGGTCCACCGTGACTGGCCGCCGAGCGAGAACGGCGCGATCCCCTTGGCGTTGAACTTGGGCACGAGATCCATGATGTCGCCCCAGGACTGCGGCGGCTGGGCGCCGATCTTCTCGAACGAGCGCTTGTCGTAGAACAGCACGATGGGCGTGACCGTCTCGCCGGGCATCGCATACAGCTTGCCGTTCACGGTGGCAGCGCCGAAGGCCGCCGGGAAGATCTTGTTCTTGATCTCCGGCTTGGAGTCGAACCACGGCGTCAGGTCCTCGACCTGGTTGGCGTCCACCCAGCTCTTCAGGCCGCCGCCGCCCCAGCCCCACAGGATCGTCGGTGCCTGACCGGCGCCGAGAGCCGTCTTGATCTTCTGCTTGTAGGCGTCGTTCTGGAACATGGTCAGGGCGATCGTCGAGCCGGGGTTCGCCGCGTTGAACCGATCGACGGTGGCCTTGCGGATCGCCTCCTGGGGCTGGCCGGTCAGGGTCCAGTAGCTGGCACCGCCACCCGCCGCGGCGGAGGCGCCACCACCTCCCGCCGACGCACTCGGGTTGGTCGAGCTGGGGCCGGAGCTGCCGCAGGCGGCGAGTGTGGCCGCCGCGACGGGCAGGCCGGCCGCCAGTGCCAGGAAGTTGCGCCGAGAGGTGGTCCTTGGATCCACGTTGATCTCCGCAGGGTGAGGGGCCGCGGTCCGGCCGCGGACACACGAATGCTCCACCGGGCAGCGACGGCCCGACCACCGAGACGGCGTTCGGACTTATCGAAATGTTTCGAAACTGCCGTATCGCCCACGGTAGGATTCGTCGCATGGTGGTGTCAATGGCCCGCGGGGTCTCTTGCCACATCGGGACCAAAGCGCAACACTTCCAGCGGGAAGCGTCCTGCCTCACAGGCCGCTACAAACCTTTTCAACGATCGAAACTTTCGATCGAGACCCGTTCCAGCGGGAGTGACAATGACCGGCCAGCACGACGCGCCCCCGGCGAGCGCCCTGCCACCCCACCCGCTGCCCTGGCACGATCCCGCCAGGCCGGTCGAGGAGCGGGTCGAGGCCCTTCTCGCGGCCATGACCCTCGAGGAGAAGGTCGCCCAGCTCGGCAGCCGGTGGGTCGGCAACGACATGCAGGGATCGGACCCGACCCCTGCGCCCGACGTCGAGCCGGGCGTCCAGCCAGGTGTCGAGCCGGGCGTCGAGCCGGGCTCCGACCACACCCTCAACGTCGCGCCCCTGCAGGACGTGTTCGCCGCAGGCCACGCCGTCCCGCTGGAGGTCGCCGCCGCCCACGGCCTCGGCCAGCTCACCCGGATCTACGGCAGCCGTCCGGTCACGGTGGCGGACGGCGCGGCGCAGGTGATCCGCCAGCAGGAGGTCGTGCTGGCCCACAGCCGGCTGGGGATCCCCGCGATCGTCCACGAGGAGTGCCTGACCGGGTTCACCGCCTACGGCGCGACCGTCTACCCGGCAGCCATCGCCTGGGCCGCCACCTTCGACCCCGCGCTGGTCGAGCGGATGGCCGCGGCCATCGGGCACGACATGGCCGCACTCGGTGTGCACCAAGGACTGTCGCCGGTGATGGACGTCGTCCGCGACCACCGCTGGGGCCGGGTCGAGGAGACCATGGGCGAGGACCCCTTCCTGGTCGGGACGCTCGGCGCCGCCTACGTCCGCGGGCTCGAACGGGCCGGGGTGATCGCCACCCTCAAGCACTTCGCCGGGTACTCGGCCTCGCGCGCGGCACGCAACCACGGCCCGGTCTCGATGGGGCGGCGCGAGCTGCTCGAACTGATCCTGCCCGCCTTCGAGATGGCCATCGCCCTCGGTGGCGCGCGCTCGGTGATGAACTCCTACGCCGACGTGGACGGCATCCCCGCCGGTGCCGACGCCTGGCTGCTCACCGAGGTGCTGCGCGAGGAGTGGGGCTTCACCGGAACCGTGGTCTCCGACTACTGGGCCGTGCCGTTCCTGGCCACCATGCACCGCGTCGCCGCGACCGCCGAGGACGCCGGCGCGCTGGCGCTCGCGGCCGGCATCGACGTCGAACTGCCCGACACCATCGGCTTCGGACCGTCCCTGGTCGAGCGGGTGCAGCGCGGCGAGCTCGACCCCGCCCTGATCGATCGGGCCGCGCGCCGACACCTGCGGCAGAAGGTGGAACTGGGGCTGCTGGACCCGGACTGGACGCCAGAAGCCTCCGTCGCCCGGTCCCGTGAGGTGGATCTGGATGCGCCGGTTCACCGCGAGATCGCCCGCGAGCTGGCCGAGCGCTCGATCGTGCTCCTCGACCCCGGCACGGCGTTGCCGCTGCGGGCGCCGGATCGCCCCCTTCCGGGTCGGATCGCCGTGGTCGGACCGTGCTCGGACGACCCGAGGACGTTCATGGGCTGCTACGCCTTCCCCAACCACGTGCTCCCCCGCTACCCCGACAAGGGCCTGGGCGTCGAGGTGGTGAGCGCCGTGGACGCCCTGCGCAGGGAACTCGACCCGCAGTTCGCGCCGGGCGATGATCAGAGCCCGGTGGACGTCGTCCACGCCCGGGGATGTGACGTGCTCGGTGAGGACCGCGGCGGGTTCACCGAGGCGGTCGAGGCCGCTCGGGGCGCGGACCTGTGCATCGCCTACGTCGGTGACCGGGCGGGCCTGTTCGGCCAGGGCACCTCCGGTGAGGGCTGCGACGCCGCCGACCTGCGCCTGCCCGGCGTCCAGGAGGACCTGCTCGATGCCCTCCTGGCCACCGGCACCCCCGTGGTCGTGGTGGTGGTCTCGGGGCGCCCGTACGCGCTGGGCGCGGTGGCGGGTCGCGCCGCGGGACTCGTCCAGGCGTTCATGCCCGGGGAGGAGGGTGGCGCGGCGATCTCCGGGGTACTCTCCGGGCGTGTCCAGCCCAGCGGGAAGCTGCCGGTCCAGGTCCCGCGGGGGCCGGGTGGCCAGCCCGCGACCTACCTCCAGCCGCCGCTCGGGGCCTCGGTCAGCGCCGGCATCAGCAACCTCGACGCGGCACCGCTGTTCCCCTTCGGACACGGTCGGTCCTACACCTCCTTCGCCATCGGCCGGTTGCGGTTGTCAGCCGTCGACGTGCCGACCGACGGCGAGCTCGCGGTGAGCGCGCGCGTGACCAACATCGGACCGCGGGCGGGTGAGGAGGTCGTCCAGCTCTACCTGCACGACGTCCTGGCGTCCGTGACCCGACCGGTGCGGCAGTTGGCCGGATTCGCCCGGGTCCGGCTCGAGCCGGGCGCGGCCGTCGATGTCACCTTCCGCGTGCACGCCGATCGGACGGCGTTCGTCGGACCGGACCTGCGTCGGGTCGTCGAGCCGGGTGAGGTCGAGGTGTTCGTCGGATCCTCTAGCCAGGATCTGCCGTGCCACGGCGTGGTCCGGTTCAGCGGCCCGCCGCGCGTCGTCGGCCACGACCGCCGGCTGGACACCCCCGTCGAGCTGGTCCCGGTCGGCGGTTCCGGGGCGAACACCGCCGCTGCCCCGGTCAGCGGGTGGCGAGCAGAGTGACGGACGCCCTCTCCCGGCGCAGGCGACCGACGCTGGCCACGGTGGCCGCGACGGCCGGGGTCTCCGTGGCCACCGTCTCCAAGGTGCTGAACGGGCGCAGCGACGTCGCTCCGACGACCCGGGCCAGGGTCGAGGACGTGTTGCGTGGCTACGAGTTCCCGCCCGTGGCCCGCCGGACGCAGCCCCAGCCCGCGACCACGGTGGAGCTGATGTTCGACCGAGACCTGCACGCCTACTCGGCCGAGGTCGCCCACGGCGCGATCGACGTCGGGGAGGAGCTGGGGATCTCCATCGTGATCTCCATCCGGGCCGACTCCGGCGGCCGGTACCGCCAGAGCAGTCCGACCGAGTGGGCCCGTGAACTGGCCTCCAGCGGACGCCGGGCCCTGGTCACGGTGACCGGCTCGCTGACTGCGGCGCACGTCAATGCACTTCGCGCACAAGGGATCCCGCTGGTGGTTGTCGATCCGTTGCACGTGCCACACACCCGGATCACGAGCGTGGGGTCCACCAACTTCTCCGGCGGGCTGGAGGCCGGCGAGCACCTGCTCTCGCTCGGCCACACCCTGATCGGCTATGCCGGTGGACCGATCACGGCGGCCTGCAGCCAGGCCCGGGTGGCCGGGCTGCGCTCGGCGGTCGAGGCGGCGGGGCTGACCCTGCCCGAGGGGTACGTCCGCTTCGGTGACTTCGTCTACGAGAGCGGGTTCGAGGACGGCGGCGCCTTGCTCGACCTGCCGCGGCGTCCCACGGCGATCTTCGCCGGCTCGGACGAGATGGCCCTCGGGGTCATCGAGGCGGCCCGGGTGCGCGGCCTGCGGGTCCCCGAGGACCTGAGCATCGTCGGCTTCGATGACACCCAGCTGTCCCGGATGGCCTCGCCGCCGCTGACCACGGTGCGCCAGCCCCTGCACGAGATGGGGGCGGTCGCGGTTCGCACCGCGCTGCGCCTGGCTGCCGGCGAGACCATCGACTCCCATCACGTCGAACTGGCCACCCATCTCGTGGTCAGGGGGTCGACGACGGCGCCGGCCCCCGCCGGGTCCGCCGACACCGGCCGGTAGGCTCGCCCGGGTGACCACGGTGACCACGGTGACCACGGCGCACCAGCCACTCGCGCCAGAGGGCTCGGACGGGGTGCCGACCACGTCGCCACCCTCTCCGGACCAGCGGCGGGCCGCCCACGAGGCCCGGGTCGACGCGCTGGTCGGCGACCACCTGGCGCGGCGAGCACGGGGTGAGCGGCACCCGGTCGAGGACTTCCTGTTCACCTACTACTCGTTGCGTCCCGGGCAGCTGCGCCAGTTTCACCCCGGGGTGCCCGACCTGGACCTGCCGGCCTTCCTCGCGCGCCGCGCGGACGACGTCCGGCACCTACGAGACCTGTTGGTCGCCACCGCATCCCGCCCCGCCCGGATGACCTGCTTCGGGCTGCACGAGTGGGCGATGGTCTACCGGCAGTCTGCGTCCGACCAACGCCACCTGGTGCCCCTGCGACTGGGCGGGCCCGGCACCGACACGGTGGTCGAGAACCACCGGATCCGGTGCAGCCACTACGACGCCTTCCGCTTCTTCACCGCGGATGCCAGGCCGCGCAACGAGTTTCAACCCACCCGTGCAGACCAGGTCGGGCTGGAGCAGCCGGGGTGCCTGCACGCGACCATGGATCTGTACAAGTGGGCCTACAAGCTCACCCCGGCCACGCCGTCCGAGCTGGTCGTGGACTGCTTCGAACTCGCCCGCGACGCCCGCGTCCTGGACATGCGGGCCTCCCCCTACGATCTGAGATCCCTGGGCTACGAGCCGATCCCGATCGAGACGGCCGAGGGCAAGGCCGCCTATCTGACCGCCCAGCGCGAACTCATCCGCCGCGCAGAACCCTTGCGGGCCAAGCTGATAGCACTCTGCGACCTCATGCTGGACTCTGCCGTCGGCCAGCGCAGGTGACATCGGCTCCGCAGTAGGTCACACACCCAGCAGGCGGAGGATCACTCGCAGCCCTGCCGGGCCTCCCGCGTGGGGCGTCCTGCATCACCGAGCCCGGCCGGGCGGGCGGCTCAGGGCTCGTCGTCCGCCTCGGGGGCCCGGCGAACGCGAGCTGACCGGCCGATGACCCAGACCAGCAGGAGGGCGGCCGAGGCGCCCACGAGCAGGCCCGCGATCGTGCTGGCGTCGGAGGTCAGCGTCGAGTCGGCCTCGGCCAGTGCGCGCACCAAGCCGCCGGCCAGGGCCAGCAAGAGGACGGCGAGCGCCACGTACCGGCGCCGGTTGACCGACCAGTTGCCCGCCGCTGTGACCCCCAGCCGTCCGGCGTACCCGATGGTCAGGGCGGCGGCCAGGCCGCCCAGCCCGATCACACTCGCGGCACAGGGCAGGGACTCGTGCCCGCCGACCCAGAGCATCACCGTGCCCAGGCTCAGGGTGCCCCAGAGCATCAGCTGGAACCCGAAGGCCGAGGCCTCGTTCCAGACGTCCCGTTGGCGCTCCTCGGCGTAGAAGGGGTCGCCGAAATCGGCCACTCCCGCAGCGAACCGCATGAAGGCTGACCGCTTGATCGACGTGCTCATGATCGTTTCCCCGCATCCGATGGCGCGAACAGGGTCTCGACCGTCGCCCCCAGCACGGTGGCCAGGCGCAAGGCGAGGTAGACCGAGGGGGCATAGTCGCCCGCTTCGATGGCCACGACGGTCTGCCGGCTGACCTCACACTCCGTGGCGAGTTGGGCCTGAGTGAGGCCGGCGAGCTGGCGGTGCACGCGTACCGCGTTCACTCGCCCGGCGGCCGTCGTCTTGACCACAAATCCAATGTCAACCTTACCCGACACAAAGTCAAGCTAACTCGACATTCGCCTCCTGTCATATCTTTGCTGACGAATCATGTACTTTTCACGGTTCGGAGCGGTGCAAGCTGGTACTTTCCGTGCGACATGATCATTCGGTTGGATCTCTCGGGAGCTCTCGACATGCCTGGACGTCTCCGTACCATCACCCGCCTGCGTCGGGGTCTGACCCTCGGCGTCGCAGCGCTCGCCATCCCGATCGCCGGGGTGGCGACGGCCGGCCAGGCGAACGCCGAGGAGTTCGAGGAGTTCTTCGGCGGCGGTGGGTGCACGTACTACAACGGCGAGTGCTTCCGCTGGTGGGAGGCAGCCCCCGAGTGGTCGATGCCGGGTGCCGGCTTCAGCGCCTGGGACACCATGGCCGCGAACGGCGTCCGACCGAACATCATCGATCTCGGCGAGGGCAACACCCTGGTGATCACCAGCCAGGGTGGCGACCCCACGAACGGCCTGACCCAGGGCGTCATGATGACGCCGTCCGGCAGCAGCGTTCCGGTGAGCATCAACGTCTCGGGCGACACGGTGGCGATCGGCGTGGACGCGGGCGCCGACTCCTTCTCGGCAACCATCACCACCGACCCGATCTGGAACACCGTGACCCTCACCGGGGCCACCGCCGAGGACGGCCAGACCGTTCGAACGGTGATCGTCACCATCACCGACAACGGCAACGGCACGGTCACGCAACACACTCAGATCATGGACTCTGCGGGGAGCGTGGCGATCTCGACCTCGACGACGATTCCCAAGCCGAACATCGAGACCCTGCCGCCGATCGACCTCCCTGTGCTCGAGCCCATTCCCGTCCCGGCCCCGTAGCCCTGACCCTCGAGCCACACGAACCTGCTCATGCTCCGCAGCCGACGCGCCATGCTCCGCAGGTGACGCCGCCAGCCCCTGGCCGGGGAGCGGGGCGCGTCACCTGCGGAGCACGAGCAGGTTGTGAGCGGGTTCTGTGGGTGGGTGAGGTCAGCGGGGGGTGACGGCGGCGCGCAGCAGGCCGTAGGTGAGGCCGTCGACCAGCGCCTGCCAGGACGCCTCGACGAGGTTCGCGCCGACACCGACCGTGGTCCACGTACCGCGGGCATCGGCGGTCTCGATCAGCACCCGGGTCACCGCGTCGGTGCCGGAGGAGGCATCGAGGATGCGCACCTTGAAGTCGACCAGCTGCAGCTTGGCCAGCTCGGGATAGACCGGCAGCAAGGCCCCACGCAGGGCCTGGTCGAGGGCGTTGACCGGGCCGTTGCCCTCCCCCACGGCCACCTGCCGTGCACCCCCGGCGAGCAGCTTGACCGTGGCCTCGCTGAGCGCGTCCACCCCGGGACGGGACTCGGTGATCACCCGCCAGCTCTCCACGTCGAAGTAGCCGGGCCGGACGCCATCCGCCTCTTCGCGCAGCAGCAACTCGAACGAGGCGTCCGCCGCCTCGAAGGTATAGCCCGCCGCCTCCAGGGACTTGACCCGCTCGGTGATCCGAGTGACCAGGTCGCCCTGTCCGGCCAGGTCGTACCCCAGTTCGCGCCCCTTGAGCTCGATGGAGGCACGCCCTGCCATGTCCGAGACCAGCATGCGCATGTCGTTGCCGACCGTTGTGGGGTCGGCGTGCTGATAGAGATCAGGATCGACCTTGATCGCTGACGCGTGCAGGCCTGCCTTGTGGGCAAAGGCGCTCGCACCGACATACGGCTGCCTGGAGTACGGCGGGACATTCGTGATCTCGCTGACGGCGTGCGCGATCCGCGTCGCCTCGGCGAGCTTGCCCTCGGGCAGAACCCGGTGCCCGAGCTTGAGTTCCAGGTTGGCGACCACGGCGAGCAGGTCGGCGTTGCCGGTCCGCTCGCCGTAGCCGTTGAGGGTTCCCTGCACCTGGACGACGCCCGCGGCCACCGCCGCGAGCGAGTTCGCCACGGCGCAGCCGGTGTCGTTGTGGCAGTGGATGCCCAGCGGCGCCCCGGTCGCCTGGCCGACCGCGTGCACCACGTCGGCGATCGCGGACGGCAGCATGCCACCGTTCGTGTCGCACAGGGCAACCACCTGCGCGCCCGCCTCGACCGCAACCCGTGCCACCTCGAGCGCGTAGGCGGGATCGGTGCGATATCCGTCGAAGAAGTGCTCGGCGTCCAGGAAGACCTGCCGGCCCTCGGCCACCAGGAAGGCGACCGTGTCCCGCACCATGGCCAGGTTCTCGGCCCCGCTCGTGCGCAACGCCCGCTCCACGTGCCGGATGTCGCTCTTGGCCACCAGGGTCACCACCGGCGCGAGCGAGTCGACCAGCGCCCGCACCTGCGGGTCGTCCGCCGCGGCGACCCCGGCCTTGCGGGTGGCGCCGAAGGCGGCCAGCTGGGCGGTACGCAGGGACAGTTCGGACGCCGCGCGGCGGAAGAACTCGGTGTCCTTGGGGATCGCGCCCGGCCAGCCGCCCTCGATGAAGCCGACGCCCAGGTCGTCCAGGTGGGTGGCGATGGTCAGCTTGTCGGCCACCGACAGGCTCAGGCCCTCCTGCTGGGCGCCGTCGCGCAGCGTGGTGTCGTAGACCTGGAAGGTGCTGCTCGCGGTCATCGTTCGCCCTCTCTTGTGCCGGTGCGGTTCGCCCATCACTGCCCACCCACGAAAAAGACCCCTCGCGAAATCGCGAAGGGTCTGCGCGTCGACGGTGCCGAGCGATGGTGTGCTCTAGGCGGTGCCGACGCGCCTGCCGATAATGACGAGGCCGGTCATGGTGGGCACAGTCTGCCACACCCGAGAGGGTCCCTCGGAACACCGCGGTCGGGATCCGCGCTGAGCGGCATCCAGGGACGCCCGCGCGGGAACGCAGTAGCGCCGCACGCGGAGCCACGTCCCGGGAACCTCGGTGAGCTAAGCTCTTGGCTAACCATCTGCGGGAGGGCGACTGTGAACGAGCCTCTGGCCAGCTACAACATTCACGATGCCAAGACCCAGCTCTCCCGGATCATCGAGCGGGTCGAGCGAGGCGAGGAAGTGATCATCAGCCGCGCCGGGACACCCGTGGCGAAGGTGATACCGCTCCCCCGGACCACCCGGCGGCCCGGGCGTGGCATGTTGAGGGGACAGCTGGAGTTCGCCGACGACTGGGACTCGCCCGAGGTCAACACCGCCATCGAGCGGGAGTTCCTCGGCGCGAACGACACGGGCGGCACGGGCACTGACCGATGAGATGGCTGCTGGACACGCATGTCGTGCTCTGGTGGCTGGCCGATGCCGAGGAGTTGTCCGACGAGGTGAAGACCTTGATCGATACCGAGGCAGAGGTGTTCGTGAGCGTGGCGTCGGTCTGGGAGATCGCGATCAAGCAAGCAGCGGGCAAGCTGTGGGGCCCGCGGCCACTGGCTCCGACGATCGACGCCTGTGGTCTGGCCCCGCTGCCGATCCGGACGCCCCACGCCGCAGCGGCTGGCGAGCTGCCGATGCTGCACCGCGACCCGTTCGATCGGATGCTCGTCGCACAAGCACGATGCGAGGGCCTCACCCTGCTCACCCGCGACCCCCGCGTGCTGCGCTACGAGGTGGACGCCCGAACCGTGTGATCCCACACCCGACACGGCGAGGGGCGCGGGACGACGCTGCTCCCGGCGCCATGTGCACGGAATTGCCTGATCACCGAGCCGGACACCCGGGTCAGGCCAGGCGGCGCATCCAGCCGTGGGTGTCGGTGGCCCGGCCGTACTGGATGTCGACCAGCGTCCGCCGCAATCGCATCGTCACCGAGTCCTCGGCACCGGCGTTCCGACTGACCACCTCGCCACCGTCCCAGACCAGCTTGCCCACCGGTGTGATCACGGCCGCCGTCCCGCAGGCGAACACCTCGGTCACCTCACCACCGGCGACCCCCTCACGCCACTCGGCGATGTCGACCTTGCGCTCCTCCACCTCGAGCCCGAGCTCCTTGGCCAGCACCAGGATCGAACTCCGCGTGACCCCCTCCAGGATCGTGCCGAGCTCCGGGGTGATCAACCGGCCGTCGCGGGTCACGAAGTACAGGTTCATCCCGCCGAGCTCCTCGACCCAGCGGTTCTCCGCGGCGTCCAGGAAGCACACCTGGTCGCAGCCGTGCTCGCCCGCCTCCAACATCGGCGCCAGGGACGCCGCGTAGTTGCCCCCACACTTCGCCTCGCCCGTCCCGCCGCGGGCCGCGCGGGTGTAGGCCGAGGACAGCCAGATCGAGACCGGCCGGACCCCGCCGGAGAAGTACGAGCCGACCGGGCAGCCGATCAGCAGGAACTCGATGGTGGCCGCCGGCCGCACGCCCAGGAACGGCTCGGAGGCGTACATGAACGGGCGCAGGTAGTACGAGCGCTCCTGCCCCGGCGCGCTCTCGGGCACCCAGGCGCAGTCCGCCGCCACCAGGGCCTCGATCGCCGCCATGAAGTCCTCGGTCGCCAGCTCGGGCAGGGCGAGCCGGCGCGCCGAGCGCTGCAACCGGGCCGCGTTGGCCTCGGGACGGAACGACCAGATCGAGCCGTCGGCGTGCCGGTAGGCCTTGAGCCCCTCGAAGATCTCTTGCGCGTAGTGCAGGACGGCGGCCGCCGGGTCCAGGGTCAGCGGGCCGTAGGGCTTCAGCTCGGCCGGACCCCAGCCCCCCTCGGTGGTCCAGGTGGACTGGATCATGTGGTCACTGAAGTTCTTGCCGAAGCCCGGGTCGGCCAGGATGGCCGCCCGACGTTCGGCGGTGGCCGGGTGCGGGTTCGGGGTCATCTGGAACGGCTTGCCGGCGAAGGTCAGGGCAGACACGGGAACTCCTCGGGGGTCATGTCAGATCCGGGCGGCGATGGCGTCACCGATTTCGGCGGTCGACCGCGATACTCGGCCCGCCGACCCACGCTCGGCGAGGTCGGCGGCGACCGCCTGCTCCACCCGCGCCGCCGCCTTGTCGTGCCCCAGGTGCTCGAGCAGCATCGCCACCGACAGCACGGTGGCGGTCGGGTCGGCTGTGCCCTGCCCGGCGATGTCGGGTGCCGAGCCGTGCACCGGCTCGAACATCGACGGCACCGAACGATCGGGGTTGATGTTGCCCGAGGCCGCCAGCCCGATCCCACCGGCGATCGCGGCCGCGAGGTCGGTGATGATGTCGCCGAACAGGTTGTCGGTGACGATCACGTCGAACCGCGTCGGGTCGGTGGCCAGGAAGATGGTCGCGGCGTCCACGTGCTGGTACGCCGTGGTCACCTCGGGGAACTCGGCGCCGACCCGCTCGACGGTGCGCCGCCACAGGTGTCCGGCGTGGCTGAGCACATTGTGCTTGTGCACCAGGGTCAGGTGCCGGCGCGGCCGGTTCGCGGCCCGGGCGAAGGCGTCCCGGACGACGCGCTCGACCCCGAACGCGGTGTTGACGCTCACCTCGGTGGCGATCTCGTGCGCAGTCCCCACCCGCAGCGCACCACCGTTGCCGGTGTAGGGGCCCTCGGTGCCCTCGCGGACCACGACGAAGTCGATGTCGCCCGGGTCGGCCAGCGGCGAGGACACCCCCGGGTAGAGGCGCGCCGGACGCAGGTTGACGTAGTGGTCGAGCTCGAACCGCAGGCGCAGCAGCAGCCCCCGCTCGAGCACCCCGCTGGGCACCCCCGGGTCACCGATCGCACCCAGCAGGATCGCGTCGTGCTCGCGCAGCTCCCCCAGGGCCTGCGCGGGCAGGGTCTCACCGGTCGCGTGCCAGCGCCGGGCACCCAGGTCGTAGTCGGTGGTCTCGACACTCACCTCACCGTCCAGCGCCGTCCGCAGGGCCTTCAGGCCCTCGGCGACGACTTCGGGTCCGATGCCGTCTCCGGCGATCACTGCGAGGCGCATGCTGTCCATGCGCCGCAGGGTACCCGCCGTACGGACAGCGGCCAGGCAGTGTCCACGAACCGGACGGCGCCTCACCGACGCGGCACTCGGCCCCGCCCGGGACTTGGGCCCACCCCGGCATCAGTCCAGGCTGGAGAACTCCTCCACCTTGCGCCGATTCCCCGAGACGATCACCAGATCACCCTCGCGGACGACGGTGTCCGCCGTGGCATGGGTGAAGTCGTCACCGGCCGCCTTGACCCCCACGATGGTCACGCCGTACCGGTTGCGCACCCCGGAGCGACCCAACGGCACCCCGAGCAGGAACTTGGGCGGCACCGTCTTGACGATGGCGTACCCGTCGTCGAACTCGATGTAGTCCAGCATCTTGCCGCGCACCAGGTGAGCGACCCGCCGTCCCATGTCGTGCTCGGGGCGCACCACATGGCCGACCCCGACCTGTTCGAGGATCTGGCGCTGGGCGGCGCTGGCGGCCTTGGCCCAGATGTTCGTCACGCCGAGATTGCGCAGCACGAACGCGGTGAGCACGCTGCCCTCGAGGCTGTTGCCGATCGCGATCACCGCCCGGTCGAAGTCCTGAACCGAGAGCTGGCGCATGGCCTCGATGTCGGTGGAATCCGCCTGCACGACGTGGGTCACCCGGCCCGCGAGGTCGTTCACCCGGCGGGCGTCGGAATCGATGCCGAGCACCTCCGCGCCGTCCCGCTCGAGTTCGAGGGCCAGTGCCTTGCCGAACCGCCCCAGGCCGATCACGACCACAGCGGCGTTCGTGTTCTGCCTAGCCAATGAGAGGCCTTCCTTCCGGGTAGACGTAGCGGCGTTGATGATCGTGCAGCAAGAGCGCCGAGACCAGGGTGATCGGGCCGAGACGGCCGAGGAACATCAGCAGGATCAGCACCCACTGGCCCATGACCGGCATCTTCGGGGTGATCCCGGTCGACAGTCCGACGGTGGCGAACGCCGAGGTGGTCTCGAACATCGAGTCCCGCAGCGCGAAGCCGGTGACCTCGCTGAGCACCATGGTCGCGCCGACGACCGCAGCCACCCCGAGCAGCGCGACGGTGAGTGCCTGCCGGATGGTGCGCGCATCGACCCGGCGCTCGAAGACGTTGACGTGATCCTCGCCGCGGACCTCGGTGAGGATCACGAAGAACAGCAGGATGAACGTGGTGACCTTCAAGCCGCCGGCGGTGCTGGCCGAGCCGCCGCCGATGAACATCAGCACGATCGTGCCCAGCAGGCTCGCGTCACTGACCTGGGAGTAGTCCCAGGCGTTGAAGCCCGCCGTACGCGGTTGCACGCTGTGGAAGAAGGACTGCAGCAGCTTGGTGCCGAGGTCGGCGTTGCCGATGGTGTTCGGGTTGTCCCACTCGTTGATGCCCAGGAACACCCACCCACCGATCAACAGGGCGATGGTCATGCCGATCGTGAGCCGGGTGTGCAGCGTCCAGCGGCGGTACGGCGTCCGACGCAGCAGCTCGAGGATCACCGGGAACCCGAGCCCGCCCAGGACGATCGACACGCAGATCGGCACCTGGATCCAGGGGTCGGAGCCGAAGGACACGAGGTTGTCCGTGAAGAGCGCGAACCCGGCGTTGTTGAAACTCGACACCGCATGGAAGGTGCCGAGCGCCAGCGACCTGCCGAGGCTCTCGTCGTAGCCGACCCACCAGCGCAGGGTGAGCAGGACGGCGACGACGGCCTCGATCGCCAGGGTGATCCGTAGGACGCTGAGCAGGACCCGCTTGACGTCCCCCAGACCGATGTTGTTCTCCGCCGCTGCCGTCAGCCGGCTGCGCAGCCCCATCCGCCGGCTGACGAACAGAGCGAGCAGGCTGGCCAGGGTCATGATGCCCAGACCACCGGCCTGGATCAGCACTGCGATGACCACCTGCCCGAACGGCGTCCAGTACGTGGCGGTGTCCACCGTGGCCAAGCCGGTGACACAGGTGGCGCTGGTGGCGGTGAACAGGGCCGGCATCACCGGCCGGCCCACTGGGTGCTCGCGAGCGATGGGCAGTGCCAGCAGGAGGGCTCCCCCGACGATGGTGGCCGCGAACCCGGCCACGGCAGCCTGGGCCGGGTGCTGGAAGATCCGCCGGAGCAGGCGGGTCGGTTCAGCGGGTGCCGTGGACACTCGAGCACGCTGGCATGCGGCGCGAGCACGCATGGGGGCCCAACGGCACCACGGGACGAGCGGGCCTTCCGACACGTCGAGCGGCCGTCGTCCTCGGGCCGGCCCGCTCAGAGAACCGCGATCGCCCCGCCCCGCCGAGGGTCGGCCACCGCGTGTACCCACCCGCCGGACTCGTGCACCGCGACCCCCACGCCGCCGAAGTACATCGATGACGGCGGGTGGGCCCGACGGGGCAGCTCGCTCGGTGAGGGCAGCAGGCCCTCGGCGTCCATCGCCTCGATCCCCAGGTCCTGCTCGTACTCCAACTGCTCGGTACCGACCCCCGGGGCGCTGATGTGCAGCCGGGGACGACTCACCGCGTGGTCCCAGTCGCACCCGCCGAACGCCGCGGCGCCGATCACCTGCGCCAGCGCGGTGGTGATCCGGTCGGCGCCGGGTGACCCGATCGCCATCCAGGCCCCGTCGTCGCGCCGGCCCACCGTGGGGGCCATGTTCGAGGCCAGCCGGACGCCGGGCGCGAGGCTGTGCACGCCGGTGAGGTTGAGCTCGTGCTCGCCCAGGCAGTTGTTGAGCCAGACCCCGGTTCCCGGGATGGTGATCCCCGAGCCGTACCCCGTGGAGGCCGTGATCGCGCAGGCGGCGCCGGCAGCGTCCACGGTCGAGACGTGCGCCGTGGACGGCGACCTCCCGCGCCAGGCCTGACCGCCCGCGAGCACGCCGTCCAGCAGCGCCTGGGCGGCGGCCGCCCGGTCGGGGGCGACGTCCAGCACCCCGCGGCGGTGCGCCAGCACGGACCGCACCACCCCGATCACCCACGCGAGATCGGCGGCCCCACCGACCGGCACCGTGCCCGCAGCGGCCGGGCCCTCACCCAGCAGGAGCAACAGGGCGGCCAGCACCGGCCCTCCGATCGCGGGCGGAGGGTTGGTCGCCAGGTGCCAGCGGCGATGGGCCGGGCCCACCTCGATCAGGGTGGCCGGGCGTACCGCGGGCCGATAGGCCTCCAGGTCGGCCAGGGTGATCAGCCCGCCGTGGGCCGCCATCTCCTCGGCGAGCACCTGCGCCACGTCACCGCGCATGAGCGCCGAGGAGCCCTCGCGCGCAACCCGTTCCAGGAAGTCGGCCAGGTCGGGGATGTGCAGGGTCTGGCCCCGGCGCACCGGGCTGCCGTCGGCATGGTGCAGCGCCGCCCGGGTGGCGGGATCGTGACCGTAGAGGTCCTCGCGGGTGTGGGACAGGAAGTAGTCGACCGCCGCGCTGAGCGCAAAGCCCTTGCGCGCCACCTCGATCGAGGGCTCCACCACCACCGGCCAGGGCAGGGCGCCGAACTGCCCCTGAGCCACCTCGAGCGCCGGCAGCACCCCCGGAGTGGCCACCGAGCCGTGGCCGATGGTCATGTGCGTGCCGCCGCCGTAGTCGGTGTAGATCTCCCGCAGCCCCCGGCCGAAGGCATCCGGTGGCAGTCCGCGCCCGGGCATCTCGACGTACCCGTCGATGGTGACCGGGGCCCGCCCGTCCCCGGGGTCCACCGTGATGAAGGCGCCGCCCGCGAGCGAGACCATGCCGGGCTCGTTGACGCTGACCACGAGCATCGCCGCCACCGCGGCATCCACGGCATTGCCGCCCTCGAGCCCGATCCGGCGCGCGGCCTGGGCGGCGTCCTCGTTCGGGCAGGCCGCCGCCAGGCGAGCCGAGCCGCTCACCCGAGCCGCCTCACGTCAGGTCCACACGCCGCCCGGACACCGCACCGATGCGCTCCACGATCGATTCCAGGACCGCCGCCGGAACCGCCTGATCCAGGGTCAGGACGCCCACCGCCTGGCCACCCTGCTCGGGGCGCGCGACCTGCATCGAGCCGATGTTCACCCCGACGTCCCCGAGCACGCCGCCGATCGCGCCGATGACGCCCGGACGGTCCTCGTAGCGCAGCACCAGCAGGTGGTCGGCCAGCGGCAGCTCGAAGTCGAGGTCGTCGATGCCGACCAGCTTCTCCACCTGCTTGGGACCGGTCAGGGTGCCCGAGACCGCCAGCGGGGTGGAGTCGCCCAGGCACCCGCGCAGGGTGACCACGTTGCGGAACGCGGGACTGTTGCCGTCGGCGATCAGCCGGGTCTCGATCCCGCGGTCGGCGGCCAGCACCGGCGCGTTGACGTAGGACACCGGGTCCTCGACCACGTCGGTGAACAGGCCCTTGAGCGCGGCCAGCCGCAGCACCGACACGTCGTGGGCGGCAATCTCCCCGTGCACCTCGACGTCCAGCTGCACCGGCAGGCCGCCGGCCACGGCGGTGAACACCCGGCCCAGCTTCTCCACCAGGGCGATCCCCGGCCGTACCTCCTGGGCGATCACCCCACCGGAGACGTTGACCGCGTCCGGCACCAACTCACCGGCCAGTGCCAGGCGCACCGAGCGGGCCACCGAGATCCCGGCGTTCTCCTGCGCCTCGTCGGTGGAGGCGCCCAGGTGGGGGGTGGCCACCACCCGGTCGAGGGCGAACAGCGGGGAGTCCGTGCAGGGTTCCCTGGCGAACACGTCCAGCCCGGCCCCGGCGACCCGGCCTTCCTCCAGCGCCACCAGCAGCGCCTTCTCGTCCACGATCCCACCCCGGGCGGCATTGACGATCCGCACCGTGGGCTTGACCTTGCGCAGCTGGTCCTCACCGATCAACCCGATGGTCTCGGGGGTCTTCGGCAGGTGAACGGTGATGAAGTCGGCCTCGGCCAGCAGGTCGTCCAGGCTGAGCAGCCGGACCCCCATCTGCCCGGCGCGGGCGGTCGAGACGTACGGGTCGTAGGCCACCACCCGCATGCCGAACGCCGACAGGCGCTGCGCCACCAGGACGCCGATCCGTCCCAGCCCCAGCACGCCCACCGTCTTGCCCTGCAGCTCCACCCCGGTGTACGCCGAGCGCTTCCAGGCACCGCCCTTGAGCGAGGCGTGTGCCTGGGGCACGTTGCGCGCCACCGCGAGCAGCAGGGCCACCGCGAGCTCGGCCGCCGAGACGATGTTCGAGGTGGGCGCGTTCACCACCATCACCCCGGCCTGGGTAGCGGCCGCGACGTCCACGTTGTCCAGCCCCACCCCCGCCCGGGCCACGACCCGCAACTGGCGGCCGGCGGCGATGGCCTCGGCGTCCACCTGGGTCGCCGATCGCACCAGCAGGGCATCCGCCTCGGCCAGGGCCGCCAGCAGCGCCGGGCGATCGGTGCCGTCACACCAGCGAACGTCGAAGTCGTCCCCCAGGACCTGCACGGTGGCCGGGGAGAGTTCCTCGGCGATCAGGACGACGGGCCGCCGCCCGGGTTCGTTGCCAGTGGTGCTCATGCCTCGATCACTGCTCCGGTGTCCGTCTCCAGTCGTCCGGCAGGTCCAGCGGACCCGCCGCCAGGTCGCCCGGCGAGAGCTTCGTGGGCTTGCCGATCCGCTTCTCCTGCTCCCGCTCGGCCACCTGCACCTGCTTGTTGCCGTTGAACAGCGCGTGGACCAGCTCCATGCCCATGCCCAGGGCACGAACCGAGGTCTTCCTGTCGCCGCGGAAGAACCGCAACAAGCCCATCGTCCGCCCCCCTCAGCACGCGATCGGCATGCCCGCTGCACCTGCCGGGCCGCGGTGTTGAATTGCGGCGATCTGGCGGGCACCGCAACACCGGCGGCACCCGCTCATCTCGCCGCGGTGCCCTCGACATAGTCGTTGTCGGTCGACTTGACCCAGGCCATCAGCTTGCGCAGCTCGCGGCCGGTGGCCTCGATCGGGTGCGCCTCGCCCTCGGCCCGCAACCGCTTGAACTCCGGCGCCCCGGCATCCTGGTCGGCGATGAACCGGGCGGCGAACGTGCCGTCCTTGATCTCGGCGAGCAACTGCTGCATGTGCTCCTTGACCGAGCCGTCGATCACGCGCGGGCCGGAGACGTAATCGCCGTACTCGGCGGTGTCCGAGACGCTCCAGCGCTGCTTGGCGATGCCGCCCTCGTACATCAGGTCGACGATCAGCTTGAGCTCGTGCAGGCACTCGAAGTAGGCCACCTCGGGCTGGTAGCCGGCCTCGGTGAGCACCTCGAAGCCGGTCTGCACCAGCTTGCTCATGCCGCCGCAGAGCACGGCCTGCTCACCGAACAGGTCGGTCTCGCACTCCTCGGTGAAGGTGGTCTTGATCCCGCCGGCCCGCAGGCCGCCGATCCCGCGGGCATAGGACAGTGCCAGCGGCCAGGCGCTGCCGGTGGCGTCCTGCTCGACCGCGACCAGCACCGGCACGCCGCGTCCGTCGACGTACTCGCGGCGCACCAGGTGGCCCGGGCCCTTCGGCGCGACCATCGCGACGTCCACCCCGGCCGGGGGCTTGATGTAGCCGAAGCGGATGTTGAACCCGTGCCCGAAGAACAGCGCATCGCCGTCCACCAGGTTCGGCTCGACGGCCTCGGCGTACACGTGCCGCTGCAGGTGGTCGGGCACCAGGATCATGACCACGTCGGCCTCTTCACAGGCCTGGGCGGGAGTGACCACCCGCAGCCCCTGGGCCTCGGCCTTCGCCCGGCTGGCGCTGGTCTCCGGCAGGCCCACCCGGACGTCGACCCCCGAGTCCCGCAGGGACAGGCTGTGCGCGTGACCCTGGCTGCCGTACCCGAGCACCGCGACGTTGCGGCCCTGGATCACGGACAGGTCAGCGTCGGAGTCGTAGAACATCTCGGCCACGGGGTGCATCTCCTTCGATGGATTGGTGTAGCGCAACGATATGGGGTTGGCGGGCGGTGCCGGACCTCAGGCCGAGCGCAGCGAACGGTCGGTGATCGAGCGGCTCCCCCGCCCGATGGCCACCAGACCCGACTGCACCAGCTCTCGGACGCCGAACGGCTCGATGACCTTCAGGAACGCCTCGAGCTTGTCCGGGTTGCCGGTCACCTCGACGGTCACCGCATCGGGAGCCACGTCGACCACCTTCGCCCGGAACAACCGGACGGTCTCGAGCACGTTGGACCGTGAGTTGATGTCGGCCTTGATCTTGACCAGCAACAGCTCGCGCTGGACCGACGAGGTGGTCTCCAACTCGACGATCTTGATCACGTTGACCAGCTTGTTCAGCTGCTTGGTCACCTGCTCCAGCGGCAGGCCCTCGACGTCCACCACGACGGTCATCCGGGACACGTCCGAGTGCTCGGTGGGGCCGACCGCCAGGGAGTGGATGTTGAAGCCGCGCCGGGCGAACAGGCCGGCGGCACGGGTCAGCACGCCGGGCTTGTTCTCGACCAGCACCGACAGCGTGTGCTTGCTCATGGGATCTCCTACCTTGCTTCGGGTCTCAACGGCTCGGCGGGCTGAGTGCGGTCACTTCCGACCGCGACACGCCGGGAGGACTGTTCGGGACTGACCGCACTCGGCCGGAAGTGACCACACGAGAGCGGAACTGACCGCGCGGGGCGGTGAGCGGGAGTGTTCACTCCTCGCGATCCCAGGTCGGGGTCAGGTCACGGGCGTAGAGGATGTCGTCGTTGCTGACCCCGGCGGGCACCATCGGCCAGACCATCGAGTCGCGGTAGACGACGAAGTCGACCACCACCGGGACGTCGTTGATCGACATCGCCTTCTCGATCGTGGCGTCCACGTCCTCCGGGCGCTCGCAGCGCAGCCCCACCGCGCCGTAGGCCTCGGCCAGCTTGACGAAGTCCGGGATGCGCCGGCCGTCGGCGGAGGTGTGCAGGTCGGTGTTGGAGTACCGCTCGTTGTAGAAGAGGGTCTGCCACTGGCGCACCATGCCGAGGCTGGAGTTGTTGATCACCGCGACCTTGATCGGGATGTCGTTGATCACGCAGGTGGCCAGCTCCTGATTGGTCATCTGGAAGCACCCGTCGCCGTCGATCGCCCAGACCGTGCGGTCGGGCATCCCGAGCTTGGCGCCCATCGCGGCCGGCACCGCGAAGCCCATGGTGCCCAGCCCCCCGGAGTTGATCCAGGTGTTGGGGTGCTCGTAGGAGATGAACTGCGAGGCCCACATCTGGTGCTGGCCCACGCCTGCGACGTAGAGCGACTCCGGGCCACTGATCTTGCCGATGCGCGAGATCACGTGCTGCGGGGACACCTCCCCTGCCGGCGGTGCGGCGTGGCCCAACGGGTAGGTCTCGCGCAGCCGGTCGAGGTGACGCCACCAGGCGCCGAGGTCGGCCTGGCGTCCCTCGGCGTGCTCGGCCTCGATCGCGGCGATCAGCTCGATCAGCACCTCCTTGGCGTCCCCGACGATCGGGACGTCGGCCGTGCGGTTCTTGCCGATCTCGGCCGGGTCGATGTCGGCGTGCACCACGACCGCGTGCGGGGCGAACGTGGACAGCTTGCCGGTCACCCGGTCGTCGAACCGAGCGCCGAGACTGACCAGCAGATCGGCCTGCTGCAGGGCGGCCACCGCCGCGACGGTGCCGTGCATCCCCGGCATCCCCAGGTGCTGGCGGTGGGAGTCGGGCAGGGCGCCCCGGGCCATCAGGGTCGTCACCACCGGCGCCCCGGTCAGGTCCGCCAGCCGGCGCAGCTCGGCACTCGCCCTGGCCTTGAGCACCCCGCCACCCACGTAGAGCACCGGACGGCGCGACTCGGCCAGCAACTTCGCCGCTTGCTGGACCTGCTTGCCGTGCGGCTTGGACACCGGGCGGTAGCCGGGCAGGTCGACCTTGTCGGTCCAGGAGAACGTGGTCTGGGCCTGCAGGGCATCCTTGGACACGTCGACCAGTACCGGCCCCGGACGGCCCGAGCCCGCGATGTGGAAGGCCTCCGCCAGCACGTGCGGGATGTCCGCCGGGTCGGTGACCAGGTAGTTGTGCTTGGTGATCGGGATCGTGATCCCGGAGATGTCCGCCTCCTGGAAGGCGTCGGTACCGATCGCCGCGCTCGGCACCTGACCGGTGATCGCCACCATCGGCACGCTGTCCATGTAGGCGTCGGCGATCGGGGTGACCAGGTTGGTGGCCCCCGGCCCCGAGGTTGCCATACACACGCCCACCCGGCCGGTCGCCTGGGCGTACCCCTCGGCCGCGTGCCCAGCGCCCTGTTCGTGACGCACCAGCACGTGACGCACCGAGCGCGAGTCCATCAGCGGGTCGTAGAGCGGCAGGATCGCCCCGCCCGGGATTCCGAAGACCACGTCCACGCCGAGCGATTCGAGCGAACGGACGAGACTCTGCGCCCCGGTCATGGTGGTCATGGGTGCCGCCTTTCGGATTCGGTGCAGTCGGGTCACTTCTGATGTCGGTCCTCGGTGCCGTTCAGCAGACGAAAAGACCCCTCAGCCCGATCGGGCGAGGGGTCGCGCGCTGGCCGAACGCAGGAACGACGTCGCGTCAGCCGGCGCGCCGGCTGAGTACGAGGATTCGAGCGTTGGTGCGGAACACCTGGCCACCGTTGCCCGCGGCGGACCACCGTGTCAATCGGGTCGCACCGATGTCTCGTGATGTGAGACGCGCGGTGAGACGACCGGTCGGCCGGTGAGGTCGACCGGGTCGGCCTCCAGGACGTCGAGCAGCTCGGTCGAGCTCATGGCGCGGTAGAACGCGAACCCCTGACCGGCCCAGGCACCGAGGTCGCGCAGCAGCCGGGCCGTGGCCAGATCCTCGAGCCCCTCGCAGACGACCTGCAGGCCCAGACCCCGCGCGGCGCCGATCACCGCACGCACCACCGTCGTGGCCTTGGGGTCGCTGCCCACCCCACCGAGCAGGGTGCGGTCGAGCTTGACCGTCTTGACCGGCATCCGGCGCAGGTACGACAGCGAGGAGTAGCCCGACCCGAAGTCGTCGATCGCCAGGCTGACCCCGTCCGCCTGGAGTCGCCGGATGGTCAGGTCGGCACGGTCGCCCTCGCCCAGCAGTTGGCCCTCGGTGATCTCGATGATCAGCCGGTCCGCGGGCAGGTGAGCCGCGATCAGGGCCGCTCGGACGGCGTCCACCACCGAGGGGTCGGACAGCTGGCGGACCGACATGTTCACCGCCACCCGCACGTCCTTGCCCATCCGCTGCCACAGCGCCGCCTGATGGGTGGCCTCGGCCAGCACCCACCGCCCGAGTTCGTCGATCTCCCCGGTCCCCTCGGCGACCTCGACCAGCTCGGCAGGGCTGACCACCTCCGCCAGGGCCAGCCCGCTGCCCTCCCCCGTCGGCACCCTGACCAGGGCCTCGACCGCGGCGATCACGCCGTCCGCGAGCCGCACCACCGGCTGGTAGGCCAGCACCAGCCGACCGGTGTCCAGCGCGCGCCGCAGCTCGATCGCGATGTCGACCTTGCGCCGTGCGCGTTCCTCCAGCGGTGGATCCCAGACCACGACCCTGCGGGCCGGGGCGTGCTTGGCGGCCACGGTGGCGATGTCCGCGCGGTGCATCAGCTCGGCGGCACCCGCCGTCCCGAGCGGCAGCGACGGCCAGGCCCCGGACGGCGCCGGGCTTCCCGGCAGGGCACCTCCCCGGTCGTCCCGGGTGGCCGCCACCCCGATCCCGCCGCCGAGGCGCACCGCCCGGTCACCGATCCGGAAGGGTGTCTCCAGAACCGCCAGCAGGTCCTCGGCCACGTGGGCCGCTCGCTGGACCGGCATTCCCGCCAGGGCGATCACGAACTCGTCGCCGCCCAGCCGGGCCAGAACGGGGTGATGACCCTCCTGCGTGCCGCGCACCTCGGGGTCGGCGTTGACCAGGTTCTGCAGTCGCTGGGCCACCTCGCGCAGCACCTGGTCGCCGGCATCGTGGCCGAAGCGGTCGTTGACCGCCTTGAACCCGTCCAGGTCCAGGTGCAGGACGCCAACGGGCTCGCCGGCGTCCAGCCACCGGCCGACCACGCCGAGCAGGTGACCGCGATTGGCCAGCCCGGTCACCTGGTCGTGTTCGGCCAGATCGGCGATCCGCTCCCGAAGGTGTGCGGTCTCGGTCACGTCGCTCAGGGTGGCCACCGCCCCACCGGGCACCGAACGCACCCGCAGCAGGGCCAGCCCCGACGCCGGCTCGGCCAACGGGATCTCCACCCGCAGGCCGGCCCGGCGGCCGCTGGTCACGGTCAGCACCAGATCGCGCAGCCCGGGGCGGTCTGCCAGCGGCGTGAGGTCGGCCAGCTCCGCACCCACCACGGTGTGGGCCGGGCGTTGCAGCAGCCCGCGCCCGCCGTCCGAGGCGCTGACGATCATGGCGCGATGATCCAGCTCCAGCACGACGTCGGTGCTGTCCTCGCTGAGGGCCTCCAGCCGGCCCCGGACCTGGTCGAGCTCGGAAGCCACCTCGGCCAGCCCTTCGGCCTCACGCCAGCGAGCAGCCAGCAGGACCAGCGCCGTCACCAGGGTGAGCAACCAGGCGATGACGCCGCCCGGCCGCCCGGTCACCAGCGTGCGCACCAGGTACACCGCCAGCGCCGTGGCCGACACCGCCAGGGCGAGCGTCAGGTAGGCCCGCGAAGCCGGGGTGCGGCGAGGCGGTGGCATCCCGGAGGCGAGGCGGGAGATGAGCCCGCCGGGGAGCACCGGGACCGCAGCCAGGGCGAGGTAGGCCACCACCGTCGCCGCGGTGGCCACCACCGCGGCAGAGCCCCCGGCCGACCGGATCGTCACCTCGGCCAGCGAGGCCAGGCCCGCCGTGGTGAATGCCACCGCGGCGACCCCGGCGAGGATCGCCTGGGGGTCACGCGGCGCCGGCAACCCGCTGCTGCCCTGGCCGTCCAGCAGTTCCTGGGCCGTGCTCAACGCCCCCAGCGCCAGCACGCAGGCGGCCAGCAGGCTGGTCGACAGCGGCCGCAGGGTGTTCGCGACCGGGGCGGCGTCCACGGGGAGGACCAGGGCGAGCAGCCCCCAGCCCAGCCCCAGCACCGCGGTGGCCAGCAGCGGCGCCTCCCACCGCGAGGCGAGCGCGGGGCCGATCACCAGGACCACGGCGACGACGGTCAGCACCGCCAGCGGCCAGGCCAGCCGAGCGGCGAGTGCGGGGCTGGCCAGGGCGATCACGGGACCGGCCGCCGCGATCGCCGCCCACGCGGCGACCGCTCCGGCGATCAGTACCGACCCGCCGGCCGCCGCCGGCGAGGCGTCCGGCCCCGAGCGGGCGCAGCGCCACGCATGGTCGACCCAGGTGGCGCAGGCTGCGGCCGCGGCCAGGGTCAGCAGGATGCCGAGCACCTGCTCGATCCCGCCGCCCACCCGGCCTCCGTCCCGCGATCGAGACGGATCAGTCGCAGACCGCGCCGATGGACGCCGAGCCGACCAGCCGGGCGTACTTGGCCAGCACGCCTCGGGTGTAGCGCGGCGGCAGGGGTTCCCACCCTGCCGCCCGCTCGGCCAGCTCGTCCGCGTCGACCAGCAGGTCCAGGGTTCCGTTGGCGACGTCCAGCCGGATCCGGTCGCCGTCCTGCACGTGCGCGATCGGACCGCCGTCGACGGCCTCGGGGGCGATGTGCCCGACGCACAACCCCGTGGTCCCGCCGGAGAAGCGGCCATCGGTGACCAGCAGCACGTCCTTGCCCAGGCCGGCCCCCTTGATCGCCCCGGTGATCGCGAGCATCTCCCGCATGCCCGGGCCGCCCTTGGGCCCCTCGTAGCGGATCACCACCACATCCCCGGACTGGATGGTGCCGTCCTCGAGCGCATCCAGGGCGGCCCGCTCGCGGTCGAAGACCCGAGCCGTGCCCTCGAAGACGTCCGAGTCGAACCCGGCGCTCTTGACCACGGCGCCCTCGGGGGCGAACGTGCCACGCAGCACGGTGATCCCGCCGGTCTTGTGGATCGGCTGGTCGAGCGCGCGCACCACCTTGCCGTCCAGGTCCGGCGGGGCGATGTCGGCCAGGTTCTGGGCGACCGTCCTGCCGGTCACGGTCAGCGCGTCCCCGTGTAGCAGCCCGGCGTCCAGCAACGCCTTCATCACCACGGGGACGCCGCCGACCCGGTCGACGTCGGTCATCACGAACCGGCCGAACGGCTTCACGTCGGCCAGGTGCGGCACCTTCGCGCCGATCCGGGTGAAGTCGTCCAGGCCCAGCTCGACCTCCGCCTCGTGGGCGATCGCGAGCAGGTGCAGGACGGCGTTGGTCGAGCCACCGAAGGCCATCACCACGGCGATGGCGTTCTCGAACGCCTCCCGGGTCAGGATCTGGCGGGCCGTGATCCCGAGCCGCAACAGGTTGACCACGGCCTCGCCGGACTTGCGTGCGTAGCCGTCCCGGCGGCGGTCGGTGGCCGGGGGCGCGGCGCTCCCGGGCAAGGACATGCCGAGCGCCTCGGCCGCGCTGGCCATCGTGTTCGCGGTGTACATGCCACCGCACGCGCCCTCCCCCGGACAGATCGCGCGCTCGATCGCGTCGACGTCCTCGCGGCTCATCAGCCCGCGGGCGCAGGCACCGACGGCCTCGAAGGCGTCGATGATCGTGACCTCTCTCTCGGTGCCGTCGGACAGCTTGGCCCGCCCGGGCAGGATCGAGCCCGCATAGAGGAACACGGCGGCCAGGTCGAGACGGGCGGCGGCCATCAGCATCCCGGGCAGCGACTTGTCGCACCCGGCCAGCAGCACCGAGCCGTCGAGCCGTTCGGCCTGCATCACGGTCTCGACGCTGTCGGCGATGATCTCGCGGCTGACCAGGGAGAAGTGCATGCCCTCATGGCCCATCGAGATGCCGTCGCTGACGCTGATCGTGCCGAACTCCAGCGGGTACCCGCCGGCAGCATGCACGCCGTCCTTGCTGGCCTTGGCCAGGCGGTCCAGGGAGAGGTTGCAGGGGGTGATCTCGTTCCAGGAACTGGCGACGCCGATCTGCGGCTTGGCGAAGTCGTCGTCCCCCATGCCCACCGCGCGCAGCATGCCTCGGGCGGCTGCCTTCTCGAGGCCGTCGGTGACGGCGCGGCTGCGGGGCTTGATGTCGGGAGTCTGGGTCACGGCGTGAGTCTAGGACCGATTGCGCCCCGCTCGATGGGGGCCGCCGTGCTCATCCGCGGGTGCCCTCGGCGGGTCCGAAGACCACGGCCACGCGGAAGTCCGGCTCGACGGTGTCGAAGTGGTGGCCCACCCCGGCGGGCACGAACAGGATGTCCCCGGGCACGGCCCGGAACGTGCCCTGATCGGTGACCAGGGTCGCTCGTCCGGCGATCACCACGTACACCTCGTCCTCGGTGTGGGGCTGCTGCGGGTCGGCGCCTCCGGCCGGGATGGCGTACGTGCCCACCGACAGGTCGGCGGTGCGCACGTGCTCGACATAGGTGGCGGACGGCGGCACCACGGCCAGCGAGGGAACGCGCATCACCCGGGCGATCGTCATGGCGGCCATGATGGCCCAGGGCGGGCGCAGCCGACTCACCGGCCATCGAGTCACCCACCCAGCCCCACCGACCCAGTTCGCCGAGATCGCCATCGTGGTGATCATCGACCCGGTTTGATCACCACCGTGGCGATCTCGGCACGGTTCACGGTGCCCTTCCGTCCTCGGGACAGGCCATGATGAGGGCAATGGTCCGCCATGAGTCAGCCGGCGCCGGGTCGGCGCCCCCGGTACCGCTCCCCGTGCTGGTGGCCTGTGCCCACGGCACCGGCAGCCCGACCGGCCGGCGGGTCCTCGCCCAACTCAGGCTGGACGTCGCCGCGGCACGTCCCGGGCTCCGCGTGCTGGCCGCGCACGCGGACGTCGAGGTGCAGCGGCCGGGCATCGCGAGGGTGCTGGGCAGGCTCGGGGCCGAGGGGGTGCCCAGCATCGTGGTCCCCCTGTTGCTCTCCTCCGGCTATCACGTGGAGGAGGACATCGGCCGGGCCGTGGCCGATGCCGCGGCTCGGGGACTGGCCCGGGTGGCTCGGGCGATCGGTCCGGACGAGGTGCTGCTCGACATCCTGCTCGACCGCCTGGCCGAGTGCGGAACCGAGCCCGGGGACGCCGTGGTGCTGGCGGCCGCCGGCTCCCGCCGTCCGGGGGCACGAGGTGACGTCGAGTGGACGGCGCAGCTCCTGGCCCGGCGCCGGGGGGCGCCGGTCGACGTGGGGTACGTGGCCGGTCGGCCCTCCCTGACGGCCGTCGTCGCCGAGGTTCGCGCGCGGCGTCCGGGCGTGCCGGTGGCCCTGGCCACCTACCTGCTGGCGCCCAGTGTGCTGGTCGACCGGCTGGCATCGGCTGGTGCGCAACGGATTGCCCGGCCCCTGGCGCCGCACCAGCTGCTCACTGGGCTGGTGCTGGATCGGTATGACGAGGCCGTGCACGGGTGAGGCCGGCGGAGGTCCCTGGAGATCCACAGACGTCCGGTGGGCGGGTGGGGCGCGGACCCGCTCGGGGGATCGTCAACCGGGATCGGCCGCGGCGCGGGATACTCGGGCGGACCGAGGGGAGACACGATGAGCGAGTACGTGGCGGCGATCGACCAGGGCACGACCAGCACCCGGTGCATGGTCTTCGACTCCTCGGGGCGATCGGTGGCGACCGCCCAGACCGAGCACCGGCAGATCCTGCCCCGAGCGGGCTGGGTGGAGCACGATCCGGCCGAGATCTGGGCGAACACCCAGGCGGTGGTGACCGAGGCGCTGGAGTCGGCGGGCATCGGACGCACGCACCTGGCCGCAGTGGGGATCACCAACCAGCGCGAGACCACGCTGGTCTGGGACCGACGCACGGGTGAGCCGATCAGCAACGCGATCGTCTGGCAGGACACGCGGACCGATGCCATCTGTGAATCCCTGGGTGCCCTGGGCGGGGGGGCCGGGCGTTACCGGGACCGCGTGGGACTGCCTCTGGCGACGTACTTCTCGGGTCCCAAGGTGCGCTGGCTCCTGGACGAGGTGCCGGGAGCCCGGGCCCGCGCCGAGCGCGGTGAGCTGGTGATGGGGACCATGGACAGCTGGCTGCTCTGGAACCTCACCGGCGGCGAGCACCTGACCGATGTCACCAACGCCAGCCGCACGATGCTGATGGACCTGGACTCCCTCGCCTGGGACGAGGACATCGCCGCCGAGCTGGCCGTCCCGGTCTCGATGCTGCCCGAGATCCGTTCCTCCGCAGGCGATTTCGGACGTGGCCGGGGGGTGCTGGACGGCGTCCCGGTGACCGGGGTGCTCGGGGACCAGCAGGCCGCGACCTTCGGCCAGGCCTGCTTCACCCCGGGGACGGGCAAGAACACCTACGGCACGGGGTGTTTCTTCCTGCTGAACACCGGGACGTCGAAGGTGGCCAGCACCAACGGGTTGCTGACCACGGTGTGCTACCGGATCGGCGACCAGGCGCCGGTGTACGCCCTCGAGGGATCGATCGCCGTCGCCGGCTCCCTGGTGCAGTGGCTGCGCGACAACCTGGGGCTGATCTCCTCGGCCCCCGAGATCGAGCCCCTCGCGGCGTCCGTCCCGGACAACGGCGGCGCCTACCTGGTGCCGGCGTTCTCGGGGCTGTTCGCCCCTCACTGGCGCTCCGATGCCCGCGGCGTGCTGGTCGGGCTGACCCGGTTCGTCAACCGGGGGCACATCGCCCGGGCAGCCCTGGAGGCAGTGGCCTACCAGACCCGCGAGGTGGTCGAGGCGATGGTCGCCGACTCGGGGGTGGCGCTGTCCGAACTCAAGGTCGACGGCGGCATGGTGGTCAACAACCTGCTGATGCAGTTCCAGGCCGACATCCTCGGCGTCCCCGTGGTGCGCCCCCAGGTCACCGAGACCACGGCGCTGGGTGCCGCCTACGCCGCCGGCCTGGCCGTCGGCTACTGGCCGAGCCTGGATGCCTTGCGGGCCAACTGGATCGAGGGCGGCCGGTGGACGCCGTCCATGGACGCCGAACCGCGCGAGGCGCTGTTCGCCGAGTGGAAGAAGGCCGTCTCCCGGACCCTCGACTGGGTCGAGTCCTGATCTCACCCGGCCCCGAACCCGGCCGCCGTCACTGGTCTCCCTCACCCCGCCCCCACGTCCCCTGGCCTCCCTCACCCCCGCCCCCACGTCCAGGTCTCCCATACCCCCGCCACCACGTCCGCGCTCGCTCATGATCACGTTGAAGATCACGATGCGCGAATCCGTAACGACTGAGCACAGGAACTCCTCAACGTGATCTTCGTGGGCACACGAATCGCTCAACGTGATCTTTGACGCGGTCCCCTGGGCACCGATTCGCAGGAACCACCCAACGGCCGGGTCAGGCTCGCGGCGTGGCGATGACGTCTGGACGCCGCAGACCGCGCCGTGCCGCGTGGGCCCTGCCGATCCGGGCGAGCACGCCAGACGGGCTCGCGCGCAGCTGTTGCGGGGTGATCGCGATCACCGGAACGCCGTACTCGGCGAAGACGCCATCCTGCTGCACAGTGCGTTCCCACTCGGCGACTCCGAAGTGGTGGCGACGCGAGTGCATCTGGATCGCGAGCCCGACGTCGTCCAGCCAGCAGTCGGGGGTGGGCAACCGCGTGCCGTCGCGTGCCTGCAACACCGGGTTGGCCCACACCACGGGAAACCGACCACTACGCTGCAGCACCTGCAACAGATCGTGCTCGGGAACCGACCAGGCACCCGTCGCCGCCGCGTCGATTCCCGCCCGCAACAGGGTGCTGCCGCAGCGCGGGCCGTCGTCCAACTCGGCCCGCAGCTCCTCGAGCGTGACCAGTTGCCGCTGAACGGACTCGATCACCACGGCACGGGCAACACGCACCGAGGGCGCATCCCGCGCAGCATCGGCGAACGACCTCGCGGCGGAGGCGAAGACCACGCATCCCTGACGCACCCGCTTCGGATCGGAACGCCGAGTGCGCCGGACCACGATGGCTGGGTTGGGGGTGAGGGTTCGCGCCAGTGGGATGAACAGGTGCACACGCCCGTCGTCCGGGGCATTGACCGAGCCCCGCCATCGCGCCGCCGTGGTCGAGGTGATGACCGCACCCTCGCCGGCGTACAGCCAGGCGGCCACGAGTTGCTGTCGTTCGCTCAGCCGGCCACGAAACGAGGCCACGACCCCCGGGAACACCATTGACCACTCGCGCCGGATCCACCACCGGACGTCGTGCTGACTCCACCCCGCCTCGAGCAGCTGCCGTCGAGTGATCAGGCCATCCTGGGCTCGGAGTAGCTGGATGACGGCGGTCGGCAATTCGCGGGAGAGCACCACGACGAGATGGTGGCCTTGGCGCCCGGGCCCGTCGATCACTTCGAGCCACCTGTGGATAACTCGACCCACCCACCTTGATCACGTTGAAGATCACGTTGCGCGAATCCGTCGCTTCTGAGCACACGAAGTCCTCAACGTGATCTTCGTGGGCGCACGGATCCCTCAACGTGATCTTCAACGTGATCTTCAATGCGATCAAGGGTTGTGGCGGGCGACCGACTGCGGCGACGTCCGGCACGGGACGCCGACAGCGCGGACGCCGTCAGCTGGGCAGGTCGTCCAGGGGCAGTGGCTCGACCACTCGACCGCGCAGCCGGGCGGCCTCGGCGGGCGGCGAGCCCTGCACTCGCACGCTGATCCGAATCCGGTCGGCACGGAACAGGTCTCGCGAATACTCGAACACCCGCCCTTGTGCATCGACGGTGGTGCGGTTGACCTGCACCAGCGGCGCGCCCGGCTCGATGTCCAGGATCGAGGCCTCCGACTCCCCCGCCGCCACCACCTCGATCTGCTCCACGGCCTCGGCCGGACGGATCCCGAACTCGCGATCGAGCAGCTCGTACAGCGAGCCGGACAGGCTCCGCTCCGGGAGCCCGGGCACCAGGTTCGCCGGCAGCACCGCACGCTCCAGCGAGATCGGTGCTCCGTCAGCGAGCCGGATCCGGACCAGATCGACCACGAAGTCCTCCGGTCCCACACCGAGTGCCGCCGCCGCGTCCGGCTCGGCCAACCCGACCGACACCGACACCACGCGCGACCCCGCGGTGTAGCCCTGGTCACGCAACAGCAGGGGGACGCCGACGATCCGGGACAGGTCGCGGTCGACCTTGGCCGCGGTCACGAAGGTTCCCCCGCCGCGCCCCGGTGTGCGCCGCAACGCGCCCGAGACCTCCAGCGAGATCAACGCCTGGCGCAGCGTGGACCGACTCACCCCGAGCCGCGCGGCCAGGTCGCGTTCGGCCTCGAGCTTCTCCCCCGGGCGCAACACGCCCTGCTGGATCATCGCGGCGATCCGCCGGCGCACCTCACGCGCCGTCGGCCCCAGATCGGACGCCGGGCGTCCGGGGCCAGGGTCCGCGCCGGACGCCGACGGTCCGGGCACCTACATCGCCTCCAGGGCGGCCAGGGACTCGGGCAGGATCTGCCCCCCGTCGACCACCAGCGCCTGGCCGGTGATGTAGGCGGCCTCGTCGGTGGCGAAGAACAGCGCCGCGTTGCCGATGTCACTCACCTCGCCGAGTCGCCGCTGCGGGATCGACATCTCCATCGCCCGGCGGTATTCCGGCCCCAGGTCTGCCAGCCCCTCGGTGGCGATGTTGCCAGGCAGGACGGCGTTCACGGTGATCCCACGCGGGGCGAGTTCGATGGCCGCGGTGCGCATGAACCCGAGTTGGGCGGCCTTGCTGGCCCCGTAGTGCGACCAGCCCGGGTACCCGGTGATCGGGCCGGTGATCGAGGAGGTGAGGATCACCCGCCCGCGCCCGGACGCCGTGAGCGCGGGCAGGCAGGCCTGCACGCTCAGCATGCCGCCCTTGACGTTCGTGGCGTAGACGAGGTCGAAGTCCTCCTCGCTCATGTCGGCGAGCGTGCTGTCCGGGAAGATCCCGGCGTTGGCACACAACACATCGATCCCGCCGAAGGCCTCCAGAGCCGCCGCCGCCATCGCCTCGCACGAGGCCTTGGACGACACGTTGCCGAGGAACGAGGTCACCGCGCCCGCGCCGAGGGCATCGAGCTCGGCGACCGTCCGGGCGGCATCCTCGGCGTTGCGACCGGTGACCATCACGTTGGCCCCGGCCCGGGCGAACACCGAGGCGATGCCCTTGCCGATGCCCTTGGTGGCGCCGGTGACGATGACGGAACGGCCTGCGACAGAAGTGAACATGACGCTCCTACTCGGGCTGTGATCGACGAGATGATCGGACGAAGAGTTCAGATGTGGTCGGACAGGTACTGCTCGGCCAGGTGGCAGCTCGTGGTGGTGAACTCCGGACCCATCTCCTGCGCGGTCTGGGTGGCCGCGTGCGACCCGATCCAGGCCACCAGCAGCAACCGGCGAAGCATCACGAAGGTGGGTAGCTCGGCCTCGTCGGCCGGGCTCAGATCGGCCAGGCTGCGATAGCCCCGTACCCAGGCGTCGATCAGCTCGGGAATGTACGGCTCGTGTTCGATGAAGGACACCGAGGACGCGAGATCGTACAGGTACCAACTGAATCCGCAGTCGTCGAAGTCGATCACGTGCACCTGGTCACCGGCGACCAGCAAGTTGGCCAGCCGCATGTCGGCGTGCACCAGCCCGAACCGCTCGGGTCCGGTGCCGTAGGCCGCCAGCCGCTGCCGCAGCACGGCGTCCAGCCGTCCCAGGACGGCGAGTTCCTCGGCGCCCACACCCAGGCCGTCCTGCCAGCGGCCCCAGTGCCCGGCGGGGCCGATCGAGGTGTCGTAGTCCCACACGAACCGGGTGAAACCGGGTGGGCGCCGCCAGGTTCGGGCGTGCGCGTGCAGTCGCGCGCTGATCGCCCCCAACTGGACGAAGTCACTCGCCAGCCGTGCGGCGTGCGGTTCGCTGCCGTCCACCCAGGCGAACCGGACCACCTGCCGGGTGGTTCCGTCGGGCAGGCGCGCGGTGACCACGGGCGATCCGTCGGCAGCAGGCAGATAGGCGGGGGTGCTCACCACGTGCTCGGCGCGCAGCGCGTCGATCCAGGCCAGCTCGCTGCGGATGGCCTCCACCGAGTGGTAGCCACTGCGGTGTACCCGCAGCACGCTGCGCCCGGCGTCCGGATCGTCGATCGCGAACGTACCGTTCTCCGACACGTTCAGCAGGCTGAGCCTGGCCTCGGGATGCAGCCCGTACGCGGGCAGCGCCGCCTGGGCGAACGCCGCGAAGGTCTCCGCCGAATCGGTCACGTCTCCTCCAGTACCGCACGAAGGGAACTCGGTTCCTCGCTGCCCGAGGATGCCCGACTGCTCGGGCGTGCTCGGGAATCCTCAGTGCTCGCGGCCCGGCACCGCCCCCAAGGCCGCGACGATCGCCTCGCGGGCCCTTTGCACGGTCGCCACCTCGCCCGCCAGGTACACCCTGCCCGCCGCCCCGATCATGGAGACGTCGACCAGGGTCGCCTCCGGGGCCACCTTCTCGGCCTCGTTGACGGCCATCGCGGCGAACAACGCCGGGGTCACCTCGACCACGAGCAGGCTCTGCCCGGGCAAGAGCATGGATGCCTGGCGAGTGCGGTTGACGATCACGGCATGCTGGTCGGCAACGTCCTCGATCACGTCGTGGTAGAGCACCTGCGGGCGCAGCTGATCGGACGGCGCGGCGCCGATCCCGGCCAGGATCGCCTCGCCGGCGGCCCGGACGTCGTCCGCGGAGTCGGCGTGCACCTCGAGGATGCCGAACTGCCGCTCGACGAACAGCAGCCCGACCTCCAGCGACGCCATCGCGTGCAACGCCAGCGAGGTGACCCGCTCGATCGCCAGCCCCGGTGCCACCTCGACGATCAGGGCGTGCTGGCCGGCGTAAGGCGGGTAGCCGCGGGCCCGGGTGGGGGTGCCGAGGTAGGCGGCGAACTGCGGCTGCAGGTCCTCGAGCACCAGGTAGACCCGCAGCTGCGGGGCCGGCACCGGCGCGATGGAAGACTCCACGGTCGATCGTCAGTCGGCCGGGGCCGAGACCACGAAGTGGCGGGACAGCTCGGCGTGCGGGCGCGGGATGACGTGCACGCTGACCAGTTCGCCGACCTGCCCGGCGGTCTCCGCGCCGGCCTCGGTGGCGGCCTTGACCGCGCCGACGTCGCCGACGATGGTCACCGCGACCAGCCCGTCACCGACCTGCTCACGACCGACGATGACGACGTTGGCGGCCTTGACCATGGCGTCCGCCGCGGCGAGGGCGGCGACGTAGCCCTTGGTCTCGATCATTCCGATGGCGTTGGTGGCCACGGGCTTCTCCTTCTGCTGGAACGGATCTGACGGTGGGGACGAACGGTTCGGACAGCGGGGCAGATCGGGGTCAGGAGCCGGGCTGCTCGTCGATGGACCCGATGATCAGGGCATCGATCGGCGGGTGCGGGCCGGGGAACCAGGCAGCGGCCACCGAGCCGGTCGCCACCAGCACCGCCTCACCGGGCCCGCTGCCGAGGGCGTCGAAGGCGATCATGCGGGACGATCCGCCCTCGACCTCGACCTCGAGGAAGGCCCCGTTCGGCACCTCGGGCAGGCGCTTGGTGGCCCACACGTTGCCGATCACCCTGGCTCTGAGCATGACTGTCCCTTCCTGGACGTGGCCTACGCGGTGGCCGAGGTGCGCTCGATGACCACGCCGAGCACCCGGGCCCGGTCCTTGGCCAGTGGGGTCAGGACGGCGCGTGGCCCGATCACCAGGCGCGCGCCGTCCGCGGCGGCGGCGTTGACGGCACGCTCGGTCACCGCGCCGCGGGCGATGTGGTGAACGGACGGCGCGCCGGAGCCACCTCCCGAGACGGTGCGTGGGACAGCGCGGGGCACTGTGCGCGAACCCGGTTGGGGTGCTGACGTTCCCCCGTGGTTCGGCGACGGGACGCCGAGACCTTGCCCGCGCACCTCCGCCAGCGCCGCCCCGAGTTCCTCACGGATCACCTCGCGCAGCAGCTCACGGACCAGGCCGCGCAGCACGGACTCGGTGGCGTCGATGCCCAGGCCTTCGATGCTCATGCGCGGGCCAACGCCTGCTCGGCGGCCTCGGCCGCGGCCCGGACCTCGGACTCCTCACCGGTGAGGTACACCCGGCCGGTGGCGCCGATCATTCGGTAGTCGACCACGGTGATCCTGGCAGCCTTCTCGGCCTCGTTGGTGGCCAGGATCGCGTACGAGGCCGGCTCCATCTCGAGCACGAACATCGACTGCCCGGCCAGCGCCATCGAGCCGACCTTGTTGCGGTTGACCAGGAAGGCGTGCTGCCGGTCGATCCGCGAGACGATCCGCGAGGCCAGCACCGTCGGGCGCATCGCCTCGGTCGCCGAGGCACCGAGATGGTCGAGCACCGAGCCGGCCGCGGCCCGAACCGACGCCGGCGGCCCGTGCAGCTCCAGGTAGCCGAAATGCCGCTCCACGATGAGGATCCCGGCGCTCACCTCGGCGCTCTTCAGCGCGACGTCGGTGAGCGGCTCGATGTCCAGCCCGGGTGCCACCTCGATGATCTGGGCCGCGTAGCCGGCCCGTGGCAACGACCCCTTGATCCAGGTGCCGAGATAGCACAGGGTCTGCGGCTGCAGCCGGTCGAGGAAGATGAACGAGCGGATCTGGGGGGTCGACATGTCGCTCAGCCCTTCACCATCGCGCGCAGTTCCTCGACGATCAGCCGACGGAGGTGGTCGCGCAGCTCGTCGGATTCCTGTGGCCCGGCAACGCCGTTCGCCCCGGCTGAGCTCGCCGAGGCGTGCTCGGCGCCTCGTCCCGCCGACCGACCGGACGCCGCGTCGTCCAGGTTCGAGGCCACCGGGTACTGCGGCACGGGCCCGTCCGGCGCATACCAGGGGTCCAGGCCCGAGAAACTGGGCATCGGGGTCGCCGGGCTGCTGCCATAGGCAACCTGGGTCTCGGCCACGAGGTGTTCGGGAGCCAGGTTCGCGGTCAGCGCCGAGCGGCCGGTGAACCCGGTGCCGATGGTCATGGTCGGCGCCAGATTCGTGTGGAACCCGCTGCTGCCCAACGAGTTACCGACATTCACGCTGATCCGCATCACCGGCACCGAGGACCCGAAGGCCATCACCGTGGCCGCGTCCCGGCTGTGGATCGCCGCGCTGTGCCCCTGGCCGCTGATCCGCAGGACGGCGCGGGCCACGTCGATCCCGCGCTCGGCCGTGGGCACCCGGGTCAGCGCGAGCACCGGTAACAGCTTCTCGTGCGCCAGCGCCTCCTCGGGCACCACCAGGTCGATCGGGGTGATCAGCACCCGGGTGCGCGCCGGCACCCGGATCCCGGCCGCCGCGGCGATCGCGGTGGCCTCCCGCCCGATCCACTCGGTGCGCAACCGGTCACCGTCGAAGATGACCGCGCGCACGGCGTCCGTCTCGGCCGGCGAGGTGAGGTGGGCGCCCTGGCGGGTCAGCGCCTTCTCCAGCGCATCGGCGACCGACTCGACCACGATCAGCACGCTCTCGTTGGTGCACAGCACGGAGTTGTCGAACGCCTTGCTGTCCAGGATCGCCGTCGCCGCCGCACCCGGGTCGGCCGTGGCGTCGACCAGCACCGGAACGTTGCCCGGCCCCACCCCGAGTGCCGGGTTGCCGCTGGAGTGGGCGGCACGGACCATCGCGGTGCCGCCGGTGGCCACGATGAGCGAGACCCGGGAGCTGGCCATCAGGGCGTCGACCAGCGGCACCGAGGGTTCGGTGACCACCTGGACGCACCCGTCGGGCGCACCGGCCGCCACCGCTGCCTGCGCCATCACGGTCGCCGCCTCCGCGCAGACGCCCGCCGCGTAGGGGTGCGGCGAGATGACGATCGCGTTACGGGTGAGCAACCCGAACATGATCTTCGAGAAGGTGGTGGCGACCGGATTGGTCGAGGGCGTCAGGGCCAGGATCACCCCGGCCGGCCGGGGAACCCGCAGGATCTTGGCCTGCTCGTCGATCCGCGGGCTGACATAGTCGTGATCGCCGTAGGCCTGCCAGAGCCCGATCGAGCAGGACTCGTTCTTGACCACCTTGTGCTCGACGACGCCGAACCCGGTCTCGCGCACCGCCTCCTCGGCGAGCCGGCAGGCCTGGGCTGCCCCGGCGAGGGCCGCCGCGTGGGCGATCCGGCGCACGGTGGCGATGTCGTAGCGGGCGAAGGCCCGGGCCGCCCACTCGGCGCGCTCGACCATGGCCAGCGCGCGCGGCGTCCCGCCCGGGGCCAGCGGCATCGCGGGCAGCGAGGCGATCCCGGGCACGCCGGAGGACCCGGACGCCGGCCCGGGCCCGGGCCCGGGCCGGGACGAGAACGAGGCGCTCATCGCCGTCCCTCCCATCCGGCCCGAACGGCGCGCGAGCCGTGCTGCCCCGCAGCCTCCCGGGCCGCCTTGGTGATCGCGACCGCCGTCCGATCGAGCAGTTCGTCGGCGAGTTCCGGCGACATCAAGATGCCCGGTTTGTACTGCAGCACCCGCGGGTCGAGCGTGGAGAAGATGGCCCAGACCCCGTTCTCGTAGAGGTGTTTCATCACGTACTTGGCGCCCTGCGGATCGTCGAACTCCAGACCGAAGATCACACCGTTCTGCCGGATGCCGGTGAACCAATCCGGGCAGGTGTCCTGGATCCGGCGCAGGCCCGACCCGATCACGTCGGCGAGGTAGTGCACCCGCGACCGGGTCTCCGGCCGGGAGGTGATCTCGAGCGCCTTCAGGGCGGCGATGCAGCCCAGCTCGGCGCCGCCGAAGGTCGAGATGTGACCGAACCCGTCCTGCGTCAGCCAGCCGGCGCTGCGCTCGTTCACCAGCACGCAGGCGATCGGGTAGAGCCCGCCCGAGATGCCCTTGCCGGTGACCATGATGTCGGGCTCGATGCCCTCTTTGGTGATGCCCCACAGCTCGCCGGTGCGCATCAGGCCGGTCTGCACCTCGTCGGCGATGTAGAGCGCCCCGTAGCGCTCGCACAGCTGCTTGACCGCGCGCAGATAGCCCGGGTTTGGCAGCGGGAAGCCGTAGGTGGCCGGGATGGTCTCCATGATCACCGCGGCGACGTCGCGGCCGGCGAGGGCCTGCTCCATGGCGTCCAGGTCGTTGAACGGCACGTGCGGGAAGTCCTCGGGGGCATCGGCGAGGAACAGCTGCGAGAAGCGCTCGTCCCCGGTGCCGACGGCGAGCCCGGTGTGGCCGTGGTAGGCCTTCACGATCGAGACGATCTTGCGCTTCTGCGTGGTGTGGCGCGCGGTCTTGAGCGCGATGTCGATCGCCTCGCCACCGCCCGAGCCGTAGATCACCTTGGTCAGGCCGCCCGGCGCCGAGGCGATCAGCGCCTCGGCCAGGGCCGTGCGGGCCAGGGAGGGGAAGTGGTGGTTGCCGATGTCGAAGTGCTGCATGGCCGTCGAGACGGTGTGCACCACCTCGGGGTGGCGGTGGCCGAGGTTGTAGGTGCCGCCGTTCAGGTGGACGTCGATCAGGCGCTTGCCCGACATGTCGTAGAGGAAGTACCCCTCGCGCCGGTCGATGACCAGCGGCACCCCGGAGTCGATCCAGAACTGGGTCTTGCCCGGGTTCCAGAACTCCTGGGACTTGCGCAGCATCTCGTCCTTGGACGCGAACGAGAACAGGCCGTAGTCGAACCCGGCTCCGCTGGATGTGGTCCCCGTCACGACGCCGGACTGTACCAAAGGGCAGTCCAATCGTGGGAGATGGTCTTTTTCAGTCAGGTAAAAAGTTGAACCGAAGGCTTGTCGGCCTCCCGGACGGCCCCTCATACTCCTCGCCATTCCGGCTCGCGATCTCGTGGGCTCCCTCAGTGCCTGCGCCCGATCCTCGGCGCCCTCGGCCAGAAAGGTGCGTCATGACCACCAGCCACCTCGGCGACGGGGCTCACCCGTCCCCTGGCGATCATCAACCGGTCGGCCAGGACAACGCCCGGCTCAAGGCGGGCGCCGTCGGTCTCGTCGGCGTCCTGTTCATGGCGGTCGCCAACGCGGCGCCGATCACCGCGATGAGCTTCAACGTGCCGATCGCCGTCGGCTACGGCAACGGCATCGGGGTGTCCGGCGGCTACCTGTTCGCCACCATCGTGCTGACCATCTTCACCATCGGGTTCGTCGCGATGGCCCGCTACATCACCACCGCCGGCGCCTTCTACGGGTTCACCTCGCACGGCCTCGGCCAGGTCGCCGGTATGGCCACCGGCCTGCTGGCCACCGTCGCCTACGTGATCTTCGAGGCGTCGCTGATCGGCGGCTTCGCCTACTTCGCCTCGGAGTACGTGTTCAAGCCCGCCGGCATGGACGTGCACTGGATGGTGATCGCCCTGATCGGCATCGCGGTGATCGCCCTGATGACCTACTACTCGATCACCCTGGCCGCCGGCGTGCTCGGGGTGACCCTGGTCGCCGAGGTGGTGCTGTTGCTCTCGCTCGGGCTGTCGGTGCTCTTCAAGGGCGGTCCCGACGGCTACCTGGTCGGCGAGACGGTGCTGCCCAACAACGCCTTCGAGAACCTGGGCGAGGGCGCCTTCGGCACCGGGGTCGCGGCCGGCACAGCAGCGATCGGCATCTTCTTCGCCTTCTGGTCCTGGGTCGGGTACGAGACCACCGCGGTCTACGGCGAGGAGTCCAAGAACCCCAAGCGCAACGTGCCGCTGGCCACCCTGATCGCCGTGATCGGCCTGGGCACGTTCTACACGTTCATGTCCTGGTTGGTCGTGGTCGGCAACGGCCCGGCGAAGGCGGTCGAGGTCTCCGCCGGGGCCGCACCGGTCGACCTGTGGCTGAACCTGGTGACCGACAACCTGGGCAGCTTCATGACCACGATCTACAAGGTGCTGCTGGTGATCGGCTCGTTCGCCTGCGCCATGGCCTTCCACAACGCGGCCGCCCGCTACCTGTACGCCATGGGCCGTGAGGGAGCCTGGTCCTGGTTGCGCACGACGCTGGGGGCGGTGAACGTCAAGCACGGCTCCCCCGCCGTCGCCTCGTTCGTGCAGTCCGCCATCACCCTGGCGCTCTGCCTGCTGTTCCTGCTGTTCACCGACGTCAAGGTCGCCGATGAGGCCGGAACCCTGGTCTCGACCCCCGAACTGGTTCCCTACGTCAACGTCTACGGCGTGCTCGCCCTGATCGGCACGGCGATGGTGTTGATCGTGCAGACCATCACCTCCGTCGCCGTCATCTGGTACTTCTGGGTGAAGAAGGTGCACCGCGGTAACCCGCTCACCACCCTCGTCGCGCCCGTGGTCGGTGCCGCCGGCATGCTCTACGCACTCAGCCTGCTCTGGTCGAACCGCAAGTTCGCCGCCGGCCTCGCCGCGGACAGCAAGGTGTTCCAGTTCATGCCGTACTACGTGATCGGCCTGCTGGTGCTCGGGGTCGGCTATGCGCTCTACGTGCGCTCGGCCAAGCCCGCGATCTACGAGCTGATCGGCCGCACCACCATGGAAGAGGCGCACGAGCGCGCCTGACCTCACACGTCATGACGGGTGGTCCCCCTCCCCCCCGGGGCCACCCGTCATGGCTCGGCCAGCCACGGCGCGCCACCTCGGCGAACCACCCTCGGCGAACCGGTGACCCACAGGAGAGGACGGGTGACGTGCCCGAGCTGACGATGCGCTGGGAACCCGATCCGGACGCCGACCCGGCCGGCTACACCTATACCTTCGGCGGGGTGCCGGCCGTGGCCGAGATCGCTCCCGGCACGCTGCTGTCGACCTGGACCATGGACTGCTTCGGCGGCCGGGTCAGGGCTCCGACCGATCTGGCCAGCCAGGTCTGCGACCCGCGGATGCTCAACCCGCAGTCCGGCCCGTTCCACGTCACCGGGGCCAAACCCGGTGACACGCTGGCCGTTCACCTCGTCTCGATCACCCCCCGCGAGGCCTGGGGGGTCAGCAGCACGGTGCCGTTCTTCGGGTCGTTGACCGCCACCCCCACCACGGCGATGCTCCACTCCGCGCTCACCGAGCGCACCTGGATCTACGAGATCGACACCCGCGAGCAGGTGGTGCGCTACCTCGCCGCGGACACCCCGTTCACTGCCACCCTGCCCCTGGACCCGATGCACGGAACCGTCGGTGTGGCCCCGGCTCTCGGTGAGGTGCGTTCCTCGCTCGCCCCGGGCGACTGGGGCGGCAACATGGACACCCCCGAGATGCGCGCCGGGGTCACCTGCTACCTCGGCGTCAACGTCGAGGGCGCCATGGTCAGCCTCGGCGACGGGCACGCCCGCCAGGGCGAGGGCGAGACCTGCGGAGTGGCGGTCGAGTGCGCCATGGACACCCAGCTGATCCTCGACGTGCTGCCCGGGCGGGCCACGCCCTGGCCCCGGCTGGAGAGCGACGACTTCTGGATGACCACCGGCTCGGCCCGCCCGCTGGAGGACGCCTTCCGGATCGCCCACCAGCAGATGGTCACCTGGGTCGCCGAACTCACCGGGCAGAGCATCATCGACGCCTACCAATTCGTCTCCCAGACCGCGCTGACCCCGATCGCCAACGTGGTCGACACCAACTACACCGTGGTGTGCAAGGTGGCCAAGGCCCACCTGCCCAGGGTGGTCGCCATGGACGGCGTGCACGCCCGGCTGCGTACCCTGGCCGCCGTGCACACCAGGCAGAGCGGGTCACGCTGACGTGGGACGGGTCAGCCGGTTCGAGCTGGATCTGACGCTGGCGCAGCGGATGTGCGCAGCCGCCCGCGCCGCAGCGTCGGACTGTGGCGCTCTGGTCTCGGTCGCCGTCGTGGACGGCGGCGGGCACCTGATCTGCTTCGAACGCATGGACGCCGCGGAGATCGCCGGCCCGGTTCTGGCCCGGGACAAGGCCCACACCGCCGTCGCCCACCGGATCGCCACGGCGGACCTGACCGCGCTGGTCGCCCCCGGCGCCGAGCTCGCCGGGATGAACAGCGCGGACGGCGGACGCTACGTCGCCTTCGCCGGAGGGCTGCCGTTGTGGGACGGTGACCGCGTGATCGGTGGCATCGGCGTCAGCGGAGGCACCGCGGCCCAGGACGCGGCGGCCGCCACGGCCGGTGCCGGGCAGTTCACCGCCGAACTCGCCCGGGTCGGGCCGTGATGAGCGACCACCCGATCGGGCGGTTCCGGTTCATGGACACCCAGAACGTCAACCTGGACGGGTTCGCGGTGCCCGACCCCACGCTCGGGCTGGTCGCCTTCGGTTCCGCCGGCGACCCCGAGCCCTCGCTGGTGGTCGAGGACGGCCGCGTGATCGAGTTGGACGGCCGCGCCGAGGCCGACTTCGACGTGATCGACGCCTTCGTCGCCGCCCACGGGCTCGACCTCGCAGCGGCCCCCGAGGCCATGGCGATCGATGAGGTGGCCTTCGCCCGCATGCTGGTCGACCCGGCCGTCCCCCGAACCGAGGTGGTGCGCCTGGCCGGCGGGATGACCCCGGCCAAACTCGCTCGCGCGCTGGCGGTTCTGCGCCCGGCCGAGCTGGTGATGGCGATGACCAAGTGCCGTGCCCGGCGGACCCCGAGCAACCAGGCCCACGTCACCAACCGCTCCGACGACCCGCTGCTGCTGGCCGCCGACGCCGCCACCGCGGCGGCCTTCGGCTTCCGCGAGATCGAGACCACGGTGCCGGTGCTGGGCGATGCGCCGTCCAACGCGGTGGCGGTGAGCATCGGCGCCGCAGTGGGCTCGCCCGGCGTCCTGGTGCAGTGCTCGGTCGAGGAGGCCCTCGAGCTCGAACTCGGCATGCGCGGCCTGGTCTCCTACGCCGAGACGGTCTCGCTGTACGGCACCGAGCAGATCTTCGTCGACGGCGACGACACCCCGTGGTCGAAGGCTTTCCTCACCTCGGCGTACGCCAGTCGGGGGGTGAAGATGCGGGTCACCTCCGGCGGCGGCGCCGAGGCACTCATGGGTGGGGCGCAGGGCTGCTCGATGTTCTACCTGGAGGCCCGCTGCGTCGCGCTCGCCCGGGCGATCGGGGCCCAGGGAGTGCAGAACGGCGGCATCGACTCGGCGGCCGTGGCGGGCGCCGTCCCGGGTGGCGTGCGATCGCTGATGGCCGAGAACCTGATGGTGATGCTGCGCGGCCTCGAGGCGTGCACCGGCAACGACGCCCTGATGAGCGAGTCGGACGTGCGCCGCACCTCACGCACCCACCCCATCTTCATCGCCGGCTCGGACTTCATCTGCAGCGGGTTCGGCTCGATCCAGCGCTACGACAACATGTTCGGGCCGAGTCAGTGGAACGCCGAGGACCTCGACGACTACCTGGCCATGCAGCGCGACTGGGGTGTGGACGGCGGGCTGCGCACCGCCTCCGAGCCGGAGGTCGCCCGGCTGCGCGAGCGCGCCGTCGACGCTGTCCGGGCCGTCTACCGGCTGCTGGGCCTGGCCGACTTCGACGACATCTGGGCTGCCCAGGCGGTCGACGCCGCCGGGTCGAAGGATGTGCCGGCAGCCGACCTGATGACCCCGCTGGCGGCGTCCCGGCTGATCCGGGACCTGCCGATCACCATGCTGGAGGTGATCGATGCCCTGGCCGAGACCGGGTTCGAGGTCGAGGCCGAGCGGATGCTCGCGATGCTGCGCGAGCGGGTTCGTGGTGACTACCTGCAGACGGCGGCGATCTTCGACGAGCAGCTGCGGGTGCTGTCGGCGGTCACCGACCCCAACGACTACGCCGGGCCCGGCACCGGCTACTCCCCCACCCCGGCCCGCCAGGTTGAGATCGACGCCATCCGCCAGCAACGCTCGGTCGGCGACATCCAGCTCGAACAGGAGCGGTCACGCACCGAGGCGCTGCAGGTGTCGGCGCCGTCGGCCGAGGCCGGTCACGACCCTCGTGAGGTGGTGATCGGGCTGTCCCCGGCGGCCGGCCGCGCGATCTGGCGCACGCTGTGCGGGCTGACCGTCGTCGAGGCGCTGGACGAGCTGCTGGCCGGGCTGGAGGAGGAGGGCTGCACCGCCCGGGTGGTGCGGGTCAACGACAGTCTCGACCTGGGCCGGATCGGGCTGACCGCGGCCCGGCTGGCCGGCTCGGGGATCGGGATCGGGTTGCAGGCCAAGGGAACTGCCCTGATCCACCGCCGCGACCTGGCGCCGCTGGCCAATCTGGAGCTGTACAGCGTGGCGCCCACGCTGACCCGGGCTGCCTACCGGCGCCTGGGGATCAACGCCGGCCGGCACGCCAAGGGCGCCACCCCCGAACCGGAGCGAAACCCCTACAGCGACGAGGCGATCGAGGCGCGATACCACACCACCGTGGTCTCGCTGGTGGCGATCGAGCGCGGTTGCGTGGTGCCCGGCGCACCGGTGGAGACCATGACCCTGCAGCGGGAGGCGTGATGGACCCGGTGGGCGAGACGGGCGAGGTGAGTCGAGTGCGGGCACGATCGGGCACCCCGGTCGATCAGATCACCCTGGACGGCGTGCTGGCCGGTGAGGTGAGTCTGGACGACATCCGGATCCACCCGGACACGCTGCTCGCCCAGGCCGAGGTCGCGACCCGCGCGGGCAATGCCCAACTGGGAGAGAACTTCCGCCGGGCCGCCGAGCTGACCGCACTCACCGATGAGCGAGTGCTGGCCATCTACGAGGCCTTGCGCCCGCACCGGTCGAGCGCCGCGGACCTGGACCTGATCGCGGCCGAACTCGATGACCTCGGCGCCACCCGCAACGCCTCCCTGGTGCGCGAGGCGGCCCGGGTCTACGCAGCGCGTGGTCTGCTGCGCTGAGTCCCGCGGCCGTGCGAGGGTGAGGCCGTGCTGATCGCCGGGGTCGACATCGGCAACGCCACGACCGAGATCGTCATCGCCGAGACCTCCTCACCGGGCGGCGTCGGCGGTGAGCCACCGCAGCCGGTGGCCTGGGATCGTCGGCCGACCCGCGGGGTCAAGGGCTCGCCCCAGGCCGCCGAGGCCGCTGCACGACTGCTGGCCCGGATGGAGCGCAGCCTCGGTCGCCGCTGCGCACACGTGCTGATCACTCCGCAGTGCCCGGCCCACACCCTGACCGTGTCCATCGACCGGGCCGGCGAGCCCACCGGACGCCTGGTGCTGCTCGCCGCCGGATCGGTCACTCCCGCAGGGCAGGGCTACGTCAGCGGTCGCCCAGTCGATGTCGAGGAGGACCCCCACACGTTCGCCGCCCGGTTCGTCCCGTCCGACCGGCCGGGGTTCGACCCGGCCGTGGTGCTCGTCGCGCGGGACCCGCTCGGCTTCCGCCGCACCGCGCATCGGGTGAGCTCGTGGCTGACGGCCGGGGTGGACGTGGTGGGCGTCCTGCTGGCCGGTGACGAGGCGCGGCTGGTCGCCGCCCGCCTGCCGCAGTCGCCGGCCCGATCGGTTCCGATCGTCGACGGGGTCGATGCCGAGGCGGCCCTGGCCTGCCTGCGGGTCGTGGTCGAGGTGGCCCCGCCCGGCGGGGTGGTGGCCACGGCGATCGACGGGGTCAGGCTGGTCCGCGATCTGCAGTTGGACGAGGCCGAACACGTCCATGCCGCTGCCCTGGCCCGGCAGGTGCGTGGTCAGGGGGCGATCGCCGTCGGCGTCGCCCTCCCGTCGGCCGGCGCGGCGGCTGCCGGGTCGGAGCTCGGGGACGACGCCGAGCCGGCCCGCGACGCCCTCACCTTCGTCGATGGCACCACGGTGGCGTGGAACGGCGCGGTGGCTGCCCTGCGGGGCCGGCCGGTGGGATCGCTGCTCGCGGTCCGGTTGCCGGGTGGTGAGCCCTCGCCGACCCGGGACCTCTGGGTGGTCGATCCCGCCGGCGAACCTCTCGGCGGGGTGCTCTCGGGGATGCGCGAGGACGCCGCCGCGGCCCAGCAGGTGAGCCTGTCGCTGCTGTCCGGCGACGAGGCGCCACGGGCCTGGCCGGCGGCCTTCGAGGCACCGGGGCGCCGGGTCGAGGTGGTGGGCAGCGAGCCAGCGGCAGCCCGGGCCGGGGCGTTGACCACCCCGGGTGCCCGGGCTGACGCCCTGGTGTTGGACCTGGGCGGCGGCACGATCGATCTGGTCGCGACCGGTGCCTCCTCGGTGACCGCGGCCGGATCGGGCGAACTGCTCACCACGGCCGTGGCCCGCACGCTCGGGCTGTCCTCGGGTGCCGCGGAATGGGTGAAACGCGGTGCGGCCGTGCGGGTCGAGTCGGCTCACGTCATCGCCGACGAGGCCGGCGGACGGCACTTCCGCGACCGGGCCGCAGCCGCTGGGACGATCAGTCGCCTGGTGGTTGCCGGGCCGGCGGGCGAGTTGCCGTTCGGCGGCGCGCTCACGCCGTCCCAGTGGCGGGCGATCCGGATCGCCCTGTTGCACGCGGTGTTCGGTGAGAACGTCCGCCGGGTCGTGGCCACGGTCGGAGGTCTCGGTGACCCGTCGACGCAGGATGGACAGCCCGGCGTCCTCGGGGATCGCGACGTGGTGCTGGTCGGCGGGCCGGCCGGCAGTGACGAGCTGCCGGCCGTCCTGGCGACGGCCCTGCGGGGCGCCACGCTCGGGCGGGCCGACGTCGCCGGTCGACTGGGTCACCGCTGGGCCGTTGCCTACGGGTTGCTGCTGTCGAGCTGACCGGCGGCTACCGCACCGGCCCCGCCACGATGTTGACCAGGGGTTGCCCGGCGGCGAACCGCTCCAGCTGGTCGCGCAGCATGGCTCTGGCCCGGGGCGGGAAGGCAGTGGAGTCGCCGCCGACGTGCGGGCTGATCAGCGTGTTCGGGCTGCGCCACAACGGGTGGCCGGCCGGCAAGGGTTCGGGATCGGTGACGTCGAGCGCGGCGTGCAGCCGGCCACCGGCCAGGGCCGAGACGAGGTCGTCGGTCACCACCACCGGGCCGCGCGCCACGTTGACCAGCAGGGCGCCGTCCGGCATCGCCGCCAGGAAGGCCGCGTCCACCAATCCCCGGGTGGCCTCGGTGAGCGGGCACGCGAGCACCACCACCTGGTGGTCGGGCAGCAACCGGGCGACCTCGTCGATGCCGTGCACGTGCCCGCGCCCGTCGTCCCGGGCCCGGCTGCCCACCCGGGTCACCTCGACCTCGAACGGCAGCAGCCGCGCCTCGATCGCCTCGCCCACGTTGCCGACCCCGATCAGCAGCACCCGGCGGTCGGCCAGTGCGGGCCGGGTTCCCCCCAGCCACCGCCCCCGGGACTGTGCGCGAGCGAACTCCCCGATCCCCCGCAGGGCCGAGACCGCCAGCGCCACAGCCAGTTCCGCGGTCGAGCTGTCGTGCACGCCCGCCGCATTGGTCAGCGTCACCCCCGGGGGCAGCAGGGGCAGCACGCTCTCGTAACCCGCCGAGAGCAACTGCACCACCTGCAGCGAGGGCAGGTCGGCCAGGTGGTGCATCACCGAGGCCTTGCCCATGTACGGCAGCACCACGAACGCCAGCCGCTCGGGGTCCCGGCCTGCGCTCGCGCCGCCCCTTGGCAGCGGAGCGGTCATGTCCCACAGGCTCAGCTCGACCGGTGACTCGCCGTCCGGCCACAGCCCGAGCCACCGCGCGTCGGGGACGCTGACCAACGGACGCGAGGAGGGGACGACCACCATGCCGGTCACCCTAGGGGCACCCGCCGCAGGGCGCCCCGCCTCAGACCAGCTCTCGCCAGGAGGGGGGCATGTTCTCCACGACCTCGACCCCCTCGAACCGGGTCGGTTCCTGAGGTCCGCGCGCGCTCGCCCAGGCGGCCATCCGGGCCAGCCCCTCGGCCAGGCCGACGTGCTCACGATCGCCGAAGACCTTGCGCGCCTTCTCGTGCGAGGAGTAGGCGTGCACCACCTCGTTGCGGGCCGGCAGGTGCTGCACCTCGGGGGTGACGCCCATGGCCCGCCCCACCGCGCCCACCAGTTCGTTGAGGGTGTACGGGTGATCGCCGCCGATGTTGAAGGTCTCGTTGACCGCCTCCGGCACGCTGATCGAGCGCGCGATCGGGATCGCGACATCGTCGATGTAGCTGAACGCCCGCGACTGCTCGCCGTCGCCGAAGACGGTCAGCGGTTCACCGCGCATGATCTGGTTCATGAAGATCCCGATCACGTTGCGGTAGCGGTCGCCGATGTTCTGCCGCTCGCCGTACACGTTGTGCGGACGGAAGATCACGTACGGGAGGCCGAACATCTCGTGGCTGGCGCGCAGGTCCTGCTCCACCGCGTACTTGGCGATCCCGTACGGGTCCTCGGGGGCGGGGATCATGTCCTCGCGCATCGGCAGCTGACCGGCCCCGTAGACCGCGATCGAGGAGGTGAACACGAAGCGGCGCACGGAACCGCTGGTGACCGAGGCGTTGATCAGGTTCACGCTGCCGATCACGTTGTTGGTGTAGTTGAACCGCCGGATGAAGTGGCTCAGGCCCTCGGCGGCGTACGCGGCCAGGTGGAACACGTGGTCGATCCGGCCCTGCGCGAACAGCCGGTTGACCAGGTCGTGGTCGCAGACGCTGCCCTCGACGAACCGCGCGCCGTCCGGCACGTTCTCCCGCACGCCCCCGGACAGGTCGTCCAGGACGACGACCTCGTGGCCGTCCGCGAGCAGGGTCGCAGCGACGTGCGAGCCGATGAACCCGGCACCGCCGGTGACGAGTGAGGTGGTGGTCATGAGGTGCACCTTCCTGACGGGGGGACGGGACTGGGCTCGGGCTGACCGGGCTCGGACGGCGTTCGGGCGGCGATCAGGCGGTGGTCATCGTGTGGTCGCCCGGTAGCACGTTGGACGGCGTGGTGATCCGGGGCTCCACCCGGTGACCGGGCGACGGGCCACGCCCGATCCGCAGCAGGTGCAGCAGCGGGGCGACGGCCACAGTGGTCACCACCGCCATGACCACCATCACGGTGAATGCCTGCTGGTTGATCAGCCCGACCCCGAGGCCGGCACCCAGGACGACGATCTCGGTCACTCCCCGGGCGTTCATCAGCACCCCGAAACCCGTTGCCTCGCGCAGGGTCAGGCCACCGGCCCAGCCCACTCCCAGGCATGCGACCACCTTGCCGGCCACCGCGGCTGCCAGCACCAGGGCGCCGACCCCGAGGATCGCGCTGCTGCCGATCACCTCGACGGCGTTGACCTGCAGGCCGACCGAGGCGAAGTAGACCGGCAGCAGCAGCGACCGGTTGAGGGAGTCCATGCGTTCGGGAATGTCGCTGACGTGCACCGGGTCCCGGGGAATGACCAGTCCGGCGACGAAGGCCCCCAGGATCGCGTGCACCCCGAGCCGGTGGGTGATGGCGGCCAAGGCGAGCACGGTGCCCAGCACGACGGCGATCGTGGGCGCCACGAACGGCTGGACACCGCCCAGCCGCACCACCCAGCGCTGGGCAGCCGGGCGCACGATGCCCACCGCCACCGCCACCACGACCGCAGTCCCACCCAGCGAGGCGGCCACACTGCCCGCCGACCCGTTGGTGGCGACCGCCATGGTGAAGGCGAGTGCGGCCCAGGCCAGGACGTCGGTGCCCGCCGCACAGGTCAGCGCGAGGTTGCCCAGCCGCTGCCCTGCCAGGCCGGTCTCGGCGACCAGCCGGGCGAGCACCGGGAACGCGGTGACACTCATGGCAGTGCCGATGAACAGGGCGTAGGCCAGCGTGCTCACGTCCGGGCCGGCCAGCAGCTCCTCGGCCCCCAGCGCCACCCCCACCCCGAGCGCGAACGGCAGGGCCACCAGGGCGAGCGCGGCGGCGCCGAGAGCGGCGCCGTCCACCCGGAACCACCGGGCGTCGACCTCGCGGCCCACGGCGAACATGTAGAGCACCAGGCTCACCGTGCCCACCAGGTTGACCAGCGTGACCACCTGCGGGGGCAGCAGCCAGCCGACCACGCCGGGGGCGAGCGAGCCCAGGGCCGAGGGGCCGAGCACCAGCCCGGCGAGCAGTTCCCCGATGATGCGCGGCTGCGCCAGGGCGGCCGCGATCCGGGCCCCGATGGCCGCCAGTACCCCGATCACGGCCAGGGCCAGGAACAGCCGCCAGACCAGGGCGAACGGGCCGGCGTGCCCGGCCGGCGCCAGCCGCGTGCCGACACTCACCCCCTGGTGGGTGGCCAGGGCGGTCGCGGCACCGCCGAGGGCGAGCAGCCCGATGGCGATGGCGACCACCGTGGCGCGACCCGGTCGGTGCAGCAGCCGGTCCGATTGCGCAGGCTCGGGGGATGGCGAGGGGGGTGTGGTCACGGCAGGTCCTTCCCGGCGGACACGGTCGAGGGGTCTCGGGCCGTGGCGGTTCGCTCGGCGAGCGCGAGGTACATCAGCGCGGCGTGGGTGATCTCCACGGTGGCCAGGACGGCGATCGCGCCCACGCCCCCGAGCCGATCGATGATCACCGCCGAGGGCGCCACGGCGATCAGCAGGGCCGCGGCCGAGGTGGTGGCGGCCAGCCTCAACGGTCGCGGACCGGAGTTCTCCAGGGCGTAGTTCACCGTGGCCACCAGCACGAAGATCGGCACCAGCAGGCAGAAGGCGAGGAACGGGCCGAACCGGGCGGCGTCCTGGTCGGACACCATGCCTGTGACCGGGCCGACGACCAGCGCCACCACCACGACGGTCCAGACCGATCCCCCCAGGCTGCACCGAGCCAGCCAGCGCCGGGCCCGCGGACGGAGCGAGTCCCAGGCCTGCTCCCCGGCCAGGGCCAGCGACACCCGGGGCTGCAGGATCCGCAACAGGTAGGCGAACGCGGCCATCACCAGGGTCGCCGCGGTGATGGTCAGGTAGAGCGCACCGCTGTCCTGCCGGCGTCCGGTCATCGACAGCGCGATGAAGATCAGGCTCAGGGTGATGCCGGGCACCAGATCACCGACCGCCATCCAGCCGGCGGTGGCCACGTGGTGACCGAGCCGGGCACCGGGGTGCCCCCTGACCGAGCGCAGCAGCGGCCACGCCAGCACGGCGTCGGCCGCCGCCAGCCCCAGGCACAGCCCGAGCAGCCAGGCCAGCGGACCGGCCCCGCCGATCACGACCGCGGCGCACCACGCCAGCACCCACACGCTCGTGGCGGCGTAGGCCCGGTAGTCGGCCGCGACGTTGCCGCGCGCGCGGTGCAGCCCGACCAGCAGCTGGTTCTGGCCCAGCAGCACCGAGTACATCCCGGCCGCGGCCGCCAGGGCGTCGCCGCCGGGCACCACCTGCCGGACGCCGATCACCACCGCACAGATCACCGCCAGGGCGCCGGCCAGGGTGAGCACCGTCCGGATCACCTCCGGGCCACGCTCCCCCGCCCGGGGCACCAGGGTGAGCGCGGTCTTCTCCAGGCCGACCGCGGCCAGCGAGATCAGCACCGTCGAGGCGCCCAGCGCCGCCGCGCACGCGGCGTACTCCGCACTGCCCCAGACCCCGGCCAGCACCGCGTTCGCGAGCAGCAATGCGCCCCGAAAGCCGAACCTGCCACCCAGCAGGGTCAGCACCGTCCGGGCGGGGACATGGTGGGCCCCACCGGGTTCCGTCGCCCGTTCAGTCGCCCGGCTCATCATCGGCCCCTGCGCAGGCTCATTGCCGGCTCATCGTCTGCCGCATCGCCGGACTCATCGCCGGCTCAGCCCTGCACCAGCTCGGAGGCGACGAACTTGCCCTTGCCGCCGACGGTGAGCGGGGTGCTGGTCGCCGCCTCGATCTCGAGCGGGAACGCCTCGCCGGCGATCCGGGTCAGGCTCTCGCGCACCGCCACCTCCGACGGCCCCTGGCCACCCACCGGGACGACGAACAGCCGCACCACGCCGCGCGCGTCCTGGCGGACGAAGCACTCCGAGATGCCCGGGTGGGTGGCGGCCAGGTGCAGGAAGGTGTCCGGGTAGAGGCGCCGCCCGCTGGGCAGCACGACGTAGTCGTTGGTGCGGCCCACGGTCAGCTCCAGGGTGCGGAAGGTCCGCCCGCAGGGGCAGGGCTGCGGCGCGATCCGGCCCCGGTCGCCGAGGTCGTAGCGCAGCAACGGCATCGCCCGCTCCATGAAGGGGGTGATCACCAGCCGGCCCTCCACGCCGTCCGGCACCGGGCGGCCCCGGTCGTCGAGCACCTCGACCACCAGCCGGTCCTCGCTCAGGTGAGCCCGGCCGCGGGCGCAGTCGTAGGAGATGTTCAGCGTCTCGAAGGCGGAGTACTCGTCGAACACCGGCACCCCGAAGGCCTCGGCGAGGTCGGCCCGGGCCTGCGGGACCAGCAGTTCGGACTCGGTCATCACCATCCGCAGGCTCGACCGCAGGGCCGCCAACTGGTCGGCGTCCAGCTCACGCAACAGCGCGCGCAGGTGCACCGGGTAGCCGATCACCACGTGGGGCCGGTTGGCCAGCAGCTCCTGCGTGATGGCCTCCAGGCCGCGCTCGGTGAGCAGCACGTGCCGGCGGAACAGCCCGAACCGTTCGAACCGGCGAGCGGGCGGGGCGAACGGGCGGATGTGGCTGAGCCGGTACCACGGCAGGTAGCGCCCGGTGGCCGCGAACCGGCGGACCAGGGCCGCGGAGTGGTAGTCGTGGCTGAACCGGTCGTGGCGGATCTCGACCCGGGCGCCGGTCGACCCGCTGGTGCGAAAGACCAGGCAGTCGGTCGCCGCGACGTCCTCGGCGTGAAAGGACGCCGGGTCAGCGCGCAGCCAGGACTTGTCGATCACCGGTAGCTCGGCCAGGTCGGCCAGGGTCCGCAGCCGGCGGTGGTAGTCGGGGCGGTCGCGGTAGTGCGGCACGTGGGCGATCGCCCGGTCGAGCATGGTGCGACACCCGGCCAGCTGGCGTTCGGTGATCCGGGAACGGTCGTGGTACTGGCGGCGCAGGGCGATCGGGATCCCGGCGACCTCACGCAGGAACATCGCTGTCCTGCGGCAGGTCGACCCGGCGCGCCCCCGGGCGCCGCGCCCACACCCGGTCGACCACCCGGTCCGGCGTGGCCAGCACCACCAGGGCCAGGGTCAGGTGGACGCCGATGAACGCGAAGGCCTCCTCCTTGGAGGGCCAGTGCCCGAGACGGACCTTCATGTGCGAGGGCCAGGTCCAGGTCTGCGGGATCGGGTCGAACGGCGTCCCGCTGAGGTCGTTCACGGTCAGGAAGGCCAGGTCCTCGATCCCCGAGACCATGATCAGCAGCATGCCGTAGGCGAGCCGCCGGACGACGCGTGGCGATCCGCCGCCGAGCCGGTAGGCCAGGGTCAGGGCAAGGATCATGAACGGGACCAGCAGCAGCACCGTGTAGTAGAGCGAGCCGAAGGCGTCCTCGTCCTCCGTGCGCACCCCGCCCCAGTAGAAGATCCGCGGGACGAAGTAGGCGAAGAAGACCAGGAAGCAGACCGGGATCAGCAGCCGGACGGCGCCCAGGCGCCGGAACGCCTCGACGTCGAGGCGGGCGATGGTCTCGGCGGCCAGGATGAACGGGATCAGCTTGAGCACGAACTCGGCCAGCGAGCCGACCTCGCGGTTGTGCGGCAGGCCGAAGGCCACCCCGGCCGCACTGAGCACGGTCAGAACGGCGAAGATCCAGAAGTGGGTGCGGCGCGCGGTCATGCGGGGATGCCGCCTCTCGTGGGGTGGGTGGGCAGGGCGGCGGCGTCAGCAGGGCCAGGGTCGGCTTCGCCGACCTCATCGGCGTCGGCCAGGTCGATCAGGTCCGGCGCGATCTGCCACCGCAGGGTGGCCAGCACCTCGTCGCGGACCCGCCGGAGTTCGTCATGGGTGGGGGCGACGATCACCAGGTAGCCCAGCTTCTCGTTCGCCTGGGTGTAGGGCCGTACGCGCTCCCCCGGCCGCTTGAACAGCTCGAGCAGCCTGACCTCCGGCCGCGCCCGGACCTCCTGCTCACCGTCCACGCCGATCAGGGTGCCCTCGCGATCGACGTGCAGGATGTGCAGCATCGCCACCTGCTGCCGGGTGGCGCGCAGGTCGGGGGTCTGGCCCAGGGCCAGGCGCAGCGCCGCCTCGACGGTGTTCAGCCCGAACGCCTCCCGGGACAGCAACGGCATCCCGTTGCCGCCGAGCCGGGCCCCCATCTCGATCAGCACGATGTCCGCCTGCGGGGTGACCACGAAGTCCACGTTCAGCGGCCCGTCGGTCAGGCCCAGGTGGGCGGTCACCTCGGCGATCATCTCGCGCACCCGGACCACGATCGGCTCGGGCAGGGCGGCCGGCACCACGTGCGAGATGCTGTTCAGGTGGGGCACCCCGGTCAGGGTGCGTTCGGTGATCGCCGCGTGGGCCAGCTCGCCGCCGACGATGAAGCACTCGGCCGTGTGATGGCTCCCCGCGACCAGCCGCTCGATCACCACGGTCCGCGACGGTGAGCCGTCCAGCGCCCGTACGATCGCCGCGTCCAGCTCGGCGGCGTCGGTGACACAGGTCAGGCCCTTGCTGCCGGAGGAGTCCGTCGGCTTGACCACCACCGGCAGCCCCAGTCGCCCGGCGTCGCGGCGCAGGGTCTCGCGGTCGCTGCCGTGCACCGCCGGGTAGGTCGCAAAGCCCAACGCGCGCAACACCTCGTGGAAGGCCGTCTTGTCGACGGAGGCCCGGACGGCGCCCTCCGGCACGCGGTGCGCCGTGCCGAGCTTGTCGCACAGGGCGGCGACCGCCTCCTGTGCGGCATCGCTGGCCGGCGAGATCACCGCAGCCACCCTGTGGTGGTCCAACCGACCGGCGATCCGGTCGGGGTCGCGGGTGGTGATCGCCAGGAACTCGTCCGCCAGCTGAGCCCCCAGGCAGTCCGGGCGCAGGTCCACCCCGACCACGCGGTAGCCGAGGCGGCGCGCCTCCCGGTAGGCGGGGATCTGGTCCTCTCCCCCGCCCAGGACGACCACGGTGTCACGTGCGTGTGTACTCATTTGCTCCTGCATCTCGTATCCGTAGAGGTGCTCCTCGGGACGCACCGGGATGTTGCTCTCGCGGACCTGGAACCCCGGGAAGGTGCGGGCCTGCACTCGCATCACCCGGATCAGGTACCGGGCGGTCATCGCCTGCAACCCCAGCAGGCCGGCCAGGGCCGCCGCCCCGAGCACCTGCACCGGCCCCGACCCGACCCACAGGGAGGCCAGCAGGGCCAGCACCAAAGCCAGCGACAGGGTGGCCGCGGTGACCTCCAGGGCCATCAGCGGGCGGTAGGAGAACCCGACGAACAACTCGACGGCGTGCATCACCAGGTGGTGCAGCCGCCACTTGCCCGAGCCCCCCTGCCGGGGACTGTGGTCGGTGGGTTCCACCGCGTACCTCGCGCCCAGCAGTGGTGCCGTGGCCAGGAAGTACGGCGTGGACATCCGGGTCTCGACGATCTTGTGGGCGACCGAGGTCCGCACCACCCGGAACACCGAGGCACCCAGCGGGATCTCGATGCCCAGCAGGTGCGCCGCGATCACCTGGTGGGCATGGGTTCCGGCGCGCCGCCACCAGGCGTCGGAGCGGTCGCGGCGGATGGCGAAGACGACGTCGTAGCCCTCCCGGGCCCGTTCCACGAGCCGGTGCATCTCGGCGGGTGGCGACTGCAGGTCCGCGTCGAGCTGGACCGTCCAGCCCTTGGAGGCGTACTTGAAGCCGGCCGTGAACGCCGCCTCCAGCCCGAAGTTGCGGCTGAAGGAGAGGTACTTGACCCGATCGTCCTGGGCCGCGAAGGCCTTGATCCGCTCCAACGTGCCATCGGAGCTGCCGTCGTCGACGAAGAGGATCTCCACGTCGTCGTACCGGTCGACCTCACGGGCGATCTCGGTGTAGCAGCGGTCGATGCAGTCGATCTCGTTGTAGCAGGGAACCATCGCGGTCAGGCCGGAGGGGCCCGGGAGGTGCCACGTCATCGCAGTCGTTGTCTCGTGTCTCGATGCGGGTCTCAGTCGAACATGGCGTGCATGGTCTCGTGCGTGGCCGCGCGGGCGATGTCCTTCGGGCTCGCCCAGCACGTGTTGAGGATGATCCGGGTGCGGTCGGCGGACAGCGGGATCGTGCGGTGCAGGGTGGTGTCCGAGCGCAGGAAGTAGGTGTCCCCGGTGACGTGCGGCCAGGTGCGGATGGGCAGCATCTCCAGGTGCTCGGTGGTGCGCGGGTCCTCCTTGTCCCACACCGTGTGCGGCACGGTCTGCAACTGGCCGCCGAACTCCCCGCTGGGGGCCTCGATGATCCAGATGAGGGTGAAGGAGAAGTCGCCCCAGTGCCACCCGTGGGTGTCGCCCTGCTTGTGCTGGCGAATGGCGATGTACTTCTCGCCCTCCCAGGGGCAGTCCAGCACCTCGTCACCGGCCAGCCGTCCCAGAAAGGCCTTCAGCGCCGCGGACTCGTAGACCGCCGGGATCAGCTCGCTGTTCTCGGCGATCGCTGCCTGGGAGAGCGTGCTCATGTAGCGAGGGGTGTTGCCCGTCTCCTTGAGCTTGATGTCGATCCGCTTCTCGTGGGCGTCGAGCAGCCGGATCGTCTCGACCCGGACGCGCTCGATCAGGTCCGCGGAGACCAGGCCGGAGAGCTTGACGTAGCCCTCGCGGCGGTAGTGGTAGGCGAGCTTTCGCAGCTCCCAGTCGTCGGTGTACCGCTCGGCGATGTGCGCGGCGATCTCGCGATCGATCTCGGCGGCCAGCTGAGAACGGGTGTCGATGGTGGTCATGGTGTCCTCCTGGTGATGCGGTCGCTGGTCAGGGAGGGCCCCTGCCGCGATGGTGCAGCCGGCTCGGTGCCGGGCTCCCACCCGGACGCCGAGCGGACGACCTGGATCTTGCCGTTGGGTCCGGGCTCGATCGCCTCGACCCGGACGACGGTGGTCCGGAAGGCGGGAAGTGCCTGCGCGACAACGTGTCCCATTCGCGCCAGCACGTCCTGCGGTGCCTGCGGGGCGAGGACGGCGCGCACCTCGACCACCCCCGGGGCCTCCTGGACGACCTGCACCCGGCTCAGCTCCGGGAAGGCCAGCAGCGGCATGTTGATCACGTCGATGCAGGCGCCGCGTCCGTCCGGCCCGTAGAGCAGGTCCTGCGCTCGGCCCAGGACCTCCTCGACCACCGGGGCCGTCGACGTCCCGCACTCACACGTGCTGGGCGCGATCCGCACCCGGTCGCCGAGCCGGTAGCGCAGCAACGGCATGGCCTGCGAGCGCAACCGGGTCAGCAGGATCTCGCCCTCGCCGTCGGCCACCGAGACGCTGCCGTCGTCGTGCTCCACCTCGACCACGACGTCCGCCGGGCGCAGGTGCATCCGGCCGAGGGGACACGTGCGGGCGATGGTGAACACCTCGACCGCGGAGTACACCTCGAGGCACCGGGCCCCGAACACCTCGCTCACCCGCCGGCGCAGGTGGGGCGTGAGCCGCTCACCACCGAACACGATCCGGCGCACGCGGTCGTAGCGCAGCCCGCGACGATCGATCTCCTCGGCGATGCTCGCAATGGTGTTCGGGAAGCCGGTCAGGAACGTCGGCCGCCCGGCCAGGAACGCATCGACCTGCTCGTCGATCCCCTGGCGGGTGTCGACGTGGATCATCGGCAGCAGCCCGAGTCGCTCCAGGGGATGGTGCAGGAACGTCCCCGGGCGGAAGTAGGCCATCCGGTCGGTGGGGCGCAGGCCGGTGGCCAGCATGTCGTTGAGGTAGGTGGCCCTCAGGTAGCCCAGATCGCGTTCGGAGTTGTGCATCACGATCGGCACCCCGGAGGAGCCGCTGGTGGTGTGGCTGCGGGTGTTGTGCGGGCCGAAACCCTCGGCGAACAACCAGTTCTCGTGGCGATTGGCCCGCACGCTCTCCCGGTCGAGCACCGGCAGGCCGGCCAGGTCGCCCGGGCCCCGGACGGCGCGCGCTTGCTGCGCCGTCAGCCGTTCGCGGTACCAGGGGACCGAGTCGGCGGCATGCCGGACGACGCGGCGCAGCAGGGCAGCCTGGCGGTCGAGCTGCCGGGCCAAAGGCATGGCGTCGACCCGGCGGATCTCGACCAGGTGACGGGCGACCGGCAGCGGGTTGATCGTGCCCAGGAGTCTCATCAGCCCTCCCTGGCCAGCAGGGCCGGGCGGTCGTGCACCGGGCAACTGCCGGCCCGCCAGCCCTCGATACCCTCGGGCCGTAACCGGATCAACACGGGGCCGTGCCGGCGCAACACCGTGAACTCGGGGCAACCGTCCTGCCCGACGGTCAGGGTGAGCGGTCCGGGCACCAGGTGCCAGGCGCTGCACCCGGCGGGACGGGCGGCGAACGGGCCGAGGTGACGGTCGACCAGTACCGCAGGAACGCTCTCCCCCACCGCATCCGGCCCCCGGTCTCGTCCGGCCCCCTCGGCTGGCCAGGCCAGGAGACTGGACCGCAGGCACCGTCGCGCCGGCGCCGCCTGCCCGGGACCGCTGCCGGCCAGCTCGGCGTCCAGGGCCCGCAGGTCCTCGGCCGAGCCGTACAGCAGTGCGTCCGGCCCGAGCTCGCGGCGCAGCCTGCGCTGGTCGGCGGCCACGGCCGGCGCCGCATGATCGAGGCAGATCAGGACCGACACGTAGCGCAGGCCGGCCACCCGGTCCCAGTCGCGCAGCGCCGTCCCCACCTCGGCGAGCACGCCCTCCGGTGTTCCCGGCGGCGCATCGGTCACGGCTGCGGCCTCGCGCAGGGCCGCGCCCAGTCCGGAGGCGGTGGTGGCCGGCGGGACGTCGTCCGGCATCGGCCGCTCGAACGGGAACAGGGCGGGCAGCACCGCGTCGGCCTCGGCGGCGGACAGGGGCGGCGGCTCCCCCAGCACGCATCCCGCGCGTGCCCAGTGGTCGCGGTAGTGCGGCACGGCGGCGAAGGCGTACCGGACGACGTCGCGGTAGCCGGGGTAGGTGGGGTGGGCGGGAGGCGCCGGGCGCGCGGGACGGCGCAGGCCGCGGACGAGACCCGGGCCGAGGAGGCGGCGATCGCTCATGCGGCCCACCCCCGCCGTCGTCCGGGCAGGATCGCCCGCAGCACCGCCTGTCGCGGCACCAACCGGGCTCCGAAGGCGGTCTTGACCTCGGGCATCCCCGGCCCGAACTCGATCGAGTCCAGCCCCGAGGCGATCAGGTGCTCGATCTCGCGCAGGTACAGGTCGAAGTAGAGATTGCGCACCCCCGACTGCGGGCTGTCCAGCCCCCCGTGCACCAGGGTCAGCAGGTCCTTGCCCCAGCCGATCATCAGGTCGAAGGCGAGCAGGCGCTCACCGTCGGCGTACCCGAGGAAGCAGACCCCCGGACGCCGGGCCAGCTGCTCGAGGTAGACCGGCGACAGTGGCGGGACAGCGCGTCCCCCGGCGTGCCGTGCCCGGGTGAGCGAGTCCAGCCGGCTGGCCTGCCGGGCATCGATCGTCTCCGCCGTGAAGGGCTGCACCCGGACGGCGGCGGCCACCTCGCGCCGCAGGCGCACCAGCCGTCGACGGCGCCGGGCGGGCAACCAGGCCAGGTAGGCGTCCAGGTCGTCCCACGCGTTGTGCAGCACGGTGCTCGGCGAGGTGCCCCGCAGGACGGCCGGGCCGAACAGCAGGTCCTCGGCGTCCTCGACCTTCTCGTACAGGCAGCCGAGCAACCCCGGCCCGAGGTCGGCCCGCAGGGCCGACTCGAACGCCCGGATCGCCTGCCGCCGCTCGGGCCGCGGCAGACAGTCGGCGAAGTGCACCCCGCGCGAGAAGCTGACCGGCATCCGGCAGCTGAACACCCCGGCGACCCTCCGGCGGGCGGGCGCGGAGTACTGCCGGGCCGCCCGGCCGGTGAGCACGTCCCCGGTCAGGACGGCGACCACGTCCCCGCCCTCACGCACGATCCCCACCCGGACGGCGCGGGTCGAGGTCCAGGCGAGCGCGGTGAGCACGTCCGCGTGCATCGAGGCCGGCAGGGAGCGGGCCAGGCGGAAGGCCTCCCAGTCCGCCGGGATCGGCCGCGCCGTCGGGTCGATGATCTCAGCCTGCATCGGGCACCTGCGCCTGCGGGACCGCCAGGCGGGCCAGCACCACCGACCGCCAGACCCCCGGCTCGTGCGGCCGGTCGCCTGCTCCCTCGGAGGCCGCGGCCAGCGCCGTGGCCACCTGGGCGGCACCGAACTGCTCGCGCACCCGGCGCAGCGGGGGCCCGCACCGGGTACCGAACAGTGCCCGGTAGATCTGTTCCGGCGACACCTGCGGGGCCAGCTCCGCCGGCCCTCCCGGGAACAGCTCCGACGACGGTCCCGGCGGACGGTGCCCGGACGGCCCGGACGGCTCGGGCGGAACCCCTGCGGCGGTGGGGATCTCGGGCCCCGCCGGCCGGTCCGCCGCGACGTCCCGCACGATCCAGCAGCGATCGCGACCGTGCCGGGCGAGCCAGGCGCGGGCATGCTCGACCCGTTCGGCGACCAGCGCGCGCAGCGGGGAATCGGCCGGCACCAGGTGCTCGCAGGCCGCGGCCGGGTCGTAGCTGCTCGCGTGCAACGCCCCCAGGACGCTGCGCCAGCGCGGCAGCCGGGCGTGCGGGGGGTCATCGGTGACCAGCTCGTGCAGGGCAGCAGCGCGGCCGCCGTGCGCCGCGGCGTCCACGAACGCGTCGAAGGCCGCGTAGGCCGCGTGCATCGTGGCCCAGTCCAGGCCGATCCGGATGTCGGAGCGGGCCGGTGCCCGGCCGTACAGCCAGAGCACCATCCGCGCCGGCATGACGTCCAGCAGGTCGCCGAGCCGCAGTCCACCGCCGGTCGACCCGGAGATCTTGCGATGCTGCCCCGGCTCGCGGACCAGGCCGTAGGGGATGATCACCGGCTGCGGGCGGTGCAGGTAGTCGCTGAAGACGGGCCGGGTGCGGTCCATGGTGCTGCCCGCGGTGCAGTGGTCCTGGCCGGCGGGCTCGCAGTCGATGCCCTCGTGCGCCACCCGCAGGGTCCAGTCCACCGCCCAGATCGGCTTGACCGGCCCGGGATCGGTGGTGGCGCGGGCGGTTCCGCACGAGCGGCAGCGGTAGCCGACCCGCTCGCTGCCCAGGACCTCGATCGTCGTGGTGTTCCGCCCGCAGGCCTCGCAGTAGACGGCGAACAACCGCTCCGGGCGGGATCCGTTGAGCAGGGCCGTCAGCCGCGCCGCGTCGCGCTGGTAGGTCCGCTGGAGCGTGGCGTACTCCCCCGCGAGGTAGCGCTGGTGCTGGTAGTGCGTCTGCCACTGCGCGTGCGCTCCCCGGCCGTCGGCGTCCAGGTCGGGCGGGCAGATCCCGGCCCGGGTGAGCTCGGCCAGGTACTGCCGGCACAGGCGCCGAGACCGCTCGCCGAGGGCACCCAGGCAGCGACCGTCCTGCCCGGGGACGCTGCCGGGACGGACGGGGTCGTAGTCGTCGAAGGACAGCAGGATCTGTGACCGCCGGCCCATCCGCAGCAGCGCCCGGTGCACCAGATGCGCGCAGGCGGTGTCCCGGAAGTTGCCGACGTGGAACGGTCCGGTGGGCGACATGCTGGTCTGGATCACGATGACGTGCGAGGCCGGGTGCCGCTCGGCCAGGCGTCGGGCGTAGTCGACCGCCCAGTGGGGTGCCGAGCGGTCGCCGGCGAACAGGGAGGCATACCCCTCACGGTCGTGCGCCGCCGGGCGGGGACGTGATGTGGCCGGACGGGACACCAGGCGCCGCACCCGGCTGATCCCCGCCGTCATGACGGCATCGGGATGATGTCGGGGACCTTGCCGCCGGCGGTGCGCTCGATCCGCTCGACCAGGTCGATCTCGATCGAGACCTCCGAGCCGAACTGGCGCCGGACGGCCTCGCGCACGGCCTGGGCGGTCGCCTGGTCGGTGCCCGGGTCCGGGATGATCCGCACCACCAGGTCGGTCAGCGAGGTCTGGGCCACCTGGTAGCGCCGCAGGGTCGGGATCTCGCGCAGGTGCGCACACAATCGGGCACCGGTGATCCGCTGGCCGCCGGTGGTCAGCACGGCCGAGGCGCCACGCCCCTCCAGCGAGGTCATCCGGCGCAACGGCCGGCCGCAGCCGCAGGGACGGCTGTCCACCGTGCCGCGGTCCCCGATCCGGTACCGCACGAACGGCATGGCCGCGCCGTACAGCCCGGTGACGACCAGCTCGCCCGGGCTCCCCTCGGGCACCGGCCGGCCGTCGTCGTCCAGCACCTCGACCAGGACCGCGTCGTCGTTGAGGTGCCGGGTGCCCAGGGCGCACTCGAAGGCGATGCAGCCGAACTCGATCGTGCCGTAGAGATCCACCACCCGGGCACCGACGCCGTCGGCGATCTCGCGTCGCGCGTCCTCGGTCAGGGTCTCGGCCCCGGTGGTCACCCACCGGATCCCCAGGCCGCTCACGCGATCCGGGCCGAGTCGGTCGAGCAGTTCGAGGATGTGGCTGGGGTACCCGCCGAGCACGTGCGGGCGGAGCTCGCGCAATCTCGCGGCGAGTCGGGCATCGGGGGCGTCGATGTCCAGGTGCTCGGCCCGGAAGATCCCCAGGCGCTCGGTCAGGGTCGGGGACGACGGCAGGTTGCGGAAGTAGGCGGTCCGGTGGTGCGGCCGAAGACCGTAGGCCAGGTGCGAGCGGGCCCAGACGGCGTCCAGCACTGCCGCCGAGGCGGGATCGTGCGGGACCACCAGCGGCTCACCGGTGCTGCCCGACGTGGGGGCCGAGCGGACCCCGCGGGCCCGCGCCGCCGGGGTGAGGATCTGCTCCACGTCGGCTCGCACCATGGTCTTGCTGACCAGCGGGAAACCGGCCAGGTCCCCGGCCGTACGCACCGAGGAGGGCTCGCATCCCGCCTCCTGCCAGAGCCTGCGGTACCAGGGCGAGTGAGCCGCCGTGTGGCGGACCACCTCGACCAGCCGCGCATCCCTGGCCCGGACCAGCCGGTCGCGGTCCCGACGGCCGGAGGCGGTCACCCTGGCCAGGGCGGAGAGCCGGGCGGCGGCCGCCGGGACCGCGGCCGGCATCGATGGCGTCCTCACGGCCGCCCCGGGGTGCGCTCGTTGCCGCGCCGGTAGTTCCCGGTCGCCCGCGCCAGCACCTGCTGGTCGCTGTCCTCGTCCCGGCCGAGCAGGGCGATCACCCGGGCGGCCTTGGCCCCGGCGAGGGTCACCACCAGCCGTCCCCCGCGCGAGATCAGCACCTTGCCGTCCTTGGTGATCCGGTGGTCAAACGGTTCCACCGACAACCTCCCCCGGCTGGGTGCGGCGAAGGTCGACCTCCGGCCCACCGACGGCGACGGCCGGAGGTTCGGCCAGGGCGCGGAACCAGTCCACGGTGCGGGCCAGGCCTTCCTCCAGCGTGGTCACCGGCTCCCACCCCAGCAGGGACCGGGCAAGGTCCAGATCCGGACGCCGCACGCTCGGGTCCTCGGCCGGGCGGGGCACGTAGCGGATCGGCGCGGCGGAACCGGCCACCGACCGGATGCGCCGGGCCAGCTCCTCGATGGTGATCTCCTCGGTGGCCCCGAGGTTCACCGGACCCCGGTGAGAGCTGGCGGACAGCCGGATCAGCCCGTCCACGATGTCGTCGACGTAGCAGACCGACCGGGTCTGGCTGCCGTCCCCGGCGACCGTGAGCGGTTGCCCGTGCAGCGCCTGCCAGATGAAGGTCGGCACCGCGCGGCCGTCGTCGGGGCGAAGGCCCGGACCGTAGCAGTTGAACAACCGGGCGATGCCCACGCTCAGGCCGGTGCGGCCGGCGAAGGCGACCGTGAGCGCCTCGGCGAACCGCTTGGCCTCGTCGTACATGCTCCGAGGACCGACGGGGTTCACGTTGCCCCGGTAGGACTCCCTCTGAGGGTGTTCGAGCGGGTCCCCGTACACCTCCGAGGTGGAGGCGAGGACGAACCGGGCCGAGGTGCGCTGGGCCAGGTTCAGCAGGTGGTGGGTCCCCAGCGAGCCGGTCAACAGGGTCTCGACCGGCAGTCGGGCGTAGTCGTGCGGAGAGGCCGGCGAGGCGAGGTTGACCACCAGGTCCACCGGGCCGTCGAGGTCGACCGGCCGGCAGATGTCCCCCTCGACCAGGGTGAAGCCCGCCCGGGTCAGCAGGGAGCGGATCCCGGAGCGAGGCGCGGTGGCGAAGTTGTCGACACAGACCACCTGCGCACCGTCGTCGAGCAGACGACGGCACAGGTGTGTGCCGATGAACCCCGCGCCTCCGGCCACTACGACGCGTTCGAAACCCACATGGCCCCCAATGAACCCAGCAGTCACCGAAGAGGGAGTCAGGGCGAAATGGTCTGATACACGCCCTGTTTCGGCTTTGTCGGTCTCGCGGACCTCGTGCACAGTAGCCGGACGTGTCAGAAACCGGCAAGACGCACTTACGGCACGGAAAGGGGGACAAGACCCATGAGCGACAAGGCTTGCAAATCACCCATCGATCATGATATCCGGGTCACTACTGATCACCGTGAGTTATCAACAACGGGTACTCTCGCCCGCCACGGCCCGCTCGAGAGTGACCCCACGTGAGCATCCGGCCCTGTGGTCCGGCCCTGCGCGTCAGGGTGTGAGCCGCTCCATCAGCAGCTCGCGGACCCGGGCGGCGTCCGCCTTGCCCCGCATCTGCTTCATCACAGCCCCCACCAGGGCGCCGACCGCGGCCACCTTGCCCCCGCGAACCTTGTCGGCCACGTCGGCGTGGGCGGCGATCGCGGCCTCCACCGCGTCGATCAGCGGCCCGTCGTCCGAGACCAGCTCCAGCCCGCGGGCGGCGACCACCTCCGCCGGCCCCCCCTCACCGGCCAGGACGCCCTCGACCACCTGGCGGGCCAGGGCGTCGTTCAGCGTCCCGGCGTCCACCAAGGCCTGCAGCTCGGCCACCTGCGCCGGCGTGATCGCCAACGCGGACAGCTCCAGCCCTCGGGTGTTCGCCTGCCGGGCCAGCTCGCCCATCCACCACTTGCGCGCGGTGGCAGGGCTGGCTCCCGCGACCACCGTGGCCTCGATGGCCTCGGTGGCGCCGGCGTTCACCACGTCGCGCATCTCCAGGTCGCCGAAGCCCCACTCGGTCTGCAGCCGGCGCCGCCGCTGGGCGGGCGGCTCGGGCAGCGTGGTCCGCAGCTGCTCGACCCAGGCCGCCTCCGGCGCGATCGGCACCAGATCGGGCTCGGGGAAGTAGCGGTAATCCTCGGCGTCGGACTTCTCCCGCCCGGCGGTGGTCACCCCGGTGTCCTCGTGCCAGTGCCGGGTCTCCTGGACGACGCGCCGGCCCGCGGCCAGTCGTGCCGCCTGCCGGGTGATCTCGTACCGGACGGCGCGCTCGATGCTGCGCAGCGAGTTGACGTTCTTGGTCTCGCTGCGAATGCCGAACGGCACTGCTTTCTGCTCGGAGCTGGTGGCGTCGTCCGAGACCCGTTTCCGCAGCGACACATTGGCGTCGCAGCGCAGCGAGCCCTGCTCCATCTTGACGTCGCTGACCCCCAGCGCCCGCAACAGGTCCCGCAGCGCGGAAACGTACGCGCGTGCCACTTCTGGCGCCCGATCACCAGCTCCCACAAGGGGTTTGGTGACGATCTCGATCAGCGGGATGCCGGCCCGGTTGTAGTCCACCAGGGAGTACTCGGCCCCGTGGATCCGCCCGGTCGCCCCACCCACGTGCGAGGACTTGCCGGTGTCCTCCTCCATGTGGGCCCGCTCGATCTCGACCCGGAAGGTCGTGCCGTCGTCCAGTTCGACGTCCAGATGGCCGTCGAAGGCGATCGGCTCGTCGTACTGGGACGTCTGGAAGTTCTTCGGCATGTCCGGGTAGAAGTAGTTCTTGCGGGCGAACCGGCACCAGCTCGCGATCGTGCAGTTCAGCGCCAGGCCGATCCGCACCGCTCCCTCGAGGCCCTTGGCGTTCAGCACCGGCAGCGCTCCGGGCAGGCCCAGGCACACCGGGCACACCTGGCTGTTCGGCTCGGCACCGAAGGTGGTCGGGCAGCCGCAGAACATCTTGGTCGCGGTGTTGAGCTCGACGTGCACCTCGAGCCCCATCACCGGGTCGTAGGCGGCCATCGCTTCGTCGTAGGCCAGCACGGTCTCGCCCGTGCCGCTGGCTCCCATGGTCGTCAGGCTCACGGGATCACACCGCCTCTCGGTCCAGGGACGGCGCCCGGTCGAGCAGCGCGCCACCCCAGCGGGAGGTCAGCGCGGCCTCCACCGCAGCGCCGACCAGGTACAACCGGTCATCGCACCGGGCGGGCGCCAGGATCTGCAGGCCCACCGGCAGCCCGTCCTCCTCGGCCAGACCGGCGGGTAGCGACATCCCCGGCACCCCGGCCAGGTTCGCCGGGATGGTGGCGACGTCCTGCAGGTACATGGACAACGGGTCGTCCAGCTTGTCGCCCAGCGGGAAGGCCGTCGTCGGCGAGGTCGGGGAGATCAGCACGTCGGCCACCTCGAAGGCGGCGGCGAAGTCCCGCTGGATCAGCGTGCGCACCTTCTGGGCGCTGCCGTAGTAGGCGTCGTAGTACCCCGAGGACAGCGCGTAGGTACCCAGGATGATCCGCCGCTTGACCTCGGCGCCGAACCCGACCTCCCTGGTGGCTGCCATGACCTGCTCGGCGGTCGGGTCGTCGACCCCCTTGGGGTAGACCCGGATGCCGTAGCGCATGGCGTCGAACTTGGCCAGGTTGCTGCTGGCCTCGCTCGGCAGGATCAGGTAGTACGCCCCGAGCGCCGCCGTGAAGCTCGGGCAGCTCACCTCGACCACCTTGGCGCCGGCCGCCGTGAGCAGGTCGACCGCCTCGTCGAAGCGCTGCCGCACCCCGGCCTGGTAGCCGTCACCGCCGAGTTCGCGGACGACGCCCACGGTCACCCCGCCCAGGTCGCCGAGCGCCCCGCGCCGGGCCGCGGCCACGACGTCCGGGTACTGGCCGGTCAGGCTGGTGGAGTCCATCGGGTCGTGCCCGGCCATCACCTCGTGCAGCAGCGCGGCGTCCAGCACGGTCCGGGCACACGGCCCGGCCTGGTCCAGGCTGGAGGCGAGCGCCACCAGGCCGTAGCGGCTGACCGCACCGTAGGTCGGCTTGACCCCGACCGTGCCGGTGACCGCGGCAGGCTGCCGGATCGACCCACCGGTGTCGGTGCCGGTGGCCAGCGGGGCGGTGAACGAGGCCAGCGTGGCGGCCGAGCCACCGCCCGACCCGCCCGGGATGCGGGTCAGGTCCCACGGGTTGCGGGTCGGGCCGTAGGCCGAGTGCTCGGTGCTCGAGCCCATGGCGAACTCGTCCATGTTGGTCTTGCCCAGGATCGGCATCCGGGCGTCCTTGATCCGCCGGATCACGCTCGCGTCGTAGGGCGGCACCCAGCCCTTCAGGATCGCGCTGCCGCAGGTGGTGGGCACCCCCTGGGTGGCCATCACGTCCTTGACCGCGATCGGCACCCCGGCGAGGGCCGGCAGCTGCTCACCGGCGGCCAGCGCGGCGTCCACCGAGCGGGCGGTGGCCAGGGCCGTGTTGCCGGCGATGTGCAGGTAGGCGTGGACGTCGCCGTCCACCTCGGCGATCCGGTTCAGGTGTGCCCGGGTCACCTCGACCGCGCTGAACTGCTGGGCGCGCAGGCCCTCGGCGAGCTGGGCCGCCGTGTGGTGGGTGAGCTCGGTCGCCATGGTCAGTCCTCCTCCAGGATCCGCGGCACCCGGAAGCGCTGCTGCTCCGACTCGGGTGCGCCGGAGAGGGCCTGCTCGGGGGTCAGGCTCGGGCGCACCTCGTCGGGGCGGGTCACGTTGGTCAGCGGCATCGGGTGGCTGGTCGCCGGGACGTCGTCACCGGCCACCTCGCGCACGGTGGCCACCGCGTCGAGGATGACGTCGAGCTGGCCGGCCATGCGGTCCAGCTCGTCGGGGGTGAGGTCGATCCGGGCGAGCATCGCGAGGTGGGAGACCTCCTCGCGGGAGATCGCGGACATGCACCGGCTCCTGGGGTTGGCAACGGGTCGTAACGGACGGTAAAGGGCAGTTCGAGACGACGTGATGCCCGAGCACTCCTCGGGCACGCGCGCCGACCCTGCCGGGAGTCTAGGCCGACCGGGTGACGGTGGTGTCACACAGCCGTGATCAGCCCTTCAGGCCACTGAAGGTCATGGTGGCGATGAAGTGCTTCTGAGCCAGGACGAAGAAGACGATCAGCGGCATCGTGGCCACCACGTTGCCGGCCATCAGCATCTGCCACTCGGTGCGCCGGGTGCCCTGGAAGTTGGCCAACCCGAGCTGCAGGGTGAACCAGCGATCGTCCGAGATCGAGATCAGCGGCCAGATCAGATCGTTCCACGATCCGAGCAGGGTGAAGATCGCCAGCGTGGCCAGGGCCGGTTTGGCCAGCGGCAGGATGATCCTCCAGAACACCCCGAAGGCACTGCAGCCGTCCAGCCGGGCCGCCTCCTCGAGTTCGGCCGGCAGGGACAGGAAGAACTGGCGCATCAGGAACACCCCGAACGCCGAGGTCAGCCAGGGAACGATGATCGAGGGCAGGGTGTTCACGATGCCGACCCGGCTGAACATCACGTACGTCGGGATCATCAGCAACTGGGTCGGGATCATCATGGTGGCGATGATCAGCACGAAGGCCCCGGTGCGGCCCAGGAAGCGCATCCGCGAGAAGCCGTACCCGGCCATCGAGCACAGCAGCACCTGAGCCAGCACCGCGCAACTGGCCACCAGCACGGAGTTGGCGATCCAGCGCAGCACATCGGATTCGGTGAACAGCTGCACGAACCCGCTCAGCGTCGGGTCACGCGGCAGCAGGGTGGGCGGAAACCGGCGGATCTCGGCGTTGGTCTTCAGCGAGCTGAGCACCATCTGCACCAGGGGCGTGGCGAACAGCAGTGCGAGCGGCATCAGCACCAGGTGCCACCCGCTGAACGGCAGGCGCCAGCGCCGCGGCGCGCGCGCCGTCCTGGGCGCGCGCGAGGCGGCCGGCGGGCTGGTCTGCCTCGTCGCCCCCATCAGAACGCCCTCACCTTCGCCAGCCGCGAGTACCCGAGCATCACCAGCGTGATCGCCAGCGTGAGGGCGAACAGCCCGTAGGCCACCGCCGAGCCGTACCCGAACCGGAGCTGCTTGAACGCCTGCTCCCACAGGAAGTAGACGATGGTCTGGGTGGCGTCCAGCGGCCCACCGCGCGTGGTGGTGTAGACCACGTCGAACAGTTGCAGCGCGCCGATCAGCTGCCAGATCCCGCTGAACACGGTCACCGGGGTGAGCTGGGGCCAGACCACGTACCGGAACGCCTGCAGCCTCGAGGCGCCGTCCACCGTCGCCGCCTCGACCAGATCGGCCGGAATGTCCTGCAGCGCAGCCAGATACACCACGACGGTGAAGGCCAGCCCCGACCACAGGGTCATCACCGCGATCACCACCATCGCCTGGCGCGGATCCTCCAGGAACTTCTGCGCCGGCAACCCGAGCGTGCGGATCACCGAGTTGGCGAACCCGAACTGCGGGTCGAACAGGTAGTTCGACAGGATCCCGACCGCGGTGGCCGAGGCGACGAACGGCACGAAGATGCACGTGCGGTAGAAGCCGATGAAGCGGATCCGTCGGTTCAGCGCCACCGCGATGAACAGGCCGCCGAGCACCGAGGCCGGCACGAACAGCGCGGTGTAGAAGGCGGTGTGCAGGACGGCGGCGCGCAACGCCTCGTCGTCCGCCATCGCCCGGTAGTTCGCCCAGCCGATGTTGCGGGGCCGACTGAACCCGTTCCAGCGCTGCTGCGACAGGATCCAGGCCCAGCCGGCCGGGAACACCGACAATCCCAGGATGATCAGGCTGGACGGCCCGATGAACGCCCACCCCGTCCCGGCACGGCGCAGGCCGTTCACGACCCGGCGAGCGCCGTGTCGGCCGCCGCCGCGGCCTTGTCGAGTTCGGCCTTCACCTCACCCTGGCCCTGGAGCAGCCGCGAGACGGCCGTCCCGTAGGCCTCGGACAAGCCGATGTACCCCGGGACCGTCGGGCGCTTGTTCGTCGCGTTGGTGAGGTTGTCGGCGAACACCTCGTACCCCGGGTACTCGGCGACGGCCTTGGCGAAGGCGGGAGTGGACGTGGCCGCCGACCGCAGGGGCAGGTTGCCGATCGCCATGCTCCAGCGCTCGTCCTGCTCGGCCGCGGTCAGCCAGAGGCCGAACTGGTAGGCCCAGTAGGCGCGATTGGCGTCCTGGTGGTCGAACAGCACCCACAGATCAGGGCCGGAGACGGTGGCGTGGTTGCCGTTGGTACCGGGCAGCCGGGTCACCCCGTACTTCGTGCCGGCCTGCTTGACGTCGTACAGGTGCCAGGGGCCGCTGATCATCATGCCGATGTTGTCCGAGGCGAACAGGGGGGCGTACTTCTCGCCGGTCTGGTCGAGGTAGACCGACTTGTCGGTGACCGCCAGGTCGCGCCAGAAGCTCACCGCCTTCACGCCGGCCTCGGAGTTGAACGCCGCCTTCTTCTCGTCGGGCGTCAGGATCGCCCCACCGTTCTGCCACAGCTGCGGCCACATGTGCCAGGTGGTGTCCTCACCACCGTTGACCGCCATCGCGGTGCCGTAGATGTTCTTCGCCGGGTTGGTCAGCTTCTTCGCCGCTGCCCGGAAGTCGTCCCAGGTCCAGTCGTTCGTCGGGTACGCCACCCCGGCGGCGTCGAAGACGGTCTTGTTGTAGAACAGCCCGAGATTGTCCACCACGGCGGGGAATCCGATGGTCCGCTCGCCGGGAGCGGCGGTCTTGCGCGCCGCCTCGGGGAACTCCTCCCACTTCGCCGCCGGCTGCGCGACGTCCGCGGTGATGTCGAGGGTGCGTTCGGACTGCGCCAGCTGGCTCGCCCACGACCCGAACGCGTAGGAGATGTCCGGGTAGGTCTTGGCGGTGAAGCCGGCGAGCAGCTTCTGCAGCAGCTCATCGGTGGTCGATGCCCCCGGGGCTGCCTTGATGGTCACGTTGGGGTGCGCCGTGGTGAAGTCGGCGGCCAGGCCGTCGAGGATCTTCTGCGCCTCGGCCTCCTGCCCGGTCCACCAGGTCAGCGTCACCGGGGCTGCCGGATCGGACGGCGCGAGCGTGGTCGCGGCCGAGCCCCCCGCCGTCGCGGGCGTGCCACCCGGCGGAGCGGCCTGCTCGGGGCCTGATTCGACGCCCACGCAACCGGCCAGCGCCAGGGGCAGGACGGCGAGCGCCACCACCCCGAGCCGCAACCCACGGACAGTGAGGGTGAATCGGGACATTGTGGGGCTCCTTCCAGGTCGGCCCGCGCGGGTCGGGACCGGGTCAGGCACCGCCGGTGAGCACCACCGAACGGGTCAGGTGTCGGGGATGGTCCGGGTCGAGCCCGCGGGCGCGGGCCAGCCCGAGGGCCAAGCGGTGGATCGAGACCAGGTCGACGAGGGGATCGGCCCGGGTCGAGATCGTGGTGGCTCCGGTGGCCTCGATCTGGGCGATCAGTCCCGGCGGCGGGGTGCCCATGATCCAGACCAGGCTGTCGGCCGAGGCCACGGCGATCGGGCCGTGCCGGTAGTCGAGTGCCGGGTAGGCCTCCGACCATGCCTGGGCAGACTCGCGCAGTTTCAGCGCCGCCTCGTCGGCCAACCCCACCGCCCACCCCCGGCCCAGGAAAGCGAACTGCCGAAAGCGGCTGGGATCGGCCACCACGGCGGCGGCCTGCAGGGTGGCCGCCGTCTCCTCGATCACCGGGAGCACGTCCTCCCCGAGCGCGGCTCGGGCCAGCAGCAGCGTGGTGGTCGGGAACCGGGTCTGCACCACCGAGGCCTCGTCGGCCACGTCGATCACCAGGGTGTCCTCGACCAGCGGCTCGACCGGCGATCCGTGGACCGCGCTCAACGCCACCCGCCGGGTCGCGGACGGCACGGCGGCCAACGCCTGCAGCACCTCGGTGGTCGTGCCCGACCGGGTCAGGGCGACGACCCGGTCGTAGTCCCGCGCGCCGGCCCCGCGCAGGGGCGGCAACTCCGAGGCGTAGGCCCAGTGGCTCTCCCCCATGCCGGCCTGTTCGCGCAGTGCCGCCAGCGCCCTGGCGACGAACGCCGAGGTGCCACAGCCGAGGAAGAGCACCCGTTCGCCGGGCGCAACCAGGAGCCGGCGCGCGGCGTCCCGGTGGGCCTCGACCGCCTGCTGCCACACCCGGGGCTGGCTGAGGATCTCGGCCTCGGTCACCGCTCCCGGCTGGGCACCGGGGGTGGCCACCGGGGGCTCGGGATTCACCGACATGCAGGGAAGGTCGCGCGAGACCTGCGCACCTGACAAGACGATCGCTCGAAACGCTCACCTGAGCTGCGCAGATGGCCGCCCCGTACGCGCTGCCCACCCCGGTCGGTCACGATCGGGTCATGGCAGCCGACCCCTGGCAGCGCGTGCGCGACCTCCCGCTGCGTTCCTACCGTCCCCGGCCGCGCGTCGTCCTGCCCGAGCACGTCCCGCAGCGGGGGTGTGTGCCGGTGGTGGACGCCCACAACCACCTCGGCCGCTGGCTCAGCCCCGGCTGGATGACCCCGGACCTGCCGGAACTGCTCGCGCTGATGGACGACTGCGGGGTCGAGCACGTCGTCAACCTGGACGGCCTGTGGGCCGAGCAGCTCGAGGCCAACCTGGCCCGCTACGACCGGGCCCATCCCCGGCGGTTCAGCACGTTCTGCCACGTCGAGTGGGCCCGCCTCGGTCAGGGCGAGGCCGACGAGTCGGTGCCGGCCCTGATCGCCCAGCTGGAGGATTCCGCTCGGCGCGGTGCCCGCGGGGTGAAGGTGTGGAAGGACCTGGGCCTGCACGTGCGCGATCAGCGCGGCCAGCTGGTGCTGCCGGACGACGAGCGCGTCGCCACGGTGCTGCGCCGGGCCGGTGAGCTGGGCCTGGTGGTGCTGATCCACACCGCCGATCCGGTGGCCTTCTTCGACCCGCTGGACGAGAGCAACGAACGCCTCGACGAACTCGCCGGCATGCCCGAGTGGTGGTTCGGGGACACCGAGAGGTTCCCGAGTTTCGAGACCCTCATGGGCTCACTCGACCGGCTGCTGGCCCAGATCCCCCGGACCACGGTGATCGGCGCCCACGTCGGCTGCCACGCCGAGAACCTGTCGGCGGTCTCGGCGATGCTGCGGCGACACCCGCACTTCCACGTCGACCTCGGCGGGCGATTCGCCGAGATCGGCCGCCAGCCGAGGGCTTTCGCCGCCCTGGTGGCCGAGCACCCCACCCGGGTGCTGTTCGGCACCGATGCCTTCCCGGCGACCGCGTCGGCCTACCGCACCGCCTACCGCTTCCTCGAGACCACCGACGAGCACTTCGCCTACTCCCCCGAGGACGACATCCCGCCCCAGGGTCGGTGGGCGATCAGCGGTGCCGGGCTGCCCCGAGACCTGCTCGAGGCCCTCTATCGCGGCAACGCCGTCCGGGTCCTGGGCCTGACATGACAATGGCCTGACTCTGGGTTCCCCGTGCGTCGGCCGATCGTCGGCCGGTCAGCGGACCCAGGCGGGCAGCAGATCACCGTGCGCGGCGGCCAGCTCGTCGCACAGCGCCACGATCTGCGGCAGCGGGAGGGTGGCCGCCGTGTTCGGGTCGAGCATCACGGCCTGGCGCACGAGGTCACGGTTCTCGGTCACCGCAGCCCGCACGGTCAGCTCGGCCACGGTCAGGAAGGCGCGATTGAGCGCGGCGCACTGCGGGGGCAGCGATCCCATCGCCTGGGGGTGGACCCCGAGCCGGTCGACCGTGGCGGGCACCTCGACCGCCGCGCCCTCCGGCAGGTTGGAGATCAGACCGCGGTTGGCCACGTTGGCGTGCACGGTGACCGGGCGGCCGGTGGTCATGGCGTGGATGATCTGCGGCGCGTACTCGGCGACCTCCTCGTCCTCGCCGAGGTCCAGCGGCCTGCCCGCGGCCAGGTCGGCGCGTGCCTGCTCGTACTCGGCGACGTTCTGCTCGCTGATCCCGACGTAGTCCCCCACCGGGATCCGCAACCGCTCGACCTCGCCGTCGTGGTGCAGGAAGTAGGGCACGTACTCGCTCGAGTGCTCGCTGGTCTCGGTCGGGTAGTAGCCGAACCGGGTGAACAGCTCCACTCGCACCCGGCGCCGGAGTTCCGGATCCTGCGCGATCCGTTGCCGCAGAAGGGGATACAGGTCCTCACCGCGGTGCTGCCAGTGCAACAGCCACGCCTGGTGGTTGACCCCCGCGGCGCGGTAGTCGACCTCGGCCAAGGGCACCCCGACCAGTTCGCAGAGGTCGTGCACGGTCCAGAACACGCTGTGACACAACCCCACCGAGCGGACGGCGGGTGCCACCTCGGCGAGCCACCAGACGTTCATCGCCATCGGATTGGTGTAGTTCAGCAGCCAGGCGTCCGGGGCGAGCTCGGCGATGTCGCCGGCCAGGTCGCGCAACAGCCCGAAAGTGCGCAATGCCCGGAACACCCCGCCCACTCCGAGGGTGTCGGCAATCGTCTGCCGCACCCCGTACCGGGCGGGGATGTCGAAGTCGCGCCGCGTGGCCTCCAGCCCGCCGACCTGCACCATGTTGACCACGAAGTCCGAGCCGGCCACCGCGCTGCGCCGATCGGGTGAATCGCTGATCCGCACCCGCCCGGACGCCGCGGCGTCCGGGGCGAGGCGGGTGACCACCTGCTCGGCGGTGGCCCGCGCCACCGCCAGCCGCTGCGGATCGATGTCGTGCAGGGCGATCTCGAGCACGCCGGCCTCGAGCAGCTCGGGCATCCGCATCAGGTCGCGCAGCAACTGCCGGGTGAAGACCACGCTGCCGGCACCGACGAAACAGATCCTGGGCATGCGCGTCATCCTGCGCAGCTGCGCGGTACGCGGCAAGGAAAGCGGGGCAACCACGCACTCCAGCTGCGCGAACACGCGACATCGTGCGCAGGGTGCGGGCACCATCGACGGGTGCACCTGGACCCGGACGCGCCGCGAACCTCCTCGCGCCGCACCGTGCGGCTGAGCCGGATTCTCGACCTGTTGTCCGAGGGCGGCCCGGCGAGAGTGACGGGCCTGGCCGAGCAGCTGGGGATCTCCCAGGCCACGCTGCGGCGCGACCTGGCCCTGCTCGAGGCCCAGAATCTGCTCGCCCGCACGCACGGCGGCGCCCAGCCGACGGACTTCTCCCCCGAGCTGCCCGTGCACCTGCGCGAGCTGCCGGTGCGCTTTCGCGATGCCCGGCACCGCCAGGCCAAGCAACGCATCGCTCTGGCGGCCGCCCTGACGATCGCCCGCCGTCCCCAGGCGATCGCCCTGTCCGGGGGCACCACCACCACCGAGGTCGCCCGCTACCTGGCCGACCGATCCGAACTGACGATCATCACCAACGCGATCAACATCGCCATGGAACTCACCATGCGGCCCCGGCTGCGGGTCTTCGTCACCGGCGGCATGATGCGCTCGGAGTCCTACGAGCTGGTCGGGGCCTGGAGCGAGCGGTTCCTGGAATCGCTCAACATCGCGGTGGCCATCATGGGCGTGGACGGCATCTCGGCCCAGGGCGGGCTCACCACGCACGACGTCATCGAGGCGCGCACGAACCAGCGCATGATCGAGCGTGCCCAACGGGTGGTGGTGGTCGCCGACTCCAGCAAGCTCGGCCAGGTGAACCTGGCCAAGATCGCCGACCTGCGCGACGTCCAGCTTCTCATCACCGACTCGGACGCCCCGCCCGACCAGGTGCAGGCGCTGCGGGCGGCCGGGCTCGACGTCCAGCTGGTGCAGGTCGGCGGAGGAGTGCGCTGAGATGACGCTCGACGTGTTGGTGCTGGGCGATCTCAATCCCGACCTGGTGCTCACCGGCGACGTGGTGCCACGGTTCGGTCAGGCGGAGCAACTGCTCACCGGGGCCGACCTGCTGATCGGTGGATCGGGCGCCATCGCCGCGCACGGGCTGGCCCGGTTGGGCGTGGCCGTCGCCCTGGTCGCCGAGGTGGGTGAGGACGGGTTCGGGCGCGACATGCTGGCCCGGATCGCGGGCGCGGGCGTCGACGTCTCGCGGGTGCGCCGCAGTGCGGATCGGACCACCGGGCTGTCGGTGGTGCTCTCGGACGGCGCGGCCCGCAGCACGTTGACCTACCTCGGCACCATCGACGCCGACCCGCCCGCCTGGACCCGCCCCGACGACATCCCCCCGGCCCGGTGGCTGCATGTCAGCTCGGTCTACCTGCAACCTCGCCTGGCCGCCGAGCTGCCCCGGCTGCTGGGCCTGGCCCGCGCCGCCGGGCTGCGGATCTCGATGGACACCAACCTCGACCCGGCCGGCCGCTTCGCCGGGCTGGCCGAGCTGCTGCCGCTGCTCGACCTGCTGCTGCCCAACGCCGGCGAGGCTCTGGCCATGGCCGCCTCGCTGGGCGCGCTCACCGACGACCTGGCGCAGGCCGCCCTCGGCCTGGCGGCGCACGGCCCGGTCGTGGTGGTCAAGAACGGCGCGGACGGCGCGCTGCTGGCCCGCGCCGACGGGTCGGTGGTGGTGCACGGCGGCCGGGCGATCGAGCCGGTCGACACCACCGGCGCCGGCGACAGCTTCGACGCCGGCTACCTCGCCGCCGTCCTCGCCGGGCATCCGGAGGTCACCGCCCTGGCCTGGGCCGACGCGGCCGGGAGGCTGGCCACCCGCGCCCTCGGCGGGACTGCGGCCCAGCCCACCCGCGAGGAGTTGCTCGCCGAGCTGACGGACCACGCCGCCCGCAGTGGCCGAGCGTGACTACCCGTCCCGAGCCGTCGACCCGGGCGAGGCGGCGGTGGCCAGCTCGCGGGCGAACGATCGCAGATCCTCGATCAGCTGGTCGGGCTGTTCCAGGGCGGCGAAGTGCCCACCGGACTCGACGTCCGTCCACCGCATGATGGTGTTGGAGCCCTCGGCGAACCGCCGGATGGACGGATCCTCCGCGAAGGCGATCACGGCCGTCGGGACCCCCGAGTTCGTGAAGGCGTTCGGGTCGGCGAACATCTCGCCGTACTCGGCGTACACGTTGTTGGCGGCCGACGTCGCCGTCCGGGTCAGCCAGTACAGCAACACGTTGCCCAGGTGCCGGTCCCGGTAGTGCCGGTCGTTCAAGGCCGCCGGGTCGTGGGTCCACGCCTGGGCCTTCTCCACGATCCAGGTCAACAGGGCGGCAGGTGAGTCCTCGAGCCCGTACCCGATCGTCTGGGGGCGGGTCGACTGGATGACGCTGTAGCCGTTGCCATCGGTCATGAAGGCGCCGATCGCGGCCAGTCGACGCTGCTCGACCGGGGTCAGCTCGGCCATGGTCCGCTCGTCGGGGGGACCCATCGGGATGAACCCGATCGTCGCGGCGTTGACGTGGATCCCCCGGACGTGGTCGGGGTCGACCCGGCCGAGGTGAGGCGCCAGGACTGCCCCGTGATCGCCGCCCTGCACCAGATACCCGGTGTAGCCGAGTTCGTCCATCACCGTGGCGTACGCGCGGGCGGTGCGATCGACGCCCCAGCCCGGCTGGGTGGTCGGCCCCGACAGGCCCACCCCCGGGTGCGACGGGATCACGACGTGGAACGCCGGGTCGCGCTCGGACTGCGGCGCGCTCAACGGCACGATCAGGTCGATCAGCTCGAGGACGGTCCCGGGCCAACCGTGCAGCAGGAGCAACGGGACGGCGTCCGCGCGGCCCGACCGTACATGGATCACGTGGATCGACTCCCCGTCGATCCGGGCGAGGAACTGCGGGAACGCGTTCAGCTCTTCCTGCAATGACCGCCAGTCGAGGTCGCACAGCTCCTGAGCCCAGACCCGTGCCTGGTCGACGGGAACTCCCTTCGACCAGTCGGAAACCCCCGGCAGCGGTTCCGGCCAGCGGGTCATCGCGAGCCGGCGCTGCAGCTCCTGGATGTCGGCCTCGTCGACGGTGAAGGTGTACGGCTGCATGGCTCCCTCGCAAGTGCTCGGCTTCGTGACAGCCACCTACCCACGACCCGCCACCTCGAACCCGGCCGGCTCCGAGCCGGTGCCGCGGGCTCACCATGGGCTCACCATGGGCTCACGAAGGGCTCATCCTGTCGACGAGGAGTCCTCCGCGGCGCCCTCACGGACCTCAGCCTGCTGTCGTCCTCACCACCCGGACGAACCACACCGTGACGTCCTGGCGCCCCGCGGCCTGCACCGCCAGGTCCGTCCCCCCGGCCAGGGAGTCGCGCAGTGCATCCGCCCGGACCCGGAAGATCGCCGTCCGCCAGCGCCGGGTACCGCCCGGGGTCACGGTCGCGCTCGATCCCGCCCCCGTGACCACGCGGAACGCGCCCCCGGCGTCCCAGTAGGTGATCTGAACCTGCACCGGGGAGTCCGGCCGAGCGGCAACCGCCGCCGCGAACCGGTCGTCGACATCCAGGTGGATCGCCGTGTCGCCGGCGGCCACCCGGGTCGAGAGCCCCTCGTGGGCGGTGCCGTTCTCGGGTGCCAGCACCCCCCGACGGACGTCGACGCTCGCCCGGTGCGCCCGGCCGCCGGGCACGTCGCGCTGCACCAGCCACCGTTCGAGGTTGCGCACCCAGGGCTTGCCGGGCCAGGAGGCCGGGGTGGTGAAGGGGGCCTCGTCGTTGTCCCGCCAGTACTCGTCGGACGCCTCGCGCAACTGCGCCCAGACATCGGGGGTGGTCGACGCGGTGCGTCCCAGCGACAGGCGCACCCAGTGCCAGTGCTCGGGCAGCGCCTCCAGCCCGGAGTCGCCCGGCACCACGTAGATCCAGTTGGCCCGCAGCTGCAGGCTCTTCAGGTTGGTCTGGGTCACGGCGTAGGCCAGGTCGTCGGTGCGGAACCCGCAGGAGGTGAAGCACTCGTTCTCCATGCCGATCACGTGCCGGCCGTCGTGGATCGCCAGCGACTCGTCGATCGTCAGGTGGCCGTCGACCCCGATCCGGCTGCCGTACGCCGGAGCCTGCGACAGGTGGAAGTTGGACAGCTCGGGGATGCCGTTGCGGATGCCCATTCCGGCCGCCGTGACCTGCCGCGCCAGCTGGCCCCGTTGGCCCTCGGCCAGGTCGGTGAACGGGTGGTCCTCGCCGGTGAAGACCAGCTTCGTGGCATACGGCCCGAAGATCTCGACCAGGTCCTTCCAGGCGTGCGCGTGCCAGGCCAGGTAGCGGCGGGAGTCGAGGTCACCCACCTCAGCGGCGGCGTTCATGGTCTCGAAGTCGTACTCGGCCCAGGTGTAGCCACCGGGCACGTAGACGAACCGCAGCCGCGGATCGGCCCGTAACCCCTTGTCCACGAACAGGTCTCGATACGTGTCGAGCAGGTGGGACCAGACGCACTCGTTCCACAGCGGAAGGTGCCGCATGCCGTCGTCGTCCGGGCCGTGGTCGCGCACCCGGCAGTCAGCGGCCACCCAGGTCGGGGCCCAGTCGCGACCGCTGGCGAAGATGCGCATCCAGAACGGGCCGTCGTCGAGCAGCTGGGTGTCGAGCGGATCGAAGCTCAGGCCCTGCGCCGAACCGGTCTCGTGCGCGGTGTCCAGCACGCCGGCTCGCGGGGCGAGCTGCCGCCAGGTCAGGTCGACCGAACGCACCAGGATCTTCTCGGCGGGCGCGGCGTCCTCGGAGTAGAACCCCGAGTTCGGCGCCGGGTCGAGGCCGTCGGGCAGCGACCAGTCGATGCCGTCCACCTGACGCACCAGGCGGGGCGGGCCGACCTGGCCAGAGGTCACGGCCGCAGCGGACCCCGACGGGGGGTCGGTGCAGCCGGCGAGCAGCACCAGACAGATCAGGGCGGGCCAGATCAGGGCCGACCGGATCAGGACCGGCCGGAACAGGGGCAGGCTCGCGGCGGTGGACGAGGCGGTGCGCCACGAACCCCGCCGCCTCGACATCGACCAGCCCGCCATGACCGTCACGACCGTCAGTCTGGAGGCCAGCTGCCGGTTCCCCGAACACCTCGCGGGGATCGACGATCCGGTACGACCAAACGCTCGAGCCAACTGCTCGAATGCCCGGGTTCTAGATCCTCCGTTCGATGGAGAGCAGAACCAGTGGCGCTCGACCGTGGTGGCATGAACTCGCCACGCAGGGTCCTCGGCGGCGCCGTGATGGCGGCCGGCCTCCTGGCCACCTTCCTGGTCACCGCCGGGCGGATGGCCCCGGCGTCCTCCCTCGCCCCGGCCGGGCAACCGGCGCGCGCAGCGGCCGGTGCCGACCGAACCGGTGCCGAGGGGGCCGGCGCCGACGCGCCGTCCGGGTACGTCATCCGGACCGCTCCCCTCCTGGACACCCCGGCCACCGGAGCGCCGTCCGGGCCCGCGCGGGGCTCGGTCGACGAACTGGCCGGGCTGCTCGCCGCCCGGGGAGCCGACCGGGCCTGGGTGCAGGTCAAGCAGGACGAGAACGAGGAGCACCCCTCCGGAACCCTGTTCTTCCCCTCCGCCCTCGCTCCGGTGGCCCCGGGCTACGCCGACGGCCGCCTCTCCGGGCTGGTCGACGCCCTCACCGCACGCGGCGTCCGGCCGATCGGCTGGATGCCGGTGCTGCACGACGCCCGCGCCGCCGCCGCCCACCCGCAGTGGAGCTCGCAGCGGATCACCGAGACCGGAACGCTCGAGCGTGACCCGAACTGGCTGTGCCCGTTCGAGCCCGCCGTGCGCGCCCACCAGGCCTCGATCGCCGCCGAGGCGGTGCGCACCCTGCCCGGCTTGCGGGGGCTGTACCTGGACTTCGTCCGCTACGACGACGACTTCTCCTGCGCGAGCCCGGCCGCACTGGCCGAACTCGACCGGCGCACCGGGTGGCGCCGCACCACCGGCGTGCCGCTCTCCCCCGCCGATGTCCGCCGGGCCGCGAGCGCCTCCGGCGCCACCGGTCGCACCCTGTGGCGCCAGTGGCACCAGCTGCGGGCCGAGCAGATCTCGGCCACCGTCACCGAGATCCGTTCCGCGGTGCAGGCCGTGCGCCCGGGGCTGCCGGTGGGCGCGTTCGTGCTGCCGTTCTCGGCCGGTGACTACCTGCGCAACACCCAGTCGGGTCAGGATCTGGACGCCCTGGCCGGGACCGGCCTGGCCGAGATCGCGCTGATGGCCTACTGGGACGACTGGGACCAGTCGCCCGCGTGGGTGGCCGAGCGGTTGCGATCCGCGACCGATCAGGTCGCCGGCCGGGTGCCGGTGAGCGTCGTGCTGGACGGCGACATGGGCGTGCGCAGCACCCGGCTCACCCTCGAGGCGCTGGACGGCGCGCCGTCCGCTGCCGTCAGCTGGTTCCTGTTCGACCCGTGGACCGAGCCCGACCTGTCCCGGCTGGCGCGGGCCGTGGTCGGCCATCGCCGCGAGGGGCCGATGCCCCGGCCCGACCGGGTCTCGGTGGTGATCCGGATCGACACCGAGCCCGACGACACTCCGAGCTACGCCGCCGTCCGGCCGGAGATGATCGACACCCTGGTGGACCTGTTCGCCCGCAAGGGGGTGCCGGCGACGTTCCTGACCGTGGGCCGCCTGGCCGAGCTCCAGCCGGACGCCGTCCGGCGCGCGGCCGCCGCCGGGCACGAGATCGGCTCGCACTCCTACGACCACGAGCAGATCGACTCCCTGCCCGTGCCGGAGCAACTGGTCTCGGTCAACCGCGGACTGAGCAGCCTGCGCGCCCTGGGTTTGTCGGTGCACGGGTTCGGCGCTCCGCGCAACAGCATCACCCCGCAGGCCCGGGACGCGCTGATCGCCGCCGGACTGGAGTACGACGGCTCGGCGGCCTACGACCCGCTCACCTCGCTGATCGACGTCCGTTACGCCGAACGCTCGGACCGCGGGCCGGGCCGCATCGTGGTCGTCCCGTTCGTGATCCCCAACGACTGGGACGCCCGCGTGGTCGAGGGGCTGAGCGCGGACGAGATGGCCACGGCCTGGATCGAGCGCCTGGACGCCGTCGTCGCCTCCGGCGAGCCGGTGTTCGTCCTCGACGTCCACCAGTGGTCGGCCAGCCGGCCGGACGACCTGGCCGCCCTGAGCCGGTTCATCGATCACGCCCAGGCCTGCCGGACCTGCCGGATCGAGACCCTGCGGGACGCCGCCGCGCACGCCCGCTCGGTGCTGGACCGCTACGAGACGCCCTGAGCAACCCCGAGCCCGCACCGTTCGCCCACCAGGCCAGTCCAGGCCAGTCCACCCGAGAACCGCAGGAGACGTCATGACCACCGCACCCGTCAGCCCGCCGCGCACGGCATCCCTCACCCCGCCGATCACCTCACCGGTGAGCCGCACCGCCGTCGCCACCGCTCGCCTGATCGCGGTGAACACGCTGTACACGGTCGCGTTCCTGCTCGGCACCTACTGGGTCTGGAGCGCCCTGGCCGCCCTGGTGCTCGGGCACGAGCGCACCTGGCCGGCACTGTGGTGCCTGGCGATGGGCGTCGGCACCTGGACCCTGCTGGCGATCGGCGGGCGGCAGTCGTGAACACGCCGTCGATCGACGCGCTCGACCTGATCGTGCTCGAGTACGTGACCCTGTTCCCGGCCGTGCTGGCCATCGCCTGGAGCGTGCTCGGCCTGGTGGAGGTGGCCCGCCGGGAGTGGCGCCTGCCCACGGACGCCGGTTGGCTGCCCACGGTGGCGGTGGTGATGCCCGCCCACAACGAGGAGCTGGTGATCGGGGCGGCGATCGAGGCCCTGCTGGCCCAGAACCACCCGGCCATGGAGCTGCACGTGGTCTGTGACGGGTGCACCGATGCCACCGCCGCCATCGCGTCGAGCTACCGCGACCGAGGGGTCGTCGTGCACGAGCTGATCACCAACGTGGGCAAGAGTGCCGCCCTGCAGTACGTGCTCGACCGGGTGGACACCGACCTGTTCCTGGTCGTGGACGCCGACACCACCTGCCGGCCGGGGGCCCTTCGCTCCATGGTGCACCAGTTCGTCGACCCCATGGTCGGGGCCGTCACCGGTCATGCCCGGGTGGCCAACGTGACCAACCTGCTGACCGCCATCCAGGCCATGGAGTACGCGGTGATCGTGGGCATGGCCAAGCGCGCCGAGCAGTTCTGGGGTGGGCTGTACACGGTCAGCGGGGCCGCGGCCTGCCTGCGCACCTCGGCCCTGCGGGCGGTCGGCGGCTGGACCGTGGCCACTGCCACCGAGGACATCGAGGTGAGCTGGCGGCTGCAACGCGCCGGCTGGCGGCTGCGGTACGAACCGCGCGCGGTGTTCGACGTGCAGTGCCCCGACCGGTTGCGCCCGCTGTGGCGCCAGCGCCGGCGCTGGGCCAGGGGAATGGTCGAGGTGATGGTGCTGCACGCCCGCTTCGCCACCTCCTCCAACCTGGCACTGATCCCGATCGGGGCCCAGGTGGTCGGCGCCGCGCTGTGGATGATGCTGGCCACCGGCATGGTGCTGCGCGCGGGGCTCGAGCTGATCACCGGGTCGGCGCCGCAGGACCTGCTGGGCGGCGCCCCGGCGGCCGCCGTGAGCTGGGCACCGGTCCTGCTCTGGACGCTCGGCCTGTTCGGCGTCCAGACCGTCATCGCGACCGTGCTGGACGGCGCGCACGCCGAGGGCGGCTGGCGCACGGTGCCGCTGTTCGTGCTCTTCCCGATCTACTTCTGGGTGGTCAGCTATCCGAGCTTCCTGGCCGGGGCCTGGCAGGCCGTCTCGTCCTCGCGCAGCCAGGTCTGGGAGCGCACCGACCGGGTCAGTGCGCCCCTGCCGCAGCCGACTTCCGTCGCGGGATCAGGTGCATCACCAGCACGACCACAGCCCCCACGATGAGGCCGAGCAGGGCCGAGGCGACGGTGTTGGCCAGCCAACCGAGCAGGCCACCCACCCCGGCGACGCCGTGCAGGGACTCCTCCAGGTGGTGCACCGCCGAGTACGGGGCGTGCAGGCCCAGGTCGTCCAGCCCGACCAGCAGGATGTGGCCACCGACCCAGATCATCGCGGCGACGCCGACGGTGGCCAGCACGGACAGCAGCACGGGCATGCCCTTGACCAGCCCCCGCCCGATCGCCTGGGTGAGGCGGCCCGAGCGCTCGGCCAGGTACAGGCCGACGTCGTCCATCTTCACGATCAGCGCGACCACGCCGTAGACCAGCGCGGTGATCGCGAAGGCGACCACGATCAGGATCAGCAACCGGGAGACGAAGGGTTCATCGGCCACCTCGTTCAGCGCGATCACCATGATCTCGGCCGAGAGGATGAAGTCGGTGCGGATCGCCCCGGCGACCAGCTGCTTCTCCTGCTCGGGGCCGTTGGCGGCGGCCGGGACTTCCGCCTGAGCCTCATGGTGGCCGCCGACCTTCTCCCAGATCTTCTCCACGCCCTCGAAGCACAGGTACGTGCCACCGATCATGAGCAGCGGGGTGAGCGCCCAGGGCAGGAACTGGCTCAGCAGCATCGCCGCCGGGAGGATGAAGAACAGCTTGTTGCGCAGCGACCCCACGGCGATCTTGCGGATCACCGGCAGTTCGCGGTCGGCGGTGAAGTTGTGCACGTAGCGCGGGGTGACCGCGGTGTCGTCCACCACCACCCCGGCCGCCTTCGCGCTCGCCCGACCGGCAGCCGCGCCCACGTCGTCGACCGAGGCCGCGGCCAGCTTGGCGAAGGCCGCGATGTCGTCCAGCAGAGCGACCAGCCCACCGCTCACCGCTGACCTCCGATCACAGCAGACCTCCGATCGCCACAGACCACCGCCCGCGACAACTCACCGCAGGCCTCCGAGGTGACTGCTCATCCGACCACACAGCGGGGCCGACCTGGACTCAGGGTACGTCGGGCGCGCCGAGCCCAGGGGGTCCCACGGCGAGCAGGGTGACGAACGCCGCTTCGTCCAGGATCGGCACGCCCAGCTTGGTGGCGTTGTCAGCCTTGCTGCCCGGATTGGCTCCCACCACGACGTAGTCGGTCTTCTTCGACACGCTGCCCGAGGCCTTGCCGCCGCGGGACAGGATCGCCTCCTTGGCCCCGTCCCGGGTGAAGCCGTCCAGCGAGCCGGTGACCACGATGGTCAGTCCGGCCAGGGTTCGCGGGGTGGAGGTGTCGACCTCGTCGGCCATCCGCACCCCGGCCGCCGCCCAGCGCTCGACGATCGCGACGTGCCAGTCGACGGTGAACCACTCACTCACCGCCTCGGCGATGATCCGGCCCACGCCGTCCACGGCGCTGAGCTCGTCCACCGAGGCCGCCCGGATCGCCTCGATCGAGCCCAGGGCCTGGGCGAGGGAGCGCGCGGCGGTGGGGCCGACGTGGCGAATGGACAGGGCCACCAGCACCCGCCACAACGGCTGGGCCTTGACCCGCTCGAGGTTCTCCAGCAGCCGCTGGCCGTTGGCCGACAACTCGCCGTCCAGCTTGGTGTAGAGCGGCACCCGGCGGAGCTTGTCCTCGGTGAGAGCGAACAGGTCGCCCTCGTCCACCAGGACGTCGTCGCCGGCGTCCAGCAAGGCCTGCGCGCCCTCCCACCCGAGCGCCTCGATGTCGAAGGCACCCCGCCCGGCCACGTGGAACAGCCGCTCGCGCAACTGGCTCGGGCACGTGCGGGCATTGGGACAGCGGATGTCGGCGTCGCCGTCCTTCTCGTAGGCCAGCTCGGTGCCGCACGCCGGGCAGTGGGTGGGCATCACGAACTCACGCTCGGTGCCGTCGCGCGCCTCGACCACCGGACCGACGATCTCCGGGATGACGTCACCCGCCTTGCGCAGCACCACGGTGTCGCCGATCAGCACCCCCTTGCGGCGTACCTCGGAGGCGTTGTGCAGGGTCGCCATCCCCACGGTCGAGCCCGACACCAGCACGGGCTCCATCACCCCGAACGGGGTCACCCGGCCGGTTCGGCCCACGTTGACCCGGATGTCCAGCAGCCGGGTGTTCACCTCCTCCGGCGGGTACTTGTAGGCCACCGCCCAGCGGGGCGCCCGGCTGGTGGCCCCGAGCCGGCGTTGCTGGCCGACGTCGTCGACCTTGACCACCACGCCGTCGATCTCGTGGACCTGGTCGTGGCGGTGCTCCCCGGTCTCGGCGACGAAGGCGCGGACGGCGGCCACGTCGTCCACCACCCGGTAGCTCTCGGGAACCGGCAGCCCCCAGGCCGCCAGCAGCTGGTAGGCCTGCGACTGTCGCGCGATGTCGAACCCGGTCCGGGCGCCGATGCCGTGCACCAGCAGCCGCAGCGGACGCGAGGCGCTCACCCGCGGGTCCTTCTGCCGCAACGACCCTGCGGCGGCGTTGCGCGGGTTGGCGAACGGCGCCTTGCCCGCCGCCACCAGCGAGGCGTTCAGTTCGGTGAAGCCCTCGACCGGGAAGAAGACCTCGCCGCGGATCTCCACCAGGTCGGGCACCGGCAGCTCACCGGTGGCGGTCAGCCGGTGGGGGACGCCGGCGATGGTGCGGACGTTCAGCGTGACGTCCTCACCGGTGCGTCCGTCGCCGCGGGTGGCGGCACGGTCCAGGATGCCGCGCCGGTAGAGCAGGTTGACCGCCAGGCCGTCGATCTTCAGCTCGCACAGGAAGCGCACGACGCCCTCCCCGACGTCACGCCGAACCCGCTCGGCCCAGGCGGCCAGTTCCTCGTCGTCGAAGACGTTGTCCAGGCTGAGCATCCGCTCGAGGTGGTCGACCGGGGCGAAGTCGGTCGACCAGGTGCCACCCACGACCTGGGTCGGCGAGTCCGGGGTGCGCAGTTCGGGATGATCCTGTTCGAGCCGTTCCAGCTCGCGCAGCAGCTCGTCGAACTGGGCGTCAGAGACGGTCGGGGCGTCCTTGACGTAGTACGCGAACCGGTGCGTGCGGATCTGCTCGGCCAGGTCGGTCCAGCGGTGGCGGAGATCGGCCGGGATCTGCGCCGGAGAGGGCTGCTCACTCACGGGCGACATCCTGCCCCACCCCACCGACACTGCACCCGGCCGCTCGACCCCCGCGGGCTTGACATCGATTGTCGATATGCATAACGATGGTCGATGTTATCGATTGTCGATATTCACCTGGAGGGTCCCGATGAACAGCTCCCGCCCCGACCGGCCCGACCGCCCCGACCGGCTCGCCTTCGACCGCACGGATCGCGTGGGCCTGGCCGTGACACTGGGCCTGATCGCCCTGGCGACGACCGTCGTCACCCTCGTCCGACCCCTGATCGCCTGGGCGCAGGGCGAGCAGCTCACGGTCCCCTACGTCAGCCCGATCACGGTGCCCCCATTGGATGCCGTCAACACCACCTACAGCGCGGGCCACTACGACGTGATCGTGAGCGACCCCACGACCGCCCAGCGGCTGTTCGACCTGATCCCCGGTCTGATCACCCTGCCCCTGGTGCTCGCGGGGTGCTGGTTGGTGCTGCGCCTGATGCAGGACATCGGGCGCGGTGAGGCCTTCCGGACCCGCAACGTGATCCGGCTGCGGCTGCTCGCCGCGATCCTCGCCATCGGGCTGCCGGTCGTCTTCTTCGCCGACCTGTCCTTCACCGGCGCGCTGCTGTCGGGCGTCGAGCTGGGCACCCTGCCCCCGGCCGCCTGGATCGAACTGCCCTGGGCCGCCTTCGTGGCCGGCATGTGCCTGGCCCTGCTGGCCGAGGCGTTCAAGGCCGGATCGCAGCTGCGCGAGGACGTCGAGGGGCTGATCTGATGCCGGTCGAGGAACCCCACCGGGTGCTCTGCCACCTCGACCGGCTGCTCGACGAGCGCGGGTTGACGCTCTCCGCGCTGGCCGAGACCGTCGGGGTCAGCGTGGTCAACCTGTCCATCCTGAAGAACAACCGCGCCAGGGCCGTCCGGTTCAGCACCCTGACCGCGATCTGCGAGGCCCTCGGGTGCCAGGTCGGTGACCTGTTCACCCTGGCACCCCCCACCGCCGAGGACGGCCCGGACGCTCAGCTCGCCGCGCGCGGCTCACCCCGGTAGGTGCCGAAGTGCCAGGCGTTGCCCTCCGGGTCGAGCAGGGTCACGTCGCGAGAGCCGTAGTCGGTGTCGAACGGCTCGGAGGCCACCTCGGCCCCCGCGGCGACCGCCCGGTGGAACAACCGGTCCACGTCATCGCAGACGACATAGCAGCTGAAGCGACCCGGTTCGGTCACCCGGGCCCCGTCCTCGCGCTGGGACCCCAGCATCACCCCTCCGCCGGGCGGCCAGGCGAGTTGCGCATGGTCGACCCGATCCCCCTCCCCGTGGGTGACCACCTCGACGAACCCGAAGGCCTCGACCAGGAAGGCGATCAGAGCGCGCGCGTCCCGGGCCCGGAAGGTGGGCCACACGGCCGGCGGCGGTGCCGCGCCGGGCGCTCCGGCGGCTGGAGGAGTCTGCGGGTCCCGGCCGGTCGGTGACGTGGTGAGGCTGTCAGTCATGATCGCTACCCCCTGGGGTGGACGTGGTGCGTCGGGTTCGTCGTCCGCGATCCTCCCGTCACCGAGCCGGCGGTGGCTTGGACGTTTCGGAGCCCGCCGGCAGCCTCGGCGCTCCACCAGGCCCGGGGCGCGAGGCCGGCGAACTGTCGGAAGTCCCGGTTCAGGTGCGCCTGATCGGCGTAGCCCCGGGCGCTGGCCAGGTCGGCCACCCGTCCTCTGGCCAGCGCGGCCGGCAGCCGGCGGCGGGTCGCGTCGAAGCGGGCCACCCGGGCCGCGGTCTTGGGCGACAGTCCCACCTCTCGCCGGAACACCTCGCCCAGGTGCCTGCCACTCCATCCGCATCCCCGGGCGAGGTCGTCGATCCGGACCCGTCCGGCACGGCTGAGGAGCTGCTCCCACGCGCCGCGCACCTGCCGTCCGGGGTCGGCGGACAGGCCCGCGCGAGCGCCGTCCGCCAGGCGTCCGGTCAGGAATCGCTCGACCAGGGCGAAGCGGGAGGGCCAGTCCGGTGCCGCTCCCACCTGCTCGTGCAGGCGGCGCGCCTCCGGGCCCAGCACCTGGTCCAGGTGCAGGTCGGTCATCACGAGCTCGCCGGCGGGCAATCCGAGGACGGCGCGCGCCGCGAGCGGGTCGAGGGCCACCTGGACGCCGGACTGCTCCCCGTCGTGGGCGATCAGGGCCGGGCTGACGTGCAGGCCACCGATCAGGGCGGGGTACTCCTGCGCGGGCTGGCTCGGATCGGGCTGGGCGACGACCCGACACGGGGAGTCCACGGTGATGATGACGGTCAGCCAGGGGGAGGGCAGCCCACGGTGGACGGCGGGAGCCAGGCCCCGATCCAGGTAACCGGTCATGGACGGCGCCACCACGGCCAGGGGCCCGGCCGGCCGGTGCACCGCCAGCTGCTGTTCCGGGGCCTGCCTCATGGGTCGATGCTGCCGGACCGGCCGGACCGCGTCACCTGTGAGTGGCTTGCTCGTGACCGGTGCCCGCCACGGCCGAGCCGGCGGAGCCCTGGGCCCCTCCCCCGCAGGGCGGAGGCTCGGGGACCCCTGGCCGAGCCACCGTGGGTGAGGACCCGTCCCACGACGGAGGACAACCCGGCTCGGCCGCTCCTAGGGTGGGTCGGTGTCCGGTCAGCCGATCCCCGCCGAGCGCCCCGCGGCCGTGGTGCCTGCTCGGGGCGCCGTCCGGCGGTTCTTCGCCCTCGACGAGGACTGGGAGCGTGCCGGCCGGCTCGACCGGGCGGACGCGGTCGTGGGGCTGGTGACCCTCGCGTTCTCGGGACTGACCCTCGAACTCGGCCGCAGCGCCGGGTTCCTGCAGGACCTGACCACCCCGCAGTGGGTGCAGTGGCTGGTGGTGGTCACCGGGTCGGTGATCCTCGTCGGGCGCCGCCGCTGGCCGCTGACGGTCACCGTGCTGGCCGCGGCACACATGTTCGTCGTGGGCATCACCATGCCCCAGGTGATGGCCATGGTGACCCTGCAGATCGTGTACTTCACCGCCATCCTGTCCGGGGTGGCCTGGGCCCGGAGCCGGCGCGAGATGGCGCTGGTGGTGGGCGGGGTGATCACGTTCATGTTCGGGTGGCTCGCGTGGCAGTTCGCCCTCGGCAGCGGGGTGGACCACATTCGCGCGGACCTGGCCACGGACGCCGTCCGCGAGGTCGGGCTCGTCTCGCCCGTCGCGGCAACCGTGCTGCTGACCGGGCTGGTGAACGTGCTCTACTTCGGCGGCGCGGTGATCGCCGGGCAGCTCTCGTGGCGGACCGCCCGGCAGCAGGCCCGGCTGGCCGAGCAGGCCGACCTGCTGGCCGATCAGAGCGCCGAGCTGCGGCGCCGGGCCGTGGTGGGCGAGCGGCTGCGCATCGCCCGCGAACTGCACGACGTGGTCGCCCACCATGTCTCGGTGATCGGCGTCCAGGCAGGTGCCGCCCGCCGGGTGCTGGACCGCACCCCCGACCGGGTGGACGACGCGCGGACCGCCCTCGGGGCGATCGAGCAGTCCTCGCGCGAGGCGGTGGGACAGATGCGCGGGCTGGTCGGTACCCTGCGCACGGACGGCGAGCACCAGCCCGGCGCCGCGCCGCCGGCGCCCCCCACGGACGCCGATCGGACGGCAGCCCCGGGGGTGGAGGGACTGCCGGCGCTGGCCGAGACCGTGAGCGCCGCCGGGCTGCAGGTGTCCTACTCCCGGGTGGAGAGCCCCTCCGGCGCAGACCCTGCCGCCAGTGTGCCGGTGCCGGAGACGATCTCGCGCTCGCTGTACCGGATCGCGCAGGAGGCGCTGGCCAACGTGCGCCGTCACTCCACCGCCTCCCAGGTCACGGTGGTGCTGCGGATCGACCACCGAGGCGCCGACTCCTTCGCCGAGCTCGAGGTGACCGACAACGGGCGCCCCCGGCACGGCACCTCGGGAAGTGGCCTGGGGCAGGTGGGGATTCGCGAGCGCGCCGCCCTGCACCAGGGTGTGGCCGACCTCGGCCCGCGCGTCGGCGGCGGGTACCGGGTGCGGGTCCGGCTGCCGCTGGCCAGGCCCGATCACGCCGACCCGGTGGTGCACCGGAACCGGATGGCCGGCCTGTGACCGACCCCCGGGTGCGCGTACTGCTGGTGGACGATCAGCGGCTGGTCCGAGCCGGTTTCGCGTTGATGCTGTCCACCGAACCCGACCTGCACGTGGTCGGTGAGGCGGGTGACGGGGCCGCCGCCGTCGACCTGGCCCGCGAGTTGCGCCCTGACGTCACCTTGATGGACGTGCAGATGCCGGTGATGGACGGCATCGAGGCGACCCGCCGGATCGTCGCCGAGGGGCTGGGGCGGGTGGTCATCCTGACCACCTTCGACCGCGACGACTACCTGTTCGATGCCCTGGACGCCGGCGCGACCGGCTTCCTGCTGAAGAACGCCGAACCGGACGACGTGGTGGCCGCGGTGCACGCTGCGGCGCACGGTCAGGCGTTGCTCGCGCCCGAGGTCACCCTGCGGGTGATCCAGCGGATGACCCGCAGCGAGGAAACCCCGTCGAGGCAACGCCCCTCGAGGGAACGCCCGGTGATCCCCCACCCCGAGGTCGATCGGCTCACCGATCGGGAGCGTGAGGTCTTCCTGCTGATCGGTCGCGGCCTGTCCAACGCCGAGATCGCCGCTCGGCTCTACCTGGGCGAGGCGACGGTCAAGACCCATGTGTCCAACCTGCTGGCCAAACTCGGGGTGCGAGACCGGATCCAGGCCGTGGTGGTGGCGCACGAGGCCGGACTCCTCCCCGCGGCGGAGTAGCCCGCCCAGCCCCCGACCGGTCCGGCCAGTCCGGCCGGTCCCCCAGCCCACCCAGCCCGACCGGTCCGGCCAGTCCGGCCAGTTCGGCCAGTCCGCGGGCACGGCACCATCGCGCCCGTTGCGTGTGCGCTGCTCCACCACTGGAGCAGCGCACACGCCGACGACAGCACCACCCCGCCTGCCCAGGCCAACCGGCCCCGGAGCCACCACCGGACCCGCCTCCCGCCCCCGGAGTCGTCGCCCGGAGTCCGCCGCCCGGAGTCCGTCGACCGGACGGGCCCGCCGTCCTCGCCCCTCCGTCGCGCGGCTGATCCGCTCACCCGGGCCCGTTCCTAGGGTGGGACGCATGTTGCAGACCATCGACCTGACCCGGCGTTTCGGTGACCTCTCCGCGGTCGACCAGGTGAGCCTGGACGTCCCCGGCGGGTTGTTGACCGGGTTCGTCGGGGCGAACGGTGCCGGCAAGACCACGACCATGCGCATGATCACCGGAGTCCTGGCCGTCCACGGCGGGAGCGTGCTCTGGCAGGGCCGTCCGATCACCGCGCAGGACCGTCGGCGGTTCGGCTACATGCCCGAGGAACGGGGCCTCTACCCCAAGCAACCCGTACTCGACCAACTCGTCTACCTCGGCCGGCTCACCGGGCTGAGCTCCGCCGACGCCCGCCGCCGCGCGGGGGTGCTGCTGGAGCGTTTCGGGCTGGGCGCCCGTGCGCGGGACCGGGTGGAGAAGCTCTCGCTGGGCAACCAGCAGCGCGTGCAGATCGTGGCTGCCGTGCTGGCCTCCCCGGTGGCACTGATCCTGGACGAGCCCTTCTCCGGTCTCGATCCGGTGGCCGTCGAGCAGATGGCCGGCGTCGTGCGCGAGCACGCGGCGTCCGGGCTCCCGGTGCTGTTCTCCTCTCACCAGCTCGACCTGGTCGAGCGCCTGTGCGACCGGGTGGCCATCATGTCCGCAGGCCGCCTGGTCACCCAGGGGCGGGTCGACGACCTGCGCCGGACGCCGACCGCGCGGTACCGGCTGGTGCTGACCGGCGACGCCGGCTGGGTGCGAGGCGCGGCCGGAGTGCGAGCCCTGGACGTGGACGGGGTCTCGGCCCTGGTCGAGTTCGAGGACGCCGCCGCCGGCCGGAACCTCTTGAGCCAGGCCCTCGATCGCGGCGACGTCCGCGAGTTCTCGCCCGTGATCCCGTCCCTGACCGAGCTCTACAAGGAGGTGGCGGCATGACCGCGCCCACCCGCATCTCCGGCACCACGGCTCCCCCCGTGTCCCCGGCCGAGGGCACCGAGCCCGCCCGGCAGGCCTGGCGCGTGGTCGCCCTGCGCGAGGTGATGGTCAAGCTCACCGACAAGTCCTTCGTGATCAGCACCCTGGCCACGGTGGCGCTGATCACCGGGTTGACCGTGCTACAGGCCTTCCTGGCCACCCGCACCGAGACCTACACCGTGGTGGCCACCTCGTCGGCGAGCACCATGCTGGACGCCGTCCGTGCCGGCGCCAGCACCCTGGACGACACCGTGGTCGTCGAGCCCCGCACGGTGCCGGACGACGCCGCCGCCCGGGCCGCCGTCCTGGACGGCAGCGCCGATGCCTGGCTCGCACGCGCCGACGACGGGTGGGTGCTCACCACCGACTCGGAGCCTCACCAGGACCTGGAGAGCATCGTGCAACAGGTCGTGAGCGACACCACGGTGCAGGAGAACGCCGCCCGGACGGGGGTGTCGGTCGCCGACCTCGAACGCGGTTCGCAGGTGCGGGCCGCCCTGCTGCAGGGCGACGTCGACCACGCCATGGCCGGCGAGGTGGTCGGCTTCGCCTTCGCGTTCCTGTTCTACATGGCCTCGCTGGTCTTCGGGTACACCCTGGCCGGCAGCGTGATCGAGGAGAAGCAGTCCCGCATCGTCGAGATCATCGCAACCAAGATCCCCACCCGGCAGCTGCTCGCCGGCAAGGTGATCGGCAACACCGCCCTGGCCATGAGCCAGCTCGTGCTCTACCTGGCCGTCGGGCTGATCGCGGTGAGCTTCACCGAGTTCAGCTCCCTGATCCCCTCCCTGACCGGCCCGATCGTGTGGTTCGTCGCCTTCTTCCTGGCCGGGTTCGTCATGCTGGCCTGCCTGTGGGCCGTGGCCGGGTCACTGGCCAGCCGCAACGAGGATCTGCAGTCGACCTCGGGGCCGCTGACCATCGTGGTGCTCGCCGTGTTCTTCGGCGGCCTGCTCTTCGAGGGCAGCTGGCAGGTGGTGGCCTCGTTCGTGCCCCCGTTCTCGTGTGTCGTGATGCCGATCCGGCTGGTCCAGCAGGACGTCCCGTGGTGGCAGATCGGGCTGTCGCTGGCAGGGCTGGTGGTGACCGCGGCCCTGACCATTCGCCTCGGTGAGCGGCTCTACCGGCGCTCCCTGCTGCAGACCGGCGGGGGCCGGCTCAGCATGCGCCAGGCCTGGGGCGCCGACACCTGAGCTGCGCGACCCGCGCGGCCCCCGGGCGGATCGACCGGCGCCCGGAGGGCCACGCGGTATAACAAGCGCCATGACCGCAGCCTCAGCGCCCGAGCCGGCACCCGATGCGCGGACCGAGGTGAGGGCCGTGTCGCTGATCGGGGTTCCCACCGACGTCGGGGCCGGCGCCCGGGGTGCCTCCATGGGACCGGAAGCCATGCGGGTGGCCGGCCTCGTCGGCGCCCTGACCCGCCGGGGGCTGACCGTGCAGGATCGCGGCAACCTGGCCGGCCCGCCCAACCCGTGGCTGCCCCCGGTGGACGGCTACCGCCACCTGGCCGAGGTGCTGGAGTGGAACAGCGCACTGCACGAGGCGATGTACACCGCGCTGGTCGAGGGCACCCTGCCGATCATGCTGGGCGGGGACCACTGCCTGTCCATCGGGTCGGTCAGCGCCGCCGCCCGGTTCTGCCGTGAGACCGGCAGGCAGCTGCGGGTGATCTGGCTGGACGCGCACGCCGACTTCAACACCGCCGACGTCACCCCCAGCGGCAACATCCACGGCATGCCGGTCTCGACCCTGTGTGGCATCGGGCACCCCCAGCTCGCGGCCATCGGGGGCACCACGCCGGCGATCCAACCCTCATGGGTGCGTCAGATCGGCATCCGCAGCGTGGACGACGCGGAGAAGCACCTGCTGCACGATCAGGAGCTGCCGGTGTTCGACATGCGCTCCATCGACGAGAACGGCATGCGGGCCACGATGGAGGCCGTGCTCGACGGAGTGGACGAGAACACCCACCTGCACGTGAGTTTCGACGTGGACTTCCTCGACCCCGAGATCGCGCCGGGGGTCGGGACGACGGTGCGCGGGGGTCCGACCTATCGCGAGGCCCAGCTGTGCATGGAGATGATCGCCGACACCGGGCGGCTGGGCTCGATCGACGTCACCGAACTCAACCCCGCCCTCGACCACCGCAACCTGACCGCCGAGGTGGCCGTCGACCTGGTGGAGTCGTTGTTCGGCAAGTCGACCCTGGTCCGCCGCCCGGTCACCAACGCACCTCTGCCCCACCTGCTCTGAGGACCGTCACCCGCCGTCACCCGCCCGGCGCCTCCTCCCGAGCGGTCAGCGCGCCTCGGCGGCCCGTTCGGCCAGCCCGGCGGCCGCCTCCCGAACCCGGCTCAGGCGGGCCCGGGCGTCCGCCGGGGACGGCGAGCCGGCCAGCCCGCAGGCGGGGGTGAGCACCACCGAGGCCAGCAGGCCGGCGTCCAGGCCGAGGGCACGCCAGCGCCGCCACACGGCGTCCACCGTCGGGCCGGTCGCCCGGATCTCCCCGCGCGTCGGCACCACGCCGGCCCACAGCTCGAGCCCGTTCTCGATCGGGGCGGCCAGCGCCTCCCACCCCGCGCGCCCGATCGCGTCGGCGTCCAGCGACACCCCGGTGGCCCCGGTGCGCACCAGCGCGTCGACCGGCACGTCGGCCGCGCAGCAGTGCACGGTGCGCCCGACCGCGCCCGCCTCGGCGGCGGCGTCCAGGACGATCGAGAGCCCTTCAACCACAACGGGTTCGGCCACCGCGCGAATCCGGCCGAAGCCACTCGAGGTGGGCAGCCCGCCGGCCAGCACCGCGGGCAACGACGGCTCGTCCAGTTGCAGGACGACGTCCGCTGCCGGCACCAGCCGGCGCACCTGCTCCACGTGCCGGCGCACGCCCTCGGCCAGCGAGGCGACCAGGTCGCGACAGGCGCCGCGGTCGACCACCGCCCGCTCCAGGCGGGGCAGCTGGATCGAGGCCGCCAGGGTCCACGGCCCGCACACCTGCACCTTGAGCGGGCCGGAGTACCCGTCGGCCACCTCGGCCAGCACCTCCAGGTCGGTGCGCAGGAACGAGGTCGCACGGTTCAGGTCACGTCCCGGGCGATCGACCAGGCGCCACCCCGAGGGCTGCAGGTCCACCGGCAGCTCGACCAGGAACGCCGCTCCCCGGCCGATCAGCTCCGACCCCGGACCGCGAGCGGGCAGCTCGGGCAGGTGCGGCAGGTGCGGCTCGGGCAGCTCCCCGAACACGGTCCGCGCGCCGTCCAGCACATCGCCGCCGGGCCAGCTGCCGATTCCGCTGGCGCGTCCCGGCACGGGCAGGACGGGTGCGTCGGCGCTCACGCCCCCACCGTAGGGCGTGGCGACACCAGCGAGAACCTGGTGGCATCCGGCGCCGATCCGTTCCACGCTGGGCCCATGCACCCCCAGCGACTGCCCGAGGGCCTGCGTGGACGCCCGGTGCGCCTGCCGGACGACCTGCCCGCCGTCGTCGAGTTGGTCCGCGCCTACGACGCGCACCACCTCGACCGGCCCACCGAGCCTCCTGAGTCCACCGTTGCCCAGCTCGAACAGCTGGACCACCCCGACGAGGATGTGCTGGTGGTCGAGGACGCCGCCGGGTCCCTGATCGGGCTGGCGATCTTCGAGCCGGCCGACCCGCCGGCCCACCCGGGGCCGGCGCCCGAGCACTGGTTCGACCAGTACGTGCTGCCGGGGTACCCGGCTGCGGCCGACCTCACCTCGGCCCTGACCGGGGCGGCGCTGGCCCACACCCAGGTGGTGCTCGCGCGGGAGGGCGTGGCCAGCGCACGCCTGGAGACCGGTGCCGCCCGGGCGGACACCATCAGCGCCGAGGTGTTCGGCGCGCACGGGTTCACCCTGGAGCGCACTTTCTGGGAGATGGCCCGCCAGCTCGGCCCGGACGTCGCCGAGCCCGGCGCCGCCCCGCCCGGGGTGGTGATCCGGCAGGGCCGGCAGGAACCGGGTGACCGCGAACTCATCCACCGCCTGGTGGACACCGCGTTCCGGGACCACTGGGGCCACGTCTCCCGGGACACTGCCACCTGGTGGACCCGGTTCGAGGCCCTGGTCGGCATCGACCCTGAGCAGTGGTGGCTGGCCGAACTGGACGGCGTGCCGGTCGGGGTGTGCCTGGGCGATGCCAGCCGGGCGGGTGAGAACGGTGGCTACGTGCGCACCCTGGGCGTGGTGCGCGAGGCGCGTGGTCGCGGCATCGCCAAGCACCTGCTGCGGGTGGCCTTCGCCGACCACCGACGGCGGGGCTGGGCCTTCAGTGCGCTGCGGGTGGACTCCACCAGCCCGACCGGGGCGCCGGCCCTCTACCGGTCGGTGGGCATGACCCCGACCGACATCCTGGACCTGTACGCGCGCACGGTGGACGCCGAGCCGTCCTGACCCGACCGGCGCGCACCTGCCGTCCTGACCCCGACCGGCCAGGGCCCGCACCGGAACGCGCTGTGGTGTCGTGCTGCTGTGGTGTTGTGCTGCTGTGGTTCCCGCGGGTCGGCTGCCCTTCAGACCCCGCGGCGCTGGCCGGCCATCCCCGCCTCGTGGGCCGTGCGCGCGGCCCTCACTTCGGCCCGCTCGCTGACCTCTGGCACCCCGACCTGCCAGAACGCCGAGCCCTCGGTCCAGTCGTCGGCTCGCACGCGCGTGACGACGACGGTGGTCCGGTCGGCCGCCCGCGCCACCCGCAGCGCGGCGTCCAGGTCGGCCATCGAGGCGACCTCGATCGCCTGCGCCCCCAGAGCGCGGGCGTGGGCGGCGAAGTCGACCCGCACGTTCGCCCCCGGGCCGCGCGAGTCGGCGAGCATGTTGTTGTAGGACTGGCCGCCCTGGTTGCGCTGCAACCGTTCGATCACCGCGAACCCGCCGTTGTCGCACACCACGAGCACGAACTTTCGGCCCGAGAGCACCGAGGAGTAGATCTCGGAGTTCAGCATCAGGTACGAGCCGTCGCCGACCAGGCTGAACACCACGTCCTCCGGCCGGGCGAACGCCGCGCCCCAGGCGCCGGCGGTCTCGTACCCCATGCACGAGAAGCCGTACTCGCAGTCGAAAGTCGCGATTCCCGTACTGCGCCAGGTGATGTTGAGCTCCCCCGGCAGCCCACCGGCCGCGGTCATCACGTAGTCGTCCGGTTCGGCGACCTCGCGGACGGCGCCGACCACCTGGGCGTAGCTCGGCGGCCACACGCCGTCCGGGGTGGTGCGCGCGGTGATCAGGGCACGCAGTTCGGTGGCCGCCCGGGCCGCGCGGCCGGCCCAGTCCGGAGCCACCGACCAGGCGTGCGGCGGTTCGCTCAGCAGCGCGTCGAGTGCGGTCAGCGACTCCCGGGCGTCCCCGACCACGGGGACGCTGTGGTGCTTGAGCGCGTCGAACCGGGCCGCGTTCAGGGTGACGATGCGCGCCTGGGGGGCGAAGCCGGTCCACGAACTCGTGGTGAAGTCCTGCAGCCGGGTGCCCACCGCCAGCACCAGATCGGCCTGCGTCACCACGTCATTGGCCGCATCGGCACCGGTCACCCCGATCGCACCGGCGTGACACGGGTGCTCGGCCAGCAGGCTCGACCGGCCGGCGACGGTCTCGACCACGGGGATCGAGTACCGCTCGGCCAGCGCCGCCAGTTCGGCCTCGGCCAGGGAGTAGTGCACCCCGCCGCCGGCGATGATCACCGGACGGCGCGCGGCACGGATCGCCTCCGCCGCGCGGGCGAGCTGGCCGAGATCCGGTCGGGGACGGGCGATCTCGTGACGGCGGGGCTCGAAGAAGGACACCGGGTAGTCGTAGGCGGTGGCCGCGACGTCCTGCGGCAGCCCGAGGAAGGCGGGCCCGCAGTCGGCCGGGTCGAGCAACGTGCCGACCAGCTGGGGCAGGCTGCCCAGCAGCTGGGCGGGGTGGTCAATCCGGTCCCAGTACTGCACCACCGGGACGAAGGTGTCATTCACGGTCAGGCCGGGGGCGCCGCGGTGCTCGACCTGCTGCAGCACCGGATCGGGCAGCCGCGAGGTGAAGGTGTCGCCGCTGATGAACAGCACCGGCAACCGGTTCGACATCGCCACGGCGGCCGCGGTGACCATGTTGGTCGCGCCGGGTCCGATCGAGGAGGTCGCCACCATCACCTGGCGGCGGCGCCGGGCCTTGGCGAACGCGGCCGCGGCCAGGCCCATGCCCTGCTCGTTCTGGGCCCGCCAGACCGGGATCTCGTCGCGGTGCACCTGCAGGCTGTGCCCCAGGCTGGTCACGTTGCCGTGCCCGAAGATCGCCAGGACGCCCGGGAACAGTGGCCCCACAGGGGATCCGGGCAGGTCGTCCTGCACGATCTGCTGGGCGATCAGGTAGCGCACCAGGGCCTCGGCGGTGGTGAGCCGGACGGTCTGCTGGATGGTCTGGACCGTCTGCTGGGTGGGCTGGTTCATGCCCGGTTCCCCTCACGCCAGGCCGGCACCGGTTGCCAGGTGCGGCTGTCCCAGGAATCGATCAGTGCCTGCTGCACCGCGACCACGTCGACCGCCTCGGCGAAGCCCGGCGAGAACGGCTCGCCGGTGGCCAGGGACTGCAGGAACGCGTAGTCCTCGATCGCGACCAGGTCCTCGAACCCGATCGCGTTGGCCTGCCCCGGGACGAACGCGCCGTGGAACGGGAACCGGTCCCCGCCGAACACGGTGGTGTAGCCGGTCTCGGCGTGGGTGCCGCGGCGGTAGTACTGCAACTCGTTGATCCGCTCCAGGTTCCAGGCCAGCGACCCCTCGGTGCCGTAGACCTCGAAGGCGTTCTGGCTCTCCGGGCCGACCATGGTGCGGCTGCACTCGAAGGTGCCCGTCGCCCCGCCGGCGAAGCGGCACAGCATCGAGGCGAAGTCCTCGTTCTCCACCTCGCCGTGCGGGTCCTCCGGGCGGCCACGTCCGTAGTGCGAGGCGGTGCCCTGCGGCAGGGGCCGCCGGCGGATGGTGGTCTCGCGCATGCCGATCACCTCCTCGATCGGGCCGAGCAGGAACATGGCCTGGGCGACGCTGTGGCTGAGGATGTCGCTGGTCACGCCGTAGCCGGCCTGGTCGAGCTGGAACCGCCAGCTGAGCAGTCCCAGTTCGTCGCTGCCGTACATCGACAGGAACCGCCCGCGGTAGTGGGTGATCCGGCCCAGCTGCCCCGAGGCGATCAGCTGCCGGGCGTGCAGCACCAGCGGCGCCCACAGGTAGTTGTAGCCGACCCCGGTGGCCACGCCCGCGGCCGCGGCGGCGCGGTGGGCGGCCACGGCGTGCTCGGGCTTGCCGCCGATCGGTTTCTCGCAGAACACCGCCTTCCCGGCGGCACAGGCGGCCTCGATCATCGGGATGTGCACCATGTTCGGCGCGGTCACCCAGACCGCGTCGACGTCCGGCGCGCCGACCGCCTCGGTCCAGTCCGCCACGGCCCGGGCGAACCCGAAATCGCGGACGGCGCGCTCGCGCCGCTCCGGGTCGGTGTCGGCGCAGACCACGAGCTCGGGGTCGACGGCGCGCTCGGGGAACAGCGAGGGGATGCGCAGCGCCGAACGCGAGTGCGCCTGGCCCATCCAGCCGAGCCCGAGCACGGCGATCCCGACCCGCTGCCGTCCGCCGCTCATCGCGCGCTCCGAACGATGGGGCCGGCCGCACGGGTCATCGGGAGCCGGTCATCGGGCTGCTGGTCGGCCCAGCTGCCCCGGATCCAGGCGTGGGCCGGGTCGTCGCAGAACGCCATGGTGCGTTCGGGCCCGGGCCCGGCCAGCACGTTGAGGAAGTACATCGGGTACTCCGGCGGGGCCACCGACGGGCCGTGGTAGCCGTGCGGCACCAGGTACACGTCGCCGTCGTGCACGGTGACGGTCTCGTCGATGCCGCCACCGGCCCCCGTGTCCACCGTGTCCACCGAGTAGACGTGGAACAGGCCCTGCCCGTCCGGGTGGCCGTGCACCGATGCACCGCGACCGATCCGGAAGTAGTAGATCTCCTCGTTGGTCACCGGGCAGCCGGCCAGTCCGTCGTGGCGATGCGGCGGCCAGGAGGACAGGTTGCCCCCGGGCGTGATCACCTCGCAGACGATGACCTTGTCGGCACCGGCGAAGGAGTCGGGGGTGGCGATGTTGGTCACCTGCCGGGTGGCCCGCCCGGCGCCGCGCACCTCGACCGGAACCTCATGCGCGCCAACGTGTCCCATCGGCAGGCGGCGGGTGGCCCGGGCGGTGCAGATGGCCACCTCTCCCCCGGCACCGGCCAGTTCCAGCCGCGAGCCCAGCGGCACGTACAGCCAGTCGCTGACCGCGGCGAACACGCCGTCCCGCCCGCTCAGCTGGACGGTCTCGCCGTCCACCACCGCCCGGACGTCGCGCGCCGACAGCGGGACGACGACCGCCTCCTCGCCGTCCAGCTCCCGCAGTAGCGGGCCTGCGGCGAGGTCGTGCACGCTGAGCCCGCTGTAGCGCCAACCGGCGCTCTCCGGCGTGATCCGGCAGCGCAGGCCGGGGTCCGAGGTCGACCGCAGTGTGGCCGAGGGCAGGTGCCAGGTCATCGTTCCTCCGGAAAGGTCTGCGGCACAGGGGAATTCTCGAGCGCACGGGGGTGAACCAACCCCGCGGCCCTGCGCATCACGGCCGGCACGTCACCGTCGTGGGGGTAGAGCAGGGTCCGGCCCGGGATCAGCCCACGGACGGTGGGTTCACGCAGGCCGGCGGCCCAGGTGGCGAACAGGGAATCCACGCCCGATCCCGGATCGCCGCCGAGCATCAGGATGGGCAGGGTCGTCGCAGCGGCCACCTCACCCATCCGCTCCGACGCCGGGATCTTCAACCAGGTGTGCACCGAGCTGGAGCCGAGCCCCGACCCGACCGCGACCGCCTGCACCAGCCGATCGTGCGAGGGGTCC
>JAEUJN010000101.1 GCA_016794595.1 Kineosporiaceae bacterium
CCATGCGTGAGGTCCGAGGCTGGGACGGCGCAGACGTCCTGGACATCGGCTGTGGCAGCGGGTTTCACCTGCCACGCTTCGCCACCACCGCCCGGTCCGTGATCGGGGTCGAGCCGCACCCCCCGCTGCTCGAGCTCGCCCGGCGGCGCACCCGAGGGATGCCCGCGGTGACGGTGCGCTCCGGAACCGCCCAGTCGCTGCCGGTCGCCGACGCCAGCGTGGACGTCGTCCACGCTCGGTGGGCGTATTTCTTCGGCCCTGGCTGCGAGCCGGGGTTGCGGGAGCTGCACCGCGTCCTCCGGCGGGGTGGGGTGGCTTTCGTGATCGACAACGACGCCACCCGTTCGACCTTCGGATCGTGGTTCCGGCGCTGGCTGCCCGAACACGATCCCGTTGCGGTGCAACGGTTCTGGGCCACGCATGGGTGGGAGCGACGCCCGCTGGACATTCGCTGGTCGATGGCCACCCGCGCGGACTTCGAGGCCGTGGTCCGGATCGAGTTCTCCGCCGAGATGGCCGAGACCGTGCTGGCCGAGCACCCCGGCCACGAGGTGGACTACGCGGTGAACCTGTTCTGGCGGCGGTTCTAGCTAGCATGTTCGCCGACTCAGGAAGATCGTCTTCTTGCCGCGTCCGTCGGTGACGACGCGCTGGTCGTACTCCGGGTCGTCGAGTCTGTGGTGGTGATGGGCGCAAGCAGGAACAGCGTTCGTCAGGTCAGTACGCCCGCCCCGCGCCCACGGAACGATGTGGTGAATCTCCGACCAGGCGAACGGACGGTCGCACCCATCGACGACGCAGGAATCGTAGAGAGTGGCCAACGCGAGCCGCTGTGCGGTGCTGAACAACCGTTGTCGCTGACCCAGGTCCAGGGGCAACGACCCGGTTCCGAGAACAGCGGGCACGATCCCGGCTTTGCAGGCTATCCGTCGGGCCTCGGATGCGGAGATCTCCTCGCCGGTGTCCAGACCAGCAGCACCCAGACCCGAGATCAGCTTCTCGTGCTCGATGGTGATGATCACCGTGGATGCGATCGCGCTGAACAGCTGATCGGTGGGCAGCCGCTCGAGCAGCGAGGCGAACGCCAGACCGCGGGCACGGGCCCAGTCGGTGCCGGCCGAATCGCCGTCGACCTGCCCGTCCGACCCGGCATAGTCCTCCAACGGCCGGCGAACCATCGGGTTGGGTTCAGCAGCGGCGCCGCCGAGGTCCGTGCCGCGATGGCGACTGGGAGGCGCGGGTACACCCGCACCGGCGGTCGAGTCAGCCGGGCGCAGTCCTCCATCACGCGAGCCCCTGTCACCCACAACCCGCTCTCGGCGCAGGAGATCGCCCTGGCCTGGCCCGTCGCCAGGGTTCTCACTCGAGGCGGGCCCTCTGCCTGACGGCGTGGTCCGCTCACCCGAAGCGGCAGGGTCCACGTCGCCGTTCGCAGCGGGGGCAGTGTCACGAGGGGTCGCTCGGCGACGGGGCGCCGTCATCGCCTCGAGGATCTTGCGCAGCGTTGCGGCTGCCAGTGTCGGAATCGTGAACCACCCACCGGTGGTGCCGTCCCCGTTGTCCCACATCGACAGGTGACAGCTCGCTCGCGCCACCCGCTCCTCATCTCGCACCTGGGTGCCATGATGCTCGTCGACCTTCTCCCGAGACCGCTCGATCGCCTCCAAAGCCCGCCGGGCTACCCGACGCAGCCTCTGGGGGTCCAGCTGACGCGCCTGTTCCACCAGATGCCGCTCGACCTCGTGCCGCTGCGCAGCGGTGAGACCGTCCGGCAGGTCCGCCACCGCCCTGGCGATGACCTCGGCGTGCTCCGTGGAGAGCGACCCTTCGGTCATCGCCCTGCGTGTCTCGCCCAGCCCCTGGTCCAATCGTCGGGCCAATCGCGTCTTTCGGGTCGCCGCGGAACCCTCCGTTCGAGTGGCCTTCCCGTACAAGGCGTCGGTACCGGTCGCGCCGGCGCCCTCGGCGACCTTGGCGGCATCCAGCCGGGCCAGAGCAGTGAGTTCGGCCATCTCGAGCCGACGCGCCAGCCGCTTGATCCCAACCAGGTCCGTGGTCGAGACCGTCACATCCGCCCGCTCCAGGTACCTCTGAAGGTTGGTGACCGCGATGGTCGTCGCCCCGAGCACTTCGTCGAGGCCCGCCGATCGCGCCACCGGCCCCACCGGTGTGGACACGGCCGGGTCGAGCAGCGATTCGGCGGGCATGCACTCAACGCTACTCGAACATTTGTTCGATCGCAAGTGAGAGGCTCTGATGCCCTCTACTCACACCCCCCGCGACCCCGCCGCCAGAGGCTTGTCGGTGGCGCCCCCTACCCTGCGCAGCATGACCTCCTCGGCACGTGGCCCCGGCAAGGCGGCCCAGTTCGGCTGCTCGGAATGCGGTTGGACCAGCCTGAAGTGGGTGGGTCGGTGTGGCGAGTGCCAGACCTGGGGCACCGTGACCGAACTCGGCGGTCCACCCGTCGGCCAGACCCCGGCCCGCGCAGTGACCACCGCGGCGCGCCCGATCGCCGAGATCGAGGCGACCGCCGCGGCGTCCTGGCCGACCGGCGTCGACGAGCTCGACCGCGTGTTGGGGGGCGGGCTGGTCGGCGGGTCGGTCGTGCTGCTGGCCGGGGAGCCCGGGGTGGGCAAGTCCACCCTGCTGCTGGACGTCGCCAGCCGGGCCGCGTCGTCGGCTCACACCGTTCTCTACATCACCGGCGAGGAGTCCGCCGCACAGGTCCGCCTTCGTGCGGAGCGGATCGGAGCCCTCCGCCCGCGCCTGCTGCTGGCGGCGGAGACGGACCTGGGGGCGGTGCTCGGCCACGTGGAGGCCACCGGTCCGGACCTGCTTGTCCTGGACTCGGTGCAGACCGTGGTCAGCGAGGCGGTGGACGGCAGCGCCGGCGGGGTCGCCCAGGTCCGCGAGGTGGCCGCCAGCCTGATCCGAGTGGCCAAGACGCGGGGGATGGCCACCGTCCTGGTGGGTCACGTGACCAAGGACGGCGCGATCGCCGGACCGCGGGCGCTGGAACACCTGGTGGACGTCGTGTGCCAGTTCGAGGGGGAGCGGCACTCGCGCCTGCGGCTCTTGCGATCGACCAAGAATCGCTACGGGGCCACGGACGAGGTCGGCTGCTTCGAGCTGAGCGACGCCGGGATCGTGGGACTGCCCGACCCGAGCGGCCTGTTCCTGTCCCGACACGCCGAACCAGTCGCGGGCGCCGCCGTCACGGTCACGCTCGAGGGACGTCGCCCGCTGGTCGCCGAAGTCCAGACCCTGGTCTCGGCCAGCCCGCTGCCCACCCCTCGGCGGGCCACCTCCGGACTGGATTCCTCACGGGTGGCGATGGCGCTGGCCGTACTGGAGCGGCGGCTCGGCCTGAAGCTGGCCGGCCGCGACGTGTACGTGTCCACCGTGGGTGGGGTGCGGCTGGCCGAGCCGGCGACCGACCTGGCGATCGCGCTCGCCGTGGCCAGCTCGGCCACCGAACGCCCGCTGCCCCCGGACGCTGTGGTGATCGGGGAAGTGGGCCTGGCGGGCGAGGTCCGCCGGGTGAGCGGGGTGGGTCGCAGGCTGGCCGAAGCGGGGCGGCTCGGCTTCCGGCGGGCGCTGATCCCGGCAGGGACGACCGATGCCGCGCCGGAGGGGATGGCCGTGTACGAGGTGTCCGATCTGGTGGGTGCACTCGACCACGCCGGGCTGCTGTCCCCGACATGACGACTCCACCGAACGGCCGGACCGCAGCTCCGCGATTCGGTCCGCGCCGATGACGCAGCGAGGGGCAGGCGGGCGTGCTCAGTAGAATGCCCCGCGATACCCGTCGTCCACATCTTCCGGGAGCCGGCAGTGGCTGGTGATCGCTCCGCCGAGGAGTTGCTGCGCGCAACCCTGGCCGCGGTCGCCCCGGGCACCGAACTGCGCGACGGGTTGGAACGGATCCTGCGCGGACGGACCGGTGCCCTGATCGTGCTGGGCCACGACGGGGTGGTCGAGGGACTGTGCACCGGAGGGTTCGCGCTCGACGTCCGGTTCTCGGCCACCCGGCTGCGCGAACTGGCCAAGATGGACGGCGCC
>JAEUJN010000102.1 GCA_016794595.1 Kineosporiaceae bacterium
TGACGGGTGACCAGGCTCGCGTCGGCGAACAGCCTCTCCAGCAGGGGCTTCAGCTCCCGGCGCGAGGAGGCCGCCGCGAAGCCGCGCAGGTAGCCGGCGTCCACGCCGTCCGCCGCCCCTGCGCGGCCCGAACCGAGCCCCGCGGGGGCGATCAGGGTCAGCGAGGCCACCCGGTGCGGGCGCCTCACCGCGGCCTCGGCGGCCACCGCCCCGCCCAGGGAGTGCCCCACCAGGTGCACCCGGGCCCCCGGTGGCGCGACGGCGTCCAGCACCGCCAGCACGGACGCCGCCAGCTCACCCAGGGTGGCGCCCTCGGTGAGGGTCTTGGACGACGCGCCGTGACCGGGCAGGTCGAGCGCGTACACCGCCCGGGAGCCGGGTTCCCCCGCAGTGGCCAGGGGCTCCTGGACGAACAGCCAGGACGCCCGGTCGCCGCCGTAGCCGTGGACCAGGACCACGGTGTGCTCGGCACTCGCCTGCTCGCCGGTCGCGCCGACCCCGGCGTAGCTGACCGTGTGCGGTCCCGAGGAGACGGTGGCGAGCACCGGCCCGGCCTCGTCCTCGCCGGAGGCCGCCGCGGCGGCCAGCTCGGCGAGTTCGGAACCGGCCTGTGTGGCGGCTGCCTCGATGGCGGCCTCGTCCACGTCGGCGGGCGCCACGATCGCGATCACCCCGCTCACGGGCACGGCCTGGTGGGGTCGGGCGAGGATCCGCCGGACGACGCCCTGGGCCGAGGACTCCAGGGTGCCCGCGATCTTCTCGGTCTCGATGTCGGCCAGATCGTCGCCGAGGGCGACCACGTCACCCTCGGCGACGATCCAGTCGACCACCTGGCCGACCTTCATCGACAGCCCCCACTTGGGCATCGTGACCGGCTGGATCCGTGGGTCGGAGAACTCCATGCCGCGCCCTACCGGGTCCAGCCCGCGACCGACTTGACCGCGTTCACCACGCGCTGGGCGTCCGGGATGAACAGGTCCTCCAGCGCATCGGCGAACGGCACCGGGGTGTGCGGTGCGGTGACCATCTCGATCGGGGCCGCGAGCGCCGAGAACGCCTGCTGCGCCACGAGCGCCGAGACGTCGGTGGCGATGTTGCAGCGCGGGGTGGCCTCGTCGACCACGACCAACCGGCCGGTGTTCTCGACGCTCTCGAGGATCGTGTCGACGTCCATCGGCGAGGTGGTTCGCAGGTCGATCACCTCGCACTCGATGCCGGCGGCGGCCAGTTCGGTGGCCGCCGCGAGGCTGGTGTGCACCATGCGCCCGAGGGTCACGATGGTCACGTCACCGCCCTCGCGGACGACGTTCGCCTCACCGAACGGGATCGCGTAGGACTCCTCGGGCACCTCACCCGAGGTGTCGTACAGCGCCTTGTGCTCGCAGAAGATGACCGGGTCGTCGTCCCGGATCGCCTGGATCAGAAGGCCTTTCGCGTCGTACGGAGTGGCCGGGGTGACCACCTTCAGTCCGGGGATGTGGGTGAACACCGGGTAGAGGCACTGCGAGTGCTGGGCCGCTGCGCGCAGCCCGGCGCCGTACATGGTGCGCACCACGACCGGGGTGACCGCCTTGCCGCCGAACATGTACCGGAACTTGGCGGCCTGGTTG
>JAEUJN010000039.1 GCA_016794595.1 Kineosporiaceae bacterium
CTCGCCCCGTGCAACGACAAAGCCCCAGGTCAACTGAGTCAACTGACCTGGGGCTGTTGTGCGCGAGGGGGGAGTTGAACCCCCATGCCCTTTCGGGCACACGGACCTGAACCGTGCGCGTCTGCCTATTCCGCCACTCGCGCGAGCGGTACGAAGGCTAGCACGCGATGCCCGGTGCCCGACGACCACCACCGCCCGGCCAACCGCCCGGCCGACCGTACCTGCCGACCGTCCGGCCAGAGTTCAGCAGCGGATCGAATCGAGCCGGGGACTCACCGAGGAGGCGTCCAGGTCACCGGCACGGTTAGGCTGGCCACGCACGCAGCGGCACGTCGTCGGCACGTGATCGGTCCGCCGGGGGTTCGGCCCGGCACCCGCCCCGGTCGGACGCCGCGGCGCTGATTCGCGGCAGCGCCGCACAGCTCAGAAGGAGGTGAGGCGGCGTGGGGGTTCTCGACAGGTTCGAGAAGGGCATCGAGCGCGCCGTCAACGGTGCCTTCGCCAAGGCGTTCCGCAGCGAGGTCCAGCCGGTCGAGATCGCCAGTGCGTTGCGTCGCGAGTGCGATGACAAGGCGGCGATCGTCGCCCGCGACCGCACCATCGCGCCGAATGCGTTCGTGGTCGAGCTCGGCCCGGCCGATCACCAACGCCTCGGGCAGTGGGAAGAGGCCCTCGGCGACGAACTCGGTGCGGTGGTCGCCGATCACGCCCGCCAGCAGCGCTATCACCTGCCCGGGCCGGTGAAGGTGGTCTTCGAGGAGGCCGAGGACCTGGACACCGGTCTCTTCCGGGTGCGCAGCCGCACCTCGAAGGGGGACGCTTCTCCCGGACGCCGCGCGGCCGGCCCGCCCGTGCCCGCTCCCCCCGACCTGCCGCCATCCGCCTCCGGTGGTCGCCGGACCGCTCCGCCTCTGCCACCCGCGGGCGGATGGGTGGCCCCGCCACCCCCCGCCCCGGAGGCGCCCCGCGCCTCCGTTCCCCCTGCCTGGGCGGGCGGACGGACGAGGCCCAGTCTCGACCTCGGCGGGCAGATCTTCGAGATCTCGCGCCCGGTGACGGTGATCGGGCGCGGGACCGACGCGGACGTCATCCTCGACGACACCGGCGTCTCCCGCCGTCACGCCGAGATCCACATCACCGACGGCCGGGCCCGGATCATCGACCTCGGCTCGACCAACGGCACGTTCGTCGACGGGGCCAAGCGTCCGGTGACCACCCTGGTCGACGGCAGCGTGATCACGATCGGCCGCACGCGCATCATCTTCCGAACCGGCGACCTGGACACCGTGACCCCGGAGCGCCCCGACGGCCGGTCGTGGTGACCGCCGCGCGATGAGCGAACTCACCCTGACCCTGCTCCGCCTGGGCTTCCTGGGCCTGCTGTGGGTCCTCGTGCTGGGAGTGGTCGCCGTCCTGCGTCGTGACCTGTTCGGTACCCAGGTGCGCCGCAAGGAGACTGCGGCCGCCGCCGGCAGATCGCGGCTGGCCCGGGCCCGGGCGGCGGTACCCGTCCGCGCCGGCGGTGGCGGGGCCTCGCCTCAGCCCTCCGGCCGGGGACTTGCCGGCAGCGGTCTGCACCTGGTGGTGACCGCGGGGTCGTTGAAGGGCACCTCGATCGCGCTGGCCCAGGCGCCGATCCTGATCGGCCGCGCGCCGGAGTGCACCCTGGTGGTCGAGGATGACTACGCCTCCAACCGTCATGCCCAGTTGTCCCTGCGCGACGGGGTGTGGGTGGTGGAGGATCTGGGTTCGACGAACGGCACGTTCATCGGGCGCACGAGGCTCAGCGCGCCCACCGCGGTCGACGCCGGGACGAGTTTCCGGATCGGCCGCACCACCATCGAGTTGCGGAGGTAGCCGGATTGGCGATCGCGTTGCGTTACGCGGCCCGCTCCGACGTCGGCCTGGTTCGCGCCAACAACCAGGACTCCGCCTATGCAGGGCCCAATCTCCTGGTGGTCGCGGACGGCATGGGCGGCCACGCCGGCGGGGACGTCGCGTCGTCCCTGGCCATCGGCGAGATGGCCCCGCTGGACGACGAGTCGCACGGCGCCGATGCGCTGGAGCACCTGTCCGAGGCGGTACACGCCGCTCACCGGGAACTGCTCGACCGGGTCGACCTGGAGCCGGCGCTGGCCGGGATGGGCACGACCGTCACGGCCCTGCTGCGATCCGGGAGCCGGCTGGCGTTGGCCCACATCGGTGACTCGCGCGCCTACCTGTTGCGCGAGGGGGCCCTGGTGCAGATCACCAAGGACCACACGTTCGTGCAGACCCTGGTCGACGAGGGGCGGATCACCGCCGCCGAGGCGGAGCACCACCCGCAGCGCAGCGTGGTCATGCGGGTGGTCAGCGACGTGGTGGACGACGTCGAGCCCGATCTGTCGATGCGCGAGGCGCGGATCGGTGACCGGTACCTGCTGTGCTCGGACGGCCTGTCCGGGGTGGTCAGCCTCGAGACCATGCAGCAGACCATGGCCGCATTGCAGGATCCGGTGACCACCTGCGAGAACCTGGTCCACCTGGCACTGCGCGCCGGGGCCCCCGACAACGTCACCTGCATCGTGGCCGACATCGTCGAGGACACCGCGCGCGACGACCTCTCCCCGTGCGTCGTGGGTGCGGCGTCCCTGCACCAGCCCCGTCGCGGCCTGCCGGGCCGCCGGGGCCGGGAGTCCTCCGCCGCCGAACGAGCGGCCGCCCTCACCGCCGTCGGTGACGGCGACGAGGAGGACTCACAAGTCCCCTCCCCTTCCCCTGACCGGCGCCGGGTGATCGGTGGCAGCCTGCTGGTGGTGCTGTTGCTGATCGGCGGTGGGTTCGGGGCCTGGCGCTGGGTCGCCGCCCAGATCTTCGTCGGCGACAGCGACGGGACGGTGGCGGTGTTCAACGGCCTGCCGCAGGATCTCGGCCCGGTCAGCCTGTCCCGCCTGCGCTCGGTCGCCGACGTCCAACTGGTCGACCTGCCGGATTACGCCCGCACCCGCATCGTGGAGGGCATCCCGGCGGACGACCAGGCCGGAGCCGATGCCATCGTGACCCGCTACCGCGAGCTGGCAGCCCGGTGCCTGGCCCTGCGGGCCGCCTCCAGCGCCACGCTGACCCCGGGCCCGTCGCCGTCCGGCGCGCTCACCCCGACCGCCACCGTGACCGCCACCGTGACCGTCACCCCGGCCGCCACCGGCACCCAGGGCACGCCCGCCGACCCCAGCGGGTCGGCTTCGACCGTCATCGGTTCGGCAGTGGCCTCGGGCCCTGTGGCATCCGGCTCGGCAGCGCCCTCGGTGTCGCCGACCTCCGACCCCCTCTCACCGGCGGCCACCCCGCCCGCCACCCCCGAGGCGGGCCTGACCCCCACTCCGATCCCCACTCCGATCCCCTCGGACCTCGACTGTGGCGATCTCACCCCCGCGACCCTGTCCGCGAGCGGGAGTTGACGGATGGTCGTCGTCGCCCCGGTGATCACCCGCACCCGACGCAACGTCGAACTGGTCCTGCTGCTGGTCGCACTGGCGATCGGGCTGGGTGCGTACGCCCTGGTGGGCATCGCCGAGAAGGGGACGATCCCGGCCGACATGGCCACCTATGGCGGCGCGATGGCGCTGCTCGCGCTGGCCGTCCACGTCGTCCTGCGAGTACGTGCGGCCTATGCCGACCCGGTCATCCTGCCGATCGTGACGGTGCTCAACGGGTTGGGGCTGGTGATGATCCACCGGATCGACCTGGCCAAGGGCCGCGAGGTGGGCGAGTCCCTCGCGTTGCGCCAGCTGATCTGGACGACGCTGGGCGTCGCCGCCGCGATCGTGGTCCTGATGATCCTGCGCGACCACCGAGGGCTCTCGCGGTACACCTACACCGCGATGGCCGGCGCCATCGCCCTCCTGCTGCTGCCACTGGTGCCGTTCGTCGGGCGTGAGATCAACGGCGCCCGGATCTGGATCCGGTTGGGCCCCATGTCGTTCCAGCCCGGTGAGATCGCCAAGATCGCGCTCGCGGTGTTCTTCGCCGGCTACCTGGTGATCGCGCGGGACTCGCTGTCCCTGGTCGGGCGCAAGGTGCTGGGGCTCCAGCTGCCCCGCGCGCGAGACCTCGGGCCGATCCTGGTGGTCTGGATGGTCAGCCTGGGAGTGCTGGTCTTCCAACGCGATCTCGGGACGTCGCTGCTCTTCTTCGGCCTCTTCGTCGCCCTGCTGTACGTGGCCACCGAACGGACCAGCTGGATCGTCATCGGCATGGGGCTGTTCGTCGGCGGGGCGTTCACCGCCTCCCTCGCCTTCTCCCACGTCGGCCGCCGCGTCGACGCCTGGCTGCACACCTTCGACCCGTCGGTCTCGGCCTACCAGTTGCAGCAGGGGCTGTTCGGCATGGCCAGCGGAGGGCTGCTCGGCACCGGTCTGGGCCAGGGCCGGCCGGACATCGTGCCGTTCTCCGAGAGCGACTTCATCATCGCCTCGATCGGTGAGGAGCTCGGACTGACCGGGCTGTTCGCCGTCCTGACGCTCTACCTGGTGCTGGTCGAGCGCGGGCTGCGGACGGCGATCGGCGTCCGCGACGGGTTCGGCAAGTTGTTGTCGGCCGGGCTGGCCTTCTCCCTCGGGCTGCAGGTCTTCGTCGTGGTCGGCGGCGTCACCCGGGTGATCCCGCTGACCGGCCTGACCACGCCGTTCCTCGCCTACGGCGGATCCTCCCTGCTGTCGAACTGGATCATCGCGGCGCTGCTGCTGCGGATCTCGGACTCCGCGCGCCGTCCGCGGGCCGCCTCGCCGGACACTGCACCGACCGAGGTGGTGCCGGCGTGAACACCCCGCTGCGCCGCCTGGCGGCCGTTGTCGCCGTGCTGTTCGCCTCGCTGTTCGGCGCGGCCACCTACGTGCAGTTCGTCCGGGCGTCCTGGCTGGAGGACCGCCCGGGCAACGCCCGCACGCTGTACAAGAACTTCGGCCGGGAGCGGCAACCGATCATCCTCGCCGGGCGTCAGATCGCGGTGTCGAAGTCGGCGAACGACGCCTACAAGTTCCAGCGCAGCTATCCCGAGGGCCCGCTCTACAGTGCCGTGACCGGGTTCTACTCGATCGTCTACGGCGCCACCGGGATCGAGGCCGCCGAGGGGCCGCTGCTGTCCGGCACGGCCGACCAGCTGTTCTATCGCCGCATCCAGGACCTGCTGACCGGCAAGCCGGCCAAGGGCGCCACGGTGGAGCTGACCATCCAGCCCAAGGCGCAGCAGGCCGCCTGGGACGCGCTCGGCGATCAGCGCGGTGCCGTGGTGGCCCTCGACCCGCGCACGGGCGACGTCCTGGCCATGGTCAGCAAGCCCGCCTACGACCCCAACCGGCTGGCGTCGCACGATGCGGCCGCGGTCAAGAAGGCGTACACCGAGCTGACCGACGACGAGAACCGCCCGCTGGAGAACCGGGCGATCGCGGGCCGGCTCTATCCGCCGGGCTCGACGTTCAAGCTGGTCACGGCGGCGGCGGCGCTGGAGAGCGGCAACTACGAGATCGACACCGAGGTCGACGGCCCGGCACGGCTCGACCTGCCACAGACCGAGACGACGTTGCCGAACGACTTCTCCGGGGCCTGCTCGCCCACCGGGAAGATCACCCTGAAGGATGCGCTGCGGATCTCGTGCAACACCGCTTTCGGCGCCGTCGGGATGGCCCTGGGCGGGGATGCCCTGAACGAACAGGCGCGCGCGTTCGGCTTCGGTGAGCAGCTGCGGATCCCGCTGGCGGTGACCCCCAGCCAGTTCCCGGCCGATCCGAGCCCGGCCCAGGTCGCCCAGTCCGCGATCGGGCAGTTCGACGTGCGGGTCAGCCCGCTCCAGATGGCGATGGTCTCCGCGGCGATCGCGAACGAGGGAGTCGTGATGAAGCCGCGGCTGGTCAACCGGATCCTGGCCGAGGACCTGACGGTGATGTCCCGGCCGCAGACCGAGGAACTCGGCCGGGCGGTCTCGCGGGACACCGCCCGCACGCTCACCGAGATGATGGAGGCCGTGGTCACCTCCGGTACGGGCACCCGCGCGCAGCTGGACGGCGTCCGGGTGGCCGGTAAGACGGGCACGGCCGAGCACGGCGCCCGGCGACCGCCCCACGCATGGTTCACTGCGTTCGCCCCAGCGGATGATCCGGTGGTGGCGATCGCGGTCGTGGTGGAGGACGGTGGGACGTTCGGTGATGCGGCATCGGGTGGCAAGGTGGCGGCCCCGATCGCCAAGAAGGTCATGGAAGCGGTGATCAGTCAGTGAGCGTGCGCGCGGGGACGCGGATCAACGGTCGCTACCGGCTCAGCGAGCGGATCGCGGTCGGTGGGATGGGCGAGGTCTGGCGCGCCACCGACGAGGGCCTCGGCCGCTCGGTGGCGGTCAAGATCCTGCGCGCCGAGCTGGCCGAGGACGAGGCGTTCCGCAAGCGGTTCCGGGCCGAGGCCCGCACCGCGGCCAGCCTTCCCCACAACGGCATCGCCGCGGTGTTCGACTACGGCGAGACGACCGTCGGTCCGGACGGCGTCTCCCCCTCGGCGGATCCGGTGCAGGGCGACGGCATCGCCTATCTGGTGATGGAACTGGTTCCCGGAGAAGCGCTCTCGGCGATCCTCACCCGGGGCGCCCTGGGCATCGAGCGCACCCTGTCGCTGCTGGCCCAGGCGGCTCGTGCGCTGCACGCCGCGCACGCCAAGGGCGTGATCCACCGGGACGTCAAGCCGGCCAACCTCATGGTCACTCCCGAGGGACGGATCAAGGTGACCGACTTCGGGATCGCCCGGCCGGTCGACCACGAGCCCCTGACGATGACCGGCCAGGTGATGGGGACGGCGCACTACCTGGCCCCCGAGCTGGCCCGTGGCCAGGAGGCCAGCCCGCTGTCCGACGTGTACGCGCTCGGGGTGGTGGCCTACGAGTGTCTCGCCGGTCACCGGCCGTTCGAGGGAGACAACCAGGTCCTGGTGGCCACCGCCCACCTCAGCCAGCAGCCACCCCCGCTGCCCGGCACGATCCCGCCCGACGTGGTGGCCGCGGTGGACGCCGCGATGGAGAAGGACCCCCTCGACCGGGTGCGGTCCGCCGAGGCGTTCGCGATCGCGCTGGAGAAGCTGCTGGCGCACGACCCGAGCGCCCGGGACAGCCTGCGCGGCTCGCGGGAGACCCCGGGGCACCACCACCACCTGCAGAGTGCCCAGGCACCGGTGATCGGGCCGTCCGGGGTGGCCGCGGCGCGGTCCGGTCGGCACTCGGCCGCGGGCGAGGCGCCGGGCGCTGCGGACGGCGCACCGCCGACCGTGGCGGCCCCCCGCCGGGTGGCGGACGCCGGCGCCTGGCCGAGCGTGGCCACCGCCCCCGCGGGGGTACCGCTCACCCGGCGCCAGGGGGGCGGGGCATCGGGCGGCGACGGCTTCGACCCGCTGGGCCCTTCGCTGCGCCGTCGGGAGCAGAAGCCGGTGCTCTCACCCACCTGGTTGCTGATCGGCGGCCTGGTGCTGGTGATCGCGGTGGTGGCGGTCCTGATCGCACTCACCCGGGGAGGCGGCGGCACGGTCATCGACGACGAGCCGACGCCCGGCCCGGTCGTGCCCACGGCGTCCTCAGGTGCCGGCCTGCTGCCGAGCGCCCTGGCCACCGGCAGCGCCAGCCCCACCCCGAGCCGGTCGACCCCGCGCCGCTCGGTCACCCGGTCGCCGTCGGTCTCGGCCTCGGTCACCGGCTCACCCACCGGGTCGCCGACCGCCTCGGTGTCCAGCCCCCCTGCCTCGAGCCCACCGGCGTCCAGCCCGAACCCGAGCACCCCCGACCCGTCCACCCCGGTGCCCAGCAGCCCGGCGGTGTCCGAGCCACCCACCCCGAGCGTGGGCCCGCCCAGCCTGGGTGGCGGCGCACTCGTCGCTCCCGGCGCCTAGGAGAACTGCGATGACCACGACCTGGCTCCCCGCCCCGACCCCGGATCGCCGGTGGTGGGGCGGCCGGACCGATGGGGGGCACTCGTGAACGACAGCCCACGGGTGCTCGGCAACCGCTACGAGGTCGGCGACCTGCTGGGCCGTGGCGGGATGGCCGAGGTCCACCTGGGCCGGGACGCCCGCCTCGGTCGCGTGGTGGCGATCAAGCTGCTGCGCACCGACCTGGCCCGGGACCCGATCTTCCAGGCCCGCTTCCGCCGGGAGGCCCAGTCCGCTGCGGCACTGAACCACCCGGCGATCGTCGCCGTCTACGACACCGGCGAGGAGCAGCTCGTGGACGCCGCGGGCAGCCTGATCTCGTTGCCCTACATCGTCATGGAGTACATCGAGGGCCGGACCCTGCGTGAGCTGCTGCGTGACGGGCGGCCGCTCGACGTCCGCCAGGCCGTGGAGCTGACCATCGGCGTGCTCTCGGCGCTGGAGTACAGCCACCGCTCCGGCATCGTTCACCGGGACATCAAGCCGGCCAACGTCATGCTCACCCCGGACGGCGACGTGAAGGTGATGGACTTCGGCATCGCCCGGGCCCTGGCCGACGTCTCGACCACGATGACCCAGACCCAAGCGGTCATCGGCACCGCGCAGTACCTGTCCCCCGAGCAGGCGCGCGGTGAGACCGTCGATGCGCGCAGCGATCTGTACTCGGCCGGCTGCCTGCTGTTCGAGCTGCTCACCGGGCGCCCGCCGTTCGTGGCCGACTCCCCGGTGGCCGTGGCCTACCAGCACGTCCGCGAGGCCCCCCCGATCCCGAGCTCGCTCAACCCGGCCATCGGCGAGAGCCTGGACCGGGTCCTGCTGCACTCCCTGGCCAAGGACCGCGAGAGCCGATACCAGAGCGCCGCGGAATTCCGTGCGGACCTGGAGAACGTGCGCTCCGGGCGTCCGGTGCTGGCGCCGTCGGCGTTGGTCGGTGGCGGGGCGTCGGCGTCCCAGGTGGCCACCGAGGCGCTCGGCACCCCGGCGACGGCGACCCGGCCGATGACCACCCAGATGCCACCGCCCCCGGTGGGAGCCGGTAACCAGGTCGGCGCTGCCTACGGCGCCTACGGTTCACCGGAGTTGTCCTACGGCTACTCCGACACCCAGGGCTATCGGCGAGGGGAGGACCCCTCGGGACGGCGCGGCGGGCGCGGCTTCGGGTATGTGCTGCTGGGCCTGGTGGCCGTGGCGGTGTTCGCCGCCGTGGGCTACCTCGCCTACTCGCTGGTCGGTGGGGGGTCCTCGGGCAAGGTCACGGTGCCGGCGGTGGCCGGGTTGGGCCGCTCCGATGCCACGGCCAAGGTCGAGGCGCTGAAGCTCGTGGTGAAGGTGGTCGAGCAGCCGAGCGAGACCGTCCCCGAGGACACCGTGATCGAGCAGAACCCGACCTCGGGCACCCGGGTCGAATCGGGGACCGAGGTGCTGCTCACGGTCTCCACCGGCTCCTCGAGCGTCCAGGTGCCCGACGTCCGCAACCTGAGTGAGAGCGAGGCGCGGGCGGAGTTGACCGCGGCCGGACTGACCGTGGCCGGGACCAAGTCGGTCGACAACCAGCCCAAGGTCGACAAGGGCAACGTCGCGGGCACCGACCCCAAGGCCACGTCCTCGGTGAAGAAGGGCTCCGGGGTCACGTTGCTGATCTCGAGTGGCCTGGTCGAGGTGCCGGACGTGACCAACAAGTCCCTGGCGGACGCCGAGGCCGTGCTCAATGGTCTGGGCCTGAGCCGGACGGTGATCCCGGAGGTGAGCGAGGACCAGCCCGAGGGAACGGTGCTGAGGCAGGACCCGCCCAAGGGGGAGAAGGTCGACGCCGCCAGCACCACGGTGACCCTGCACGTGGCCACGCCCCCGGAGCCGTCACCGTCGGAGAACCCGTCGCCGTCGGAGAACCCGCCGCCGTCCGGGGAACCGAGCCCGCAGCCGGAGCCCTCACCGCAACCCAGCTGACCAACCCAGCCGACCAACCCAGCCGGCGGCCCGGCTGACCAACCCAGCCGAGCAGCCCGGCCGGCGGCCCGGCTGACCGACCCAGCCGAGCGGCCGGCTCAGCGGCGGACGAGCGGAGCCAGCCCGTGCGAGCGGGCGACGGCGTCCGGTGAACCGCACAGCTCGAGCCAGTTCGCCAGCAGGCGGTGCCCGCCCTCGGTGAGCACCGACTCAGGGTGGAACTGGACGCCGTGCAGCGGCAGCGTGCGGTGCTGCAGGCCCATGACCACGCCGTCCTCGGTCCAGGCGGTGACCTCGAGGGCGTCCGGCACGGTGTCGGCGACGACCGCCAGGGAGTGGTACCGGGTCGCGGTGAACGGGGAGGCCAGCCCGTCGAGTACCCCCTGACCCCGGTGGAAGACCTCGGAGGTCTTGCCGTGCATCAGTTCCGGGGCGTGGGTGACGGTGCCCCCGAAGACCTCGCCCAGCCCCTGGTGGCCCAGGCACACGCCCAGCATCGGCTGGGCGCGTTCGGCGCAGTGCTCGATCATGGCGGGGCACACCCCGGCCTGTGACGGCGTGCCCGGGCCGGGTGAGAGCAGCACCCCGTCGTAGGGGTCGGCGTCCGAGGTGCCCACCTCGTCGTTGCGCCGGACGTCGCAGCGCGCCCCGAGCTGGGCGAGGTAGCCGACGATCGTCCAGACGAAGCTGTCGTAGTTGTCGACGACGAGGATGCGGGTGGAGCCGGCGGGGTCGGTCACGGCGTCCATGGTGTCATCCCGGACCGGTGACCGCGCCGGGGTATCGCGCCGGGTGGCGCCTGGGGTGTCCCGGCTGTCGCGTGGGCGCTTGCTCAGTCGAGCGGTACCGCGTGGTCCAGCCGGGGCGCGACGGCGTGCGCGGGCAGGGTCTGCACCCCGGAGTCGCGCACCTGGAAGCCCAGCCCGACCTGGTCGACGTAGGCGCGGTACAGGCCCACCTCGGGCGAGGCGTCGAGGGCCCGGCGCAGGGTGCCCGGTTCGCCGAGGGCGACCACCACGTAGGGCGGGGAGTACAGCGTGTCGCCCAGCAGCAGGGTGTTGCCCACGCAGCGCACGGCGGTGGTCGCGATCACGCGACGTCCCATGATGGTCATCGCTCCTGCGCCACCGGCCCAGAGGGCGTTCACCACCGCCTGGAGATCCTGCTGGTGCACCACCAGCTCGTCCGGCCGGAAGCCCGCGCGGACCCGCCCGGGCGGTGCGTCGTCGAGGGTGACGGTCAGGGTCGGGCCGGCGACCGCCGACATGCCCGCCGCGGTGGCCAGCTCGGCGGCTCGCGCGCGCAGCCCGGCGACGCTGCTGTTGCCCTCGGAGGCGGTCAGGTCCTCGATCCGGCGGGACAGGTCGCCCACGCGCTCGGCGGCGGCGACCTGTCGGGAGAGCTCACTGGTGTACAGGGCCGAGCTGTCGGTCGGGTCCGCCCGGAATCCGTCCCGGGCATCGTGGGCGCTGGTCACGAACAGCAGGCCGGCGATCGCCAGGACGGCGGCCGGCGACCAGGACCGGCCCGTGCGGCCGCCCGCGGGGTGCCCGGAGAGGCGAGCTGCCGGGCGAGAGGGCGGTGCCTCGTGGCTCACCGTCGGCCCCTCCGCTCGTCTGGTTCGGGGCTCCCGAGCGGGGCCGGTTCTGCCCCTGGTGCCCGCTGTGTCTCCGTCAGGTCAGCTCGCCGCTTACGCTAGGTACTGGAGTGATGGTGAGCCACCGATTCCGTCGATGACCGGCCGAGGAGCCCGACATGCCCGAATCCCCGGTGCGCCGCAAGGCGCCGTACACACCGCCGCCGGGGAAGGCTGCCGCCCCCAAGCCCAACCCGCGATGGTTCGTCCCCCTGATGGTCGGCCTGCTCGTGCTGGGATTGGTCTACCTGGTGGTGAGCTACCTGGCCGAGTTCCGGTACCCGGTCCCGGGGATCGACTACTGGAACCTGGGGATCGGGTTCGCGATCCTGATGGCCGGGTTCGTGATGACCACCCGCTGGCGCTGAGCACCGGCCGGTACTGAGCCCGATCTCCGACCCTCCCCTCTCCCTGCTCCCCTGACCGCCCGGTCGCGCCTTGCGCGTGGCCGGGCGGTGCGTCGTTCGGCACCGCACGTCCACAGGGTTGGCCACAGCCTGTGGGAAGTCACAGACCTGGAATTACACAGCTGTGAGTAACCCTGTGGACGCCGACCGTCCGGCCCGACGACGGCAGCGGTTGGTGGTGGTTCGCCCGCATCTCCGGGCACTGCTCAGCCGACGGCGACCGGGGTCCGCAACCTCCCGCGACGCGACGCGGCACCGTGGGCCAGCGCGATGACACCAGCGGCAGCGAGGGCTGCGGAGGCGGTCGCCGTCGACTCCGGCTCGTCGCTGATCCGACCGACCGCGATCCACGCCAGCCCCCAGATCATGGCGCCCGCGATCGCCCACCGAGAGAAGGCCCGCGCCACGACGACTCCGACGAGGGCCACCACCACCAGCACCGCGATCGCCACGGTGGTGGCCACGGGGGGCGTGGGTTGTACTCCCTCGGCGACGAGAGTGGCCGTGATGTTGGCGCAGGTGGCCACGGCGACCCAGCCCAGGTACAGGCCGAAGGTGGTGTCGACAACGAGGCCCTCCACCAGCGTGGGCCGGGCGAGCCGGGCGACCGCAGTGGCGAGCAGGACCAACACCGCCAGCAGTGCAACGATCACCGCCACGCTCGCCCAGAGCCAGTTCTGCTGGGTGACCAGCAGCCAGAGAGCGTTCAGCACCATGGAGGCGGAGGCGAGCACGCGGGTCCCGCGGGCGCGATCGCCGCGGTCGGGGCCTGGGATCCACTGCCAGACGGTGTAGGCGGCGAGGCCGAGGTAGATCACCGACCAGATCGAGAAGGCAGGTCCTGCCGGCGCCAGCAGAGTGGCGTCCGCGGCCAGCGCGCCGCCGGAGGACTCCTGAACGCGCGTTCCCAGAACCCCCACCCCGACCAGGGTTCCCACCACACAGAACAGCTCGGCAAGGGTCACCAGAACCTGGTGTACCCGCAACGACCTCACCATCGCGCGCTTCCTCCCTCGGCTGCCATGGTGTGCACGGGCCGGCCGCGCGCGCACGTCGAACACCACCGCCGTGTGCCCACTGGCGCGGTTCGAGGTCCCTGAGCAGCACCACCGGCGCAGGTCACCCCTCGACAGCCGGACCCATGGCCAGCGAGGCCCGGTCGGCGGCCAGACGCCCCGAGTGCCAGCCCTCGGCATCCGTGGCCGATCCCAGGCTGCGCGAGCGCAGGCCCGCGGGGAACAGCGCCTCGAAGGCGGCCTCCACCGCCTCCTCCCGATGCTGCAGCACGGGAACCAGGTCGCGCCCACCGGTCCGGCTCACGTCGGCGGCTGCCGCCTCGGTCTCGGCGCTGGCCACCTCGGTGAGCCGCTCACCGATCCGGTGGGCGTAGGAGGTCAGGAACGAGGAACGGAACGCCCGGGTCCGGGAGCGGCCGTAGCGGTCACTGCGCGACCCCTCGCGACCCAGGGCCGCCATCGCCTGCACCAACAGCGAGGTGAACAGGGTCTCGACGGCCGCCAGGTCGCCCGGGTGCCCGACCACGGTGGCGAACCCGAACGGCTGTGACCAGGCCGTGCGGCACCGGTTCGGCCCGGCCACCACCACGAGCAGCAGCATCTTGGCCTGCTCGTACGGGGCGTCGATGCCGATCCGCTGCGCGACCGGCTCCTCTGTGCTGCCCCCGGCCGCGGCGTCCGCGGCGGCCAGCAGGGCGGTGTCGATGCTGTGCCGGGCCATCAGCGCCTGGGCGCCCGCGGTGAACGTCTCGGCCTCCGCCGCGCACGGCGTCGACTCGGCCTTGGCCAGCAGCGCCCGCACCCGGCTCAGGATCCGCTCGTCGACCTGCGGCCGCTCCGGCTCCGGACGCGAGGTGGCCGTGCCGGGCGCCGCACCGACCCGCTGGATCCTCGGCAGCCGCAGCAGCAGGTGCGCCACCTCGAGCGCGGCCCCGAGCCGCGCCGTCCAGCCCGGCCCGAGCCCGGCCGCCGACAGCGGCAACTCTCCGGCGGGCCACCACACCCGGGCCTCGAGCTCGTCGAGCTGCCCGGGCCAGCGCGGGTCGAGGGTCGCCGTGGCGTAGCGGGTGAGCTGGCGGGCCATCAGGTCGTGCAGCACCGCCACGTGCTCGGCGCGGGCCGAGCGCACCACCAGCCGGTGCAGATCCGCCGGCTCCCACGCTTGGGACCAGGCCAGTTCGAACCCGGCGTCGACGGTGGCGATCACTGCCCGCTCGACGTCGCGGCGCTGGGTGGGCGATCCGGCGAGCTCGGACAGCGCGTCCAGCCGCTGGGCCACCCGCAGGTCGAGCGGGCCGGCGCCGTACCTCATCCGCCCCGCCTGGTCGACGTCGAGGATGTCGAGCACCTCGCTGATCAGCTGGTCGGCCCGCTGGGTGAGCGTCACGGGCGCGGGGGGCGGCACGTCGTCCAGGACGTCGTCGAACCCGAGGTCGTCGAACGCGAACAGGTCGTCGGGGAACGACGATCCCGACGCCCGCTGACCCTGCCGTGCCGCGTACTCGCGTGCGGCCCGTGACCGCTGTTTCGCCCTCGCCGCCCGCCGCTGCCGGTTGTTCACTCCCACGGGCAGACCCTCGCACCCGGCACCGACAAGCTGCCCGGGCGACGCGAGGATCGGCTCGAGCGAACCAGATCCGGCGCCCGGATGACCGCCCCTCGCCCGGTCGTCCACCGTTGCCGCTAACGTGCCCGGATGAGCGAGCGGCTCGACGTCCAGGGCGTGTCCGTGCAGGTCGACGGCACCGGACCGACGGTGGTCATGCTGCACGGCTGGCCGGACACCGCCGCGGTGTGGGACGGCACGGTGGCCGCGTTGCGCGACGGCTGTCGCTGCGTGCGGTTCACGCTGCCGGGCTTCGACGTCGACGCCCCGCCCCGGTCGGTCTCGGTGGCTCAGGCGAGCGCGCTGATCGCCGCCGTGGTCGACGCCGTCAGCCCGCAGCAGCCGGTCACCCTGCTGCTGCACGACTGGGGCTGCATGTTCGGCGGCGCTTACGCCGCCGCCCACCCCGAGCGGGTGCGCCGCGCCGTGGTCACCGACATCGGGGACGCCGGCTCGCGCGCCCACACCCAGGGGCTCACCCGCAGGCAGCAGGCGATGATCGTCGGCTACCAGGTGCCGCTGGCCCTGGCCTGGGTGCTCGGCCGGTGGCTGCCCGGGCCGGCCACCGCGATCACCCGCCGGATGGCGCGAGCGCTGCGCTGCCCGGTTCCACCGGAGCGGATCGGCTGGCAGCTCAACTACCCGTACGCGATGCAGTGGCTGCGCGCCCTGGGTGGCCTGCGCGGCATGGCCCGGCTCGACAAGGTCTTCGGCGCCGACATCCCGGTGCAATTCTGCTACGGCCGGCGCAAGCCGTTCATGTTCCACTCCGAGCAGTGGCTGGCGAGGTTGCAGGCCACGCCGGGCTGCGCCGTCCGGGGCTTCGACACCGGGCACTGGGTGATGCTGGACGCGCCCGCGGAGTTCCACCAGGCCGTGCGCGACTGGCTGGACGACGAGCGGCAGGGGTAGCGCCAGAGCACGGCTGCGCACGAGGACACGCGGGTCGCATTCATCGGGCCGAGGCCTGTTCGAACTCAACCGGACGGCTTGCGGGACTCTCGGCTCGCCGATCACGTGCCGCCTCGCCGGTCAGCTACATCAACAGCTGCGCGGGAACCGTGGCCACCTTCGTGATCACCAGGACGAGCAGCAGGACGGCGATCCCGGCCAGGCCGACCGGGTGCAGCACCGACCGGCGCTCCCGCGGAACGTAGGCCAGCACCGCGCCGGCCAGGATGCCGGTGAGCAGGCCACCCAGATGGGCCTGCCAGGCGATCGACAGCCCGGGGAAGAAGCCGATGGCGGTGTTGATCAGCAGCAGGGCGATCATGCCGCCGTTGTCCCGGCCGAGCCGGCGGTTGAACACCATGATGGCGCCCCACAGGCCGAAGACCGCCCCGGAGGCCCCGACCGCGCCCGTCCACCAGCTCCTGGACGCCTCGCCGGGGACGGCGAGCAGGAACACCCCGACCGAGCCCCCGACCGCGCTCAGCAGGTACAGCCCGAGGAACCGGGCCCTGCCGAGCAGACTCTCCAGGTACGGGCCGCCGAGCCACAGGGCGTACATGTTGAACGCGATGTGCAGCACGAAGTTCGGCGAGTGCAGGAACGCCGCGGTGAGGAAGGTCCAGGGCTCGGCGATGGCGAAGGCCGGCACGAACATGAACTGACGGGTGACCGCGCCGCCGCCCAGCCACTGCAGGGCGTAGACGGCGACGCACAGGCCGATCAGGGCGGTGGTGGCGTTGAGCCCGCCCCGCTGCACCTGGCCACCGAAGGTGGTGCGCGCCGTCCGCATGGTCTTGGCCTGGGCGGCGACACAGTCGACGCACTGGAATCCCACCGGAGCCGACCGCTGGCACTCCGGGCAGACCGGGCGATCGCAGCGCTGGCACCGGATGTAGGACTCGCGGTCCGGGTGCCGCGGGCAGACCGGAGCACCGCCCGCCGACGGCAGACCGAAGGCAGGCGGCCCGGACGGCGGCAGCTGGGTCACTCGCGCTCGATGCTCACACTGGTGATGGTCACCGGGTCGGCCGGACGGTCGGAGCGGTCGGTGGCGGTGTTCGCGATGGCGTCGACCACCTCACGGCTCGGGGCGTCGGCGACGACCCCGAAGACGGTGTGCTTGCCCTGCAGGTGCGGGGTCGGCCCGACGGTGATGAAGAACTGGGACCCGTTGGTGCCGCGGCCCATCCGCTTGCCGGCGTTGGCCATGGCGAGCACGTAGGGCTTGGCGAAATTGAGCTCGGGGTGGATCTCGTCGTCGAAGTCGTATCCCGGGCCGCCGGAGCCGGTGCCGAGGGGGCAGCCACCCTGGATCATGAACCCGGCGATCACGCGGTGGAAGCCGAGGCCGTCGTAGAACCGGGCCGTGGTCCGCTGCCCGGAGCGCGGGTCCTTCCACTCACGGGTGCCCTCGGCGAGCTCGACGAAGTTGGCCACCGTCTTGGGCGCGTGGTTGCCGAAGAGCTGCAACCGGATGTCGCCGCGGTTCGTGTGCAGCGTGGCCTTCAGGGTGGCGAGAGAGGCGTCGTTCACCGGAGGTACTTCTCCTTGATCGGGACGGGGAGGGGTCAGGGGGAGCAAGTGGAGCGACTCATCCTCGCACGGTGCCCTGCCCGCTGGCGTGCCGTGGCTCCCGTGACCAGGATGGTTGGTGAACGGGGGTCCGGTCGGTGATCCGGACCTGTTCAGGACACGGTCGAGGATGGGGTGAACACGGTGGGGATCAAGCCAGGCATCCAGATCGCGACGGGAAGGATCCGCGTTCCCGAGCGCGCGCGTCGCCTGCCCGAGACGGTGAGGCAACTGCCCGACCCCTCTCACCTGCCCGCGCGAGCACGGGACGTGGCGGGCGAGGTGTCCGAGGGGGTGGCTCACCTCGTGCAGACGGTGACCTCCCGGGTCGAGGACGCCGCCCGTCCTGCCCGGCGTCGTCGTCGCCGCCGGATCACGACGCTGCTGTGGCTGGCCGGGCTCGCCGCCGCGGCGGGGGCGACGGCGGCGGCGTGGGCCCAGCGGTCTCGGACGGCTCACTGGCAGGACGTCCCCACCTTGGTCCCGCCCGCGGGTGAGCCGACCGAGTTGCCGGTGGGGGTGCCTGCGGGCACGCCGGTGGTGCCGCAGGACGGGGTGACCGAGGGAATGCTGCCGGAAGATCTCGCGGATGCCGACGGATCGGACAGCTCGCGCGGAGCCGGGCCGGCGCCGTCCGGGGTGGCATCGGCAGATCAGGCGGGCGTGACCGAAGCCGGCGTCACCGAGGACGCGAGTGAGGACGCCACGGATCCGGCTGCCCCGATCACCGGGGCCACCACCGCGGAAGCGGCCGGAGCCGCCGACAGCGACGAGCCGGGCACGACCCAGATCCCGGTCAGGGGGGACGCGCAGTCCTGAGCGTGATGGGCGTCTGAAGACCGGGGAGTGGCCTGCGCCCGCTCCGGGAGAGCGGGCGGCGCCCGCCATCCTCATTGCCCCGAAACTGTCCGATCTGATCAATTGCCCCGAAACGTCACCGAGTTCGCCGCTACCGTGGGGCGGCGGCGACGAAAGGGAACACAGGGTGACGAATCGGTCTGGGGCGGCGACGTCCGGAGACGCAGCGTGACCGAGATCAGGCCTGGGTCCGAATCGCCACCGGCACCCCTGAGCAACCCCTTCGCCGGCATCGTCCCGGGGACCCCGGCCCCCACCATGCCGACGAGGTCGGCGACCGCGCCCACGCCCACGGCTCGTCGTCCGGCTCCGCGGCCCGACCCGCCGCCGCCCGGCCGCCGAGGGACCCTCGCCGGCACCCGGTCGAGGGCCGTGCCAGGCACCCAGGAGGCCCCGGGCCTCACCCCGCCCCCGCGGCTGCGCCGCCGCCCGCTGTTCCTGGCCCTCGGAGTGCTCGCCGTGACCCTCGGCGCCCTGCTGACCACCTGGCTGGTGACGACGGTGGGCCACACCCAGGCGGTGCTCGCCGTCCGGGAGTCGGTCGACCGGGGTGAGGTGATCACCGAGCGCAACCTGATGACCGTCTCGATCACCGTCGACCCGGCCCTGCGGGCGATTCCTGCCGACCGGATCACCTCGGTGGTCGGCCAGCGCGCGGTCACCGACCTGCCTGCCGGTGGCCTGGTCGTCGCGGACTCCTTCGCCACCGCACCGCTGCCGGTGGCGGGGCAGTCCCTGGTCGGCGTCTGGCTCGCCGGGGGGCAGTTCCCCGGGCAGCCCCTGCGTTCGGGTGACCGGGTGCGTGTGGTGGGCACCCCGCCCGAGCGTGCGAGTGCCACCGACACCGATGCCCAGCCCCCGGTGCTGGCGGCCACCGTGGTCTCCTCGGCCCAGGCCCCCGACGGGCACACCCTGGTGACGGTCAGCGTTCCCGCCGCCGTGGCGCCCGACCTGTCGGCGATGGTGGCCACCGGCCGCATCGCCCTCGTGCTCGACTCCTCCGCCCGGTGAGGTGGCGCCGGTGAGCCTGACCGTTCTCACCTCGGCCTCCGGGGCGCCCGGGGTGACCACCACCGCCCTCGGCCTGGCGATGAGCTGGCCGCGTCCGGTCCTGCTGATCGATGCCGACCCGGCAGGCGGCTCACCGATCCTCGCGGGCTGGTTCCACGGCCGGCCACCGCACCACCGGGGGCTGCTCGATCTGGCCATGGCGCACGCCTACGGCGACCTGCGGACGGCGATCCAGGACGTCGTGATCCCCGTTCCGGACACCCAGGTCACCCTGGTCTCCGGGGTCAGGTCGCCCACCCACGCTCCCGCGGTGGCGGCGCTCTGGCCGGAGCTGGCCCGCGTGCTGGTGGGCCTGGACCGCACGGGCCCGGATGTGATCGTGGACGCCGGCCGGCTGGGTGCCTCCCAGGCGCCCCAGCCGATTCTCGAGGCCGCGGACGCCGTCCTGCTGGCCTGCCGCAGCACGCTGCCGGCCATCTCGACCGCGCGCGGATGGGCCCGCGACCTGCACGACCGGTTCTCTGCGGTGGGTGGCGGGCACCACCTGGGCCTGCTGGTGATCGGTCCCGGCCGCCCGTTCGGGACCGCCGAGGTCAAGGGTGCGCTCGGCGTGCCCGTGCTGGGCGCCCTGCCCTGGGACGTCCGGACGGCGCAGGCGATCCACCTGGGCGAGGCCTCGCGCCGGCTCACTCACGGGCCACTGGCCAGGGCGTTGCGCCCGACGGCCGAGGCAATCGCGTCCTTCGCCGCGGGCAACCGTGCCCGGCTGGCCTCCGCCTCGGTCTCCGGTGACCGGGCGCCCGAGCTCGCCGACGATCAGGCGGGTCGGCGATGACCGGGCCCGGACGCCGTCCCCAGCCGGCACCGCCGATCGAGCTGAGCACCCTGCCGCTGTTCACCGACGACGATCCGCCGCTGCGCCCCCTCCCGGCGGACGCCGCGCCCATCGGCCGGACAGCACCACTCACACCGCCATCCACACCACCACTCACGCCGCCATCCACACCGCCACGCACTCCGCCACTGACACCGGCCCTGGCACCGGCCCTGGCACCGGCCCCCGCACCGCCACCGCTACCCGCCCCACCCACCGTCCACGGTCAGGTCGTCCCCGAGACCGGGCAGTGGCCCGCGCGTCACCGGGCGCCGGTGATCGACTGGACCCTGGTGAACACGTTGCGGGTCAAGGCATCTGACCGGCTCACCACGGCGATGCAGGAGCGAGCCCTGGCGCTGGACGCCGCCGGGCAGCGCGAGCTGGGGCGCACGATCATCGTCGACCTGCTCGAGGAGGAGGCCCGCACGGCGCTGACCTCCGGCGGGTTCCCGCTCGAGGCCTCGGGGCAGCGGCTGCTGGCCCGCGCGGTGTACGACGCCCTGTTCGGCCTGGGACGGCTGCAGCCGCTGGTGGACGACGACCGGGTGGAGAACATCGAGGTCAACGGTTTCGATCGGGTCCGGCTGCAGTTCGCCGACGGTTCGCGGGTGGCCGGGCCCGCGGTGGCGGACTCGGACGAGGAGCTGCTCGACTTCCTGGCGTTCATCGCCTCGCGCAGTACGGGGAATGCCCGCCCGTTCAGTCCCTCCCGGCCGAGTCTGCACATGACCCTGGACGGCGGGGCGCGCCTGGCCGCCACGGCCTGGATCACGCCGCGTCCGGTGGTGGTGATCCGCCGGCACCGGTTGCGCCGGGTGCGCCTGGGGGACCTGGTCGAGCGGGGGATGCTCAGCCCGCTGGCGTCCTCGTTCCTGGCGGCGGCGATCCGGGCGCGCCGGTCGGTGGTGGTCTCCGGACCGCAGGGGGCGGGCAAGACCACCATGATCCGCGCCCTGGCCGAGGAGTTGCCGGTCTGGGAGCGGGTCGGCACGTTCGAGACCGAGTACGAGCTGTTCCTGCACGAGCTCGACGAGCGCGCCGGGTCGGTGACCGCCTGGGAGGCCCGGCCAGGCTCGGGGGAGCGCGGCCCGGACGGCCGCCAGGCCGGCGAGATCACGCTCGACGACTGTCTCTACGACAGCTTCAGGTTCAACCTGGATCGCCAGATCGTCGGTGAGGTGCGCGGTCGCGAGGTGCTGGCGATGTTCAAGGCCATGCAGTCCGGTGCGGGCTCGATGTCCACCACCCACGCCGCCAGTGCCGTGGGGGCGATCCGCAAGCTGGTGACCTGCGCGCTGGAGGCGGGTCCGCAGGTGACCGTCGACTACGCCCAGCGGGTCGTGGCCGAGCACATCGACCTGATCGTCCAGCTCGGCATGGACGTGCTCGAGCGCCCGGACGCCGACCCCCTGCGGCGGCGGTACGTGAGCGAGATCGTGGCCGTGCAGCCGGGTGAGGACGGCCCGGCGCACACCCACGTCTTCCGCTCGGGCACGATCGGCGACGGCCACCCGGGGGCTGTCCCCGGGGTGCTGCCGGACGAGTACCGGGCCCTGGCCGCGCACGGGTTCGACCTGGACGGCTACACCCGGGCCACGCTGAGCGTGCGGTAGCGCGCGAGCCGGTCGCGCAGCCGCCGGGAGGGGTCCATCCCGAGCAGCCGTGCGAGCTCGTACTGCAGCACGTGCGACATCCGCGCGCAGAACTCGGCCGGTTCGTCGGCGGCGTCCGGGTACTCGGGGACGACCCGGTCCACGATGCCGGCGGCGAGCAGGTCGGATGATCGAACCCCTTGGGCCGCAGCCAGTTCTGGGGCGCGGGCAGGATCGCGGTGCAGGATCGCGGCCGCTCCCTCCGGTGGCAGCGGCGACAACCACGAGTGCTGGGCGCAGATCACCTTGTCGGCCGGCATCAGCGCCAGTGCCCCGCCGCCGGTGCCCTCCCCGAGCAGCACGCAGATGGTGGGCGCCTCGAGCATCACGAGTTCGGCCAGGCACCGGGCGATCTCCCCGGCCAGCCCGCCCTCCTCGGCCTCGCGTGACAATGCCGCCCCCGCGGTGTCGATCACACTGACCAGCGGCAGCTTCAGGTCGGCCGCCAGCCGCATGCCCCGCCGCGCCGCGCGCAGCCCGGACGGCGTCAGTGGGCGCTCCACGCTCTGGCCGCGCCGGTTCTGGCCGAGCACCACGCAGGCCGCCCCGCCGAAGCGGGCCAGTGCCAGCATCAGCGCCGGGTCGTACTCGCCCTGATTGGTGCCGTGCAGCGGAACCACATCTGTCGCACCGAGTTTGAGCAGCGCACGCACGCTGGGGCGCTGCGGACGGCGCGAGCGCACGATCGATTCCCAGGCCGGGACGTCGGGGAGCGGCTCGCGCGGCAGCTCGAACACCTCAGGGTGTTCCTCGCGGGGGGCGGACAGCAGGTTCAGGGTGCGGGCGGCGATGTCGGCCAGGCCCTCGACCGGCAGGACGGCGTCGATCAACCCCCGGGCGTGCAGGTTCTCGGCGGTCTGGACGCCGTCCGGGAACGGGTGGCCGTACAGGGCCTGGTAGACCCGGGGACCCAGGAACCCCACCAGCGCGCCGGGTTCGGCCACGGTGACGTGTCCCAGCGATCCCCACGACGCGAACACCCCGCCGGTGGTCGGGTGGCGCAGGTAGACCAGGTAGGGCAGTCCGTCGGCCTTGAACGCGGCCACCGCGGCGGAGATCTTGACCATGTCCACGAATGCCGGTGTGCCCTCCTGCATCCGGGTGCCACCGGAGGCGGGAGCGGCCACCATCGGCAACCCCTCCCGCCGGGCGCGCTCGAAGGCCGACACGATCCGCTCGGCGGCGGTGGCGCCGATCGAGCCGGCCAGGAAGGCGAACTCACCGGCGATCACCGCCACTCGGCGTCCACGGATGCGGGCCTGGCCGGTGATCACCGCCTCGTCGGTGCCCGCCCGCCGCGCGGCCCCGTCCAGCTCGGCGGCGTAGGCGCTGCCGGGTGCGGCCACCGGCAGGGGCGGTTGATCCCAGCCGATCCAGCTGCCCGGGTCCACCACCAGTTCGAGCAAGTCCCGGGCCCCGGGACGCCGGGGACGCGTGGTCGCGCGCTCGCCGCCGCCGTCGCGCTCGTTCATGCCACACCCCACAGGGTCCGATCTCGGGTCTGTCCGAGGCGTCTGATCTCGGGTCTATCCGAGGCGTGCCCTCGGCCACCCGGGCCAAACGGCTGCGATTCGTCCCGCCGCGACGCAATGATCCGGATATGACACCCCTGCTGGCGGCACTGGGCGGCGCCCTGCTGGTCGCGGGCCCGCTGCTGATCGTCGCCGGCCTGCACCCCACCCCCGTGACCGACGGGCCGGGACGCGGGTCGGCCGCCGCCAGGCTGGCCCGCCGGGCGCGGACTCTGACCGGCGGTCCTCCGGTGGCGGGTACCGGCGGACCGCACCACCCCCGGGCCCATGCCGCCCGGACCCGCCGCACCTGGACCCTGGCCGTTCTCGGCGCCATCACGGGACTGGTGATCGCCGCCACCACCGGCTGGGTGATCGCCGCCGTCCTGATCCCGGTGGCCGCCGCCGGCCTGCCGCTGTTGCTCGCCCCGGCCAGCACGGTGCCGATCGAGCGGCTGGAGGCACTCGAGGAGTGGACCCGTTCGCTGGCCGGGGTGCTCACCGTGGGCGTCGGGCTGGAGCAGGCGCTGATGGTCACCCTGCGAGCGGCGCCGGGTCCGATCCGGGCCGAGGTCGCGACCCTGGTCAGCCGGCTGCACGCCCGCTGGCCGACGGAGGAGGCCCTGCGCGCCTTCGCCGACGATCTGGACGACGCCACCGGCGACCTGATCGCCGCCGAACTGGTCCTGGCCTCGCGGCGCCGGGGCCCCGGGCTGGCCGCCGTCCTCGAGGGCCTGGCCGAATCGGTGGCGGCCGACGTCCGCACCCGGCGGCAGGTCGAGGCGGACCGGGACAAGCCGAGGGCGACCGTCCGCTGGGTCACCGTGATCACCCTGGGCGCGCTGGTGCTGTTCGCGGTCAACACCAGCTACATCACGCCCTACAAGTCCCCGTTGGGGCAGGTGCTGCTCGCCCTGCTGCTCGGCCTGGACGCCGCGTGCCTGGTCTGGATGCGGGTGATGACCCGTTCCCCGCGCAGCGCGCGGTTCATCGGCCGCTCGGTGCGCGCGGCCGGACGATGAGCGCGGTCGTGCTCGCCGGGCTGGCCGGCGCCCTGCTGGGGCTGGGGGCGGTGCTCATCGCCGGGCGGTTCGTCCCGGTGCACCCCGACCTGGCAGGGGCCCTGGACGGGCTGGATCCCGACCGCAGCCTGGCCGAGGACCTCGGGTCCGGCCCGATCGTGCCCGGCGCCCGGGGAGTGCCCGATCAGGTCGGGCACTGGGCGAGCCGTCACCTGCCGCTGCCGGCGCCGCCGACGCGCGATCTGGCGCTGCTCGCCCTGCCGGTGCACCGCTTCGTCGGGCAGAAGCTCTTGTACGCCGGGTTCGGTCTGCTCTTCCCGCTGGTGCCGGCCACCCTGGTGCTGCTGATCGGCGTCGACGTGCCGGTGGCCCTGACCGGGGGTGCCTCCGTGCTGACCGCGGTGGCGCTCAGCTTCCTTCCCGACCACAACGTCCGCTCGGACGCCGCCCAGGCGCGGGAGGAGTTCACCCGGGCGTTGAGCGCCTACATCGACCTGCTGGCGCTCGAGCGACTGTCCGGTGCGGGGCCGCGCCAGGCGATGGAGTCGGCGGCCGCCGTCGGGGACACCTGGCCGTTCCGCCGCCTGGCCGAGGAACTCGCCCGCTCCCGCTGGTCGGGGGTGCCGCCCTGGGACGCCATGGCGCGCCTGGCCGCCGACCTGGACCTGAGCCCGTTGGCCGACCTGGCCGACATCATGCGGCTGTCAGGCGAGGAGGGGGCTGCGATCTACCAGACCCTGCGCGCCCGATCGGCCGCCATCCGGGCCGCGCTGGTCACCGAGGACCTGGCGCGGGCGAACCGGGCCGGGGAGCGGCTGACCCTGCCGGGCGCCGTCCTGGCCCTGACCTTCGCGGTGCTGCTGACTGCCCCGGCACTGTTGCGCCTGCTCTTCGACTCCTGACCCGTGATCATGCACTTTCGACCAGTCGAAAGTGCATGATCACGGGTCAGGAGGCGGCGACGACGGCGCTGGCCTGGGTGCTCCAGGCCAGCGCGGCCAGGTAGGCCGTGGCGACGTCCGCGGTGCGCACTCCGAGGGCGTTCAGCTCCTCGAGCTTGCCCTGCTCGTAGAGCCGCACGGCGTCCAGCACGGTGCGCAGGCTGTTGGGGGTCCCGGCGAGAGCGGCGTCCAGCTCGGCGCCCAGCGGCGGCAGGCTGCCCTTCATCGCGGCGATCCCGATCCCCAGGGTGGACGCGATGCCGTCCAGCAGGCCGAGGGTGAAGGCGGTCTCGGGATCGATCCGGGGCGGTCGGGTGGCGCCCGGCACGACCCGATGGGACGACTTGTCGCCCAGGATGCGGGCCAGCTGCTCGCAGGTGTGTGCCCGGGTCAGGGCCACCGAGGTGTCGACGCCCCGGGTCTGGGACTCCGACAGCGTGATCAGGACCATCCAGGCGCGCAGCCGCTTGAGGCCGATCAGCATCACCGCGTCGGTGATGGTCGAGACGGTGCGGGTCAGGCCGTTGGCCGCGCTGTTGGCCACCCGCATCAGGCGCAGCACCATGCCGGGGTCGCTGCGCATGATCGACTCGATGTCCCGGATCGCGACGTCCTCGTGGGACAGCCGGGCCAGCAACTGCACCGCCAGCAGGTGATCGGAGGAGATCGACCCGGTGCTCATGGTCTGCGGCTGACCCAGGTGGTAGCCCTGGAACAGGGTGAAGCCGACGTCCTTGCACCGCTGGTGCATCTCGGCGTCCTCGACCCGCTCCGCCAGGAGTTCCAGTCCCGGCCGGCGGCAGTGCCGGACCGTGGCCATGACCTCGTCCCACTCCTGGCCGAGCACATCGATCTTGACGATCGAGGCGATCTCCAGCAGGGGGTCGGCGGCCAGGTCGTAGACGAAGTCGTCCAGGGCGATCCGATAGCCCCGCTCGTGCAGGGCCCGGACGCCGAGGACCACCTCCTCTCGAGCCGGACCGTCTCGAGCACCTCCAGCACGGCCAGGTCGGGCTCGAACGGGACGGGCAGTTCACCGGTCAGGAACGCCCGGGTGAGATTGACGAAGCCGGGGAGCCCGCCGAGCAGGTCGTGGGCGTCGAACTCCGAGAAGGCGGCCAGAATCGTGCTGGTGGTCGCCTGATCGGCGTCCTCGACGGTGGCGGAGACCGCGTGCGCGGCATCGCGGAACAGCAGCTCGTAGGCCTGGACGCGTCCGTCCAGGCCGTGGATGGGCTGGCGCCCGACGTGGACGGTGCGCGCCAGCTGCCCGGATGTCACGGCGCCGATGCTCACCACGGTCCCTTCCCCTGTTCCCCTACTCACAGGAGTGTCGGCGCCGACACCGGACGGGTTGAGCGCCCTCACCCTGCCCGGACCCTGCCCGGGCGGCTCAGGACCGGCCGACGACCTTGGTGAACAGGTCGGGCAGCCGGCCATCGGGGTCGTAGCGCTGCTTGACCTCGGGATAGGTCTGCCCGCCGTAGCGGGTCCAGAAGTCGTCCTCGGTGTAGTAGGCGTCGGAGTACAGCGACTTGTGGCCGTGGTGGTCGCTGACCGCCTGCTCGACCAGCCGGTTGACGTCCCCGTCACTGCGGCCGGGCTCGATGGGCACCGTCCCCCAGAACCCGACGTTGACGTAGGTCGCCCCCGGTGGCAGCGGGTACAGCGACCAGGTGCCCTGACCGACCAGCGGGCAGAGCCAGACCGGCGTCATCGGGACGTGATCGAGATACCACCGCAGGAAGCTCGCCGTCCGCTCGAGCGGGACCTCGATGTCCTGGACGACGCGCTCGCGCGCCGGCAGGCCACGTCGCCGATCGATCCGGGCGGCCACGTGATAGCGGTTCTCCAGCCCGACCAGCCGGTGGTAGACGTCGCTGCGACGCAGAGCGGCCGGCCACAGGCGGCGCACGGTGGGGTTCTGGGCGCCGAAGGCCCGCGAGCACCAGAACCAGTCGGTGTCCCACCGCCAGAGGTAGTCCAGCACGGTGAGCGCGTCGGTGGGCCGCTCGGGCAGGGAGCGGTAGTAGACCTGCCCGCCGGTGTAGTCCGACAGCCGCGCGGCGGTGTGCCGGTCGTTCGCCCAGCTGCCCAGCACGAGGTAGGACTCCTCCGCGGAGAACATCACCCCGTCCAGGAAGTCCACCGGATCGTCGTGCCAGCTGCGGGTGGCGACGATCGCACCGATCGCCTCGGTCAGCTCCTCCAGCGAGCCGAAGCGGAGGTTCCTGGTCCGGACGTAGGGCTGGACCGGGTCGAGCTCGATCCGTAGGCGGGTGGCATACCCCAACGTGCCGTAGGAGTTCGGGAAGGCGCCGAACAGGTCGGCGTGCTCGCCGTCCGGGGTCGTGGTGACCACCCGGCCGTCCCCGGTGAGGACGTCGAGCTCGCGCACCGACTCGTGCGGCAACCCGTTGCGGAACGAACTGGACTCGATGCCCAGCCCGGTGACAGCGCCGCCGAGGGTGATCGTGCGCAGCTGGGGGACGACCCGGGGCATGTGGCCGTGGGCCAGCGTGGTGGCCACCAACCGCTCGTAGGTGCACATGCCCTGGACGTCGGCGGTGGGCCCGTCGGGATGATCGAGGTCGAGGCTGATCACGTCACCCAGGCCTGTCACGTCCAGCCCGGGCGTGGCCGAGGCCGCACGCGGGCGGAACAGGTTGGACGTCCGTTTGGCCAGGCGGATCGGGGAGCCCTCGGGGACGGCACGGTAACTGGCCTGCAGCCGGTCCACCGCCGCCCGGTGCGCCATGGCGCCCACCGGAGAGGCGGTCATCGGCGCCACCCGGGAGGTGGTCAGTACGGTGCCGTCGGCGCGGACATGGGTCGCGGTCATCGGCGCCTCCGATCAGGCCGTGAACCGGTGGACGAACAGTCCGCTGCGCAGTTTCGGTTCGAACCAGGTCGATTTCGGGGGCATGTCGCGCCCGGTGGCCGCCACGGCGACCAGCTCGGCGACCGAGGTCGGGAACAGCGCGAAGGCTGCGGCCCAGGTGCCCGAGTCGACCAGCCGTTCGAGCTCGGCTGTCCCTCGGATGCCGCCCACGAAGGCCAGCCGGGTGTCCGTGCGGGGGTCGGAGATCAGCAGGCCGGGTGCGAACACGAGATCCTGGAGCAGCGAGACGTCCAGTCCCGCAACGGGATCCGCCAGCCGTGCGGGCTCGGCCACCCCGTCGCGCAGTCGGAGTCGATGCCACTGCCCGGCGCAGTACATGGCGAACTCGCGCCGTCCGGTCGGCTCGATTCCCGGTGTTCCTGCCGGGCCGAGGGCGGTGACGTCGAACACGGTGGCCAGGTCGGCGAGCCACTGCGGGACGTCGCGGCCGCCGAGGTCGGCGATCACCCGGTTGTAGGGCAGGATCGTCAACTCCTCACCGGGAAAGACCACCACGGGGAAGGCGTCGCTGCCACCGGCGCCGCCCAGCTGCTGGGCGACCCGAGCGGCCGCGGCGCTGCGGTGGTGGCCGTCGGCGACGAACAGTTCGGGCAGGCCGGCGGCGGCCGCCGCGATCTCGGCGACCTCGCCGGGATCGTCCACCCGCCAGAGGGTGTGGCCGATGTCGTCATCCGCCACCAGGTCGATCAGGGGCGATCGCGCCGTCACCCGGGCGATCAGGTCGGCCACCGGCTTCCAGGCCGCCTCGTCCGGTGCGGTGAGCAGGAAGACCGGCTCGTCGTGGGCGGCCAGGCCGAGCAGGTGGTTGACCCGATCCGTCTCCTTGTCCACCCGGGTCTGCTCGTGCGTCTTGATCAGCTTGCCGGTGTAGTCGGTCACGGCGGCGCAGGCGACCAGACCGGTCTGCACGTGGTCACCGCGCCGCTGCCGGTAGACGGAGTAGGTGGGTGTGGGGTCGAGCACGAACGTCCCGCGGGCCAGCAAGTGGTTCAAGGCCTGCCGCCCGGCCGCGTGCACCGCCTCGCTGTCGCCGCGGGTGCCGTCCGGGAAGGCGATCTCGGGACGGCTGATCTGCAGGAACGACTCGGGGTTGTCCGCCGTCAACGCCCTGGCCTCGGCCACGTCGACCACGTCGTAGGGGGGTGAGGCCACCCGGGCGGCGAGGTCCACGCGCGGGCGCAGGGCACGGAAGGGTCGCAGGTCCGCCATGGGCCCATCCTCCCCCACCGTGCTGCCGGCTCGTGCACGCCGGCGATACCGTCCTGGGGTGAGCCTTGTCCCTGCGCCGGTGTGGGTGCTGGCCGGGGCTCCGGGGTCGGGCAAGTCGACGGCGGCCGGTGCGCTGCTGCGGCGCCTGCGCCCACCAGCGGCCCTGCTGGACAAGGACACGTTGTTCAACGGCCTGGTCGGTGCCGTCCTGGCCGCGCACGGCCGTCCCCATGGCGAGCGCGAGGGCCCCTGGTACGACGCCCAGGTGAAGGTGCACGAGTACGCAGCGCTGACCGCGGCGGCCCGCCAGATCCGCAGCACCGGGTGCCCGGTCCTGCTGGACGCACCGTTCACCGGCCAGATCCGCGACCCGGAGGCGTGGGCCGCCTGGGTGACCGCGCTGGGTGGCGAGCCGGTCCGGCTGGTCTGGGTGCGATCGGACGCCGCCACCCTGCGCCGTCGCCTGCAGGCCCGGGGGGACCCGCGGGATGCCGGCAAGCTGGCGCCGGCTGCCTTCGCCGCTTTCGTCGAACGGATGCAGCCGGACGTGCCGCCTCCGGTCGCGCATCTCGAACTCGACAACCGGGACGGCGCTGCCTCGCTGGAGAGCCAACTCGACGCCATCCGGGGCGGGCTGCCCGGTGGTGCCGATGACCTGCCGTGCCCGCCCGGGGAGCCCTGGGGAGCGGGCGCGTGAGCACCCAGGACTGGCTCGATCAGCCGTGCCCGGGGTTGCGCAAGAACCCGCAGCAGTCCCGGAGCAGGGCACGGGTTCTCGCGGTGCTGGCCGCCGCCGAACGTCTCATCGTGCGCGAGGGCCTCGACGGACTGACCATCCGCGCTCTCGCCGACGAGGCCGGGGTGCCCATCGGCACCGTGTACCAGTTCTTCGTCGACAAGGCAGGGGTGATCGACACCCTGGTCCACCGACACGGCCTGGCGATGCGCGAAATGCTCGCCACCCTCGACGGATCGCCCGACCTCCCGCGCCGCCCCTGGCCCGCGCTGGTCGACGAGGTGTTCTCCCACCAGGTGCGCCGGCTGCGAGAGGACCCTGCCTACGTGACCATCTGGGTGGAACGGCAGCTCAGCCCGACCGCCCAGCGAGAGGACGATCACGACGTCGAGCGTCTGGCCGAGCTGCTGTGCCGGCTGCTGGTCGAGCAGGAGCCACTGGCCGATTCACCCGTCCTGCGCGGCCTGTGCCGGGTGGCCACTCAGTCCGCGGACTCCTTGCTGCACTTGGCGTTCCGTCTCGATCCAGGCGGTGATCCGGCCACCCTGCACGAGGCGCTGCACATGGTGCACCTCTACCTGGCCGACATCGTCGCCAACCCGGCCCACCGCACCGGGTCGGGCCGAGGCTCGGCTCAGCCGTTGAGCCGGCGGAACATCCCCTTGGCGCCGGAGTAGAGCCCGGGGAACTCCGCGAACATCCGCTCGTGGATCGCCCTGTTGGCCGGGTCGGGGGTGAACACGGCATCGATCGGCACCAGGCGCGCGAGCTCCGTCCGGCTCACCGTGTGCAGGCACAATCCGGCCCACAGCGCGGCCCCGCGCACCCCGGCCATGGTGGGATCGGCCACCCGGTGCACCGTGCGGCTCGTGGTGTCGGCCAGGATCTGACACCACAGGTCGTGGCGCGCGGCTCCCCCGAGCACCCGGACCGAGTCCACCCGGTGCCGGATGACCCGCTCGACCCCGGTGAGCAGCCACCGGGTGTTCAGCCCAACCCCCTCCATCACTGCCCGGGCGAGTTCGCCGCGGCCGGTGTCGAGCGAGACGTTGTGGAACCCGCCCCGCGCCGCCCGGTCGTCGATCGGGCTGTGCTCGCCGGTGAGCCACGGCGTGAACAGCACCCCTCCTGATCCGGCCGGCGCCGCCGCGGCGAGAGCCAGCAGGGCGCGGTGGTCCAGGTCCGGCGCGATCGCCTGGTGGAACCAGTCCAGCGCCCGGCCCCCGTTGTCCTGACCGTTGATCAGCTGGTAGCCGGCCTCGCCGATCCCGGGCACCGAGGCCATCTGCCAGCGCACGCTGGACACCTTGCTCGGCACCGGACAGCTGACCCAGCTCGACGTGCCGAGCCCGAGGTGGGTCTCGTAGGAGCCCAGGGCGCCGGAGGCGATCGCGGCGTTGTGGATGTCGGGCAGGCCGGGGACCACCGCGGTGGTGAGTGGGATGCCCAGCTCGCCGGCGACGTCCGCGCGGACCGTACCGATCACCGACTCGGCGGGCACGAGGGGAGGGAGGCGTGCGGGGTTGATGCCCGCCCGCGCCACCAGCACGGGGTCGTAGCCGGCCGCCCCAGGGACCCGGTTGTCGATCAGCCACGACGGGAACATCGACAGCACGGTCGCCGCCGCAATCCCGGTGAACCGCATGGTCAGGTAGTCCACCGGTTCGAGGTACCACCGCAGCCGATCGTGCAACTCCGGCCGGTCGCGGTCCAGGTGCAGCATGTGCGAGACCGGGTCGGCCCCGCTGGGACTGGGAATGCCGCCCGAGCGCCGCAGCCAGGTGAGGGCATTGCGCGGGGCGTATCCGAGCGCCGGCCCGGCGAAGCGCTCACGCGAGTGACCGATGCCCTGGGTGTCGTTCCACATCAGGCACGGCCCTACCGGCCGGCCCTCGGCGTCCACCGGTACCGTGCTCGACCACTGGCCGGTCACTGCCACCGCGATCACCCGCTCGCGAGCGGCTGTCGCCTCCAGCCCGTCGCGCACCGCGCGGGTGATCGTCGTCCACCAGCGCTCGGCATCCTGCTCGGTCGAGGAATGGACGGCGTCGCGGCGTTCGGCCCAGGACCAGAGGATCTCACCGGTGAGCGTGACCAGGCCGACCTTCGCTCCCCCGCTGCCATGGTCGACGGCAATCACCAGGTCGCGCTCGGAGGAGGTCCACTCGGAGGGTGTCCGCCCGGACGTCATGGCCCGGTCTCGGTGACCGGCGGCAGCGACTGCTGGGTGTCGAGCATCGCGTTCATGAAGGCGGCGATGAACGCCTCGCTCTCCCGGGTGAGCCCACCCTCGACGCCGCCGTAGACCGCCCCGAGCTGGGGGTGGGCCCCGGCGGCGTGCTGCTGCCTGGCGTACCCGACCGCCTCGGCCAGATCTGCCGTGAACGCGGCGACCACGCCGGGCCGGGTCTGGGGTCGGGTGACCGCCATGTGGATGGCGTTGGGATACTGCTGGCCGTTGAACCGCCACCCGTGCGGGCGCATGAAGTCGGCGACGTGGTAGATGTCGAAGTCATTGCTGGTGAAGGAGAAACAGAACGTGGGCCGCCCCATCAGGCGCAGTTCGGGGTGAGCGGTGACAGCGGCCCTCATCGCTGCCGCGGTGGTCAGGATCTCTGCGGCGTGGCGCCGGTACCCTTCCCGGCCGTACTGCACCAGGGCTGCCCAGGTGGCTGCGAGCAGGCCCCCCGAGCGTGACCCGTCCATGCCGGGGGACATGTACTTCCCGCCCGACCAGCCGACCAGGTGGAAGTACTGCGCCGTGCGCAGCGCCTTGTCCCGGAACAGCAGCACCGAGGAACCCTTGGGTGCGTAGCCGTACTTGTGAGTGTCGATCGAGATCGAGGTGACCCCCGGGACGCGAAAGTCGAACAGGGCCACCGGATGTCCCAGTTCGTTCGCGAAGGCCAGGATGAAGCCGCCCAGACAGGCGTCGACGTGCAGCCCGACGCCGCGCTCGGCCGCCAGCTCGCCGAGGGCCTCGATCGGGTCGACGGTGCCGTAGGGGTAGCTGCCGGCCGAGCCGATGACGGCGATCGTGTTCTGATCGATCTGCGCCGCGACGTCGGCGGGGCTCACCAGGGTGGTTTCCGGATCGACGGGCACCGTGCGGGCCTCGATGCCGAACAGGTGGCACCCCTTGTCGAAAGCGGCGTGTGCCGTCTCGGGCTTGACGATGTTCGGGATGGTGATGCCACGCGTGGCGCGGGCATGCTCGCGGTAGGCCAGGAGTGCGTGCAGGATGCTGCCGGTACCCCCGCTGGTCACCAGTCCCGCGGGCTCGATGCCCGGGTCGGCCTCGGTCACCGCCTCGGCGTGCATGAGGTCCAGGACCATCGCGATGATCTCGCCCTCGAACCGGGTCATGGACGGGCAGAGGTCGCGTTGCAGGGCGTTGACGTGGGCAAAGCGGCCGTATGCCTGGGTGAGGAAGGCGTAGTGCTCGGCGTCCCCACTGTAGATCGTCCCCGAGATGCGGCCGCCGGCCCAGGTGTCGTCCTCCTCGGCGGCGATGACGGCGAGCTCGTCGAGGATCTCCTGGCGCGGGCGGCCCTGCTCCGGGAGTCGACGGTTCACCGGGAAGCGGTCGGCGTACGGGAACTCGCTCACGGGACCTGCCTTCGGGGCTGCACGGTGAGGTGCAGCGAGGGTACATGAATCAGGTTCATGTTCGCTGGTGGCGAGCGAGTGCCGGAGGGCGCCGCGAGGCGGCGGAACGTGTCCCTCGGCGCCGCGGCTCGGTGCCCCAGTTCGGCGCTCGGGGTTCGCCATGCCGGGGAGTCAGGCCAGGACGCCGTCCACCAGCTCCTTGGCAGCGGCCTGTACCTGGGCGAGGTGCTCGGCGCCCTGGAACGACTCGGCGTAGATCTTGTAGACGTCCTCGGTGCCCGAGGGACGCGCCGCGAACCAGGCCGACTCGGTGGTCACCTTGAGCCCGCCGATGGCCGCGCCGTTGCCGGGTGCCTCGGTGAGCTTGGCGGTGATCGGCTCGCCGGCCAGCTCGGTCGCGGTGACCTGCTCGGGCGACAGCTTGCCCAACACGGCCTTCTGCTCGCGCGAGGCTGCGGCGTCGATCCGGGCGTAGGCGGGGGCACCGTGCTCGGCGGCCAGCGCGGCGTAGTGCTCGCTCGGGGACTTGCCGGTCACGGCCTGGATCTCACTGGCCAGCAGCGCCAGCAGGATGCCGTCCTTGTCCGTGGTCCACACCGTGCCGTCGTGGCGCAGGAAGCTGGCGCCGGCGCTCTCCTCGCCGCCGAAGCCGACCGACCCGTCGAGCAGGCCGGGCACGAACCACTTGAACCCGACCGGAACCTCGAGCAGGGTGCGCCCCAACGCGGCCGCCACCCGGTCGATCATGGACGACGACACCAGGGTCTTGCCGATCGCCACGTCCGCGCCCCAGGCCGGCCGGTTGGCGAACAGGTACTCGATCGCCACCGCGAGGAAGTGGTTCGGGTTCATCAGGCCGCCGTCCGGGGTCACGATGCCGTGCCGGTCGGAGTCGGCGTCGTTGCCGGTCGAGATCGCGAACGCGTCCTTGTTGGCGATCAGCGAGGCCATCGCGGACGGCGAGGAGCAGTCCATGCGGATCTTGCCGTCCCAGTCCAACGTCATGAACCGCCAGGTGGCGTCGACCAGCGGGTTGATCACCGTCAGGTCGAGGCGGTGGCGCTCGGCGATCTCGCCCCAGTAGTCGACGCTCGCGCCGCCCAGCGGGTCGGCGCCGATACGCACCCCGGCCTCGCGGACCGCGTCCAGGTTGAGCACCGAGGGCAGGTCGTCGACGTAGCTGCCGAGGAAGTCATAGCGCGAGGTGGTCTCGGCGGCCAGGGCGCGGGCCAGCGGCACCCGCTTGACGCCGTCCAGCCGGGCGGCGATCAGCTCGTTGGCGCGGTTCTCGATCCACTTCGTGGCGTCGGTGTCGGCCGGGCCACCGTGCGGCGGGTTGTACTTGAACCCACCGTCCGCGGGCGGGTTGTGCGACGGGGTGATCACGATGCCGTCGGCCCGGGCAGGGTTGTCACCCCCGGCTGGATCCTGGGCCGCCCCGCCCAGGGCGCGGTTGGCCTTCAGGATGGCGTGGCTGACCGCGGGGGTTGGGGTGAAGCGGTCACGGTCGTCGATCAGCGTGGTGACCCCGTTGCCCGCCAGCACCTCCAGGGCACTGGCCCAGGCGGGCTCGGACAGGCCATGGGTGTCACGGCCGACGAACAACGGCCCGGCGATGCCCTGGGCAGCCCGGTAGTCGCAGATGGCCTGGGTGGTGGCGACGATGTGGGCCTCGGTGAACGCCCCCCGCAGGCTGGACCCCCGGTGGCCGGAGGTACCGAAGGCGACCCTCTGCGCCGGGTCGTCCAGGTCGGGCCAGGTTGTGTAGTAGGCCGTGACCAGATGCGCCACGTCGATCAGGTCGCTCGGCTGGGCCGGTTGCCCGGCGCGTTCGTGAGCCATGGAGCTGTCCCTTCGCCACCACTGTCCCCGGGTCGTGCCGCCGATGCGGCCCGCTCGGAGGCTAACGCCCTGCAGGGGTGCCTGCAGCGTCCGGCTGCTCACATTTCCCGGGTGTCGATCACCGGGGCGGCGAACGGCGACGCCGAGGTCAGCGGCCTGCCGCCACCCGGCGGGCACCCCACCGCCGGAGCACCGCCTACAGTCGAGCGCGTGCCCCCGCTGCGCACGGTCCGTGCCACCGCCTACGTGACTCCCCTGCGCGAGGGAGGCTCGCTCCCGGCTCTGATGGAGGCCGATGACGACGGCATCTACGTGACCAAGTTCCGGGGAGCGGGTCAGGGCACAGCGTCCCTGGTGGCCGAGGTGATCGTCGCCGGGGTCGCGGCGCGGCTCGGGGTCCGGGTCCCCGAACTCGTCGTCGTCGACCTCGACGAGGCGATCGCCCCGCGCGAGGCCGACGAGGAGGTGCAGGACCTGCTCAGGGCCAGCACCGGGACCAACCTCGGGATGGACTACCTGCCCGGTTCGACGGGCTACGACGGCCGCGGGTCCTGGACCCCCGACGTCGACGACGCCGTCCGGGTGCTCTGGCTGGATGCGTTCACCGGCAACGTGGACCGCACCTGGCGCAACCCCAACCTGCTGGTCTGGCACCGGCGGCTGTGGGCCATCGACCACGGGAGCGCGCTGGTGTTCCAGCACGCCTGGCCCGACCCGGCGACCTGGGCCGGCCGCGTCTACGACCTCGGCCGCCATGTCCTGCTGCCGGTCGCCGAGCGATTCGGCGCCTCGGCCTGGGCCGCGCTGGACGCCGAACTCGCCGCCCGGCTGGACCCTGCGACCGTGCGTGAGGTGGTCGAGGCCGTGCCCGGGGAGTGGCTGCTGGCGATGAACTCGGCCCGCTCCCGCGAGCAGGCTGCCCGGGATGCCGGCGATCCCGTGCCGAGTGCTGCGGACTGGCGGGAGCGGTACGTCAGCCAGCTGCTGGCCCGGCTGACCGGTGAGCGGCCCTGGCGCGACGGACTCCTCCCGTGAGCGGCGGCACGACCCGCGGCACGCCCGCCGCGCCCTTCCAGTACGCCGTGGTGCGCGCCGTCCCGCGGGTGGAGCGCGGGGAGTGCGTCAACGTGGGGATCGTGCTCTACCGGCACGCGACCGCGGCCGTGGACGCCGTCGTGGTGGCCGGGATCCACCTCGACGAGGCCCGGTTGCGCGCGCTCGACCCCGAGGTGGACCTGGAGTCGGTCCGGGCCGCCCTCGACGGCATCCGCGCCGTCTGCGACCAGGGCCGACTCCCGGTGGGGGACACCGACCAGCCGACGTGGACGGCGGGCGAGCGCTTCGGGTGGCTCACCGCCCCCCGCAGCACCGTGGTCCAAACCGGTCCGGTGCACTCGGGCCTGACCGAGGACCCAGTGAGAACCCTCGACCGGCTGCTCACCCGGCTGGTCCGCTGACTCGTGTCGACCCCGGCCGCTGACGCAGCTGCCGGGTTCAGGTCTGCAGGGGGGCGGCGGTCTGCTCGGGAAAGGCGAAACCCTCCGGCCTGGCTGTCCCCGGCAGCACCGGGATCAGCTGGCCGTACCCCGGCAACCCCGACTTCCCGGCGATCAGCGCGGCATAGGCCTGGCGCGGCGTCCAGCCCTGATCACGGTTGGCCTGCACCAGTCGGGCCACGGCCCCGGCGACCTGCGGCGCGGCGAACGAGGTGCCGGTCCACATCGCCCAGGAATCGGGGCCGAAGGTGCTGCTGCCGCCCTGGGTGGCCTCGGTCCCGTCGACGAAGGTCGAGACGATGCCCTCCCCGACGGTGGAGCAGTCGATCCAGTCCCCGCGGCTGGACCACTCGGCTCCCCGCCCGTCGGCGGTCAGCGCCGCGACCGCCACCACGTTCTTGAACGCCGCCGGCCACATCGGGGTCTCGGTGCCGTCGTTGCCGGCAGCTGCGATCACCAGCACGTCGGGGTGGGCCACGGCCAGCCGGCGCATCGCCTGGCGCAGGGCGAGTGGGGGTTCGCCGTCCGCGGTGGTGGTGCCCAGGGACAGCACGATGATCTCCTGGCCGCCCTCGGCGGCCTCGATCAGGGTGTCGGCCAGCAGGTCCTCCCGGCCCACACCGTCGGTGTCGAGGGCGCGGTAGGCCGTGATCCGGGCGCTCGGGCACACCTGCTGCACGATCCCGGCGACGAACGTGCCGTGCCCGGCGCCCAGGTCGAGCAGGGTGTCGGTGTCGCGGGCCGAGTCCAGCTCGTCGATGTTGCCCGGCTGGTCCTCGGTGTCGGGCCGACGGATCAGGCCCGCCAGCCACTGGTCGCGGCGGACCTCGGCGGTCACCCCGGTGTCGATCACGGCGACCCGCGCCGGCTCGGACTCGGCGAGGTCGGCGACGATCCGGTCGCTGAAGGCCAGGCGGCGATCGGTCGGCTCGGGTGAGCTGTCTCCCTTGATCACCGAACGGCCCTGGCAGACGACGTGGATCGGGGCCAGCTCCGTGGTCGCGTTGCGCCGCCGCTGGTAGAAGTCGGCCTCGGCCGCCTCCGCCCGGTCGACGCCGAACCAGGCGATGCCCTCGCCGTCGAGGGCGTGGACCAGCCGCTCGTCCTTGACGTAGGCGGGCTCGTTCACGACCCCCTCGAACGAGACGATGTCGAACCGGGAGGGCTGGTCGCGGCGTCGGGCCGCGTTGCGCTGCATGGTGAATCGCTCGGTGTGGCCGAGCGCGGTCAGCTGGCGGCCGAGCAGGTCGCGTTCGGCCTCGGCGATCGCCTGCTGCTCGGGTGGGTAGGAGTAGTCCTGGGGGCGGATCTGGTGCCCGCTCATCGTGTGCCTTTCCTCGGGTGTTCCGGGCCGGTGGTGCGGTGGATCGGGTCTCTACGATGTGGGTGCAGTCTGGTTCCCCGGCAGAGGCGGTTTCGGCCATGGTCCCCACCCCCGCACCGGCGGCGTGGGGCCCGAGCCTGCTGCGCCGAGCCGAGCTGGCATACGAGGGAGCAGTTTCCGACCCTGGTTCGTACAGCTCGCGGACCAGGTTGTTGATCGAGGAGTGCCGCCGCGCCGGGGACCACGAGGCGCACGTCGTGGCTCTGCACGCGCTGGGCTGGATCGAGCACCTGCTGGTCGGCAATCATGCCGCGCGCCAGCGGCTGGACGTGGCCGTTCGGCTCGCCCAGCGTCACGGCATCCACCACCGGCTGCCCGAGCTGCTGGCCAGCCGCGCGGCGGTGAACCAGGAGCTGGGCCGGATGACGGCCGCCCACGCCGACCTCGATCGGGCGCTGACCTGGGCGGCCCGGTACGGCGCCGCCGAGGACGCCGGGACCTGGTCGCGGATCGCTCATCAGCAGGCCGTCCTGCGCCACAACCAGGGCGACCTGGCCCAGGCCCAGCAGCTCTACCGCACCCTGCTGGACCGACCCGGCTGCCCGGCGTCCGTGCACGCCAAGGCGGGTAACAATCTCGGCCACCTGCTCGCCATGTGCGGCCACGCCGAGGAGGGGCTGGGTTTCGTGGACGCCGCGCTCGCCGAGGCGCAGGCGCTCGGGGCGGGGCTGGCCGCCGCGGTGGCCCAGACCCGGGCGTGGGTGCTGATGCAGCTCGGCCGGCTGCCGGAGAGCATGCACGCCTTCGAGGACGCCGAGAAGCGCTTCGCCGAGGCAGGGCTGCCCACGGCGGACTTCTCCCTGGAGTACGCCGACGCGCTGGTCGACCTGCGCCTGGTCCGGGAGGCGGCCGAGGTCACCCAGCGCGCCGTCGGGGATCTGGAACGCCTCGGTGCCCCCCTGGTGTCGGCCGAGGCCCGGCTGCGTCGGGCCCGGCTGTCGATGCTGGCCGGGGAACCGGCCCAGGCGCTGGCCCAGATCGACACCGCGGTCGCCGCCCTGCGCCGTCAGCGCCGCCCGACCTGGGTGGCCGGCGCGCTGGTCACCCGGGCCGAACTCGTGATGGAGCTGGATGCGGCCACCGGCGAGGACCTGCGGACGATCCGGCGGGCGGCCCGCACGCTGGAGCGCTGGCAGATGACCTCGGCGGTGGAGGCTCACCTGGTCGCCGGCCGGCTGGCCGTCCGGTTGGATCGGGGCTCGGTGGCCAGGCAGTCCTGGGCCCGCGCCCACGACCTGGCCCGCACCCGCCCGGTGCTGGTCCGGCTGCGCGGGCAGCTGGCCGCCGCGTCGGCCGCCGAACTGGACGGCGCCCCGCGCGAGGTGCTGCGGCACGCCCGGCGGGGGCTGGACGACCTGGCTCGTCACCGGGCGGCCCTGCCCTCGATGGAGTTGCGCGCCCTGGCCTCCGGCCACGGCGAGGAGCTCGGGGTGCTCGGCCTGCGTGCGTTGGTCCCCTCGGCTCCCCCCGCACAGGTCCTCACCTGGCTCGAGCGCACCCGGGCCGCGGCGATGGTGCTCGTGGACCCTCCCCCGGCGCCGGAACTCCAGCAGGACCTGGCCACCCTGCGCGGCCTGGAGATGGACCTGCGTGAGGCCCGCCGCACCGCCGCGCGCGAATCCCAGGAGCTGCTCGCCCGGGTGCGCACCCTGGAGGGCCGGATCCGCCGGGCGGCCTGGTCGAGCCTGTCCCCGACGGCCGCCGGATCGGCCCGGTTGCCGGACGTCGGCGCGCTGCGGGCGGGCCTGGACGGCGCCGCCCTGGTCGAGTTCGCCGTCCTGGACGGCACGCTGCTGGCTGTGGTGATGGGTCCACGGCGTACCCGGATGGTCCGGCTGGGCAGCTACCGGGACGTGGCCGTCGAGCGGGAGGCCCTGCGGTTCTCGGTCCGCCGGCTGGGCCGCGGGGGCAGCGCGGCCCGGGCGTCCCTGAGGTCGGCCATGTTCGTGGTGGACCGCCTGCGCGAGTTGCTGATCCGGCCGTTGGGGGTGGCCCCGGACGCTCCTGTGGTGGTGGTCCCGGCCCGCGGGCTGCACGGCGTCCCGTGGTCGGCCCTGCACGATGCGCCGGTGAGCGTGGCGCCGTCCGCGGCGGTGTGGCTGCGCACCCGGGCCGAGGCGCGGCTGCCGCTCGGTGCGGGTCTCGCCGGGGACGGACGCTCTGCCGTCGGGGACGTCGTCCTGGTGGCCGGACCCGACCTGCCCGGCGCGCTGGCCGAGGTCACCCGGCTCCGGGAGACCCATCGTGCGGCCCGTGGCCCGGGTGGTGCCCGGGTGATGCTGCCCCCGGCGAGCACGGTCCCGGCGGTGATCGAGGCGCTGTCCTCGGCCCGGTTGGCCCACCTGGCCTGCCACGGTTACCTGCGCACCGACAACCCGACCTTCTCCTCGTTCCAGCTCAGCGACGGCCCGCTGACCGTGCAGGAGCTGGCCGCCTCGCACCGGCTGGTGCACCGGGTGGTGCTGGCCGCGTGCCGCTCGGGTGCGCAGGTCACCTACGCCGGTGAGGAGGTGCTCGGCTTCGTCAGTGCCTTCCTGGCCCGCGGGACGGCGGGCATGGTCGCCTCGACCGTGCCGGTACCGGACGGCGAGAGCGTGCCGCTGATGACCGCGCTGCACGAACGGATCGCCGCCGGGGACACCCTGGCGGTGGCGCTGTCCGCGGCGCGAGCCAGGCTCGGGACGTCCGCCCGGGACTTCGCCGACCGCCCGGTGGACTTCATGGCCTGGTTCGCCTACACCGCCTACGGCGCCGCCTGACCCCACCCCCACCCTCCCCAACCCAACCCCCCAACCACCAACCCGCTCATGCTCCCTGGGCGACCCGCCATGCTCCGCCGATATCGGTACACAGCTCACGTATCGACCCCAATCACCGGCACCTGCGGAGCATGATCGGGTTCAGCTCGGTCGGGCGCTCGGGCAAACTGGGCCCATGCCCGAGTTGCCCGAGGTGGAGGCCCTGGCCGGCTTCCTGCGGGAGCGTGCCGTCGGTCTGGTGATCGCCGGGGTCGAGGTGGGCACGATCAACGTGCTGAAGACCTTCGATCCGCAGCCGAGCGCGCTGGGCGGCATGACCATCGACGGCGTCGCTCGGCACGGCAAGTTCCTCGACCTGGACGTCGGCGGGCTGCACCTGGTGTTCCACCTCGCCCGCGCCGGATGGTTGCGCTGGTCCGATGCCCTGGCCGCCACGGTGATCCGGCCCGGCAAGGGGCCGATCGCCCTGCGGGTGCGCCTGGCCGACCCGGACGCGCTCGACGGCGCCGGCTCGCCGGGGTTCGACCTCACCGAGGCGGGCACCCAGAAGCGGTTGGCCGTCTACGTGGTGCGCTCGGCCTCCGAGGTGCCCGGAATCGCCGCTCTGGGTCCGGACCCGCTCGGCCCGGGCTTCGACCGGGAGGCGTTGGCCGCGCTGCTCGCCGGCAAGCGGCAACAGGTCAAGGGCCTGCTGCGCGATCAGGCGGTGATCGCGGGGGTGGGCAACGCCTACAGTGACGAGGTGTTGCATGCTGCCCGGCTCTCGCCGTTCGCGATCGCGGCCACCCTGCAGGACGGCGAGGTCGACCGGCTGTACGCCGCGCTCCGGGAGGTGCTGACCTCGGCCGTCGCCGCGGCGTCCGGCAAGCCCGCCAAGGAGCTCAAGGACGCCAAGCGCGCCGGGATGCGGGTGCACGCCCGCACCGGGCAGCCCTGCCCGGTCTGTGGGGACGTCGTGCGCGAGGTCTCCTTCGCCGACTCCTCGCTGCAGTACTGCGCCACCTGCCAGACCGGGGGCAAGGTGCTCGCCGACCGACGTATGTCCCGGTTGCTCAAGTGAGCGGCGGGCCGGGGCGAGGTGCTGCGGGTGCAGGGTCCGACGGGCTGGACCCTGCCCGGCCGGACCTGGCCCAGCCGGACCCGGTCGAGGCCTGGGCCGAGCGCATCTGGACGGCGCGCACCACGGGAGCGCTGCTCGATCCCCCGAGCGCGGCCACAGGGTCGCCCGGCCCGCTGGATCTGGAGGCGGCCTACGCCGTCCAGGAATTGCTGTTCCGGCGGCGCCTGGCACGTGGGGAGCATCCTGCCGGGTTCAAGTTGGGCTACACCTCGGCGGCCATGCGGGCCCAGATGGGCATCGACGAACCGAACAGCGGCCCGCTGACCGAGCCGATGATCCTGGCCGCGGCAGGCCCCGGGTCGGTGGTGCGGTTGCCCGGCGACCTGCGCCAGCCCCGGGTCGAGCCCGAGGTTGCCCTCGTGCTCGGCCGTGACCTGACCGAGGGTGCCCCGGACGCCGTCCGGGCCGCGGTGACGGGGGCGCGGGCCGCGCTCGAGGTGGTCGACAGCAGTTGGCACGACTACCGCTTCACCCTGGCCGACAACACGGCGGACGGCTCGTCGGCGGCGTATGTCGTTCTGGGCGAACAGATCCCGCTGGACCGGGTGGACCGGCTGCCGGTGCGGCTGGTGGTCGGTGACACGGTGGCCGAAGCAGACAGTTCGGCGGCCATGGGCTCGCCCTGGACGGCGCTCGGGTGGCTGGCCGACCATCTCGCGGCCCGGGGGCAGGTGGTCCCGGCAGGCTCGGTGGTGATCACCGGCGGGTTGACCGCGGCCATCCCGGTGGCGCCGGGCCAGAGGGCGACCGCGGTCTTCGGTGAGGCCTTCGAGGTCGCCCTGACCCGCTGAGGCCGCAGGTCGGGCGGCCTTGGCCCCCGGCGCCCGGCGGGGGCCGAGAGTAGGTTCGCTCGCGTGGGCTCGGTGGTCGTGCAGCGTGGCACCCCGGCGGCGGGCGTGGTGAGTGCCCTGCCGTCCGGTGAGTCGGCCGTGGACCTGATGGGGCTGCCGATGAGCACGGACCTGGCGCCGGAGGCCACCATCGGGCAGTGCCTGTCCCTGCTCGATGCCGACGCCTTCCTGGTGCTGCGCGACGGCGTCCTGGTCTGTGAGGAGTACGGCACGCCCGAGGCCGAGCACACCCCGCACCCGCTGATGTCGGTGACCAAGTCGGTCGTGGGCTGCCTGGCCGGGATGCTGATCGCCGACGGTCTGCTCGACCCGGACGCCGCGGCGTCCGGCTATGTGCCCGACCTGGCCCGCGGCGGGTACGCGAGGGCGACCGTACGCGACCTGCTCGACATGCGGACCGGCGGCGACTATCGCGAGACCTACGACGACCCGGCCGGTGAACTCGGTCGGCTGGGTCAGATCTGCGGGTGGTGGCCCCGCACCGAGCCCGACCTGCCCGGGGCGGTGCGCCCGTGGCTGGCCACGATCGATCGACCGGCGACCCCCGGGGGGCCGTTCGCCTACCGGTCGGCCGACACCGAGGTCCTGGGCTGGGTGATCGAGACGATCACCGGGACGGCGCTGCCGGAACTGGTGGGCCGGCGCCTGCTGTCCCCGATCGGGGCCGAGGCGGACGGCGTGTTCGAGGTGGATCCGGCCGGGGACGCTCTGGCCTCGGGCGGGCTCGCCCTGGTGCCCCGCGACGTCGTCCGGTTGGGCCGGCTGGTGCTGGACGGCGGGGCGGTCGGGGAGCATCAGGTGCTGCCCTCCCGGTTCCTCAAGGACACCTGGACCGGCCAGCCGGACTCGGTGGCTGCCTTCCACCACCGGGTCGGGGCGGCGGTGGGTCAGGATGCCCCGTACCCCCCGAAGGGCTTGTACCGCAACCAGTTCTGGGTGCTCGAGCAGGGGCGGCGCCGGCTGCTGGCGCTGGGTGTGCACGGCCAGTTACTGCTCGTGGACGGCGACGCGCGAGTGGTCGTCGTCCTGCTGTCGAACTGGCCGGTGCCGCAGGATCCCCGCCGGTTCGACACCGGCCTGGCCGTGGCCCTGCAGGTGACTCGCGCGATCGGCGAGCACCCCGAGCACGGGCTGTCGCTGCACGGCTGAGCCTGTCGGGGGATCTGCCGAGAGGGGCTGGGCGTGGATGCCCCACTTCGGGCAAGATGTGCGGGCCCGTCCACCCGAGCCGACCCCGGACCCGCCGGAAGGAAGATCGCATGAGCCGCAAGGGTGCGACCAAGGTCAGTACGACCAAGGCGACCACGTCCGTGAAATCCGGTAAGGCCACCAAGGCCGCGAAATCTGCCAAGGCTGCCAAGCAGAGCAAGGCCGGCAAGGCCGGCAAGGCCGGCAAGGCTGTGCGAGAGGCCAAGGCGGTGAAGGCGGGCAAGGCTGCCTCTCGCCCGGCCAAGGACCTGCTCGCCGACCGCAGCGGCAAGGACGGGCGGATCCGGTTGCGCAACATGTCCGAGGTGCGCACCTTCTTCCGGACCAACGAGACGCCGATCGTGTTCATCGGTCCGACCGCCTTCAACCTGCTGGGTATCGACCGCTGGGTGCGCAACTTCTCGTTCGTGACCTTCTACGACTCCTGGGACGGCTACCACCCCCGGGTCTACTGCCCGCCGCAGATCGAGCACCCGGAGTTCACCTGTGGTGAGGACATCAACAACTACCTGCTGACCCACCCGGCGGTGCGCGAGCACATCGCCGCCCAGGTCCACCGTCCGGGTGATCGCCCCAAGGTGGCGATGGTGTTCTTCGACGAACGCACCGAGCAGATCTGTGCCGAGGCCGGCTACGACCTGATCCTGCCGCCGTACGCCCTGCGGAACCACCTGGACTCCAAGATCACGACCACGCGGCTGGGCGCCGAGGCGGGGGCCCCGAGCGTGCCGAACATCCTCACCACGGTGGAGTCCTGGGAGGACCTGGTGGCCCAGGCCGAGCGCGCCGGGTTGGGGCGGGACCTGGTGCTGCAGAAGGCCTATGGCGACTCGGGCAAGACCACGTTCTTCGTTGCCTCGCGGGCGGACTGGAACAAGTGCGCCACCGCGGTGGTCGGCGAGCAGGTCAAGGTGATGAAGCGGATCACCAACCGTGCGATCGCCGTGGAGGCGGTGAACACCCGGCACGGCACCATCGTGGGCCCGTTCATGACCGACCTGACCGGTTACCCCGAGCTGACCCCCTACCGCGGTGGTTGGTGCGGCAACGACCTGTTCCCGGAGGCGCTCAACCCGGATCAGCGGGCGCGCGCCGTCCGGCACGTGCGCCGCCTGGGCGACCGGCTGCGCAAGGAGGGCTACCGCGGCTTCTTCGAGATCGACGTCCTGGTCGACCTGGACACCGACGAGGTGTACTTGGGCGAGCTGAACCCGCGGGTCTCGGGGGCCAGTTCGATGACCAACGTGACCGCCGGGGCCTACGCCGACGTGCCGCTGTTCCTGTTCCACCTGTTGGAGTTCCTGGACGTCGACTACTCCGTCGATGTCGACGAGATCAACGAGCGGTGGCTCGAGCTGGCGGCAGTGGACGTCTGGAGCCAGCTGATCATGAAGATCCCGGACGGCGAGGTGCGGCGGATCAACCGGGCCCCGGAGACCGGCATCTACCGGTTGCGCAGCGATGGCAGCCTGCAGTTCGTGCGTCCCACGCTGGACTGGCACTACCTGGCCGACGCCGACGAGGCGTTCTTCCTGCGGGTGTACGGCCCGGGGGACTACCTGTTCAAGGGTGCCGACATCGGGATCCTGGTGTCCAAGGCGCGCATGCAGACCGACGACCCGGACCTGACCGAGAAGTGCCGCAGCTTCATCGAGGGCATCCACGCCGAGTACGAGACCTCGGCGATCCGCGCCAAACCCAAGCCCATCAGCCACCTCGCCTACCTCAAGTAGCCCCCCCGCCCAACCAGTGAGCAGGTTGGGGTGGGCCTGGGCGAGCGATCAGCCGGACGACAGGGCGCGCCCGATCGCGTGGAAGGCGGCGATCGTCGCCTGCAGTCGCGGCGCGTCCTGCGGCAGGGACCAGCTCGACAGCTTGACCCCGACCAGCTCGCGGGCCGGGTCGACGTAGATCATCTGCCCGTGGATGCCCAGGCAGAGCAGAACCGGCCCGGCGTCCCCCGGGACGAACCAGAACTGGTTGCGGTACCAGCCCCCGGGCAGGTAGGGCTCGTTCTCGCTGCGCGCGAACGCATCCCGGACGTCGGCCGGCGGCGAGAAGGCAGTCTCCAACCAGGACGACGGGATCACCTGGTGCGCACCCACGGTGCCGCCGTCCAGCAGCATCAGCCCGAACCGGCCGAGGTCGCGAGTGGTGGCCGACAGCCCGCCGTCGTGGATCGCCGAGCCGAGTGGGTCGACCGTGATCTCGGCATCGTGGTAGGCGCCCATGGGCTGCCAGATCCGCTGGCTGATCAGGTCTGCCATGCGCAGCCCGGCCGCGCGTTCACAGACCCAGCCCAGGGTGTCGGTGTCGATCGAGCGGTAGACGAAGGTTCCGTCGTGCTCGCTCTCGCCGGCGATGGTCAGGATGTAGGGGTACATGCCCAGGGGGTCCCCGTGGTTGCGCGGCGCCCAGCCCATGGAGCGTTCCATCACCCGGACCTCGGAGGAGGGGTCGAGGTAGGTCTCGTGGAACCGGATGCCCGAGCGCATGTCGAGCAGGGTGCGCACCCGGGCGGAGGCGTACCCGCAGCCGGCCAGCTCGGGCACGTAGGTCTCGGCGGGGGCCTCGGGGTCGAGCAAGCCGTCGGCGCTCAGGCTCGCCGCGACGCAGGAGACCACGGACTTGGTCACCGACATCACCAGGTGTCGCCGCCGGGGGATCATCGTGCCGAGGTAGCGCTCCTCGACGATCTCCCCGCGGTGCAGCACCAGGAAGGAGTCGGTGTCGGTCGCCGCGATGACCTCTTCCACCGTGTCGACACCGAGCAGGGCCGGGGCCTCCTCCACCCGCACGGCGCCGAGATTCTGTGGCTGCACGGGCAGGACGCGGGGGGACTCCGTGCCGTCGATCACGTGACTGGGCATCAGCTCGCGCATGTGCTGGAACGCCCAGTGGTGGTGCGGGCTCTCCTGCCAGTTGGCCAGCGTGATCAGCGGGTGACCAGGGGCGATGATCGTGCCCCACTCGTCGACGTGCGCCCAGGCGGTCCCCGGCTGGGCCTGGTAGTAGGGGTGCCCGCTCGGGGGCACGGACACGACGTCGGCGACTGGTTCGGACACGAACCGATCCTAGTCCCGGGGCTCGCCGGGCACCCCTGGTGATCATGCACGGCCAGGTCACATCGTCCCCGCTCCGCTCCGCTCCGCCCCGCCCCGCCCCGGCCGCCCGCCCTGCCCCGCCGCCCCGCCCCGACCCCGGCCGTGCCTCCGCAGCTCGATCGGCAACCCTGGCACTCACCAACCCGCTCATGCTCCCCAGGTGACCGGCCATGCTCCCCCCAGATCAGGACATACCGCCCATGGGTCGAGCATCGCGCGTCACCTGCGGAGCATGACCGGGTTTGTCAGTCGGCCGGCAACTCGGGGCTCCCAGCTCAGGATCCCTTCAGCATCTCCTGACCCCGAGATGAGGACCTGGGGTCGACACTGGCCCTCACCGCTCGAAGGACGGCCTCATGGCAAAGCACCACCACGAGAGTGGACCTCACAGACCTCACAGCTGGGGCCGGGTGTCGACGCTCGTGGCGACAGGTGCTGCCACCCTGCTCGCGACCGGCGCATTGTGGTGGACCCTGCTCCCGGTGCTGGGTCAAGGGCATGGCCACACACCGTGGAGCGCTGACGGCGTCACGACCCTGACGAGCGAGCCGGGCGACGCAACTGTCGGTGGCGAACCCCCGCGGACGGAGGCGCCCACATCGTCGGTACGCCCCTTCCAGCCCACGAGATCGCAGTCCACGCGGGCGACGCAGCGCACGCAGTCGACGCCGAGGTTGTCGGCGAGCAGCGCCGTCCCCAGCATGGAGCGCAGCCGGTACGGTCCGGCCCCGGACACCTCCTTGGTGCGGGGCACTGGCCGTCCCACGTCATCCCCTCAGGCGTCCAGGCGTCCCGTGAACTCCGTCACGACGACGACTCAGCCCCAACCTCCGCCGACGAGGACGACGGCCGTTGACGGGGTGAAGTTCCGTCGGGAGTTCGTGACTGCTCTGAACAGCCGCCGCTCGGCGCTCGGGCTGCCCGCGGTCACGTTCAGCCAAGAGCTCTCGGACGCCGCCGCGGAGTGCTCGGCCAAGAGTCTGGAACTCGGCAGACTCGAACACTGCGGTCACGAGGTGCTCTGGATGGGCGGAGCCGGCGGCAGTGTCGAGAACGTGCTCGACGCCTGGTTCAACAGCCAGGGACACCTCACCGCGTTGACGTACGGCTCCTCACGCAACGCCGGTGGGGCGTTCGTGGTCCGGGGCAACACCGCGGTGGCCGCCATCACCATCGACTACTGATCCATCGGCACCCTGACCGGGCTTCGACATCCCGCCGACATCCACCCCAACCCCGCTCATGCTCCTCAGGGACCAGTGATGCTCCGCGGACGACGCATCCCACGCGTCATCCCCGGAGCATGACCAGTCAGCAGCGGAGCATGAGCCGGTTTGGGCGGGGGTGGGTCAGCGGTAGGCGGGGATGCCGGTGAGGGCCTGGCCGATCATCAGGGTGTGCATCTCGACGGTGCCCTCGTAGGTCAGCACCGACTCCAGGTTGTTGGCGTGCCGCATCACCGGGAACTCGCCGCTGATCCCGTTGGCGCCCAGGATGGTTCGCGCCGTCCGGCAGATCTCGAGCGCCTTGGTGACGTTGTTGTACTTGCCCAGGCTCACCTGGTCGGGACGCAGGCCGACCTCGTCCTTGCGCCGGCCGAGGTGCAGCGCCAGCAGCTGACCGTTGATCAGCTCGACCGCCATGTTCGCCAGCTTCGCCTGGGTCAGCTGGAAGCCTGCGATGGGCCTGCCGAACTGCTCGCGCTCCATCGAGTACCGCCGCGCCGCCTCGAACGCCGACCGGCCGGCCCCGAGGGCGCCCCAGACGATCCCGTAGCGCGCCTCGTTCAGGCACGACAGCGGGCCCTTGAGCCCGCGCACCTCCGGCAGGATCGCCGACCCCGGCAGCCGCACACCCTCGAGCACCAGTTCGCTCGTGATCGAGGCCCGCAGGGACATCTTGTGCTTGATCTTCGGGGCCGAGAACCCGGGCACCGAGGTCGGCACGACGAACCCGCGGATCCCGCCGTTCTCCTCCCCGGCGTTCGCCCACACCACGGCCACGTCGGCGATGGACCCGTTGGTGATCCACATCTTCGCCCCGTCGAGCACCCAGTCGCCGCCGTCGCGCCGGGCCGTCGTCCGCATCGAGCCGGGGTCGGAGCCGAAGTCGGGCTCGGTGAGCCCGAAGCACCCGATCGCCTCGCCCGTCGCCAGTTGCGGCAGCCACTCGGTCTTCTGCTCCTCGCTGCCCCAGCGCCAGATGGCGAACATGGCCAGCGAGCCCTGCACCGAGACCAGGCTGCGGATGCCCGAGTCGCTCGCCTCGAGCTCGAGGCAGGCCAGGCCGTAGTCGACCGCGCTCATCCCCGCACAGCCGTAGCCTTCGAGGTGCATCCCGAGCAAGCCGACCTTGCCGAACTCCCTCGCCAGTTCACGGGCAGCGGGCAGCTCGCCGGACTCGTACCACTGCGCGATCGAGGGCTCGACGGCGTCGTCACAGACCTGGCGGACGGCCTCGCGGACGGCCTTCTCCTCGGCGGTGAGCAGCGAGTCGAGGTCGGCGAGGTCCTGCGGGTTGGTGGTGCGGCTGCTGGTCGTCTTCATCGGGTCACTCTCGGGTCGAAGGGGTTTCGGGTCGCTGGAGCGCTGTGGTCGGGGGCCGGGTCGGTTGCCTGCCAGGGCGGATCAGCGGACGTCGGGCTGACGCAACCAGGCGCGGACGGCGGCGTCGTGCTCGCCCAGGGCGGGTGGCGGGCTGGGGTCGGCGGTGCGATAGGCGTTCCAGCGCACCGGATGGCGGAGCTGGCGGGTCCGGGGGGGCCCTCCGGACGCCGCGCCAGAGGTGCCGCTCACGTCGACCACCGGGTCCAGGCCGAGCCGCTCGGCGAGTGCGACGCCGTCCAGGATGGTGCCGACCCGCCCAGCCGGCACGTCGGCGGCGGTCAGGGCCCCCACCCAGGCGTCCGCGGTGTCGATCGACAGCAGCGCCTCCAGCCGCTCGACCAGCGCCTCCCGATGCCCGACCCGGGCTGCGTTCGTCGCGTAGTCCGGATCGGCGGACAGCGCGGCATCCCCGAGAACCGTTGCCATCCGGGCGAACTGGCCGTCGTTGCCGCACGCCACGGCGATCAGCGCGTCCTTGCAGTGCAGCGTCTCGTAGGGCGCGATGCTCGGGTGCCGATTGCCCAGGCCGGACGGCGCGCGCCCGGTCTCCAGGGCGGCCTGGCCCTGGTTGACCATCGCCGCCAGGGAGGAGGTGAGCAGGCTGACCTCGATTCGCTCGCCGCGGCCGGTGCGGGCCCGGGCTGCGAGGGCCGCCAGGATGCCGATGGTGGCGTCCTTGCCGGTCAGCACGTCCACCAGAGCGACACCGGCCTTGGTGGGCTCGCCCGGGGCCCCGGTGATGCTCATCAGCCCGCCGACGGCCTGCACGACGAAGTCGTACCCGAGCAGGTCCGCTCCGGCTCCCGAGCCGAAACCGTTGATCTCGCAATAGATCACGGCAGGATTGACGGCGCACAGGTGGTCGTAGCCCAGGCCCAGCCGATCCATGGTGCCGGGCTTGAAGTTGGAGATCACCACGTCGGCCCGGCGGGCCAGCTCGAACGCCAGTGCCCGGTCGCCCCCCTCGGAGGTGTCGCCCAGGTCGAGGGCGACCGACTCCTTGGTGCGGTTGATCGACTCGAAGTAGGTGCTGGCGGCAGGGGGGTGGGTCGAGTAGGGCGGTCCCCAGGAGCGGGTCTCGTCGCCCACTCCCGGGCGTTCCACCTTGATCACTCGGGCGCCGAGGTCGGCCAGGGTCATCGTGGCCAGCGGCCCGGCGAGCACCCGGCTGAAGTCGGCGACCAGCACCCCGTCCAGCGGCCGGCCCGCCGCCCCGCGATCGTCGTGGTCACTCACACCCGCCACGGTAGGCGGTCCTGGCGGCTGCCGTCTCGGGGCAGTTCATCCACTGATCGCCATGACCATGGATATTCTGCCCAGATCATGCCCACCCTTCGCCGCCTCGTGCGAGCCCTGCCCGGTGACCTGGTGCCGGTCTCTGCCCCCCACCTGGACGTCGAGGTCAGCGCGGTCCACGTCAGCGAGCTGCTCGATCCCACCCCGTACCTGGACGGCGGTGAGTTGCTGCTCACCACCGGCCTCGGGCTCACCGGCCAGATCACCCAGGCCCGGGCGTACGCCACCCGGCTGGCGGAGCGTGGCCTGGCGGGGCTGGCCGTCGGCCTGGGGCCGGTGCACTCCGAGGTGCCGCCGGCGCTGATCTCGGCGTGCGCGGCGGCCGGGCTGCCGCTGCTGGCGGTGCCGATCCCGACCCCGTTCCTGGCGGTGACCCGCGCCTACTGGACGCTGCTCACCGCCGACGGCCACGCCGAACTCAGCGCCGCCCTGGGCGCCCACCGTGATCTGGCCCGGGCGGCGACCACCCGAAACCCGGTCTCGGCGGTGGTCCGGGTGCTGGCGGGGTCGGTGCAGGGCTGGGCGGCGCGGCTGGGTCCGGACGGTGTGCCGATCGAGGTCTGGCCGCAGCGCCGGCATGCGGTGGCCCGGCGCCTGCGCGCGGACGTCGAGCGGTTGCGCGCCGCCGGCCCGCACGCCTCGGCCACGCTCTCGCTCGACAGCGACGAGGTGATCGTCCACCCGCTGACCCGCACGGTGGCCACGGCGTCCGGCACGGGGGCCTCCAGCCTGGTCGGGTTCGTGGCGATCGGCAGCGAGCGGCCGATGCGGCCGCCCGATCGCGGCGTGGTGCTGACGGCCTGCACCCTGCTGTCGGCGGTGCTCGACCACGGCCTGGCCAGAACCGCGGCCCGCCGCGCCGAGCGCAGCTGCGCCGTCCGGCTGGTGCTCGCCGGACGGGTGGACGCCGCCCGGGATCTGGCCGCCCAGCTCGGCGAGGACGCCCTGCCGCACCGGGCACAGGTGGTGCTGGTGACCGGGACCGACCCGCTGACCGCCGATGAGGTGCTCGACCGGCTGGAGGAGGAGCGCGGCGGCGCCGTCCGGAGGGTGTGGGCCTGGACCGATCCGGACGCGCTGACGGCATTGACCCTTCTGGTGCCGGACGGCGTCGCCGAGCCGCTCGAGCGGGCGCTGCTGCGCCTTCGGGACGGCGCCACGTCCGGGCTGCGAGCGGTCGCCTCACCGCCGGCCCCTCTCGGTTCGACCCCGCTCGACCCGCTGCGCGCCGCCGTGCTGGCCGCCGTCCCGGGGACGGTGGCGGTGAACCCGTCCGCGGTGCCGGCCGGCGAGGCAGGAGTGGTCGCGCGCGATCAGCTCGCCCGGCTGGCGGCCTACCGGCGGGCGCCGTTGGTGCCCTCGGTGGTCGCCTACCTGCGCCACCGCGGCAACTGGGAGCAGGCCGCCAATTCCCTTGGCGTGCACCGGAACACGCTTCGTCAGCGGATCGCCACCGCCACGCGCGTGGCCGAGGCCGACCTCGACGACCCGGACGTCGCGGCCCACTTGTGGCTGGCCCTGCGCGCCACCGCGCGCGCCTGAGTGCGCGCCTGAGTCCGGTGCCGGTCGACCGGCCGGCCCCGACGCGGGAATGGCGGCACCGGTCGAGGTCGTTCGACGAGTCACCGACGCTGCGGCGTCCGAGCCGGGTCACGACGCGGTCGCCCGCGCCGTCCTCCCTCCACAGAAAGGTCCCCCATGTCCGTTCTCCCCGAGGTGCTCGCCGCCAATGCCGCCTATGCCGCCGACTTCGGTGACAAGGGGTCGCTGGCGCTGCCGCCGGCCCGCGGCTTCGCCGTCCTGACCTGCATGGACGCCCGGCTGGACCCGGCGCGGTACGCCGGGCTGGCCGAGGGTGACGCCCACGTGATCCGCAATGCCGGTGGCCGGGCCAGCGACGATGCGATCCGCTCGCTGGTGATCTCCTACAAGCTGCTCGGCACCAAGGAGTGGTTCGTGATCCACCACAGCGACTGTGGCATGGAGTTCTTCACCGACGAGGTGATGCGCGGCCTGCTGGCGAGCAGCCTCGAGACCGCTCGGCTGGGTCCGGACGGGTTCACCGACATCGGTACCGGGCCGGGATCGCGGGAGGGCGACTACATCGACTGGCTGACCATCGCGGACAACCCGTCGAGCGTGACTGCGGACGTCACCCGGATCCGCAATCACCCGCTGGTGCCCGGCTCGATCCCCATCCACGGCTTCATCTACGACGTGCGGACGGGGCGTCTGATCGAGGTGCCCGAGGCCACGGAGGCCGGCCGTGCTCGCTGAGGCGCCGGTTCTCTGAGGCGCCGGTTCTCTGAGGCGCGCTGAGGCGGGTCACTGCCACTGCGCGGCTCACCGAGGCGGGGCGGGCCACCCGTGCCCTTGGTCACCGCGTAACCTACGCGAGCGTAAGTTACGCTGGCGTAGGTTATGCGGGGCCGCGCCCCGCCCGAGGAGGCGTCATGATCGGCACCGGCACCCTTCCGCAGATCATCCAGGGCGGGATGGGTGTGGCAGTCTCCGACTGGCATCTCGCCCGCGCCGTCTGCCAGGCAGGCCAGCTCGGGGTGGTCTCGGGGACGGCGCTCGAGGTGGTGTGCACGCGCCGGCTGGCGGACGGCGACCCGGGCGGTGACGTCCGGCAGGCGCTCGCCGCCTTCCCGGTGCCGGAGGTCGCCCGCTGGATCGTCGAGTCCTACTTCGTCGAGGGCGGGATCGCCCCCGGAGCGGCCTACCGGCAGGTGCCCCGGCACACCCTGACCTCCTCGCGCAGGCTGCTCGAGCTCACCGCGGCGGCCAACTTCGTCGAGGTGTACCTGGCCAAGCAGGGTCACCAGGGGCCGGTCGGGATCAACTACCTGCGCAAGATCGAGCTTCCGCTGCCGGCCGCGCTGTACGGCGCGATGCTGGCCGGGGTCGACTACGTGCTGGTGGGTGCCGGCAATCCCGGCGAGATGCCCGCCTTGACCCGAGCGCTGGCCGCGCACCGGCCGGTCACCCTGTCGGTGCGCGTGCAGGGTGCCCGATCGGGAGATGGCCTGGGGGACATGCAGTTCGACCCTGCCCAGGTCGCTCCCGACCTGGCCGCCGCGGGCGCCGCGCTGCCCGTGCCCGGGGTGCTCGCGATCGTCGCCTCGAATGACCTGGCGCGAGCCCTGGCTGAGGATCCCGCCACGCGTCCAGCCGGCTTCGTGGTCGAGGGTGCGGACGCCGGCGGGCACAACGCGCCGCCGCGTGGCCCCCGCCGGGTGGACCCGATCGGCCAGCCGATCTACGACGAGCGCGACCAGGTGGACGTGCCCGGTCTGCTCGCCCACGGCCTGCCGGTCTGGTTGGCCGGGGCCTACGGGTCCCCGGCCCGGTTGCGCGAGGCGCTGGCCGCCGGGGCGGCCGGCGTCCAGGTCGGTACCGCCTTCGCCTACTGCAACGAGTCGGGGTTCGACCCGGCGATCAAGGGGCAGGTGCACGCCGCGGTGTCCGCGGGTGAGCTGACCGTGCGCGCCGACTGGCGTGTCTCACCGACCGGTTTCCCGTTCCACGTCGCCGAGGTGCCCGGCACCCTGACCGACCCGGAGGTGGTCGGGGCCCGGACGCCGGTCTGCGACCTCGGTGCCCTGCGCTCCCCGTACGTCACGGCGGACGGCGAGGTCGACTACCGCTGCCCGGCCGAGCCGGCCAAGGCCTACCTGCGCAAGGGTGGCCGGGAGGTGAACATGCAGGGCAGGGTCTGCCTGTGCAACGCCCTGTTCGCCAGCGCCGGTTATGCCCAGCGCCGTCCGCACGGGGCGGTCGAACCCCCGTTGGTGACCTCGGGCGATGACCTCGAGGCGGTCCGGGTGTTGCTGGAACGCCGTGGTGGCCAAGGCTATTCGGCTCGGGACGTGGTCGACTACCTGCTCGGCGACGGCTGAGGCGTCGGCGCGCCGCGCTGGACGGCGATGATCACCCGCCGGTTGGCCCGGCGGTTCTGCTCGGTGTCGTTCGGCATGGCCGGCAAGGCCTCACCGACGGGGATCACCTGGATCCGGGCGCGGTCGAGGTGGCCATGATCGACCAGCCACCGCGCGACCGTGGAGGCCCTGGCCAGCGCCAGTTCGAGGTTGTACTGCTCCGATCCCACGTCGTCGGTGTACCCCTCGACCCGGATCGTTCCGCGCAGGCCGGCCGTCTCCACCTCGGCGAGGATCGCTCGCAGCAGCGGGGCGGCCTCGGGGTTCAGAGCCGCTGAGTCGTGGTCGAACAGGATGCCCGAGGGCGCGGTGTACACCGTCGAGTCGGGGTCTCGGGCGAGCGGGCCGGAGGGCCAGTCGGACGCCGGCAGCGTGGGTGAGCGCAGCGCCGTCCAGGCCCAGCCGGCCCCGATCACCAGGGCGAGTACGCCCACCGCGAGGGTGAGCGTGGTCCGGGTCGACCGCCGACCCCCCGTCGGCGTCGTGAGTGCATGCGTCACAAGCCACCCCTCCCCAGTGGATCAACGCGATCGTACGCCTCGCCGGCTCCTGCCAGACTCTCGGTATGAGCTCCACGTCCCTGCCGCCGAGCCGTCACCTGGTGCGGGCCAAGGACCTTGCCGATGCCCGCTACGCCGAGCCGATCACGGTGGCCGACATGGCGGCCGCGGCGATGCTCTCACCCGCGCACTTCAGCCGGCAGTTCGCGCGGGCCTTCGGTGAGAGCCCGCACCGGTACCTGCTCAGTCGTCGGCTCGAGCGGGCAGCGACGCTGCTGCGGGCCACGGACTGGCCGGTGGCGCGGGTGTGCATGTCGGTGGGGCTGAGCAGTGTGGGATCGTTCACCTCCAGCTTCAGCCGGATGTTCGGGCTCTCCCCGGCCGCCTACCGGGCCGCCAATCCCCCCGCCGCCCAGCTGGCCCGGGTGCCCGCGTGTGTGCTGCGGGTGTACGGCCGGCCGGTGGTCCGGACGGCGCGCGCCGGGCAGGCGCACAGGGCAGAGCAGGTGAGCACGATTCGAGAAGACGCCGGTCCCACACCACCCGTAGAACTGGTGACCACCAGTCGGCGGGCCGGAGAACAGGGGCCCGCCCACCCCGTACCCGAGGAGTCCCGATGATCCGCATCACCACGACGCAGCTGTGGGTTCACGACCAGGACGAGGCCCTGGCCTTCTACACCGACAAGGTCGGCATGGAGGTCAAGGAGGACGTCACCGTGCCCGAGATGGGCAACTTCCGGTGGTTGACGGTGGCTCCGCCCGGGCAGGACGACATCGCGATCGTGCTGATGGCGATCCCCGGGCCGCCGATCGCCGACCAGGCCATGGGCGAGGCGATCCGCGACCTGATGGGCAAGGGCATGGCCGGCGCGGTGTTCCTGACCACCGATGACTGCGAGAAGGCCTACGAGGAGATGTCAGCCCGCGGCGTGGAGTTCACCGAACCACCGCAGCGGCAGCTCTACGGCATCGACTGCGGGTTCCGCGACCCGTCCGGAAACACCCTGCGGCTGACCCAACCGGACACCTCGTTCGGGAAGTGAGCCTCCGTGAGCCCTGGGGTCGCATCGGCATGACCGGATGAACGTCTCCAGTGAGGTTCGGGCGCTCGATGAGTCGATCCGGCAGGCCGGCCGACCCGAGCGGGCCGAGGGCGAGCGGCGCTACCTGAAGAGCGAGCTGGTGCACTACGGCTCGGCCGTGCCGGTGCTCCGGACGGCGGTGCGCGGCTTCCTCCGGAGCCGGCCCGACCTCGAGCACGACCAGCTCATCAGCCTGGCCACCGAGCTGTGGTGCCGACCGGAGACGGCGCCGGTGCACGAGCGGCGCCTGGCCGCCGTCCTGCTTCTGGCCCAGCGGGTTCGGCTGCTCGGTCCGGACGACGTGCCGTTGCTCGAGCAGCTGATCCGGCAGGGGCGTACCTGGGCCTTGGTCGACCCGCTGGCCACGGATGTCGCCGGACCGCTGCTGGATCAACAGGATTGGGCCGATCCGGTGCTGGAGAGGTGGGCCGGCGACGCGGACTTCTGGATTCGGCGAGCCGCCCTGCTGGCCCACCTGCGCCCGCTACGAGCCGGGGAGGGCGACCTCGACCGCTTCCTGAGGCTGGCCGACGGCATGCTGGAGGAGCGGGAGTTCTTCATCCGCAAGGCGATCGGGTGGGTGCTGCGCGAGACCGGCCGCCGCCGTCCGGACGAGGTTCTCGCCTGGTTGCTTCCCCGGGCCCGCCGAGCCAGCGGTCTCACCCTGCGCGAGGCCACGAGACACCTCCCCGACGCCGCTCGCACCAACCTGCTCATGCTCCGCGGGTGACCGGCGATGATCGGACAGTGGTGACGAATGCGGCGAACTGACAGTCAGCTGCGGAGCATGAGCAGTCGGCCGAGGAGCATGACCTGGTGGGGAAGGACTGGCGGGAGGGTGGTGAGCCGCCTCCTGCTGGGGGTCCGTGTCAGCTGATCCCCCACCTGGACGACGCAGCCTGGGCCCGTTTCTCGGCCACCCACACCGTGGGTGAACTTGGTGGACGGGCAGGTGATCGAGCTCGTGCCGTTCGGGGCATTCGTCCGGGTCGACGGTGTCGACGGGCTGGCTCCCGGGAGCGAGTGGCCCACCACTCCTGAGACCGGCAATCGGCTTCGGGCTCGGATCCTGGCCATCGACCCGGTGCTCCGGCGGTTCAGTCTCGGGCTGGCCTGACCCTGATGGCCATCGGGGCCCGCTGCCGTCCGCCATGGGCGGCGGCGGGTCCCGGTGACCGCGGGCGGCAGTCGAGCGTGGTGCCCGGCAGGCAGAGGGATGCCATGCTCGTCGGATGACCCTCTACGAAGCGGCCGGCGGCGACGCGGGGTTGTTGCGCCTGGCCGAGGCGTGGCATCGACGGGTGATGGCCGACGAGGTCGTGTCGCATGCGTTCGGTCACGGCTTCCGTCCCGATCACACGCCTCGATTGGCGGCCTACTGGGCCGAGGCGCTCGGCGGTCCGGCGGCCTACTCCCAGACCTACGGCGACGAGAGCCTCGTCGTGCGGTTGCACAGCGGCAACGGGGTCCACGAGGAGATGGACCAGAGAGCGATCGCGTGTTTCGACGCGGCTCTGGGGGATGCCGGTCTGGCGGACGACGAACGCGTCAGGGCCGCCCTGCACGACTACTTCGCCTGGGCCACCATGACGTCGATGGCCGGGTACCCCCACTCGCCGGACGACGTCCCCGAGGGTCTGCAGATCCCCCGGTGGGGCTGGGACGGCCTGCAGTCCGGCTGACTGCTCCGGTTCCGAAACCCGCTCATGCTCCGCAGCTGACGACTCGTGATCAGACAAATGGGATTTATCGGACGGATGGACAGTCGCCTGCGGAGTATGGCCGGGCGGCTGCGGAGCATGAGCGGGTTGGGGTGGGGGTCAGGTGGGGGGTTGGGTTCGGCCGCCGAGGTGTTCGGCCAGGAATGCCTCGGCGGCGGCGTACATGCGCTCGCGGTTCTGCGGCTTGGCCAGGCCGTGGCCCTCGTCCTCGAACAGCAGGTAGGAGTGCGGTAATCCCTTCTCGCGCAACGCTTCCACGATCTGTTCGGCCTCAGACTGCTTGACCCGGGGGTCGTTGGCGCCCTGCACGATCAGCAGCGGGATCCGGATCCGGTCGACGTGGGTCAGCGGGGACGCCTCACGCACCAGGTCGGCCTCGGTCTCGGGATTGCCCACGCGCTGGTGCATCATCGCGAGCAGTGGCTTCCAGTACTCGGGCACCGAGGCCAGCAGGGTGGCGATGTTCGAGGGGCCGACGATGTCCACCCCGCACCGGTACAGCTCCGGGGTGAACACCGCACCGGCGAGCACTGCGTACCCGCCGTAGGAGCCGCCGTAGATCCCCACCCGCGCCGGGTCGACCCAGCCCTGGTCGACCACGAACGCCACCGCGTCGGTCAGGTCGTCCTGCATCGCCCGACCCCACTGCTTGTCCCCGGCGTTCAGGAACGCCTTGCCGTACCCGGTCGAGGCGCGGAAGTTCACCTGCACGCACACGTAGCCGCGGTTGGCCATCCACTGCGCCTCGGCGTGGAAGCCCCAGTGATCGCGGGCCCACGGCCCACCGTGCACGTTCAGGACGGCGGGCAGCCCGGCGCGCTCCACCCCCGGTGGGAAGGTCAGGTACCCGTGGATCTCCAGCCCGTCCCGGGCGGTGAACGAGAACGGCTCCATCGGGGCCAGCGTGCCGGGGTCCAGCTCCGCCAGCTGTCGGCGGTGGGGGAACAGGAAGCGGGCGGTCCCGCTCTCGGCGTCGTACAGGTGGTAGGCGATGGCGGCGTCACTGGGCGCCACGCTGACGATCCACCAGCGCCCGGTGCGCTCGCGCCGTCCGACGTGCAGGTCGCCGTCGCCCACCGCACGCAGCCGATCGAGGTGGACGGCGAGCGCGGCGTCCAGCACCTGGAGCTCCTGCCGGTCGCGGATCACCTCCACCGCCTGCACCTCGCCGGTGGCCGGATCCTGCCAGACCCCGCCGATGTCGTAGGCGTCATCGGCGGCCAGAACCTCAACCCGCGCAACGGGTTCGCCGCCCCCGGCGCTCGCCGGCAACTCGTGCCGCTCCAACCGGGTCGCGTTGACGCCCACGCTGGACAGCACCAGCAGCGCCCCGCTGCGGGTGAACCCCAGCACGCCGGACGACGATGCGTCGTCCGGGGGGATCTCGAGATAGGGCCGGTAGTCCCCGTCACGGCCGAGGTGGATCGTGGTCGACCCGTCCGGGTTCATGGTGGTTCCCCCGCGCACGGTCAGGTCGGTGTCGATCTGCCAGTCCACGAAACCGGGGTTCTCGGCCACCAGGCTCAGCTCACCGGTGAGCAGGTCGAACCGATGGACGTCGTGCAACTGCGGCACCCGGTTGTTGAGCGCGATCAGGACGGTGGTCGGGTGCCACCGGTTGTGGCCCAGGATTCGGGCCTGGATCCCGTCGCCCGGGGTGATCAGGCGCGGCTCGGTGGCCCCCGCTGCCGGATCGGCAGTCAGGTCGAGCAGGTACAACCGCCAGTTCTCGTCGCCGTCCCGGTCCTGGGCGTAGAGCAGGTGCCGGTCGTCATGGCAGAACAGGTAGTCGCGCACGCCGCGATCCCGGTCGTGGGTGACCGCCCGAGCCGGTGAGGAACCGTCACGCGGTGCGACCCAGAGGTTGAGCACACCCTCCTCGGGCGCGACCCATCCCAGCTGAGAGCCGTCGGGAGAGACCGTGGGGGAGAGGTGGTCCGGGTTGCCGAACAGGACCGACCGCTGGATGAGTTGGGGGAGTGCCATCGTCCGACCCTAGTCGGCCCAGGCAGAGCCAGTGGACGGGCTCGCTGCGCCGGCTGTTCGCGGCCATCACTCGAGCACCCGCCGCTCACCGCCGGCGCTGACACCGCCCGCACCAGAACAGGGAGCGTCCGGCCAGCAGCTGGGTGCGGATCCGCGAGCCGCACACCGGGCAGGGTTGGCCGGCCCGCTTGTAGACCGACGATGCCCGGGGGCCGGCGCCGATCCGTCCGGTGGCGGCCAGTTCGGCGCGTGCGGCCTCGACATCGGCGGGCACGGTGATGATGCGGCCCGAGGCCACCCCGAGCGGCATCAGCGCGACCAGGTCATCCCAGACCGCCTGCCAGCTGGCCGGTTTGACCTCGGTGCCGGCAGTGAACGGGTTGAGCCGCAGCCGGAACAGCACCTCGCAGCGGTACACGTTGCCGACCCCGGCGATGATCGACTGGTCCATCAGCAGTTCGGCGATCGCCCGCCGGCTGCGCCGGATCCGCTCCCAGGCCGGGGCCGGGTCCGCGTCCGGCTGCAGCGGATCGGGCCCGAGCCGGCCTCGAACGGTGGCCGCCTCCTGCGCGGTGATCACGGCACACAGCGTCGGCCCGCGCAGGTCGGCCAGGTGGGTCTCGTTGACCAGCCGCAGCCTCACCTGCCCGGTACGCGGGACGTCGTCCCAGGCCTGCCGCGGCAGGGGCCGGGCGAAGCGGGTCACCGAGAACGAGCCGATCAGGCCCAGATGGACGTTGAGGTAGAGCTCGTGATCGAAGGCCATCAGCAGGTGCTTGCCGTGGGCCTCGACCCGTAGCACCCCGTGCCCGTCGAGCAGGGCGGCACCCTCGGCGAACCGGCCCTGGGGGCTGGTGACTCGCGGGGTGCTGCCGGCGAAGGCGGAGTCCAGATCGCGGGCCAGCGCGTGCAGAGTGTGGCCTTCGGGCATGCGCCGACCCTCTCATGCACCCCACGTGGGCACCCCACTCACCTCTCACGCACCCAGCGGTCGCCGCGGGCCCTTCGGGTGATCACCGTGAAGATCACGGTGAGGGATTCGTGACACTGCGAAGATCACGGTGAGGAGTTCGTGTGCTCGGGCATCGACGATACCCTCACCGTGATCTTCAACGATCCGGGGCGGCAGTGGTCCCCGGGCGATCCCCCGGGCGATCCCCCGGCGGGCGGCCCTCGGTGAGCCACGGTCTTGGGCGCCCGGGCGTCCCCGAGCGGCACTCAGCGGGGGAATCCCCCGGCGTGCCCCAGCAGGGCAGGAGTGGGCCGGCCGAGCGCCTCACCGATCCACAGCCCGGTCTCGGCCAGTCCCCCCAGATCCAGCCCGGTCCGGAACCCGCTGCGCTGCAACAGGTACTGCAGGTCCTCGGTGGCGATGTTGCCGGTCGCGTTCGGCGCGAAGGGGCACCCGCCGACGCCGCCGATCGAGGCGTCGAGCACGTGTACCCCGGCCTGTACGGCGGCGATCGCGTTGGCGTAACCGGTGTTGCGGGTGTTGTGGAAGTGCGCCCGCACCCGCAGCCGGTCATCGATCGACCGCATCCCGGCCACCAGGTCGGTGACCTGCGCGGGCACCCCCACGCCGATGGTGTCCGCAATGGCGATCTCGCGATAGCCGGCCTCGACCAGTGCCCTGACCGTGTCGAGCACCTGCGCCGGCGCCACCTCGCCGTCGAACGGGCAGCCGAAGCAGGTGGTGATCACCACGGACGCCGCCAGCCCCGCAGCGCGCGCTCGCTCGGCGAGGTCGGCGGCGGCCGCGAGCAGTTCGGCTCGTGAGGCGTTCTGGTTGCGCCGGGCGAACCCCTCGCTGGCCGAGACCACCACGTTCACCTCGTCGACCCCGGCCGCGACCGCCCGGTCGAACCCGCGGGGGTTGAGCACCAGCCCGATGAACGACACCGCGTCGGGGTCGGCCACCCCGGCCAGGAAGGACGGCTCACGGACGGCGGCCATCACGTCCTCGGCGTCCGCCATCTGGGGCACCAGCCGGGGGTGGACGAAGCTGACCGCCTCGATCCGCCGGACGCCGGCCGCCAGCGCCCGCCGGATCAGCTCTACCTTGACCGTCGTCGGCAGCACGACGGCCTCGTTCTGCAGGCCGTCGCGCGGCCCCACCTCGACGATCTGGACGTCGCCGGGCACCGGATCGCTCACCCCACCGTTCACGCCACTGTTCACGCCACCGTTCACGCGACCATTCACGCGACCACTGTGGCGGGTGGCCTCAGCGGGCGCCAGGTGGGGCATGCTCGGGGCGTGACCACCTCGGGCACGCCGACCCCGCGACCGGGCCCCGCCCCGGGAGCGAGCGCTGCCCCGCGGCCGGTGACGGTGCGCGTGCTGGCCGCCCTGCTGCTGGTGGAAGCGGCCACGGCGTCCGTGCTGACCGCGCTGGCGCTCGTCGCGGCGGCGATCACCTGGTTCCGACGCAGCTCGGGCGACTGGAGCGATCTCGCCCTGGCGGTGCTCGGGCTGCTCGCCCTGGTCGGCGGCGTCCTGGCCGTGATCGACGTCAGCGGCTGGGTCGCGCTGCGTCGTCGGCGACGGCGGGCGGCCACCGTGCTGAGCCTGCTCGCGCACCTGGTGCCGGTGCTCGCCCTGAGCTGGATGGTCGGCCGCGACATCAGCGGCCGCACCGGCACCCTGATCGTCGCCGGGCTGGTGGCCGTCCTCGGGGTGACCCTGACGCTCGCCGCCCCCACCCGGCGTTGGCTGGCAGGCTCCTGACCCGGTCTGGGCTCGACGGCGATCAGCGGGGCTGAGCCTGGGCGTGCACCCCGCGCAGCGCTCGGTAGTGCTCGGCGTTGCGCCGGATGCGCTCGACCTCCTCCTCGGAGGTCGCCCGACGCACCCGTCCCGGCTGGCCGAGCACCAGCGAGCGTGGCGGCACCACGACCCCCTCGGCAACCAGGGCTCCGGCGCCGATCAGGCTGCCGGTGCCGATCACGGCCCCGTTCATCACGATCGCCCCGATCCCGACCAGCACGTCGTCCGCGATCGTGCACCCGTGCAGCACCGCCCGGTGACCGACGACCACCCCGGCGCCCAGGGTGCAGGGGAAGCCCGGGTCGGCGTGCAGCACCGACCCGTCCTGCAGGTTGCTGCCCGCCCCCACCCGGATCGCCTCGGTGTCGGCCCGCACCACGGCCCCGTACCACAGGCTCACCTCGGCGCCCAGGACGGCATCCCCGGCCACCGTGGCCGATGGCGCCACCCAGGCCGTGGGGTCGATCCGTGGTCGCCGCGAACCCAGCTCGATGATCATCAGCGGCGCCCCTCCGATCGAGAACCCTCGGCGCGCCGATTGTGCCTCAGCCCGGCAGGCCACCGGGAGGGAGAAGGCCGAGCAACGCGGTCCAGCGGGCGATCTGGCAGCCGTTCTCCAGGCTGAGCTGGGAGTCGACCTTCTTGCCGCGCCAGGTCCCGGTGAGCTTGGCTTTCTGCGGGCCGCCGTACTGCTCGGTGCAGGCGGTGGTGGGAGAGGGCTCGGGCAGCGCCGTGGCGCCCTTGGCGCCCAGTACCCCACATGCCGCCGCCGGGTCGGGGTGGGTGCCGCCGTCCGGGTCGCAGGTCAGGGTCCACGTGGTCCGGACGCCGAACCCGTCGTCCAGCAGGACCGTCAGCCGGGCCGTCCCCGAGGTGCCCTTGGGGAGACCGGCCGCGCTGGGCATGGCGCTGACGTCCCACGGCACCGGCGCCCCTGGGCCTGAGGCGCCGCCGGTGCCGGTGACCTTCTGGGTGTGGCCACCCGAGGGCGGCAGGTCCGATCCCGGGCTGCCCCCGGCCACGCCCGAGCCGCCGGACGGCGCTGACTGCGTGGTGGGCGCCTGGCTCGTCCCGCCGCCGGCCGGTGCGGTGGCGGTCTGGTCGCCGCCGGCCGCCGTCGCGTCGGCGGGCTGGCTCGACACCGACGACGTCCCCTCGCCACCACACGCTCCGAGCGTCAGCGTGCCGAGCAGGACGGCGCCGATCAGCGCGCCGGGCGCCCGTCGCCGCCCCCGAGTACCTGCTCGCGACCTGCGCGTGTCGGCCATGGCCGTCCTCCCTGCCTCGTGCGGGCCGTCCCTCAGTCCCGTCGGCAGTCCGACGGTGGGGGTGAGCCATCCGGTTCCGTGCGTTCCCGAGCGTCGCGCGCTCGGAGCAGACGCTCTGGGAGGATGCTGGTGCGGTTCTGCGCTCTCGCGTCGAGGAGGATGTGTGTCAGGGTCTGCCCACCCCGGCCGGCGGACGCCCCCGACTGCGTCCCACCTCACGCCCCGGCGGGCCCGGCGTCACGCGCACCCCCGGCCGGACCGCCAGGGCCCACCCGGTTCGAGTCAGGCGGAGGACATGGTGACCTTGTCGGCCGCCGACCTGCGGGTCCCCGGCCCCGGCGAGGAGTTGATCGCCCACCTGACCCCGGTGCTGGCCGGGCTCGACCAGCTTCGATCCTCCTCGGCTGCCGCGGGATCGAGCGCGGCGCCGATCACCTCGCCAGCTGCTGCGATGCCGGCCCCCGCGATGCCGACCCCCCCGATCCCGGGGGCGCGTGTCCCGCACCACCCGGCGGCCATGGCCGCGGAGGACCGCGAGCGGCTGCTCGACCTGTTCGACGCCCAGGCCTCGAGCCGCTGGCTGGACGTGGCCGCGCGCCGCATGCGGGCGGCCGGGGAGGGATTCTACACGATCGGGTCCGCAGGTCACGAGGCCAACGCCGCGGTGGCCCTGGCCCTGCGCCGGGACGACCCTGCCCTGTTGCACTACCGATCCGGCGCCTTCTACCTGGCCCGGGCCGGCCAGCGTCACCCCGAACCGGCGGCCGGGTCGGCGGCCCGCCGCCTCGACGGGATCATGGATGTCGCGCTCGGCCTGGCAGCCAGTGCCCACGAACCGATCGCGGGAGGCCGGCACAAGGTGTTCGGACACCCCGAGTTGGCGGTGATCCCACAGACCTCCACCATCGCCAGTCACCTGCCCCGGGCGCTCGGGGTTGCCTGGTCCATCGGCCGGCAGCGGGCCCTGCCCGCCCGGCTGCGCCGCCCGCTGCGCTGGCCGGACAACGCTGTGGCGGTCGCCTCCCTCGGGGACGCCTCGGCCAACCACTCCACCGCGGTGGGGGCGATCAACGCCGCGAGATGGGCTGCGCACCAAGGGATTCCGATCCCGCTGCTGGTGCTGCTGGAGGACAACGGGATCGGCATCTCCACCCGCACGCCGACGGGATGGATCGAGGCGATGTTCACCGCCGCCCCCGGGCTGGTCTACCTGGCCGACGATGCCGAGGACCCTCTGCGCAGCCTGCGGACGGCGCGCGAGGCGGTCGAACGGGCTCGTGAAGAGCGGGTGCCGGTGCTGGTGCACCAGCGATGCGTGCGGATCGGGGGGCATGCCGGTTCGGACGTCGAGTCGGCCTACCGGACCCCCACCGAGATCGCGGCCGATCTGCTCCGCGACCCGCTGGCGGCGACCATGCGGGCCCTGGTCGAGCACGAGGTGTTGAGCCCGCGGGCGGTCCGCCACCGCTGGACCGAGCGGTGCGAGGAGGTGAGCGAGGCGGTCGACGAGGCCCTGCGCCGTCCCCGGCTGGGCAGTTCGAGCCAGGTGGTCGCCCCGCTGTCCCCGCGCCGTCCGGAGGTGGTGGCCGCGGCGGTGGCCACCAGTGCCGAGCCGGGCGAGCGGGCCAGGGTGTTCGGTGACCGGCTGCCGGAGACCGAGGGTGGGCTGACCCTGGCCGCCAGCATCAACCGTGCCCTGACCGATGTCGGTGCCGCGCGCCCCGAGCTGCTGCTGCTCGGCCAGGACATCGCCCGCAAGGGCGGGGTGTACGGCCTCACCCGTGGCCTCCAGCGGCGGCTCGGGGCCTCCCGGGTGATCGACACCGTGCTGGACGAGCAGACCATCCTCGGCATGGCGCTCGGCGCCGGGGTGAGCGGGTTGCTGCCGGTCCCCGAGATCCAGTACCTGGCCTACCTGCACAACGCCCTCGACCAGCTCCGTGGTGAGGCGGCGAGTCTGCAGTTCTTCTCCCAGGGTTCCTATCGCAACCCGTTGATGGTGCGGGTGCAGGGTCTGGCCTACCAGAAGGGGTTCGGCGGCCACTTCCACAACGACAACGCGATCGGGGCGCTGCGGGACATCCCGGGCCTGGTGATCGCCTGTCCCGCACACCCCACCGACGCCCCCGGCATGGTGCGCAGCTGCCTGGCTGCCGCCCAGGTGGACGGCACGGTGAGCGTGTTGCTGGAACCCATTGCCCTGTATCACGAACGGGATCTGCTCGAACCCGGGGACGGCGGCTGGCTCGCTCCCTATGCCCCGCCGGACCAGTGGTCGGCCACCCACGTGCCGATCGGGCGAGCCGCGGTCTGGGGCGCCGGTGAGGACCTGACCATCGCCACCTTCGGCAACGGGCTGCGGATGTCGTTGCGGGCCGCGGCCGAGCTGGCCCGCCAGGGGATCGGGGTGCGCGTGGTCGACCTGCGCTGGCTGGCCCCGCTGCCGGTGGACGACGTGCTGCACGCTGCTCGGGCCACCGGCCGGCTGTTGATCGTGGACGAGACCCGGCGGACCGGAGGGGTGAGCGAGGGGCTGGTCACCGGGTTACTGGAGGCCGGGTTCGACGGGCGGCTGATGCGGATCGCGAGCGACGACTCCTACGTCCCGCTGGGTGATGCCGCGAACCTGGTGCTGGTGCAGCAGGCGGACATCGAGGAGGCCGCGCTGCTGCTGATGGGCTGAGCAGCTCAGCCCAGCCGGCAGCCGACGACGGTGGTGGCCAGGGTGTCGACCGCCAGCCGGACCGCGGTGTTCCGCCCGAGGATGCCGTTCTCCAGGAAGACGAAGACCCGGTCGCGCCCGTCGCTACCGTGGGCCACCCCGGCGAGGGCGACCGTGTCGTCGAGGGTGCCGGTCTTGGCCGTCACCTGGCCCGCGGCGCAGGCATGCTGCGGCGTCCGGTAGCGGGTGGACAGGGTGCCGGTCAGCCCGGCGCGCGGAAGGGCGTTGCGGGCGAAGAGGATTGCCCTGTCGGTCGGGGTGGTCCAGAGCAACCGGACGACGGCCGCCGCGGCTGCCGGGGTGAGCCGGGTGAGGCGGGACAGGCCGGAGCCGTCCACCACGCGCACGCCGCCCAGGGGGACCCCGGCCGCGCGCAGGACGGCGATCTCGTGCGCCGCCGCGCCCTGCCAGGTGGCCGGGCGTCCCTGGGCGAGGGCGGCGTGCCGGAGCAGGAACTCGGCATGGTCGTTCCGGCTGGCGTTGACCATGTCGGCCACCAGCCGGGACACCGGTGCCGAGGCGGTCGTGGCAAGTTGGCGGGTTCCGGCCGGGGTGGTGGTGATCGTGGCCAGGGTGGCCGTGATCCCGCGGGCCCTCAGTGCGGTGACGAAGAGGCGCCCGGCGGCCAGGGCGCCGTCCGGTTTGCGGTACCCGGCCAGGGTGAGGCCCTGCGGTGCCTGCACGTCGCGGCGGTAGCTGGCCTTCCAGCCGGGGGCGTCGGTGGGGACGGGGAAGATCGAGCCGTCGAGGTGCACCGTCACCCGGGTGCGCTTCTGCTCGGCGAGCCGGCGTGCGGTGGCCGTGGCCAGGGCGCCGATCCGGGTGGTGGTCAGGGTCGGGTCGCCCCCGCCGCGCAGGTAGAGCCGCGAGCGGGCGGTGGGGTGCTGCTGGACCCGGGTGGTCAGGACCGCGTCGGCCGGCATCGAGTGCAGCACCGTGAACGCGGTGAGCAGCTTCTGGGCCGAGGCGGGCAGCCGCGATCGGCCGTCGAGGTGGCGCCAGATCACCGTGCCGTCGGCAGGGTCGACCACCAGCCCGGACAGGGCCGGGCCGAGGTAGCGGCTGCCGGTGGCCGTCCCGGTGAGGGTGCGGGTCATGGCGGCGGCGAACTGCTGCGGGTCGAGCGAGGTGCGGGGCGCGGCCAGTGCCGTGACCGTGGCGGCGCGAGGGACGACCACCGGCTCGCGGGTGTCGTCGGACGCCGCGGCCGCCGTCCCGGCGGTCAGCACCAGGGTGGGCGGGAGGGCGAGGGCGAGCAGGGCGGCCGGCAGACGTCTCACCCGTCCTGCCTCGGCAGGTTCGCCCCCCGACGTGAGCGGAGGGTGGCGGTCGGGCGGGAGAAGCAGCTACGAGCCGACGCGCTCCCAGCCGCGGCGCGCGGCGGAGGTACCCAGGGGGCGCACGTCGCGGGAGCGGTACACGATGTAGGGGCGGGTCAGGTAGCCCACGGGGGCCGAGAAGACGTGCACCAGGCGGGTGAACGGCCACAGCGCGAACAGGGCGAACGCCGCCAGGGCGTGCAGCTTGAACCCGATCGGCGCCTGCGTCATCAGGGAGGCATCCGGCTGGAACGCCAGGAACGAGCGGTACCAGACCGAGACACCCTCGCGATAGTCGTACTCCCCGCCCAGGTTGAGCGTCGATCCGGCGATCGTGTTCCACATCCCCAGCGTGATCACCACGGTGAGAACCAGGTACATGACCTTGTCCATCGCGGTGGTGGCCGAGAACACCGGGCCCACCGTGCGGCGCCGGTAGACCAGGATCGCCAACCCGACCAGGGCCATCACTCCGGCGATCAGCCCACCGATCACCGCGCCCAGGTGGTAGCGGTGCTCGTCGATGCCGACCGCGTCGGTCCACGACCGGGGGATCAGCAGCCCGATCACGTGACCACCGACCACGCCGAGCATGCCGAAGTGGAACAGCGGCGACCCCAGCCGCAGCAGCCGGTCCTCGTAGAGCTGGCTGGAGCGCGTCGTCCAGCCGAACGCGTCGTAGCGGTAGCGCCAGGCGTGGCCGACCACGAAGACCGCCAGGCACAGATAGGGGAAGATCACCCAGAGGAACAGGCTCATCGGTTGGCTCCCAGCAGCATTGCGTCGTCACGTCGGGGGTCCAGCTCGTAGGGCTGCAGGCCGACGTCCTCGGCGGGGGGTCCCTGCTCGATCAGCAGGCGGATCGCCTCGGACTCCTCGCCGCGCAGCTCGGGCAGGGTGGAGCACACGGCGACCAGGGCGTCGTGCCAGGGTGATCCGGGTGGGCCGCCGTCGCGCGGATCCCAGGCAGCCAGTGCCAGCCGGAGCATCTCGACCCCGGCCCGGTGGTCCAGCAGCAATCGCCAGGCGATGTCGGCGTCCACCATCGCCCCGAACTGCAGGACGGCGCACAGGTGGTCGGGCAGTTCGCCGTCCGCGGCCTGCTCGTCCCACTCCACCCCGGCCCGGCGATAGGCCTGCTTGAACCGGACCAGCGCCACGCCGCGACGCCTGGTGTCGCCGTAGGCGAAGTAGGTCAGGTAGAGCGCGCACCTGCGGGTGTGGTCGAAGGTCTGCACGTACTGCTCCTGCAGTGCGCGCAGCCCGGCCCGACCATCGCCGGCGGCGTCACGGCCGGTCCCGAGGTGATCGATCAGGCGCAGCAACGGGGTCGCCGCGCCGTCCGGCAGCTCGGCGGCCACCGTGCGCAGCTCGGGCAGCGCAGCGATCAGCTGCTCGGTCGGGTAGTCCAGCACCAGCGAGACCAGACCCCACACGGACGGCGCGTGGGCCGGGCGGGCGGAGCGGCCGTGCCGGCGCGTGATCCGCAACATCACGACCCCTCCCTGCCGTCTCGCGCAGCCTGCGGACCGTCGCCGTCGCGGCGCGGGACGCGGGGCGGGGCGCCGGGTGGGAACAGGCCGTCCGGGGCACTCCTGCCGTCCCAGCTGAGCAGGTTGACCCGTCCGGTGACCCGGCCACCCTCGACCGGCTGGTCGGAGGTCTGGCGCTCCTGCAGCATCCTGAAGTTCTCCACCGCCACCGGCAGGGGTTTGCCCGAACCCTCACCGAGAGTGCCGGTCTGGCCGCCGCCGTAGGACGAGACCGGGCAGTCGGTCGCCAGTTCCTCCAGGGCGTGTGCCTGCTCGGCGTGCGCCGTCGGGATGACGTAGCGCTCGTCGTACTTGGCCAGGGCGAGCAGGCGGAACATCTCGTACAGGTCCTGCTCGCTCATGCCCACGGACGCCGGGATCGACGCGTCGCCCTCACGGCCGAGGTTGAGATCGCGCATGTACGAGCGCATCGCGGCCAGCTTGCGCAGCACGTTCTCGACCGGGGCGACGTCCCCGGCGGTGAACAGCTTGGCCAGGTACTCCACCGGGATGCGCAGGGCGTCGATGGCAGCGAACAGGTTGCCCCGGTCCTCGGCGTCGTGACCGGTCTCGCGCATGATGTCGACCACCGGCGACAGCGGCGGGATGTACCAGACCATCGGCAGTGTGCGGTACTCGGGGTGCAGCGGCAGCGCCACGCGATAGCGGTTGATCAGCGCGTACACGGGCGAACGCCGGGCCGCCTCGATCCAGTCGCCGGGAATCCCCGCCGCCTCGGCTGCCGCCTGCACCGCCGGATCCTCGGGGTCGAGGAAGACCGAACGCTGTGCCTCGTAGAGGTCGCTGTCCTCGGCCACCGTCGCCGCCTCGAGCACCCGGTCGGCGTCGTACAGCACCAGGCCGATGTAGCGCAGTCGCCCGACACAGGTCTCCGAACAGACCGTGGGCAGCCCGACCTCGACCCGGGGGTAGCAGAAGGTGCACTTCTCGGCCTTGCCGGTCTTGTGGTTGAAGTAGATCTTCTTGTACGGGCAGCCCGAGACGCACATCCGCCAGCCCCGGCAGCGGTCCTGATCGACCAGGACGATGCCGTCCTCGGAGCGCTTGTAGATCGCCCCGCTCGGGCAGGACGCCGCGCACGAGGGGTTCAGGCAGTGCTCGCAGATGCGCGGCAGGTAGAACATGAAGGTCTTCTCGAACTCCATGCGCACCCTGTCCTCGATGCCCGCGAGCAGGACGTCGCGCGCGGCGTGCTCGCGCGAGCCACCGAGGTTGTCGTCCCAGTTCGCCGACCACTCGACGTTCATGTCCTTGCCGGTCAGCAAGGACTTGGGGCGCGCCACCGGGAAGGTGTCGGTCGCCGGCGAGTTGGTGAGCGTCTCGTAGTCATACGTCCAGGGCTCGTAATAGTCCTGGATCGAGGGCAGTTTGGGGTTGGAGAAGATGGTGAGCAGCTTCTTGAACCGCCCGCCGGACCGCAGGGCCAGCCGGCCGTTGGCCTTGCGGATCCAGCCGCCCTGCCACTCCTGCTGGTTCTCGTAGGTGCGGGGGTAGCCCAGCCCGGGCCGGGTCTCGACGTTGTTGAACCACACGTACTCGGTGCCGGCTCGGTTGGTCCAGGCCTGCTTGCAGGTGACCGAGCAGGTGTGGCAGCCGATGCACTTGTCGAGGTTCATCACCATCGCCAGCTGTGCCATGACGCGCATGTCCGTTACACCCTTCCTCAGTACCGCACGGGCTGAGTTCGCTTGCGGATGACCGTGACCTCGTCGCGCTGGTTGCCGGTGGGGCCCAGGTAGTTGAAGGCGAAGGCCAACTGGGCATAGCCCCCGATGATGTGGCTCGGCTTGAGCATGATCCGGGTGAGGCTGTTGTGGATCCCGCCACGCTTGCCGGTGGTCTCCGTCCGGGGGACGTCGATCAGCCGGTCCTGCGCGTGGTGCATGTACACCACACCCTCGGGCATCCGGTGGCTGACGATGGCGCGGGCGGCGACCACCCCGTTGCGGTTGACCGCTTCGATCCAGTCGTTGTCGGCGATGCCGACCTTGGCCGCGTCGACGTCGCTCATCCAGATCGCCTGCCCGCCACGGGACAGCGACAGCATGAACAGGTTGTCCTGGTACTCGGAGTGGATCGACCACTTGTTGTGCGGCGTGAGATAGCGAACGGTCACGCCGAGTTCGCCGACCGAGCCGATCTCGGGCTCGCCGAAGATCTCGGTCATGTCGAGCGGCGGTTTGAAGACCGGGAGCACCTCGCCCAGTTCCTGGATCCAGTCGTGGTCGAGGTAGAAGTGCTGTCGCCCGGTGAGGGTGTGCCAGGGCTTGAGCCGCTCGGTGTTGATGGTGAACGGGCTGTACCGCCGTCCGCCGGTCTCCGAGCCCGACCACTCCGGTGAGGTGATCACCGGGACCGGCGCCGCCTGGGTGTCGGCGAAGGTGATCCGCTTGCCCTCGTGCTCGCGTGCCAGGTCGGCCAGTTGGGTCCCGGTGCGCTTCTCGAGGGTCTCGAATCCCTGCGTGGCCAGGTGCCCGTTCGTCGTCCCGGACAGCGCCATGATGGTCTCGGCGGCGGCGATGTCCTTGACCAGCGAGGGCCGGCCGTCGGTCACCGAGCCCGGGGCGCGGACGACGCCGATCTTGCCACGCAGGTACTCCACCTCGCGTGTCACGTCGTAGGTGATGGCCTTGGTGGTGGCGCCCAGTTTCTCCATCAGCGGCCCCAGGGCGGCCATCTTGTCCGCGATGGCGCCGTAATCCCGTTCCACCACGATCAGTTTGGGCATGGTCTTGCCCGGCACCGGATCGCACTCGCCGGCGCGCCAGTCCCGCACCACGCCGTGGGGGGTGGCCATCGCCTCCGGGCTGTCGTGCAGCAGCGGGGCAGCGACCAGATCGCGGCGGACGCCGAGGTGCTTCGCGCCCAGGGGGGCAAAGGTCTGCGCCAGGGTGTGGAAGATGTCCCAGTCGGTCTTGGTCTGCCACGGCGGGTTGATCGCCGGGTTGAACGAGTGGATGAAGGGGTGCATGTCGGTGGTCGAGATGTCGTGCTTCTCGTACCAGGTCGCCGCCGGCAGCACGATGTCGGACAGGATCGTCGAGGACGTCATGCGGAAGTCCAACGTGCACAACAGGTCCAACTTGCCCTCGGGTGCCTCGTCGCGCCAGACCAGCGACGTCGGCCGTTGGTCGGGCGGCGTCTCGCGGGCCTGCACCGAGGAGTCGGTGCCCAGCAGGTGCTTGAGGAAGTACTCGTTGCCCTTGCCCGAGGAGCCGAACAGGTTGGCCCGCCACATGGTCAGCATGCGGGGGAAGTTCTCCGGCGCATCCGGGTCCTCGCAGGCGAAGCGCAGGCTGCCGTCCTGCAGCGAACGGACCACGTACTCGGCGGGTTCGAGACCGGACGCCGCCGCGTCGTCCGCCAGATCGAGGGGATTGCGATCGAAGGTCGGGTACGACGGCATCCAGCCCAGCCGGGCGCTCAACGCGAGGGCATCGGCGGTGCCCATGCCCCGGAACCGGCCGGTGGCATTCGGCGCGGCCAGGTGCTCGACGTCGTAGTTGTCGTAGCGGAACTGGTCGGTGTGCAGGTACCAGTAGGCGGTCTGGATCATCTGCCGCGGCGGTCGGGACCAGTCCAGGCCGAATGCGAGCTGCGCCCAGCCGGTGATCGGACGGGCCTTCTCCTGACCCACGTAGTGGGCCCAGCCGCCGCCGTTGACACCCTGGCACCCGGTGATGGTGGTCAGCATGAGCATGGCGCGGTAGATGGTGTCGCTGTGGAACCAGTGGTTGGTCCCGGCACCCACGATGATCATCGACCGGCCCCGGGTGTCGGCGGCGTTCTGCGCGAACTCCCGGGCGATCCGGGCCACGGCACCGGCCGGCACCCCGGTGATCGACTCCTGCCAGGCCGGGGTGTACGGGGCCGAGGCGTCCTCGTACCCCGCAGCGAAGGTGCCCGGCAGCCCGGGGCGGCCCACGCCGTACTGGGCCAGCATCAGGTCGAGGACCGTGGTCACCAGGCGGCCGGCGACGCGCCGCACCGGGACGCCGCGGCGCAGCAGGGCATCGGGGCCGCGGACGTCGAACCGCGGCAACTCCACCTCCACAGCGCTCGTCTCGGCCCGATCCGGCGTGGGTGCGCCGTACAGGGTGAGCGCCGGATCGACGTCCCCGAGGTCGAGGTTCCAGCGCCCCGCGCCGGTCTCACCGAAGCGGTGCCCCAGGGACCCGTTGGGCACGAACGGTTCCGCGGTGCGCGCGTCGAGCAGAACCGGCCGGAAGGCGGCGTTCTCCTCGACGGTGCCCGAGTCGCCCGCCAGTTCGGCCGCGGTGAGGAACTTGCCCGGGCGGTATACCGTCCCCGATTCGCCGGCGATCTCGTCGAGGGTGATCAGGTAGGGCAGGTCGGTGTACTTCTTGACGTACTCGGTGAAGTAGTCGACCCGGTCGTCGACGAAGAACTCCCGCAGGACGACGTGTCCCATCGCCATCGCCAGCGCGGCGTCCGTGCCCGGCGCGGCGGGCAGCCACTCGTCGGCGAACTTGACGTTGTCGGCGTAGTCCGGCGCGACCACGATCACCTTCTGGCCGCGGTAGCGCGCCTCGGTCATCCAGTGGGCGTCCGGCGTCCGGGTGACCGGGATGTTCGAGCCCCACATGATCAGGTACCCGGCGTCCCACCAGTCGCCGGATTCCGGGACGTCGGTCTGGTCTCCGAAGATCTGGGGTGAGGCCACCGGCAGGTCGGCGTACCAGTCGTAGAACGAGAGCATGGCGCCCCCGAGCAGGCTGGTCCAGCGGGCACCGGAGGCGTGCGAGACCATCGACATCGCCGGGATCGGGCTGAACCCCGCGATCCGGTCCGGGCCCCAGCGCTTGATCGTGTGACAGGTTGCGGCAGCGTAGATCTCGGCGGCCTCTGCCCAGCTCGCGCGGACCAGGCCCCCCTTGCCCCGCGCCTTCTTGTAGCGGGCGGCGCGTTCGGGATCCTCGACGATGTCGGCCCAGGCGAGGACCGGATCACCCAGGCGGGACTTGGCCTCGCGGTACATCTCCAGCAGGACGCCGCGCACGTACGGGTAGCGGATCCGGGTGGGGCTGTAGGTGTACCAGGAGAAGGCCGCCCCGCGCGGGCAGCCGCGGGGCTCGTAGTCGGGGCGGTCGGCACCAGCCGAGGGGTAGTCGGTCTGCTGCGCCTCCCAGGTGATGATCCCGTCCTTGACGTAGACCTTCCAGGAGCACGAGCCCGTGCAGTTGACCCCGTGGGTGGAGCGCACCACCTTGTCGTGGCTCCACCGGTCGCGGTAGAACGCGTCCCCGGAGCGACCGCCCTGCTTGAACAGGGCACGCTGATCGTCCGAGACGGTGGCCCGGGTGAAGAACCGGCGCCCGGCGATCAGCGCGGTCGACAGTGCGCCTTCGAGGGAACTGTCCACGGGGACGTCCTGGGTCACGACGAGCTCCTGGGGTTCGAGGTCGAGCGGGCAGTGCTACGGAAGGGCGTCGGAGTGCGTACCAGGGCCCGGCAGAGGTCCGGCTCCACGAAGGGCTCCAAGCCCACCTGCGCCTCCGGCTCACCGAGTTGCTCCAACGCGCCGTGGATCAGGCCTCGGTGAATCCCGCACACGACAGCGGGGTTGGTGTGTGCCAGATCGATGAAGGGGCAGCGCCGCAGGTTGATCCGGATCGAGTGACCGCCCTCCTCGGTGATCACCTCCGGGGTGTACCCCCAGTCGGCCAGGATGTCGATCATGCGGCCCACCTTGGTGAGCCAGCGACCCGCGGTGTCGGCCGGGACGTCCGCCGGGTCGACCGGAATGTGCCGGCGGCTCCAGCGCCGGCCCGCCTCGGCCGGGGTGAGGCCGCTCTCGCCGAAGCTGTCGGCCAGGAGCTCGGTCAGCATCCGCCGGGCTCGCTCGTCGTCGGCGGAGGTCAGCGATCCCGGCGCGGCGCGGTACAGCTTGCGTGGTCGCCCCACCCCGGAGCTCTTGACGTCGGATGTGGTGAGCAGGCCAGCGGTCACCAGTTGGTCGAGATGGAACCGCACGGTGGTCACGTGCAGCTCCAGCAGCTCGGCGAGCTGCGCGGCGGTCATGCCGTCGGCTTCCTCACCGTCGCTCTCGGCGAGCAGGTCGACGATCGCTCGCCGCACGGGGGAGGCGAGAAGGAGCGCCTTGGAGTGCGCAGCGGACGTCTGGCCGGAAGCCATGACTCTAGTTTAGAGGAGTCGACTCCTTGGAACAAAACCAGACCGGAGGCGAACTGCCAGGTCCCCGACATGTCGGTCAAACTGCCTCCCCGCAGGGCACATCGGGGCGGGTGCGGCAGTGATGCGGCTCACGCACCGCCGATTTCCCGAGGTCGATACCGGAGGAGTAGACTCTCGCGTCGGGGATAATAAGAGGATCAGATTCATTTTAATTATGGAGGGCAGTGATGGCGTCGCCGGCAGGCACCGCCGTGAGTGACCACCCGAGCGGCACGGCCGATCTGCGAGGTGTCGACCCCTCCGGCTCGCGCCGGGTGCTGTGGCTCTCGACCGCGGGGTTCACCCTGATGTTCGCGGTCTGGTTGATGTTCGGCATCCTGGGCAAGCCGATCAGCCAGGAGTTCGGCCTCACCGAGGTGCAGCTGTCCTGGATCATCGCCGTGGCGGTGCTCAACGGGTCGATGTGGCGGTTGCCGGCGGGCATGCTCGCCGACCGTTTCGGCGGGCGGGTCGTGATGACCTTCCTGCTGGCCTCCGTCGCGGTGCCGGCCTACCTGGTCTCCCAGGCGAGCTCCTACCTGATGTTGCTGGTGCTGGCCTTCCTGGTCGGCTTCGCCGGCAACTCCTTCTCGGCCGGCATCGCCTGGAACTCGGCCTGGCACGCCAGGGAGCACCAAGGTTTCGCGCTGGGCGTCTTCGGCGCCGGCAACGTCGGAGCCTCGGTCACCAAGTTCATCGGTCCGCCCCTCATCGCCGGGACGGCGGGTGTCACCTACCTGGGCTGGGTGCGCGGTGGCTGGCGGCTGGTACCGGTGGTGTACGCCGTCCTTCTCGTGCTGATGGCGCTGGCGACGTGGTTCCTGGCTCCGCGGCACGACCGCCGTCCCGGTACCGGTGTCCCGCTGCGCGACCAGCTGGCCCCGCTGAAGCAGGTGCGGGTGTGGCGGTTCAGCCTCTACTACGTCGCGGTGTTCGGCGCCTACGTGGCCCTGGCGGCCTGGCTGCCGACCTACTACCTGGACAACTACGACGTGAGCCTGCAGACCGCGGCGTACCTGACGGCGCTGTACATCTTCCCGGCCTCGCTGCTGCGGCCACTGGGCGGCACCCTGTCCGATCGGATCGGGGCGCGACGAGTGATGTACGGCACCTTCGCCGCCATGCTGGTGATCACCGGCGTCCTGATGATGCCGAACGGTCACATCGTCATCGCCCACCCCGACGGGACGCAGAGCGAGCACCTGGCCTACACGCTGGGCATCGTGCCGTTCACCGCCCTGGTGTTCCTGCTCGGTTGTGCGATGGGGATCGGCAAAGCCGCTGTCTTCAAGCACATTCCGGAGTACTTCCCGGACAACGTCGGCTCGGTCGGTGGCCTGGTCGGCATGCTCGGCGGACTCGGTGGGTTCTTCCTGCCGCCCCTGTTCGCCTACACCAAGGCATGGTCGGGCTTCCCGTCCAGCACGTTCTTCGTGCTCTTCGTGCTCACCGTGATCTGCACCGCGTGGATGCACTGGGCCGTCGTCCACATGTTGAACCAGCAGTCCCCCGGCCTGAAGCGTCACCTGGAGCACCCTGAGGAGGCACTGGCATGACCACCACGTCCGGTACGCGCGAGTCTCGCGGGGAGTGGCTGGAGTCCTGGGATCCGGAGAACGAGTCCCGGTGGGACTCGCAGCTGGCCTGGAAGACGTTGTGGATCACCACGTTCTGCCTCACGCTGGCCTTCGTCGCCTGGTTCCTGCCCAGCGCGATCATCCCGAAGCTGAACGCCCTCGGGTATTCGTTCACCAAGAACGAGCTGTACTGGATGGCGGCCATGCCGGGGCTGTCGGCGGGGCTGTTCCGCCTGGCCTGGATGGTGCTCCCGCCGATCCTCGGCACCCGCAAGCTGGTCGCGCTCACCACTGGCCTGCTGGTCTTCTCGACCCTGGGGTGGGGGGTGCGGGTGCAGTCGCCGACCGCTCCGTACTGGGAGCTGATGGCCCTGGCCTTCCTGGCCGGGATCGGCGGCGGTGCCTTCTCCGGCTTCATGCCGAGCACGTCGTACTTCTTCCCGCGCAGCAAGCAGGGGACGGCGCTGGGCCTGCAGGCGGGGTTGGGCAACTTCGGGGTCTCGCTGGTTCAGCTGCTGACGCCGTGGCTGATCGGGCTGTCCGCGCTGGCGATCTTCGGCGGGAGCCAGAAGATGGCCGTCCCGGGAAAGGCGTCGCGCGAGGTGTGGTTCCAGAACGCCGCCTTCGTCTGGATCCCGCTGATGCTCATCGGTGCCGTGCTGGCCTGGACGATGCTGAAGTCGGTGCCCATCAAGGCCAACATCCGACAGCAGTTCGACATCTTCGCCAACCAGGACACCTGGTGGATGACGCTGCTCTACATCATGACCTTCGGCACCTTCTCGGGGCTGGCCGCGCAGTTCGGCCTGCTGATGAGCAACCTCTACGGTGCCGGCAACTCCGAGATCGTCCAGGGTGCCGGGGCCTCCGCGCAGATGCTGGTCGAGGGGTATGCCGTCCCCGACCCGGTGAAGTACGTCTTCCTGGGGCCGTTGATCGGAGCCGGTGCGCGGGTGCTGTTCTCGCCGCTGACCGACCGCATGGGCGGGGCGATCTGGACCCTGGTCTCGGGGATCGGCCTGGTCGGCGCGATCCTGTGGACGATTCCCGCGCTCACCCCGGACGTGTCCTCAGCCGCGGCACTGCAGGGCGGCTTCAGTCAGTTCCTGTGGGGCATGCTGGCGATCTTCCTGTTCGCCGGGATCGGCAACGCCTCGACCTTCAAGCAGATGCCGATGATCTTCGAGCGTCGCCAGGCCGGTGGCGTCATCGGCTGGACCGGGGCGATCGCCGCGTTCGGGCCGTTCTTCTTCGGCCTCGGGGTCACCACCCTCGGCCCGGTGGCGTTCTACGGGATCGGGGTGGCCTGGGCCGTGATGTGCGTGGCCCTGACCTGGTGGCGCTACGCCCGCCCGGGGGCGCCGAAGCGCAGCTGACCGCGGCACCCCGGCGCGTGACAGTTCGGGCGTGACAGATCAGCGTGTCGGGTCGAGGGTGACAGGTCGGGCGTGACAGATCGGTGACAGGTGCGTGGCAGGAGGCTCTCGCAGCCTGATCGAGTTCACTCCACTCGATCGTGAGGTCACCGATGTTCGATGCACTCACCGGCTTGGCGTTGCGCCGGGCACGGGCCGTCCTGCTGTTCACCCTGATCATCACCGCGCTGGCCGCCGTCCTGGGGGCCGGGGCCCTGGACCGGCTGCGGGCCGGCGGTTTCGACGACCCGGGCGCCGAATCCGCCCGGGCCACCCAGGTGCTCGAGCGCGACCTCGGCCTGCCCGGCGCGAACCTGGTGCTGCTGGTCACCGCGGCGTCCGGCGCGAACGTCGATGCCCCCGAGACGGCGCGCGCCGGCCTGGCCGCGGCGCGTCGCCTCGACGCCGAACCCGATGTCACCGTGCTGAGCACCTACTGGCAGGCGCCCCCCGGCGCCGCGGAGGCCCTGCGCAGCCGCGACGCCCGCTCGGCTCTGGTGGTCGCCCACCTGGCCGGGGACGACGATGCGCTCAGCGAGCGGATGGCCGAACTCGAGCCGGCCTTCAGCACCGCGAACGGGTCCTCCGGGGCCGGCGGTGTCGGCGTGCAGATCAGCACCGGTGGCTTCGCCCAGTCGGTCACCGACATCACCGGTCAGGTGCGCAAGGACTTCGCGCGTGCCGAGGCGATCGCCGTCCCGCTGACCCTGATCCTGCTGGTGCTCACCTTCGGCTCGGTGCTGGTCGGCCTGCTGCCGTTGATGATCGGCGTGGTCTCGATGGTCGGCACCCTGGCGGTGCTGCGGCTGCTCACCGGCGTCACCGACGTCAGCTTCTTCTCGCTCAACCTCACTCTGGCCCTCGGGTTGGGGCTGGGCATCGACTACGCGCTGCTGATCGTGAACCGGTTCCGCGAGCAACTGCACCACGGGGACGACGTCGAGTCGGCGTTGCGCACCACGCTGCACTCCGCCGGACGCACCGTGCTGTACTCGGCCGCCACGGTCACCGTGGCGCTGGCGGCCCTGCTGCTGTTCCCCATGTACTTCCTGCGCTCGTTCGCCTACGCCGGCATCGCCGTGGTGACCATCACCGCCCTCGCCGCGGTCGTCGTCCTGCCGTCGGCACTGCGGCTGCTCGGTCACCGGGCCGCTCGGCGCCGGTTCGGCCGCCCCACCACGGCCCGGTCGGTGTTCTGGGAGCGGTTGGCGCGCCTGGTCACCCGCCGTCCGGTGCTCACCGCCGTCCCGGCGCTGGCGCTGCTGGCGCTGCTCGCCGCCCCGTTGGGTGCGGTGTCCTTCGGCCTGCCGGACGACCGGTCGGTGCCGGCCGAACTCTCGCAGGCCCGCCGGGTCGGGGACGTGCTGCGCGGGCAGTTCACCAGCCGCGAGAACGACGCCATCGTGATCGCGCTGCCGGCCACCGCGCCGCAGGCCACCGCGGGCTACGCCGCCGAGCTCTCGCGGCTCGATCACGTGGCCCGGGTGGACGCGCCGTCCGGCATCTTCGAGTCCGGTGTCCTCGTCGCCCCCGGACGCGCTGACCTGGCCCGTACCGGGATCGACCGTCCCGCCTCGGCGGTACGGGTGGTGCCGGACGTCGAGGTGTACAGCACGGCCGCGCAGCAGTTGGTGCACCAGGTGCGGGACCTGCCCGCGCCGGGGGAGCGTCTGGTCGCCGGTCCCACCGCCCGGTTCGTCGACGTCAACGCGACCATCGGCGCCCGATTGCCGCTGGTCGGCCTGCTGATGGTGCTCAGCAGTCTGGTGCTGATCTTCCTGTTCACCGGGTCGGTGGTGCTGCCGCTGAAGGCCCTGGTCACCACCGTGGCCGGCATCGGAGCCGTGCTCGGCGCCATGGTGTGGGTCTTCCAGCAGGGCCACGGCTCCGAGCTGCTCGGCTTCACGCCGACGCCGCTGTCGGTCTCGATCCCGCCGCTGATGTTCTGCCTGGCGTTCGGCCTCTCGATGGACTACGAGGTGTTCCTGCTCGGGCGCATCACCGAGTACCACCGGGCCGGTCTGGACACCTCGTCCGCCGTGATCGCCGGCACCGCCCACACCGGTCGCATCGTGACCGCTGCCGCAGCACTGATGTCGGTGACCTTCCTGGCATTCGCCACCAGCTCGGTCAGCTTCATCCAGATGCTCGGCCTGGGCTGCGCGTTCGCAGTGCTGCTGGACGCCACGGTGATCCGCGGCGTCCTGGTGCCGGCCACGATGCGGCTGGCCGGTCGTGCCAACTGGTGGGCGCCATCGGCGTTGCGCCGGATGCATCGCCGGATCGGCCTGACCGAGGCGAGTACCCCAGCCGCAGCCGGCGCTGTCGCCGCTCCGGCCGGTTCACCGCGGGTCGAGATCCTGACCAGCGGTGCCCCGATCGGAACGCGACCGTGACCGCGGCCGAGGGGTGCACCGACCCGGGCATCACGTCGGCAGCGGCCACTCGCAGCATGACCGCGATGCAGGTGGTCGCGCACGGAGGCCCCGATGCACTGACCCCGGTGCGGTTGCCGGTGCCCGTGCCCGGGCCGGGTGAGGTCCTGGTGCGCAACGCCTGGATCGGGGTCAACTACGTCGACCTGCAACACCGGGCCGGTGAGGCGTTCCCGGTGCCGCTGCCGCTGGTGCCGGGCACCGAGGCCGGCGGCGTGGTCGAGGCGGTCGGCCCCGGGGTCCACCCGTCGCTGCGCGATCGCCGGGTGGTGCACCTCGGCCACCTGGCCGGTGTGTACGCCGACTACACCGCCGTGCCGGTGGAGTACCTGAGCGTGGTGCCGGACGACATCCCGCTGGACGTCGCGGCCGCCGTGGCGATGGCCGGCAGCACGGCGCACGTCCTGGTGCGCATGGCCACCTGGGTGATCGCACGCACCGTCGTGGTGTACGGCGCGAGTGGCTCGGTCGGTGGGGCCGTGGTGCAACTCGCCGCGGCCGAGGGGGCTCGGGTCATCGGGATCACCTCGACCCGGGCCAAGGCCGCGGTGGCCCGGGCGTTGGGGGCGCACGACGTGATCGTCGGCGGTGCCACCCCGGGGCCGGCACAGCGGGCCCAACTGGTGGCCGAGGTGCGCCGGCTCACCGGCACCGGGGCCGACGTCGTGTTCGATGCCACCGGTGCGCGCACCTTCGAGGCGAGCCTGGACATGCTGGCAGCCGGCGGCACCTTGCTGCTCTACGGAGCCATCACCGGGCACCCGAAACTCTTTGCTCCCCAGGCGTTGTCGGGGCTGGCCAGCCCCGACGGACGGTCGGGGTCGCTGGGGGTGCGCTGGGTCGCGGCCTCGGACTACCTCGCCGGCGCGGCCCGCGGCCGGGTGATGGCCCAAGTGCTGGACGACGTTCGCGCGGGTCGGTTGTCGCCCCGGGTGGTCGAACGCCACCCGCTGGCCGAGGCCGCAACCGCCCACCGGGCCGTGGCTCGGAGGCGATTGACGGGCAAGGTGCTGCTGCAATCCCCGTAGGCCGGACCGGGGTCGGCGTGCTGTCATGAACGGGTGCAGATCGGGGTGCTGGGGCCACTGCTGGTGCAGCGGGACGGCGTGCCGGTGACGCCCCGGGGGCAGCGGCCGCGCGACGTCCTGGCGGTGTTGCTGCAGCGACGCGGCCAGAGCGTGCCCCCGGAGACCATCCTCGACCTGGTCTGGGGGTCCGGCCAGGCCGGTGCCTCGCTGTCGGTGGCCGCGGTGCACACCGTGATCGCTCGGCTGCGGCGTCACCTGGGGGTCGACGTGGTCGAGACCCACGACCTCGGATACCGGCTCACCGGCGCGGCCACCACGGACGCCGAGGCGTTCGTCGAGCGAGTTCGGAGTGCCCGCTCGGTGCCCGCGCAGGAGGCGATCCCGCTTTACCGCGAGGCGCTGGCGCTCTGGCGGGGGACCCCGGCATATGCCGGGGTGAGCACCGATCTGGTTCTGTCCGAAAGGGTTCGGCTCGACGAGTTGCGCTCGGCGGCGAGCGAGGAGCTGACCGCCGCGCTGCTCGACCAGACGCCCACCGGAGCCGACGGGGGTGCCGGTGCCGAGGCGGCCGCCGAGGAGGCGCTCGAGCTGGCGGCAGAGTCGTGCCGGCAGAACCCGTTGCGGGAGCGACCCCATGCGCTGGCGATGGTCGCGGCCTACCGGCTGGGACGGCAGGCCGACGCGCTCGAGATCTACCGGGCGCTGCGGGTGCGGTTGCGCGAGGAACTGGGCATCGACCCGAGCCCGGCGTTGGCGACGGTGCACGCACAGGTACTGGCGCAGGACCCTGCACTGGCGGCCGGATCGGCCCGGCCGCCGTCGGTCGACGGCCGGCAGCCGGCCCAGGCGATCGTCCAGCGATCGCCGGCGCGGGTGCTGAGTCGGTGCGTGCCGGTGCCCAGCAATCCGACGATCGGGCGGGAGGCCGAGGTCGAGGCGGTGCTCGACGCGTTGCTCCAGGGCCATCGGTTGGTCACGGTGCTGGGCCCGGGAGGTGTGGGCAAGTCGCGCCTGCTGGCCGAGGTCGGGACGGCGCTGCTGGTCGCACACGAGGTGGCCTACCTGGACCTGTCCGGTGCCGAGGCGATGAGCCCGGCCGACCTCGCCGAGGCCTCGGCGATGGCGTTCGGCGTGGCCATCGCCGGGCAGGATCCGATCGCTGCGATCGCGAAGCTGTTGGCGGCCTCCACCCTGGTGATCCTGATCGACGAGGCCGAGTGGTCGGTCGGCGCGGTGGCCGTCCTTGCCCGCCGGCTGCTCGACGACTGCCCCGGGCTGCGGTTCGTGGTGACCTCCCGCGTGCCGCTCGAGATCGTCGGGGAGCGCCGCGTCGTCCTGGGGCCGCTGGCCTGCCCCGCCCCGGAGGCGACGCCGGCCGAGATCGAGCAGGCACCCGCCGTCCGGTTGCTGCGGGATCGCCTCGCCGACGAGGTCGCCGGGGTGCCGTCTGCGGCCGATCACCAGGCGCTGGCCCGGATCGTGCGCCGGGTGGACGGGTTGCCGCTGGCCCTCGAACTCGTGGCCGGGCACGCTGCCACGCACACCCTGGCCGAGCTGGTGGAGCTGATCGAGGCGCCGCTCGACGTCCGGGCCGACGACCGGGACCGGACGCCGCGGCACCGGTCGTTGCGCGAGACGTTGACCTGGAGCGTCAATCGGCTGGACCCGTTGCAGCAGAGGGTGTTACGGCGGCTCGCGGTGTTCGCCGGCTCGTTCGACCTGGCCGCGGCGCGGGCCGTGGTCGGGCCGGTCGAAGGGGGTGTGGACCCCGATGCCGTGTTGCGTCGGCTGATCCGCGAGGGGCACGTCGCTGCGGATCGTCGCGGCCCGGTGCTGCGGGCGCGGCTGTTGCGGACCGTGCGCGACCTGGCGCTGGAGCAGTTGGCGGCGGTCGGCGAGCTGGACGCCACCCGACGCCGCCACCGAGAGTGGTTCGCGGCCCGCTGGCGCTCGGCGCCGCTGCACGACGACCTGGTGGACGACGTCCGAGCCGGCTATGACGACTACGTCGAGGCGTTGCGGCAGGCGATGGCGGCCGGGGACGCCACCGGCACCGCCGAGCTGACGATCACCCTGGGCCGGTGGTGGCTGTTCACCGAGTCCTTCGGGGCCGGCCGGCGCTGGCTGTCGAGGGTGCTGGACTGCGGGTTGCTGGACGGGCTGCTGGGCGGGGTGCCTCGCGCCCGGGTGATGGTGCTGCTCGCTGCGCTGGAGCAACAGGGGCCGCGCTCGGGTGCTGGTGAGCGGCTGGCCGCGGCCATCGAGGTGTTGGCCGCGGCCGAGGACGACGACTGGCTGGCGCAGGCGCTGACCGCGCACGTGATCGGGCTGTACCTCGCCGGCGACTACGAGCAGGCCGTCGAGGTGGCGACCCGGCTGGTGCAACACGCCCGGGCCCGGGCACGTGACCAGCTGCCGGAGGCACTGTCGGCGTTGGCGGCCGCGTGTGCCGCCTGCGGCCGGGCCGTCGAGGCCAATCAGGCGGCTGGCGAAGCCTGGCAGTTGGTGCGGGCGCATCCGTCGGCCACGGGGGCCATTCCCGTGGTGGCCAAGATCGCGCTGGCCCATCTGGAGGCGGGTGAGTGCCTGCAGGCCCTGGTGGTGTTGGAGGACGCCATGGCCGGGGCTCGCGCCTTGCTGGGCTCGATGCCGGTCGATGCCCTGGTGATCAATGCCGGCTGGGCGGCGCTCGGCTGTGACCGGCCCCGGCTCGCGGTGGCCTACTTCGTCCAGGGGCTCGGCGCCCCGCCCGGGCACGACCCCCGGTGGACGGCGCCCGATGGCGCGCTCCCCGCTGGGCCGGTGCCGGTGCCGGGTGAGGGCAACCTCGGCTGGGCCGAGTCCTTCCTGGGCCTCGGCTGCGCGTTGGTGGCACTCGCTGACCCCCGAGCCGAATCAACCATGGTCAGGGCGCAGGGCGTGCTCCGCGACGTCGATCTGCAGCTGTCGCCGTGGCAGGCGGGTCGACTCGACCTTGCCGTGGCTGGGTTGGCTGGGGTGCCGGGGTTGGGCGCGGCTCCCGCCGTAGGCCGGTGACGATCAACCACCCCAGCAGCACCACCTCGCCGACGAAGGTGAACCGGCCAAGGTCGAGGGCGTAGTTGCCACTCAGCAGCGCGCCCAGGCCGTCGATCAGGTACCCGGCGCCGGCGACCCCGAGCAGGACGCTGATCCAGCGCGGCACCCGTGAGCGCCAGGCCAGCAGTCCCAGCAGTGCCAGGTGGAGTCCGAACAAGGCGAGGCCGCGGCTCCAGAGGGTGTGGAAGGCGTCCAGGTGCGCCATCACGGCGGCTGCCCCCGCGGCATCCGGGGTCCGGCCTGCCGTACCGTCGAGTGCGCCGATCGCCCGGACGGCGGGCATCAGTTCGGCGATCGCCACCGCGAACACGACGGCGTAGATGGCCCGCAGCCAGCCGGCGAGCGCCGCCATCCGGGCATCGACCGGGGCGAAGAAGATCCACAGCTGCCACGCCACCACGACGTCGAGCACCACCACGACGCCCATCGCCGCGACAGCTGCCGGGAACCGCCAGCCGGCCTCGATCAGCTGCTGGATGGTCCGGGTGGCGTCGTCCGGCACGACCAGGGCCTCGAGCACGGCGAGGTTGGCCCACCCCGCCAGGACGGCCATCACCAGCAGGCTCAGCCCCGCCGAGAGTCCGGCGCGCCGCTGCCGAGATGTCACCGGTCCGGACCTCGTGGCGGTGCCGGACGTCGGGGCGTTGCCGGGTGCCGCGGCGGTGATCCGCGCGCTCACGAGCGCACCGCCGTCCGGGCGATGCCGGTCGGCAGCGCCGCGGCGCCGTCCCGGAAGCCGTGTCGCAGCAACACCACGCCGACGGCCACCTCGAAGAGGCCACCCGGAACGCTCAGCCAGAGCCCGATCGGAAGGCCGGCGAGCTCGGCGGCCGCACCGAGGGCGAAGACCGCGTACCCGGCCATGCCCCACCGGGCGAGCCAGTGCGGCACCATCCCCGAGCGGAGCAGGGCGTGGCAGAAGACCACGCTGCCGACCCCGAGCCCGAGCATTGCCACCTGGTAGGCCATCTCGTGGGCCATCGGCAGCAGGGCGGCCACGGCGTCCGGATCGGCTCGGACGCCGGAGCGCGCGTCGGTGCTGCTGCGGCTCCATGCCAGCAGCGTGGCCAGGAACACGGCGCCCACGGCGAGCACCGTGGCCTCGAAGATCCGGGTCACCAGGTAGGTCGTCGCGGCCAGCGGGTGTCGCTCGCGCAGGGCCCGGTGGGCGAGCAGGCCGAGAGCGGTCACGATCGCCGAGTTGAGCAGGATCGCCAGCACGCCGCTGGCGAGCACCGTCCGGCGATCGGTCACGGACGTCATCAGCTCCGGTGCGGACGTGACCGACTGGGCGAGCAGAGCGCCGGTGCCGTAGGCGGCGAAGGCCGCCAGGAACAGGGCGCCGACGGCGCGTCCGAGGGTGCGGTGGGACATGACGGTGCCTCCCGGTAGGTGGTGGCGGCCACGGCGCCGGCGAGGGCCTCGCCCGCATCGCTCAGTGGCCGTACTTAGTAAGGCGTACTTAGTACGGTAGGGTTGTTCGAGACTGAGGTCAAGGCAGGACCGACCGGGAGGGCCCCCTCGATGGATGCCACACGGCGACCCCTCAGCCGGGATCGGGTGCTGACCACCGCCGTCCGGATCGCCGACCGGGATGGTCTCGCCGCGCTCACCATGCGCTCGCTCGCCGCCGAACTCGGCGTCAAGCCGATGTCGCTGTACCACCACGTGCGCAACAAGGAGGAGATCCTTGACGGCATCGTCGACGCGGTGTTCGCCGAGATCGACCTGCCCGACCCCGCTGCCGGCTGGCGCGCGCAGGTGCGGCGCCGCGCGGTGTCCGCGCGGGTCGTCCTGGCGCGCCACCCGTGGGCGCTGACCCTCATGGAGAGCCGGACCAACCCGGGACCGGCGACGCTGCGCCAGCACGACACGATGTTGGCGACGTTTCTCCAGGCCGGCTTCTCGCTGCAGGCGACCGCCCATGCGTACGCGGTCCTGGACGCCTATGTCTACGGGTTCGCCCTGCAGGAGGCGAGCCTGCCGTTCGGCGACGCGGACGACGTGCCCGAGGTCGCCGAGCCGATCATGGACCGGATGCCGATGGAGGAGTACCCGAACATGGCCCGGTTCGCGATGGAGCACGCGATGAAGCCGGGGTACTCGTTCGGGGCGAGCTTCGAGGTCGGGCTGGACCTGGTGCTCGATGGGCTCGCTCGGCTGCGCAGCACGGGGGACGGTGACGGTGAGCGAGAGGGTGACGGCGAGGCATGGTGACGACTCATCGGTACGACGTGTCTGTGCGCTGGACCGGGAATCGGGGCAGTGGCACGAGCAGCTATCGCTCCTACAGCCGCGATCACGAGGTGACCGGAAAACTTACTGAGGCAACGGATCACGGGGTGGCCAAGCCGGTGATCCCCGGGTCGTCGGACCCTGCCTTCCGCGGTGATCCCGCACGCTGGAACCCCGAGGAGCTGCTGGTCGCCTCACTCGCCCAGTGCCATCTGCTCTGGTACCTGCACCTGGCCACCACGGCCGGGGTGGTGGTGACCGACTACGTCGACATCCCGTTCGGGGTGATGGTCGAGGACGCCTCGGGCGCAGGGCATTTCGAGCGCGTCGTGTTGCGCCCGACCGTGACGGTCGCCGAGGCGTCGATGACCGATGCGGCCCTGGCGGCGCACCATCGGGTGGGCGAGTACTGCTTCATCGCCCGCTCGGTGAACTTCCCGGTGGAGCACGAACCCACGGTGCGGGTGGCTCCCTGAGTCCAGTCCGATCATGGTGGCTCTTCCCCCACGTCGAGTTCGAGTTGTTCGGTCAGTTGCGCGGCGAGGCGAGCGGCGGCGGTTTCGTCGTGGTGGAGGGTGTTGCGGACGGGTCGTTGCAGGGGGTCGATCCACGGGGGTGGAGTCGCCCAGGGCACGCCATCGATCATCTGGATGGTCCAGGTGCCGGCGTGGACGGCGGTGTGGTGGCGTCCGCAGACCAGGACCAGGGCCTCGACATTGGTCATCCCGCCGGCGGCCCAGGGGGTGGCGTGGTGGACGTCGCACCAGGCGGGGGGTGACGTGCACCCGGGGATCACGCAGCCGCGGTCTCGGGCGAAGATGGCGCGGCGTTGGGCGGGGGTGGCCAGGCGTCGGGCGCGGCCGTGGGCCAGGACGGCGCCGCCGCCGTCGAGGATGGTCGGGGAGATCAGGGCGGTGCACAGCATCTGCGCCAGGACGTGGCGGGGTAGGGGCCCACCGCCCGGTCCCAGGTCGCTGCCCAGGCCGGCGCCCGTGGTGGGGTGCGGGGTGAGGGCGGCGGTGAGCTGGTCGAGGGTGGCGATCAGCGAGATGTGCACCCCCTGGCACGGCGTCGGGGTCCGCAGGCCCGGCCCGGCGGTAGCGGTGCAGACCGGCGGGGTCGCGGCCGCCCCGGCCAGAGCCATCGTGCCGCTGCCAGTGCTGTCACCGCCGGTGGTGTCGCTGCCGGTGGTGTTGCTGACGGTGGTGTCGCTGGGCTCGTGGTCGCCGCCACCGGTGCGATCGCCCGCGCTGTCCGGGGTGAGGTCACCGGTGTCGGTGCTGGCGCTGGCGATGTCGTCGCCGATGTCGCCGGTGCCGTGCAGGGCGAGGCGAGCGAGGTGGGTCAGGGCATCCGCGCGGCGTTGCTCGGCGGTGCGGGGATCACGCAGCGGCAGCTCACCCTGCGCCGGTCCCACAGCGGCACCGTCCCTCTCGGCATCGTCCGCCTCGCTACCGGCAGGCGGTGCGCTCGGCTTGCTCAAGGCGTGGATGACGTTGCGGACGATCAGCCCGTCGGCCGGGGACAGCGCGAACCGTCCCACCAGCATCCCGGCCGCGTCGGTCCCCAGGTGCAGGTACCGCTTCTCGTGGGCCTTGGGGTCGAACCCGGCGTCCGGGTTCAGGGCCTCCTCCAACTGGCTGCACACCCGCCGGAACACGTGCGGCGCATGCCGGCGGGCCTGCCCGGCCAGGAACTCATCGACCCGCTGGATCCCCGCGATCCCATCCGGGTCGACCTGCGCCAGCACGTCCTGGTCGATGCGGCTCAGACAGGCGATGGCGTGGTCGACGTGACGGCGGGAGATGTCCCCGGCCGCCAACGCCGCACCCACCTCGGGCAACCCCAACCCCACGGCGTCCGGGCTCAGCATGTCCGCACGGCCGCGGTCGGCGCCCACGCCGGCGCCGTCCGGGTCGAGCCGGCGGGCGGCCGCCACGTCGCGGGCGGCGGTGCCGGGGTCGAGGCGCAGGGCGTGGACCAGGAAGGTCGCGGCGACCTTGCCGGGTGGGCAGGTCGGCATCCCCTCCGGCCGATCATCGAGCGCCCGCACCAGGTGCAACGCGGCGGCCTCGACCTGGTTGGCCAACCGGTGCACGGCGATGACAGCGGCACGCAACTCCTCATCCGACAACGTCAGCATCGGCGCCGTCTGCAGGGGCACGATCTGCGCCGACACGGCATCCAGCACCGCAGTGACCGGGCAGGCAGCACCGTCACCGGCGGCGGACTCGCCGTCCGGTGTTGGGGTCTGCTCCGAGTCCATAAAGCGGACACTACGGGCGACCACCGACAACCAAGCCACTTCGGTGGCCTGTGAAAGCCATTGCAGCGCAACGACTTTGTGTGCAGAACATCACTGTCACAGAATCGCCTTCACGGCACCTTCACCATCGCGGGCCTCTGCGTCCGGCCGCCGGGTCGCCAGCCGATCCGGCAGGCTGATCTCATGACACCGGCCACGATCAAGGGAGTCCTCGTTCATGAAGGGCTGGCACTGCTGGGTCGCAACCCGCGTGACGAATGGGAGCTGCTCGGCGGCCAACCTGATGCGTCGGACCGGACGGTCGCCGACACCCTGACCCGAGAGTTCCGTGAGGAATCCGGCATCGACATCGCGGTCGGCCGACTCCTGCTCGCCGACCTGTTCGAGGTGATCCCCGGCCGACGCGTGGTGGTGGTCGCGTTCGCGGTGAGCGTGCTGAGGTCAGAACGCCTGACCTCGATCATGCCCTCGTCGGGCCCAGCCGGAGCGCCCGAACACACTGCTCTGCAGTGGTTTCCGTGCTCCGAGCTGCCCGCTGCCCCTACCTCAGGTGTATCGGCGAGCCATCGCCGCTGGGACCATGGCCACCGAGAGGAAAGGCTCCTCGGCGATCTCGGTACGGGACGTGCCCTGAGAGGACCTCGACCGTGGCCTCGATCCCCTCGTGCGACCTCGCCCGCCGGCGCGATCGAAGCTGCTGTCAGACGATGTTGTGCTCGGGTCGCGCGGTACCGGCCGAGAACCGGTCGACGGAGAACGGGGTGACGTCCAGGAACGGCTCGCGACCCAGGTACAGGTCGCGCACCACCTCGCCGACCGCAGGTCCCTGCAGGAAGCCGTGGCCGGAAAAGCCTGTGGCGTAAAGGAACCGGGACACACCGGCCACCTCGCCGATCATCGCGTTGTGGTCGGGCGAGTCCTCGTACAACCCTGACCAGCCGTGGGCCATGCCGACGTCCAGCAGCGCGGGCGCCCGGTGCTCCATCGCCTCGGTCAGGTCGGGCAGCCAGTCGTCCGACATGCCCATCCGGAAGCCCGGCTGCTCACCGGTGTAGCTCATCCCGAGCAGGATGCTGGGCCGGGAGGCCGGCCCCTCGGGGTGCAGGTAGAACGTGGACGCCGCGTCGATGGTCATCGGCATGTCCCGCGGCACCAGAGACCGGACGGCGTCCGGCAGCACCTCGGTGACGATGATCTGGCGGCGCAACGGGGTGATCGGCAACTGCACCCCGGCCAGCTGTGCCACCACCCCCGCCCACGGCCCGGCGCAGTCGATCACGGTCGAACAGGCCACCTCGCCCGCCGAGGTCAGCACGCCGCGGATCTGGTCGCCGTCCCGCTCGATGCCGGTCACCTCGACGCCGGTGACGACCACCGCCCCGTGGGCGCGCGCACCGGTGGCGTACCCCTGCACCACCGACTCGGGCGTGCAGTACCCGTCCCGGGAGTGGAACGCCGCGGCCAGCACGTCATCCGTGGTCACGATCGGTGACAACGCGGCCGCCTCGGCCGCGGACAGCATCCGCGACGGCACGCCGAGAGAGTTCTGCAGCGCCACCGACGCCTCGTAGGTCGCGACGTCCTCGGGGGTGGTGAGCAGGAACAGGTACCCCACCTGGCGCAGGTCGATCTCGCAGCCCGGCCGCTGCGCGAAGGCCTCGAACGCCTCCAGGCTGCGCGCTCCCAGCAGGATGTTGAGCTCGTCGGAGAACTGCGCCCGGACGCCGCCCGCCGCCTTGGACGTCGAGCCGCTCGCCAGGGCGTCCCGCTCCAGCAGCAGGACGTCCCGGACCCCGGCCTCGGCCAGATGGAAGGCGATGCTCGCTCCCATCACCCCGCCCCCGATGACGACCACCTCGGCCCGCGAGGGAATCGGTTCACTGGGCGTTCGGGGCAGGGTCAGCGCGCTCACCTGGGTCACGGTAGGCCACTGCGGCACCCTCAGAGGCGGCTCGCGGCCAATGGTCCCCCCGTGGTGATCAGCGGCCGTCCGACCCGTAACGTCTCGATTGCATTCGGGGTGACATCTGGCCCCGGAGCCAGCTGGTCCGGCAGCATGCCAGCCAGTCATCCTCACCCATGAGCTGCGTAGGAGTCCCCATGAGAAGGCCATCCGCCGCACGATTTCTGGCCACCGTTCTCGTCGGTGGAGGGCTGGTCCTCTCCGGGTGTGGTTCCGACTCGCTGTCCACCTCGGGTGGCTCCTCGACCAGTGCGGTGCCGGCCGCGACGCAGGCCAAGGACGACACGCTGGCCGGCAAGCTCCCGGAGAAGATCAAGAGCGCGGGCAAGATCGTCGTCGGTACGGATGCCACCTACGCCCCGAACGAGTTCCTCGACACCGACGGCAAGACGGTCAAGGGCATGGACGTGGACCTGTTCAACGCCGTGGCCCAGAAGTTCGGCGTCACCGTGGAGTGGGTGCCGGCCAAGTTCGACTCGATCATCCTCGGTGTCAGCAGCGGCAAGTACGACGTCGGCGTCTCCAGCTTCACCATCAACGACAAGCGCAAGCAAGAAGTCAACATGGTGAGCTACTTCAGTGCCGGTACCCAGTGGATCGTGCCCAAGGGCAACCCCAAGAAGGTCGACCCGAGCAACGCCTGCGGCCTGAACACCGGCGTGCAGACCGGCACCGTGCAGGCCGACGAGGACCTGCCGGCCAAGAGCGCGGCGTGCACCGCCGCCGGCAAGCCTGCCATCAAGCCCATTGTGGACGCCGACCAGGGCAAGGTCACCACGTCGGTGATCTCCGGCAAGGCCGACGCCATGCTCGCAGACTCCCCTGTCGGACTCTGGGCGGCCAAGCAGACCAACGGCCAGCTCGAACCCGTTGGTGAGGTGTACGACGCCGCGCCATACGGCTACGTGGTGGCCAAGGACCAGACGGCGTTCGCCGAGGCCCTGGCCGAGGCCCTGAAGCAGCTCGACGCCGCGGGTGAGTACAAGCGCATCCTGGCTGCGTGGGGGAACGAGTCCGGAGCGATCAGCAGCTTCGCGGTCAACCCGTGACCTTTCCCACCGCGGACCGGCCCGGCGTCATCGACGCCGTTCCGGTCCGGCACCCGTGGCGCTGGGTGGCCATCCTCGCCATTGTCGTCCTGGTCGCCATGATGGTCAGCTCGTTCGTGACCAACGAGCGGTGGGACTTCCCGTTCGCCTTCCAGATCATGCAGCAGCGCCCGGTGATCGAGGGGCTCTGGCTGGGGACGATCCTGGGCACGGTCGGGTCGATGATCCTCGGCGTCGGCCTCGGCGTCCTGATCGCCGTGATGCGGCTGTCGGACAACCCGGTTCTGCGAGGCGTCTCGTTCGTCTACACCTGGTTCTTCCGGGCCATGCCCCGGTACGTGCTCCTGGTGATCCTCGGGGTTGGCGTCGCCTTCCTCTACCCGCGTCTGGACATCGGGATCCCGTTCGGGCAACAGCTCGCCGAGGCCTTCGGGTGGGGCTGGGACCTGACCTTCCTCCAGGTGGACTTCAATGCCCTCTCCAGCACGATCTGGATCGGCATGCTGGGCTTGGGCCTGTCCGAGGCGGCCTACATGGCCGAGATCGCCAGGGCGGGGATCCTCTCGGTGGACAAGGGGCAGAGCGAGGCTGCGCAGGCCTTGGGGATGAGCAACGGCAAGTCGATGCGGCGGATCATCCTGCCGCAGGCGATGCGGGTGATCGTGCCGCCGACCGGCAACGAGACCATCGCCATGGTCAAGGACACGTCATTGCTCGTGGCGGTGCCGGTCATCGTCGAGCTCTACTACCAGGCCTATCAGTTCGGGCAGCGAGCCTTCAAGATCATGCCGGCGCTGGTGGCCGCCACGCTGTGGTATCTGATCATCTGTTCCATCCTGATGGTGGTCCAGACCTACCTCGAGCGGTACTTCGGTCGAGGCTTCGGCCAGCCGAAGCCGAAGAACCCTCGCTTCGGCCGCCCCGCCGGTATGGGAGGTGCGTGATGGCCGCGACGGACACCAGCGCGCCGCTGGTGCACGCGGTGAACGTCACCAAGTCGTTCCACGACAACCACGTGTTGCAGGGCATCGATCTGGATGTCGCGGCCGGCCAGGTGGTCTGCCTCCTCGGCCCGTCGGGGTCGGGAAAGACCACGTTCCTGCGATGCATCAATCAGTTGGAGACCATTGACGGTGGCCGGATCTGGGTGGACGGCGAGCTGATGGGCTACCGCGAGAGGGGTGGCCGTCTGCATCGACTGAACGACAAGCAGATCGCCGCTCAACGTCGCGACATCGGCATGGTGTTCCAGCGATTCAATCTGTTCCCGCACAAGACCGCGCTCCAGAACATCATGGAAGCCCCGATCCAGGTGAAGAAGGAGCCGGTCGAGGAGGTCCGCGAGCGGGCGATCCGGCTCTTGGAACGGGTTGGCCTGCAGGACAAACCAGCGGCGTACCCCGGGCAGCTGTCCGGCGGCCAACAGCAGCGGGTGGCCATCGCCCGGGCGCTGGCCATGCGACCCAAGCTGATGCTCTTCGACGAGCCCACCTCGGCGCTGGACCCCGAGTTGGTCGACGAGGTGCTCGCAGTGATGCGCGAGCTCGCCGTCGACGGCATGACCATGATCGTGGTGACTCACGAGATGGCCTTCGCCCGCGATGTGGCCGACGAGGTGGTCTTCATGGCGGACGGCGTGGTGGTCGAGGCCGGACCGCCCGCTGAGGTGATCGGCAACCCCAAGCATGATCGAACGAGAGCCTTCCTGCGAAGGATCTTGGCCGAGCAGGGGTAGTGCCGGTTCACGGTTGCGGAGCGCGCGACATCAGCGTGGCCCGTCCTGAACGGCAGCCTGGCGGTGTCGGGGTCAGCCCGGGGCGACGGCCGGCTCGGGTGCCACGCTCAGCAGGTCGGCCAGATCGGCCAGGTCCGCATCGACGATCTCCCGATCCTCGGGGTCGGCAACCGGGACGGCGCGCGCTGCGGCCGCTGCCTCGCGCGCCTCGTCCTGACGGCCGGTGGCGGCCAGCGCACGGGCACGGGCCTCGTGGGCGTAGGCGAGGTCGAAGTCGGCCAGTTCGTGCTCGCGGCACAGCTCCAGGCAGCGATCAGCAGTGATCATCGCCCGCGCACCCTGACCGGTGGCCAGCAGAGCCTTGGCGATCAGGTAGCCGGCCCGCGCCTCGTTCGCCGGCCCGGCTCCTGTCGCCCGCTGCCAGTGGTAGGCGGCTGCGTAGGCAGTGCGCAACGCCTGCTCGTCGGCCTGCGGGGTGCGCTCGGCCGCGCCGAGCAACTCCCACGCGGCGTTGTTGGCCTCGATCGCCTGCCGCCGGTGCCAGTCACCGGTCGGGTTGCCCGAGACGGGCTCGTCCTCGGTCGCGCGCGGCTCCGGCAGCGGGCGCCCCGTCTCGAGCAGGGTCTTGAGGCCGTCGAGGATCCACACCCAACCGTCCTTGACCGTGGCCCAGGTGAGCGGGCTGGCGGCCAGGTCCCCGTGCACCAGGCGGATCCGGGTGAGGTGCTCACCGACCTGCTGCACGGTCCACTCCACCCGGCTCGGAGGCTCGGCCTCCATCGCGGCGTCGTAGAGCACGTGCCAGGTCTGGACCAGGCGCCCCGGCCGGTCGCCGTCCGGGGGGATCAGTTCCTCGACAGTGCCGTCGATCGCCCCCGACCCGTCGCCCATCACCATCCGGTACGGCTCGCCGGAGGCCAGGGGGTTCGCGAACCCGGTGGCGTGGAAGTACTGCCGGGTCCAGTCGCTGTCGGTGATCGCCTGCCAGACCTGGGCGGCGTCGGCGGCGATGAAGATCTGGTAGACGTGCGCGGTGATGGCCATCAGGCGTGCTCCCGACTCTCGACGTGCTGCTGCAGGCCCACCAGGGCGGAGGTGAACCGGGCGGCGTACTTGCTGATCCAGCGGTTGGCGACCTGCTCGATCGGCACGGGGTTGAGGTGCAGGGTCCGAGTGCGGCCCTGCCGGACGCCGATCACCAGGTTCGCCTCCTCCAGGACGGCCAGGTGCTTCATCACCCCGAACCGGCTCATGGAGTCGGCGAATCCATCGGCCAGCTCACCGACGGTCTGCCCGTCGCGCTCGAACAGCGCGTCCAGGATCTGCCGTCGGGTCGGATCCGCCAGGGCGCGGAAGACCTCGTCCACGGCACGAAAATAGGTGACCATTTGGTCACATGTCAAGGTCGCCCAAGAGCTCTCGCGAGACAAGGTGGAGGGTTTGCCACCGTCTACGGTGGCAAACCCTCCACCTTGTTCCGCGAACCAGCGCTCTGGGGAACCAGCTCAGCCGATGGCGGCCAGGGCGGCGTCGTAATCGGGCTCCTGGCCGATCTCCGGAACCTGCTCCGTATAGGACACCAGGCCGTCCGGGCCGATGACCACCACGGCCCGGGAGAGCAGCCCCGCCATCGCCCCGTCGGTGATCGTGACGCCGTAGGTGGTGCCGAAGTCGCTGCGGAACGCCGACGCGGAGTCGACGTTCTCGATCCCCTCGGCACCGCAGAACCGGGCCTGTGCGAACGGCAGGTCGAGCGAGACGTTGAGTACCCGCACCCCCTCCAGCCCGGCCGCCCGGGAGTTGAACGCCCGCACGCTGGCGGCACAGACGCCGGTGTCCAGGCTGGGGAAGATGTTCAGGACGAGGGTGCGTCCGGCGTAGTCGCCCGAGCTGACCTCGGCCAGACTCGTGCCGACCAGCCGGAACTCCGGTGCCACGCTGCCGACAGCGGGCAGGTCGCCGATGGTGTGAACGGGGTTGCCCCGCAGGGTGATCTCAGCCATGGGCAGATCGTGACAGATCCAGCATCCATCGAGGACCGGCCACCGCGACGTCGGCCGGAAGCCTGGCGCGAAGACCTCGGTCGGCGGTCACCACGATGACCATCGTCGACGAGCTCGACCGGCTCCAGCTGCTGGCGGGTCCCTCCAGGCCGCTCGGGCGAGCGGCGATCCCGCGCCTCCACGCGAGGTCGGCGATCGTGCCGTCCCCGTCGCGGTCGGCCCGCACCAGACGCAACCCGGCGATCGCTGGATCCTGCACCCCGCGCGCCTGACCCTCGAGCACGGCCTCGATGGCGACGATCAGCAACTGCTCGCCGGCCGGGCCCTCGACCGTGCGCCCCACCAGCTCGCCGATCGTGGCCACCAGGCGGGCGGTCGCACCGATCCGGTCACGCCACCACCCATCGGGGCGCGATCCGACGACGTTGGCCGCATCGACGATCAGCAGGGTCTCGCGCATCGCGACGTCCCGGACGGGTCGTCAGATCCGGAAGTCCAGATCCGCCGGCGGGATCTCGATGTCCATCTGGGCCTTCTGCAGGCGCCCACTGAAGTCCCAGTTCATCGACTGCCAGCGGGTGAACTGGTCCAGCACCCACACCCCGGACTGGCGGGACCCGTTGCCGCTCTTGCCGTTCCCGCCGAACGGGAGGTGGGCCTCGGCGCCCGAGGTCGAGTTGTTCACGCTGACCATCCCGGCCCCGATGCCGGTGCGGAACCGGAACGCCTCGGTCGGATCGGTGGTGTAGATGGACGATGAGAGCCCGTATCCGGGGGCGTTCGCCATGGCCAGCGCCTGGTCGAAGTCGTCGTAGGTGGCGATGCCCACGATGGGTCCGAAGGTCTCGGTGCGGAACAGCTCGTCGTCCACCCGGACGCCGTCCACGATCACCGGGTGGTAGTAGAGCCCGGACTGCCATGAGTCGCGATCGCCCACGAAGCCCTCACGCGGGTTGCCGGCCGTGATGCGTCCGACCCCGGTGGAGCCGAGAACCGTGTGCTGCGAACCGATCCAGCCCAGGTAGTCCTCGTAGCGCTCGGCGAATCGCGGAGCCAGCAACGGTCCCATCACCACGGCCGAGTCCTTCTCGCCGCCGGGCTCGCCGACGGGCATCGCCCGCACCGCGGCGTCGAAGCGACGGACGAACTCCTCGTGCACCGAGGAGTGCACGATCACGGTGCCGAGGGAGGTGCAGCGCTGCCCGGCAGTCCCGAAGCCGCTGAACAGTGCGCCCTCGACGGCGAGGTCCAGATCGGCGGACGGGGTGATCACCATCGGGTTCTTGCCGCCCAGTTCCAGGCAGGGCGACTGCAGGTGCCGCCCGCACAGGGCCCCGATCGCCCGGCCGATCTCGGTCGACCCGGTGAAGCCGACCTTGTTCACCAGACCCGCCTCGAGCGCGGCCTCCAGCCCGGCCGAGGTGGCCGCGCCGTCGGCGTGGACGACGGTGAGCAGTCCCTCGGGCAGGCCGCCGGCCACGAAGATCCGGGCCATGGCGTCGGCGCAGGCGGCGGCGTACTCGGCGGGCTTCCAGACCACGGCGTTGCCGGCCAGCAGCGCGGGCACCAGATACCAGCTCGGCACCGCCATCGGGAAGTTGCCGGCCGTGATCACCATGGCGGTGCCGACCGGCACCCGGAAGGTGAACAGCTGCTTGTCCGGCATCTCGCTCGGCACGGTCTGCCCGTAGAGTCGGCGCCCCTCGCCGAGGAAGAAGTCGCAGGTGTCCACAACCTCCTGCACCTCGCCCCGGGCCTCGGCGATCGGCTTGCCGACCTCTCGGGTGATCAGCTGGGACAGCGCCTCGACGTTCGCCTCGACCAGCCGGCCGATGGCCGCGATCACCCGGCCACGGATCGGTGCGGGGACCGC
>JAEUJN010000111.1 GCA_016794595.1 Kineosporiaceae bacterium
CGCACAGCGCGATTGGTCAGCAGCTCGAGTTCGGGTTGGCTGCTCGGCAACCCCAGGGTGATCAGATGGCCGTCCAACCCACGCGCCTGCGCGGCCTGGCGGGCCGCCGAGACGGCGCCCTCCGGCAGGCCGTCGAGTTCGGCGACATCGGTGAGGTGCACGGCGAGGTCGACCGTGTCGGCCAGCAGGTGGTTCTTGAATGCCGTTGTGAGCCGGGCGAGTTCGGTGTTGATCTCGCGCAGCCGGCTCTGACGGGCGTGGTCGAGTCCGGCTCCGGCCCGCACGAAGTCCCGGTGGCAGCGGTCGAGCAGACGCCGCTGCTCGCCGTCCAGCTCGAGGGTGTCCCGCGCGGCGTACAGGGCGTCCAGGCGGGCGAACAGGCGGGGATTCAGTTGGACGGCATCGGCGTGCTCGGCCAGGCGTGGGCTGATCTCGGCCTCGATCGCGGCCAACTCATCGGTCAGGCTGGAGCTGGTGAGGTTGAAGAACGCTCTGCTCACGCGGGTGAGCAGGGCCCCCGAGCGTTCCAGCGCCTCGACGACGGTGACAAATGTCGGTGCCGCGGGGTCGGTGGCGATCGCCTCGACCTCGGCGAGCTGCCGGGCCATCCCGGCCTCGAAGGCCGGCCGGAAGTGCTCGGGCCGGATCCGGGCGAAATCGGGCAGACCGAACGGCAGCGGGCTGGCGACGGCGAAGGGGTTGTCTCCGTCCAGGTCGGGTGAGCCGGTACTCATGGCGACACTCTAGGCGGGGGCGTTCTACGCTTCGCAGCGTGCGTGACCTCGTCTACCCCCCGGTGATCGGCGTGGCCCGTGGGCTGTTCCTGGCCCTCGGCCTGAGGTTCGACATCCAGGGCACCGAGAACCTGCCGCGCGCGGGGGGCGCCGTGATCGCGAGCAACCATGTCAGCTACCTCGACTTCACCTTTCTCGGGCTCGGGGCGCTGCGCCAGAAGCGGTACATCCGGTTCATGGCCAAGGACGCCGTGTTCCACCACCGGGTGTCCGGCCCCCTGATGCGCGGCATGCACCACATCCCGGTGGACCGGACCGCCGGGTCGGCGGCGTTCAAGCACGCCCTGAGCGCGCTGCGATCGGGCGAGCTGGTGGGGGTCTTCCCGGAGGCGACGATCAGTCGCTCGTTCCTGCTGAAGGACTTCAAGCCCGGGGCGGTGCGGATGGCGGCCGCGGCCGGCGTCCCGGTGATCCCCGCGGTGGTGTGGGGCGGGCAGCGGATCTTCACCAAGGGCAGGCCCAAGGATTTCCGTGGTCGCGGCAAGGCGATCACCGTGGCGTTCGGTGAGCCGATGTCCGTGGGCAAGGGGGCCGGGGTGGAGGCGGCATCGCAGCAGCTGATCTCGACCATGGCGGCCATGCTCGACCGGGTGCAGCACGCCTACCCCCAGCACCCCAGTGGCCCGCAGGACACCTGGTGGCTGCCGGCCTCCCTGGGTGGGACGGCGCCCACCCCGCAGGAGGCGGCCCTCCTGGATGCCGAGGACCGGGCCAAGCGAGGCGGGGTCTGAGCCGCCGGCGCCGGCATCACGGTCAGGTCAGTTCAGGTCAGGGCTCGTACCACTTGTCGACCTTGCCGCCGTCCTGCTCGAGGTCGCCGCCGGTGGCGGTCTTGCGGAAGCGGCCCTTCCAGTTCACGTTCACCGGCTTGTCGGTCTTGACGTCCAGCAGGATCACGTCGGTGGTGCCCCGGCCGAACAACAGGTTCTGCACGTGCCGGTAGGAGGCGTCCGGGTCGGGGATGTGCTTGAGCATCTCGACGGCCTGGTTCTGGCCGGCGGTCTCCATGCGGAACTGGCCGTAGCCGAGCAGATAGCCGACCGGCGTCCGCTTGTAGTTCATGTCGGTGAGCTTGCCCAGCGGCAGCATGGCCACGTTACGGGTGAAGATCCCGGTCACCGTGATCACGCGCTTGCCGGTGATGAAGATCAGGTTGCGGGTCCATTCCCAGTAGCGATACCCGAGGCGTCCCAGCAGGAACAGCACCGCGAGCAGGACGATCACCCCGATGCCGGCCAGGCTCCCCGACATCTGGGTGAGCATCAGGAAGCACAGGAACAGTCCGCCCGCGGTGGTCAGGACCGGCTCCACCATCACCGACCAGTGCACCTGCCCGCCGAGCGCGTCACCGTTCAGTTCGGGATCGGACAGGTAGCGCATGAACTCACTGGGCAGCTCGCGACCCTTGCGAATCTCCCAGGGCCAGGCCTGCGGCAGCATCGGACTACCGGTTCAGCAGCGCGTCGAAGAAGGTGAACACCGAGTTCACCGCATCGGCGAAGAAGAAGAAGATCGCGCGCACGTAGTCGGCGGCGCTCGTGGGGTCCACGATGATCGCGTAGACGATGAACACGACGAGCACGCCGATGAGGATGCTCTTGGGCTTGACCTTCATTGCACCTCCCTCACCCGGCTCGGCCTACTCGCGTCGTCCAACGGCTCAGCATGGCCGCCGAGGGCGACGGCGCCGCGGAGGCGCGCCGACGACTTTCTCACATGAATCACCTGTCACAACTGTCCCACGACCGGGAGGGATCCGGCGTCGCGGGATGATCCAGGACGAGTCATCCCCAGTCACTCACGGTACGCGCCTGGATCGGTCTGCGACAGGTCGCCGCCCGGACGGCGAGCCGGCAGGTTCCGCTGCGCCGCCCGGCGCCCCGGCGCCTCAGCGCCGCCCGGTGCCGTAGCGCCGCCCGCGCGGGCTCAGACCACGCCGTAGAGGCGGTCGCCGGCGTCCCCGAGGCCGGGGACGATGTAGCCCAGCTCGTTGAGCCGCTCGTCGACCCCCGCCACCACGATGGTCACCGGCGCCTGCGGGCCGAAGGCCTGCTCGACCGCCGCCAGCCCCTCGGGCGCGGCGAGCAGGCAGATGGCGGTGACGTCGTCCGCACCGCGATCGAAGGCGAACTGGATCGCGGCGGCCAGGGTGCCCCCGGTGGCGAGCATCGGGTCGAGCATGTACACCTGCCGCCCGGACAGGTCCTCGGGCAGCCGGTTGGCATACGTGCTCGCCTTGAGTGTGGTCTCGTCGCGCACCATGCCGAGGAAGCCCACCTCGGCCGTGGGCAGCAGCCGGGTCATGCCGTCCAGCATGCCCAGGCCGGCCCGCAGGATCGGCACCACCAGCGGGCGCGGGTGCCGGAGATGGACGCCGGTCGTCTCGGCTACGGGGGTGCGAATCGGCAGCGGTTCGACCCGGACGTCGCGCGTCGCCTCGTAGGCCAGCAGGGTGACCAGCTCGTCGGCCAATCGGCGGAAGGTGGGCGAGTCGGTCGTGTCCTGGCGCAGCAGCGTGAGCTTGTGCGCGACCAGTGGGTGATCCACCACCTGCAGATGCATGATGCGGAACCTACCCGCACCTCTTCGCGCAGGGCCATGGTCGGTGCCACGATGTGCCCGTGGCGTACTTCACCGCAGTCATCACTCGCTCCGGTTCGGCCTGGAAGGCGCGGGACGTGGAGGTGGACGAGCACTCCTCGCTCGACGACCTCGCGGACGCGCTGCGCGGGGTCGCGATCGGCAACGCTCCCGTGCTCGCCGTGGTCGAGCACGAGGACGAATGGTTCGCGGTCATCAGGGTCGACGGGGACGACGAGCCGAGGCTGTTCGTGTCGGACCTGTACGCGGCCTCCAGGTCGTCCTACGGCGACCTGCTGGCCCCGGCCGCCGACGTGTTGGACGACGGCAGCGGCGATGACGACGAGGACGACGAGGGAGACGAGGACACCGACGACGAGGACGCCGCCGGCGGCGGGAGCGAGCCGGTGGAGATCACCGTCGATGCGTGGGCGGGGGAGACCGACCTGCTCGAGGACCTGGGGGTGAGCGGCAAGACCTTGCGCCACCTGGTCGAGGAGCACGCCGACGACCCGGGGTACGTGCTGGGGGAGGTCGGCGAGGCGGTCGGCTTCGCCGAGCTGCTCGAGGCCTTGCGCTGACGAGCAGCTCACCCTCGGCCCCGGGCCGGACCGCTCCGGCGTCGGTCCCCGTGAACCCCGCGGACGACGCCGCCATGACGCTGGCCCTGAGCGAGGCGCGCCAGGCGGGACGGCTCGGTGACGTGCCCGTGGGAGCAGTCGTCTGCGGGCCGGACGGCGCGGTGCTGGCGGTGGGGCGCAACTCCCGCGAGGCCGATCACGACCCCACGGCCCACGCGGAGGTGCTCGCCCTCAGAGCCGCCGGCGCGCAGCTGGGTTCCTGGCGGCTGGACGGCTGCACCTTGGTGGTGACCCTCGAGCCGTGCACCATGTGCGCCGGCGCCGCCGTTCTGGCCCGGGTGGCGCGGGTGGTCCTGGGCGCGTGGGACCCCAAGGCGGGGGCCACCGGATCGGTGCGGGACGTGGTGCGCGACTCGCGGCTCAATCACCGGATCGAGGTGGTCGGCGGGGTCAGGGAGCAGGAGTGTTCGGCGGTCCTGCGGGAGTTCTTCCGGGCTCACCGGGCCTGATCGGGGCATGATCGGCAGAGCCGCCTTCCAGCCGGAGGAGCGTGACCTGCCGTGACCGCTTGTTCGCCCAGGTCAGGCCGTCCGGGTGCCACCGCAGCTCTCCCCTGACCTCGGGGAACGCAGCGGCCACCGTCCCGGTCGCGGGGTCGACGAGCTCGAGGTACTCCTGGGCGAACCCGAAATTGCCCGAGGACGACCAGCGCCAGCGGTGCCCGGCGCGCTGCATCGCGACGTCGTAGAGCGCCTCGACCTCGGGGCCGTCGGGCAGCCGCTCGCCGGTCGTCACCCGCCAGGCCAGCCCGAGCTGGCTCATCCCCTCGGCGACGACCACGTCGTCCCCCGCGCCGAACCACACCCGGTAGTGCGTGGCCTTGGGTAACCGCCGGACGACGTCGAGGCTGGGCAGCGAGAGCACGTCGAGGTAGCCGTAACCGCCCACGGCCACCAGAGTGCCGTCGTGGGAGACCGCCGCGGTGTGCACGAAGTCGTCCTGGTACGTCTGCGAGCGTCGGCGGAGGCTGCCGTCGGATGTCGTGACGACGGCCACCCGGCCGTCGTCGGAGCCCGTGACGACCAGCCCGCCGTCCGGGGTGAACGCCGCGACGGCGAGCTTCTCGGTGTGGTGCCGCACGCTCCACAGCGGTGCCGCGGGCCGGTCGAGATCCCACAGGTGCAGGCCGCCGTCGACGTCCCCGACGGCCAGCCGCCGGCCGTCGGGAGCCAGGGCGAGCGCGGACACCGGGTGGGGATGGCCGGTCAGGGCGTTGACCAGCGATCCGTCATCGAGCCGGCGCACCCAGACGGTCGTGCTGGTCGGTGCCGCCGTGATCACGTGGCCGGACGCCTCGGCGAAGACCAGGGAGTCGACCTCGGGCTCGCGCGGGGTCACCTCGGCGATCGCCCGCGCCCCGAGGTCCCACACCCGCAGCGTGGCGTCGCCCGCCGAGACCACCAGGGAGGTGCCCGGGACGAGGGCCAGATCGCCGATCCCGAAGAGGTGACCGTCGAGCCGGCGCTCGACCCGGCGGGCGGCGGGGTCCCACACCTCCACCGGGACGGGGTCGAAGGCACCGCCCACCCCGCAGAGCAGCCGGCCGTCGGGCAGCAGCAGGAGCGCCCCGGCCGGCGAGTCGTGACCGTCGCGGACGACCTCGGCATCGCCCGTGGCCCACGTCCAGCGCTCGACCCGGCCCTCGTAGTCGCCCCAGAACAGGGACTCGCCGTCCGCGGAGAAGGCCAGGGACTGGATCCAGTCCAAGGAGCCGGTCTCGGCGAGCGGCCCGTAAGGCGGCCCGGTGGGCCGCTCGACAGACCAGATGCGGACGGCGTTCCGGCCGGGGCCGTGGCTCGTCTCGCCCGAGGCCAGGTGCCGGCCGGACGGCGAGAACTCCAGCGCCTCGACCTGCCCGTCGTGGGCCTTCCACCGGTGCAGTGGCTCGAGGGTGGCCGCCGACGAGAGGGTGATCACGCCGGCCCAGTCGGCCGTCGCGAGCAGGGCGCCGTCCGGTGAGACCGCGACCCGGCTCACGTGGTCGTCGGTGACCTGTACCTCGTCGATGGTCTCGAGGGCGTCGTCGAGCAGGGCCAGGCGGCCGTCCCAAGTGCCGGCCGCGATCTGCCCGGCCCGCGGGCCGCTCACCACGTACCGGACGGCGTGGACGGCCACACCCTCGGCGAGCTGCCTGGTGGCGATCGCCGCCGCCGTGCGCGTGTGCCAGATGCCGAGCAGCCCCGCTTCGGGCTGGGATGCCACGAGGCGGCTGCCGTCCCCGGAGGCCGAGACGGTGCCGAAGCCGTCGCTGTCGGCCCGGATGATGCCGCGCAGCGCGCCGCCGAGCAGCTCCGGCTGGGGGCGCAGCGCCCGGAGCCAGTGGTGGTGCGGGTCACGGGCGGCCTTCTGCGCTCGCCACCGCTCGACGAGCTCGCTCAGCCGCGGCCCATCGCTGGTCCAGGGCGCCACCTGGCCGTCGGCCACCTGGAGGAACGCCGCCGCGTGCGGGCCGTCGTGCCAGTGCCCGCGGTTCCACAGGCACTGGAAGAGACTCTCGGGGAACTCGGCGACGAACACGGCGTCCAGGCGCAGGATCTCGGCGACCAGCTGCAGCAGCCCGCGGTCACGATGGTCGGCGAGGACGGTGAGTCCGGTCTCGACCGCGGCGAGCAGGTCGAAGACCGTCGAGCCCGGCCCGGCCGCCACGGCATCGAGGAAGCGCAGGTCCAGCAGGACGCGCGCGACGTCGTCCGGGCGGCTCGCGCCGACCAGATGACTGACGAGGTAGCGCCGCAGGTAGCCGTCCGGCGCGTCGTCGCGGGCCTGGTCCCGGTCGTGGCGATCGAGCAGGTGCGCCGCCCACAGCCGGTCCCCGGCCGCGGGGCTGGCGTGGTACCCGCCGGCCAGGGGCTGGTCGGTCTCGGTGTCCCAGCCGGTGAGCCACTCGGTCAGGGTGGCGTGGAACGGGGCGTACCGGCCGTCGCGCGGTGGCACCAGGGCGGCGAGCCGGCCGAGCAGCGGTGGCAGGTCGGCCGTGGCGTCCAGGCCGGTCACCTCCGCCAGCCGGTCTCGCGTCGGCGGCTCGCGGGCGGCCACGACGGCCTGCAGGACCCGCGCGGTGGGGGCGAAGTCGACCCCGGCGCGGCGGTAGAGCCGGTCGAAGAAGTCCTCGTAGAGCGGTTCCAGGCCGGGCGCCAACGAGGCGAGCTCGTCCAGGTCGACGAGCCCGGACTCGAGCGCGTCCAGGGTGCGGGCGACGACCAGGACGTTGCCCCGGCCCCGATCGAGAACCGTCCGGGTCACCTCGTCCCGCCGAGCCCCCACCGCCGCACGCAGCGGTTCCTCGGCCAGCCGCCGGTCGACGTACTCGGCAAGGTCGCGCACGTTGCCGGGAGAGGCCTCGTCGAGGGAGAGCACCTGCGCGGTGCGCAGCCGGCGCCGCACCGTCGCGTCCCCGGTGCGCGCCGTCGCGACCAGCCGAAGCCAGGGCGGGAACTGGCCGGCCTTGGACGAGAGGAGGTCGACGATCGACGGACTGCCCGGCCAGGCGAGAGCCTCGTCGAGCGCGTCGACGACCAGGATCCGGGGCGCCGGCGGCGCCGGCAGGTGGTGCAGTGGGGTGAGGACGAGCTGGTCGAACGCCGCCGCCGGGTCGGCCGCCACCGCAGCCTCGCCGAGGGCGGCGACGACGTCCGGGTTCTCCAGCAGCGCGGCGTAGCCGGCATCGCGCCCGGCGATCATCGCCGCCAGGCTGCGGACGAAGACCACGGGGGAGAGCGTGGCCGGCGTGCTCGCCTGGCAGCAGTGGTAGGCGAGGACCTGACCACCCGGGTTCGCGTGGATCAGACCGGCGACGAACGCCGACTTGCCGACCCCCGGCGAGCCGGTCAGGAGCGTCGCCGGGTGCGTCGTGACGCTCTGGCGGAGCGCCTCGAACAGCCACGTCCGCCCGACGAACCGCTTGCGGCGTTCGGCGAGGACGGCGGTGAAGTCCCAGGGTTCTGGCAGCCGGTCCCACTGCCGGACCGGCGCGCGACCGGTCTGCAGGCACTGGGCGACCGCGGCCAGCACCGCCCGGAGCAGCTCGGCGTAGCGCGCGTCCGACTCCTGCCAGTCGCGGACATCGACGTACTGCAGCCGGTAGATCCGGAATGGCGGTTCGCAGGTCACGGCCATCACCGGCAGGACCGGGATCCTGCAGGCGTCGACCGCGTACTCGATCTCGTCGAGGCAGACGCTGTCCTGGTCGTCGGCGCCGGCCCCCCAGCCGGCCCGCCGGACCGAGTGCGGACTGAGCAGCGCGACCACGAGGTCGCTGCCCCGGATGCCGTCCCGGATCTCGTCGGTCCAGGCGTGCCCGGCGCGGATCGCCGCCGCGTCCTGCCACACCCGGTGGCCGGCCGCCTCGAGGTCGGCTCGAAGTCGCAGCGCCAGGTCGGTGGCGTCGCGATGTCCGTAGCTGAGGAACACGCGCCCGGCACCCCGATCGGCCGGCACGCCGCCGGCCTGAGTGTCGAACCCCGCGTCGACCATGTGACCCCGCTCGTCGCGCGTACCGATCGCCGATCTCGGCGTCGGCTCAGCATAGGTCGGTCGCCGACGGGCCGGGGTTGTGCTGATCGACGCAGGCGGGGTCGTTCCGCCGGTGCCGGATCAGAGAGCGGGCGCTGAGGGCTGCGGGAACAGCCGCCGCAGGACGTCGGACAGGGTCACAACCCCGGACGGCATCCCGGTGAGGGGGTCGGTGACCACGGCGAGGTGGTTGCGGGTCTCGCGCATCGCCGTGAGGGCCGCATGGACCGTCGTGTCCGCGGAGACGTTGAACACCGGCCTGGCGAAGTCCTCGGCGGCGTCGTCGTCGGCCGCGGTGAGGGTGTCTCGGACGTGGACGACCCCGTCGAGCCGGTTGCCGGAGCGCAGCAGGATGCGCAGATGACCGCTGCGTCGCGTGGCGTCCCGGACCTGACCGACCGTCGCGCCCGCCGGGACGGCGGTGACCACGGTGTCGGGCCGCAGGAGCTCGCGGACCGTCAACTGCTGCATCTGCAACGCGCCGGAGATCTGGGCGGTGAACCGTGGGTCGAGGGCCCCGACGGTCGCCGAGTGCTCGACCAGGTGCAGCAGAGCGTCGGGGCTGTGCCCGACGGCGACCTCGTTGGTCGGCTCCACGCCGACCCGTCGCACGAGCCGGTTGGCGGCCTCGTTCAGCGCGCGGAGCACCGGGCGGAACACCCCCATGAACGCGCGCATCGGCAAGGCCAGCAGGGTGGCGGACCGTTCGGGGTGAGCGATCGCCCACGACTTCGGCGCCATCTCACCCACCACCAGGTGGACGAACGTGACGGCCAGGAGCGCCAGGACGAAACCGGCCACGTCGGCCGCGACCGCCGGCACGCCCCAGGTTTCGAACAGCGGCGTGAGCCAGTGGTGCACAGCAGGCTTGCTGAGCGCGCCGAGGGCCAGGGTGGCAGCGGTGATCCCCAGTTGTGACCCGGCCAGCAGCAGGGTCAGCTCCGAGGAGCTGCGCAGGGCGGCACGGGCCGAGCGGCTGGTGGCCGCGGCGTCCTCGAGGCGGTGCCGCTTGGCGGCGATCAGCGCGAACTCGACGGCGACGAAGAAGGCGCTCAGCGCCACGATCACAGCCGTCAGGGGGAGGACCACCACGGGGTTGTCGGTCATCGGGGGGCCTCCTCGACGGGCCGGGCCGTGGCGTCGCGACCCCCGTGCCCGGCGTCCGGCAGCTCCAAGCGGACCCGAGACGGGACATGACGTCTCACGGCCAGGACCTGCGCGTGCAGGGACCGAGGGCCGGGCGGTTCCTCGACGGCCAGGTCGGCTGGGTCGGCGGGTAGCTCGATGCGCAGCGAGGTGCCCTGATCCGGAAGGCGGGCCGCGATCAGGAGTCCGGCAATGGTCTCGTAGTCCCCGCGTGGAAGGTCGATCCCGAGGGCTCGTTCGACCTCGTCGACGTGGACGCCGCCCGCCATCTCCCAGACGTTGTCGCCCTCGACCGGGACGTATTCCGGGTCGGCCTCGCTGTCGTGCTCGTCGGTGATCTCGCCGACGAGCTCCTCGGCGAGGTCCTCGATGGTGACGACGCCGGCGAACCCGCCGTACTCGTCGACCACGCACGCGAGCTGGTTCCTCGTGCTCGCCAACGTCCGCAGGACGTCGGGCAGCGGCGTGAGCGCGGCAACCACCAACGCCGGGCGGGCGATCGCGGTGACGGGACTGCTGTCCGGCACCGGGGCGGCGAGCAGGTCGGCCAGGTGGACGACGCCCACCACGTCGTCGGTCTCGCGGTCGAGGACCGGGTAACGGGAGTGGCCCTGGGCCATCAGCGAACGAACCTCGCCGAGCAGGACGTCGTCCTCGACCGCGTCGACGCGGGCCCGGGGGATCATGGCGTGCTCCGCGGTACGCCGCGGGAAGTCGAGGATGCGGTCGAGCAGCATCGACAGATCGAGCGGTAGGTCACCGCTGTCGCGGGAGTCCTCGACGATGTGCTCCAGGTCGCGAGCGGTGGCGGCGTGTTCGACGTCGTGCACCGGCTCGATCCTCAGGGCACGCAACAGCAGGTTCGAGGACTGGTCGAAGACCCAGATCAGCCACCCGAAGACGGTCAGGTAGACCACGGTCGACCTGGCGAGCCAGCGGGCGACCGGCTCGGGCCGGGCGATGGCCAGGTTCTTGGGGAACAGCTCCCCGAACAGCATCTGCACCAGGGTGGAGAACAGCAGCGCGAGCGTCGCTCCGATGCCGATGCCGACCGCAGTGGGGATCCCGACGCCACCGAGCAGCGCACCGAGCGACTCCCCGATCAACGGCTCGGCGACGTAGCCGACCAACAGGCCGGTGACCGTGATGCCCAGTTGTGCGCCCGACAGCATGAACGAGGTGCGCCGGGTGACCCTCAGCGCTCGCTGGGCAGCACTGTCCCCGGCGGCAGCCCTGGCGTTCAGGGTGGAGCGGTCCACCGCCATGTAGGCGAACTCCTGCGCCACGAAGTACCCGGTGGCCACGGTGATCGCCAGCACGACCACGACGCCGACCAGGAGGGAGGCCACGTCCGTCACCGGCCGCGCACCGCCTCGTCAGGGTGGAGGTGCACGGCCCAGGGTCTGTGATCGGTGCTCATGTCTCTCTTCGGAGGAGGTCAGCCGAGGACAGGGGTGGGTGGTGGGGCCAACGCACCGCGTCCGACGGGGGTTCCCTGCGTGTATCTGATCGACGGTGCGCGCGCTCCTGTCTGGGGAGGCTCGGCCCGAGGGTGCCGGGGATGGGTATGCCGCGAGTGTTCATCTCCTACCGGCGTGAGGACACGCCGGTGGTTGCCGCGCGTCTGGCGGTGCGGTTGAAGGATGACCTGCGGTTGGACAGGGTCTTCCTCGACCGGATGGACATCCTGGCCGGTTGGTCCTGGCGGGCTGTCCTGGCTCACCGGCTGCGCTCCAGTGATGCGGTGCTCGTGCTGGTGGGTGATCGGTGGGCGGGCGGGCCGCAGGGGGAGCGGATCCTGGCGTCCGATGACGTGGTGCGCTGGGAGCTGCGCCGGGCGGTCGAGTTGGGGTGCGCTCTGGTCCCGGCCATGGTGGACGGCGCGCGCTGGCCGGTGCGGCTGCCACCGGAGCTGGTGGAGTTGCCCGCGTTGAGCTTCATCGAGTTGAACCCGGCCGATTCCGAGGTCTGCTACCTGGAGTTGCTCGGTGACCTGTTCTACAAGGCGGTCCGCCGGGACGGTGAGGTGATCATCGTCTTCGACGATCACGACACGGCCGAGGTCCATGTCCAGAAGTTGGCCGGGATGCTGATCACCGGCGAACTCGGCTCGCAGGGCAGGGATCTGGTGCGGGTGGTGACCCGCGGGTTCGCTGCCGTCCCCGTGGCCGAGGCGGCCAGGCGGTGGCCCGAGGTGGTCGTGTTGACCGGTGATCGGGGCGTCACCCCGGCGCTGGCGGCCCGGATCAGTGGCCTCCGGCGCAACGGGGTGCGGATCGCCGCAGCTGCGGCCCTGGGCTTCTACGCCGGCCGCAGCGGTGGTGATGGCCCGGGCGAGGCCGGATCGGGGGATGGCACTCAGGCGCAGCCACTCACCGATCGCGTCGGGGTCGGGTCCCCGGGTGCGGGCGGCAGCGAGCCACCGAGCTGGTGGCGCCGGGCCCTGCCCGCGCTGGGAGCGGTCGGTGCGGTGGCGGTGATCGTGGCCGTGATCGCGATGGTGAGCCAGCTGTTCGGTGACGGTGCCACGGACGAGGGCGGCCGGGGCGGCGGGGGCGACCCGTCGCCGTCGGTGTCGTCGTCTGCTGGTTCGCCGCTGACGGTTCGGTTCGCCCAGGACAGGCTGGCCAAGACCTGGGGAGATCCCCCGTTCCGCCTCCAGGCGACCGCGAGTCAGCCGGCCCGGATCACCTACACCGCGAGCGGGCCCTGCCGGATCGCCGATGCGCGGGTGAGCCTGGACGCGGCGGGTG
>JAEUJN010000117.1 GCA_016794595.1 Kineosporiaceae bacterium
TCGACCGTCGGCGCGCCGAATCCGTAGAGGCCCAGGAAGCCGAGCAGGTGTTCGCCGTCCCACCAGAGCAGATCCTCGACCCGCCGGCCGGAACGGCTGCGCAGTGCGCCCCACTCCAGCTTCAGGCGGCCCCCGTCGGCAGCGACCACCCGTCGCTCCAGCTCCGCGATGGCGTCCAGTGCGGCGGGAGTGAGACCTGCGGCGAGTTCGAGCACAGCGGCAGTCAACCACTCCCCGTGCCACGAGTCCGGGCGGGCAGCTCCTGGGCCGAGGAGCTGCTGATCGTTCGTGGAGGCCGGGTGAGGGTGGCGGCACGGAGCCGAGCCAGAGGCTGCTCTCCGGCACCTGACCTCGGCACTGCTGCCGCCGTCCGGGTGAGTTGTCCGTCCGAGCGGGTGACCCTCCTCAGAATCTCTATTAGTTCGATTGAATTAGATGTCTATTTGATCCATGACAACCCCCGCTACCGACACCGTGCCCCTGTCCGAGCCCTGCCGGATCTACCTCGTCCGCCACGGCACGACGATGCTCAACCGCGCCAGCCGCTACCGCGGCCGGATCGACGTCCCGCTGGACGAGGGTGGCTGGCGCGACGCCTGGACCGCCGCCGACCAGCTCTCCGGCGTGGGGCTGGAGGCCGTCTATGCCAGTCCGCTGCGCCGGGCGCGGGACACCGCCCGCATCATCGCCGACGCCTCGGGCCTGACCACCGTGACCGACCACCCCGGGCTGCTCAACCTGGCCTATGGCGATTGGGACGGCAAGACCCCCGACGAGGCCCAGGCGATCAACCCACAGGCCTACGCCGACTACCAGTCCCATGCGGTCGGCGCCGTGATCCCCGGGGGCGAGTCCCTCGACCTGGCGGCGCAGCGGATGCTGCTGACCATGCGCACGCTGGCCCTGCTGCACCCTGGCGGCAAGGTCGCGGCGGTCTCCCACGCGGCCACGGTTCGGCTGCTGATCACGGCCACCACGGGCTCTGCCAGGTCGCGCTGGCGTCGCGCGCTGCCCAACGGCGCCGTCACGGTGTTCGAGTCGACCGGCACCGACACGGTCGCGATCCGGGTTCCCAGCCAGGTGGTGCCGGTCGAGTGAGTGCCGACAGAGTGACCCACCGACCGGGCATGACCGTCGGGGCCTTCGACGGGCCCTCCCCTGTCGGGCGCATCCCGGTTCCGATCCGCCGGGCTGCCAAGGCGACGATCAGGCTGGGGACCATGGCCACTGCGCCGTGGCGTGCGGGGCCGGACTTCCTCGTGATCGGCAGCAAGCGGGGCGGGACCACGACGCTCTACCACGCTCTGACGCGCCACCCGCAGGTTGCGGCGTTGGTCCCGCGAGTGCAACGGATCAAGAGTCCGCAGTACTTCGCGCTGCACCACGACCGCGGCCAGGCCTGGTATCGCTCGCACTTCCCGATCCGGCGCCCGGGAATGATCAGCGGGGAGGCCGACCCCTATCTGCTCTACCACCCGCTCGCCCCGCGACGGGTGGCTCAGGAGGCCCCCGAGGCCCGACTGGTGGCGATGCTGCGCGACCCCGTGGAGCGTGCCTTCTCCCACCACTGGGATCGGGTGAAGAACGGGGTCGAGCAGCTGCCGTTCCTCGAGGCGTTGGATGCCGAGCCGGAGCGTCTCGCCGGCGAGGTGGAGGCCCTGCTGGACGACCCTGAGCACCCACGGGCCGCCCACGAGCACTACTCCTACCTCGACCGCGGCCGGTACGACACCCAGCTGGCCCGGTGGCTGGCCGCGGTCCCCGCTCGCCGCCTCCTGGTGCTGCGCAGCGAGGACTTCTATGCCCGCCCGGGCGAGGTGTTCACCGATGTCTGCCGGTTCCTGGGGATCCGGCCCTGGATCCCCGACGAGTTCGGGCGGCACCATGCCCACGCAGACCGGCCGAAGGTCGCACCTGAGGTCCGGGAACGGCTCTGGCCGCTGTTCGCCGAGTCGACCGATCGCCTGGCCGATCTGCTCGGCACCGATCCCTGGTGGGCGGCCGACGGCCCGACTCCCACCCCGGGATCCCACCTGCTCCTGGGCGACGGCACCGCCCTCGACGGCACCGGCCCGCAGGACACGGCCCCGGAGGGCGCCGCTGGGGTGTGTGCCCGATGACCTCGCTGGCAGGGCTGGCTGTGGTCGCGGCTGTCGTCGCCCTGGCGGGCCTGGTGTCGGCACGTCTGCGCAGCGCGGCCGCTCTGGTCGAGCTCGGACTCGGCGTGGGGGTGAGCGCCCTGCTGCCGGTCGACACCAACGCGCCGTGGCTGGTGGTCCTCGCCTCGGTGGGCGGCGTCGCACTCACGTACGTGGCGGGCAGTGAGATCGACCTGGACGCCGTGCGACGCACCCCAGGTGGGGCTCTCGCCCTCGGGGCCGCAGCCTTCGTGGCCCCCTTCGTCATCGTCGTGCTGGTCACCTCCCTGGGGTTCGGCTGGTCGCACCGAGCCGCCCTGGTGGCCGGCGGAGTGCTGGGCGAGACCAGCCTCGCCGTGACCTACTCGGTGTTGCTCGAGTTGCGCCTGGTGTCCTCGGAGCTCGGACGGCTGCTGATGGCTGCCGTGTTCCTCACCGATGTCGCCGCGGCTGCGGTGATGACCGCCCTGGTGTCCCGGCCGTCCTGGCAGTTGCTCGCATTCGGCGTGGGTTCGGCGATGATGTGCGCCCTCGTGCCGGTGGCCTTGCGGTTCAGCCGCCTGGTCGGTGGCGATCGGCCCAGCGAGCCGGGAGCCCGGGTGGTCGTCGCGGCGCTGGCCGCCCTGCTCCTGCTGGCTCACCTGGGTGGAGGGGTCGCCGTCCTGCCGGCCTTCGTGCTCGGCGTGGTTGCCTCGCGTTACTACCGCACCCAGACCTCCGAGCTGGCCCGTCTGCGCACGGTGGTGATGGGATTCCTGGCGCCGTTCGTCTTCGTCCGGGCGGGCATGTCGGTGTCGCTGCCTGCGGTCATCGCCGGGGCGCCGGTGATCGCCGCCCTGCTGGCTGCCAAGGTGCTGCCCAAGGCAATCGCGGCGGGCGGCGTCCTGCGCCGGGTGCCCTGCGTCGGCGACGGCCGGACGCTGTGGGCCGCCTCGGCCCTGATGAGCACCGGACTCACCTTCGGAACGATCATCAATCTCGCTGCGCTGCAAGCGAATCTGATCGATCGGGCCCAGTTCTCGACCCTGGCTGCCACCGTACTGGCCTCGGCAATCCTGCCGGGCACGGTCGCCCAGCGGCTGCTGAGCCGCCCACCAATCCCGGTCGCGCTGCCCGCTCAGCCGCCGGCCGGACGCGGCCGGCACGAGGGAGTCGGCACCGCCTCGAGGTGATCCGAGTCGGGCGCCGCCTCAGCCCTGATCGGTGCGGCTCAGGTCGGTGATGCCCAGGAGCCGGTGCATCCGGTCGAGCGGCAGGGGCGCGAGGTCGAGGTCGACCGCCTCGAGGGTGGCCTGCTCCAGGTCGTTGATCGAGTCGTTGATCAGGTTCGTCACGGCCGCGAGTCCGAGTACCTCGATCCGTGTGCGGGCCCCGGCACGGCGCACCCGCAGGATCGCGAGCTGGGCGGCGACCTTGCTCCTGATCGAGGTCGCGAGTTCGGCCTTCTCGTCCATGAAGGACTCCCACTCGGAGAGGATCAGGCGCACTGCGGCCTCGTGATCACGCTGCCCTCGCAGGATCGACTCCCGGCGCTGCTCACTGATCTGCAGGGCCTGGGTGTCCGCGCGCTGCCGCTCGAGATCGGTCAGGGTCGCCTGCGAGCGCCGGCGGACGTCGGCCGCGAGCTCCTCCAACTGGGGAATCCCGCGCACCTGGTAGTCCTCGAGATACCGCACCATGAAATCGAGCGTCTCGTACACCAGGACGGCGTTCGCGAAGAGCAGTTCACGCTCGGCCTCCCCCTCGACGTGGGGCAGTCTGCCGAGCAACTCCCGATTGACGTCGGCGAGCACCTCGCTG
>JAEUJN010000018.1 GCA_016794595.1 Kineosporiaceae bacterium
CTCAGGGGGTGCAGCATGGCCGAGGGCCAACGGTTCCGGGTGGCAATCGGGTGCCAGGGTGGCGGCAGCCACACGGCGTTCACGGCCGGGGTGCTGCAGTCGCTGATCGGTGATCGGCGGGTCGAGGTGCGCGCGCTGAGCGGGACGTCGGGTGGCGCCGTGTGCGCCGTTGCCGCCTGGTCGGGCCTGGTCGGACGGAGCTCGAAGGCCGGGCGCAAGGTGGCGGCCGAGCGGCTGGAGACGATCTGGCAGCAGAACCGGACGCCGTGGTGGGCCTGGCCTGCGGAGACCTTCCTGCTGGCCTCGCTCCGGCTCGGCGGCTCGATGGGCATGTCCCCGGAGATCAGCGCCTACCGCAACCCGTTCGAGGCCCACCGGGCCTTCCTGCGGTTGATGGACACCGTGCCCTTCGAGGAGCTGACGCCCGATCGGGTCGGCCCGGGCGACCCCCGCTTGTTGATCAGCGCGGTGGACGTGCGGACGGGCGAGTTCCGGGTGTTCCGCAGCCACCGCCTGTTCGGGAACCCACCGGACCAGATCACCGGTGAGGTGGTGCTGGCCTCGGCCGCGTTACCGACGGTGTTCCGGGCGGTCCACCTGGGCGAGGGGGTCTACTGGGACGGCGGGTTCTCCCAGAACCCGCCTCTGCGCGAACTGATCCCGGCTGCTCGCCGAGACGTGCCCGAGGGCCGGCTGGGCGCGGTCGAGGCCGGTGGCGGAGACCCGGCGAGTACCTCGACCACGACCGACCTGGAGCCGGTCGAGCTCTGGGTGATCCAGATCAACCCCCAGACCTGGACCGTGGAACCGACGTCCATGGACGACATCCGCGATCGGCGCAACGAGCTGTCCGGCAACATCTCCTACCTGCAGGAGATCGACGCGATCGCCCACATGAACCGGCTGATCCTGGGCGGGCACCTCACCGAGGCCGCTCGCCAGGTGTACGCGCCGGTGAAGGTCAGGGTGATCACGATGGCGGCCGACCTGGCCGAGTCGCTGGACTATGAGTCCAAACTGGCGCGCAGCCCGGCCCTGATCGATCGCCTCTTGACCCACGGCCGCGAGCGGGGGCAACTCTTCCTCTCCCAGCTCGCCTCCACCGACCGGGACACCCTGACCGCCTTGCCGAACCGCGACATCTGGGGACGATGGACCGGGCGGGCCTCGACGCCTGCCTGAGGCCGTCGACACCGGAGGTGAGGGTGCTGGAGGTCGCTGGTCGCCGTCGAGGCTCCGGACGAATTCGTCGGGTTCGGCTCGCCGATCCTCGCGCCGGCGTCCGGGTCGGTGGTGGCGGCCCACGACGGTGAGCCCGATCACGAGGCCCGGCGTTCGGCCGTTTCCCGGATCGGGTACGCACTCACCCAGGCCGGACGGGTGCGGGCCGGCATCCCGGCGATCGCCGGCAACCATGTCGTGATCGCCCAGCATGGCGACGGTCCGTTCGTGCTGCTGGCGCACCTGCGTCGCGGGACGGTGCGGGTGCGCCCGGGTGATCCGGTACGAGCGGGGGAGCAGGTGGGCGAGTGCGGGAACTCCGGCAACAGCACCGAGCCCCACGTGCACGTGCAGGTGACCGACAGCCTCGACTGGCACCGTGCCCGCGGCCTGCCGCTGGCCTTCCGAGGGCCTCAGGGCACGGTGCACCTGCCCGGTGAGTCCGAGGTGGTCGTGGTCTGAGCCCGGCTGTGATGCCTGAGCGGGTGACACGGCCTCGGCGCTGTCCTCCCGGGGTCAGCTGACCGCGACCGGTTGGCGCACCCGCGGCCAGGTCCACGCGTACCAGGCCACCCCCGCCAGCAGGGCCACCTCGACGGCGCTGCCGAGGACGTAGTAACCCCACTCCCCGAGCGCCCCGCCGACGATGGTCAGCGCGTAGACGGCGCTGAGGGCCAGGTTGGCCGCCCTGGCGATCCGGGCGGGCAGCACCAGGGTCAGGAACACCATCATCGAGGGCAGCAGGATGTAGGCCGTCGTGCCGAGCAGGAAGGTCTCGCCGACGGTGAAGCCACTCACGGTTCCGGCCTCGACGTCAGCCCGGAAGTCGGGTCGGTAGAAGCTGAACAGGTCCACGTAGGCGAAGACGAACATCGTCGAGGTCCACAGGGCCGAGATCGCGATCCTGGCATTCACCGTGAGCTGTTCGAAGCCCCGATCCGCGGACATGGTGATCACTCTCCTGAAGGATTCTTACGTTGTAAGGTTGACCTTACGACGTAAGATGGCGGCCGGCAAGGGACCATGTACCCCGCCCCTCAGGTCCCGCGCGCGAAGGAGGCGTGATGCCTGCCCCGGCCCCCCGCGCTGATCGCGAACCCCTCAGTCGCGCTCGCGTGCTCGATGCCGCGGTCGTGCTGGCGGACGCCGAGGGGCTCGGCGCGCTGACCATGCGCCGCCTGGCGGGTGAGCTGCGCTGTGAGGCGATGAGCCTCTATCACCACGTGGCCGACAAGAACGCGCTGCTCGACGGGCTGGCCGAGGTCGTGGTGGGCGAGATCGCCGAGGCCTGTCTGGACCCCGGCGCCACCGCGGGCTCGCTCGACTGGCGCGACGTCGTCCGGCGGAGGTGCCTGGCCGCGCGCACGGTGATGCACCGTCATCCCTGGGCGCCGGGGTTGATCGCCGCCCGGTCGCAGCCACCACCGACGGTGTACCCGCTGTTCGAGGCGCTGGTGGCGACGATGGTGGAAGGGGGCTGTGGTTACCCGCTGGCGCACCGCGCGATCCACTCGCTCGGCTCGATGCTGCTCGGCTTCACCCAGGAACTGTTCGAGCCCGCAGTCGATGACGAGCAGGCGCGGGACGAGGCCGCGCAGGACCTGGCACCGACGATGCCCCACCTCGCCCACCTGGCCGAGGTGGCGGTGCACGAGGCCCGGGGTTCGCTCGGCATCTGTGACACCCAGGCCGAGTTCGAGTTCACCCTGCGGCTGATCCTGGACGGCCTGGAGGCCCACCGGATCACCCGCTGAGCGGGTCGTGGTCAGGCGTCGAGCAGGTTGTCCCACCGGTGCAACGCAGCCGGACCGCGGACGGCGTCCAGCAAGGGTGGTGCAGGCGCGGTCAGCACGGCGCAGTCGGCGTGCCGCACGCAGTACTCGTCCACCGAGCCGGTCAGGAACAGGCGGTTGGCGCGGCGGTGGCGCGAGCGCCCGACGACCAGTACGTCGTCGACCTGATCGGCCAGCCTGGTCAGGGCCGGTCCCGGTTCGCCGCGCACGACCAGGCAGGTCAGCTCGACATCGCGCGGCAGCCCGCCCATGCCCTCCTCGAAGGCGTTCCGCAGCGAGGCGTGGGCCTCCTCGCGGGTGACGTCCAGCTCCTGGGGGACGCCGTACCGGCGGTCGTTCTGGGGGTCCCAGACCCGGATGGCGACCAGGGGCCGGTGCAACCGGAGGGCGAGTTCGTGGGCGATGCGCAGTGCTTGCAGGCTGGTCGGTGATCCGTCGACGCCCACCAGCACCCTGCCGATCGGGTTCATGACCACCCTCCTGCTCTGCAGCCCGACTGTTGCAGCCCGACTGTCCTGAGTCCGGTTTGCCCACCAGGGGTGAACCTCAGGTGGCGTTCCGGGAATCGTCGGATGAAGAAGGGGACTCCGGTGCGACTCCCCGCTCGGGGGTCGGCAGTGGGCTGGTCAGCTCGCGGCGCGGACGGCGTCCAGGAAGGCGCGAATCCGCCCGGCGTCCTTGACCCCGGGGGACGACTCGACCCCACTCGAGACGTCCACCCCCCAGGGGCGGGCAGCGGTCACGGCCGGGCCGACGGTGTCCGGGGTGAGCCCCCCGGCCAGGATCCAGGCGCCGCGGGGACGGCCGGCCTCCAGCGCCGACAGGTCCCACTGCTCCCCGGAGCCCGGGGAGGGAGCATCCAGCAGCAGGACCTCCTCACCCCAGGCGCCGACCGTCAGGTCGGGGGAGTCGGCGAGCGAGGTGGCCCGCCACAGGTGCTCGAAGCGCTCGCGGGCGAGGAGGAAGTCGGATGCGGCGTAGCGCCGGCCGTGGAGCTGGAGGACGTCGACACCGAGCCGGGTGGCGATGTCCGCCGCCTGCACGGACGGCAGGTCATTGGTGACCAGCACGGTCCGGACCTCCCCGCGCACCGCCTCGACGATCGTTGCGGCAGCCTCGACGGTGAGTCGCCGGGGGCTGGTGCGGCTCATCACCACCCCGAGGGCGTCGGCTCCGGCCTCGATGGCCACCCGCGCCGACTCGACGGTGTCCAGACCGCACACCTTGACGAACATGGGGCCACTGTCCCAGACCCGTGCGACTGAGGGGTCGAGCACGGGGGCGGCAGGCCGGGGATGCACAATCGGCGTCATGGGGACTGAGGCCGGGGCCCGGGCCGTCCTGGTGGCCGTGACCACCCTGATGGTCGGCTTCGGCCTGGTCACCTCGGTCATGGGCGTCCGCGGCACCGAGGAGTTCTCCGCCCCGGTGGCCGGCCTCGCCGGGTCGGTGCACTATGTCGGCTTCCTCGTGGGAGCCGTTCTGGTGCCGCGGATGATCTCCGCCGTGGGGCACATCCGGGTCTACGCGGTCCTGGCCTCCGCCGCGGCGGTGAGCGTGCTGGTCTACCCGTTCCTGGTGCTGGCCCCGGTGTGGGTCGGCATGCGGGTGATCTTCGGCCTGTGCATCTCGGGCATGTACATCGTCGCCGAGAGCTGGTTGAGCGCGACCTCCACCAACCGCAATCGCGGGCGGTGGCTCGCGGTCTACCTGGTGACCGCCAATGTCGGTGTCGCCGTGGGGCAGTGGGTGCTGTCCGGGACCGGAGGCTCCGGGCCGCTGCCGTTCGTGGTCGGCTCGGCACTGATGTCGGTGTCCCTGATGCCACTGGCCCTGTCCGGGGCGCCCGCCCCGGCCCTGCCGCCGCGGCTGGTGCGGCCCCCGGTGCGCACCGTCCTCGCCGTCGCCCCGCTGGGGCCACTGACCTCGATCGCCAGCGGCATCGGGGTCGGCCTCGCCCTGACGATCGGTCCGACCTACGGCGTGGTGGCCGGCTACAGCCTGGACCGGATCGCGCTCATGATGGCGGTCGGGATGCTGGGCGGGGTCCTCCTGCAGTGGCCGGTCGGGGTGGCCTCGGACCGCCTCCCCCGTCGCCGGGTGATCCTGGCGATCGCCGCCGGCTCGACCGTCGTGGCGGCTGCCGGGTTGGTGGTCCCGGCTGCGTCGATGCTCACCCTGGTGGTCTTCGGCGCGTTCACGGCGCTGTCGTTCCCGCTCTACTCCCTGGCGATCAGTCACGTCAACGACGAGATCGACCCCCGACTGAGGGTGCCGGCGAGCGCGGTTCTCGTGATGGCCTACGGGCTCGGGTCGGTGATCGGACCGCTGATCGGTGGGCTGGCCATCCATCGCCTCGGCCCGGCCTCCTTCTGGGTGCTGCTGGCCGCATCCACCGCCCTGCTGCCGGTGCTGGCCGTCGCCCTGCGGGCCCCCCTCGGCCGACCCCCCGCTCCCGCGGCCGGTGATCGTGCGGGGAGCGAGTCGGGGGTGAGTTCCGGCAGGGTGGGGCACAGTCCGGTGCGCCCTGAGGGCTCATGACCCACCGCGCCCGGCCGACGGGACGGTCGTGCGCGATGCCCCCCAGCTGGTCACCTGGCGCGCTCGCGGGGGCGGGCCGCACGACCTGACGCGCGGCGCCGTCCTGATCCTGCCCGGCGGGTATGCGAGTGACCGCAGCCGCTACTGCCCCCTGATCGACCTCGAACTGCGCGGTCCCGGACGGCGCCTGGCGGCGCGGGGGGCCGCCGTCGGGGTGGGGGTGCACCTGCTGCGCTACCGGTACCGGGGCTGGAACGACGCCGACCCGGTGGCCGACACCCGCTGGGCCCTGGACCGGCTGGCCGAGAGGGACGGCGACGTCCCGGTCGTCCTGCTGGGGTACTCGATGGGGGGCCGGGCGGCGTTGTGGGCCGCCGCCGGCCGGAACGTGGTGGCGGTGGCGGCGATCGCCCCCTGGTTGCCCGGGGACGACCCGATCGATCAGCTGGCCGGGCGTCGGGTCCTGATGGTCCACGGCACCCGCGACCGCAGCGAGGCGCGCCCCGAGTGGTCGCTGGACTACGCCGTCCGGGCACGGGGGGTGGCCGTCGAGCTCACCCGCTGCGAGCTGGACGGCGTGGGCCACCACGTGTTGTGGCGTTCGCCATCGGCACGGGCGATGGTCGGTGACTTCGCGCTGGGAGCGCTCGTGGCAAGGTAGCGACGTGCATTCTGCGTTGATCTGGGCCGTCTCGGTCAGTGCCCTGGTGTTGCTGGTCACCGGCGTGGTGATGACCGCGCTGTCCCGGATGCACGACACCACGTTGCTGCTGATGGCCGCCCTGGTCGAGGTCACCGTGATCGGCATGTCGCTGATCGCCGCGATCGAGCTGGCTCGTGGACACGAGGTCCGATCGGTGGCGACCGTGATCGGCTACCTGATCGGCAATCTGCTGATCATGCCCGCCGCGGTGTTGTGGGGGTGGGCCGAGCGAACCCGCTGGACGCCGGCGGTGCTGGCCCTGGGGGCCCTCACCGTGCTCGCCATGGTCGTGCGCCTGACCACCCTGTGGGCCGGTCGTGCCTGAGCCGACGTCGTCCGGTCCGGGCCGGATCCTGGTCACCCTGTACGGGATCTTCGCCGTGGCGGCGACCTCACGCGCCGCCGTCCAGCTGAGCACCCGGTTCGACGAGGCCCCGGTGGCCTACCTGCTGTCCGCCTTCTCGGCGGTGGTCTACCTGATCGCCACCGTCGCGTTGGCCGGTCGCTGGCGCGGGGCGCGCCGGGTGGCCTGGACGGCGGTGACCATCGAGCTGATCGGCGTCCTGGTGATCGGGGCGTTCAGCCTGCTCGTCCCCGAGGACTTCCCACGGGCGACGGTCTGGTCGACCTTCGGCAGCGGGTACCTGTTCATCCCGCTGATCCTGCCCTTCGTCGGCCTGTGGTGGCTGCGGCGTACCGGCTCCTGAGCACCGCCGGGCGATCACATCGAAGACCTGGTGTCCCTTGCCCAGCCCCTGCCGCTCGAACCGGGTCACCGGCCGCCACGGTGGTCTCGGCGCGAAGCCGCCGGGGGCATCTCCGAACTCGTTGTGCAGCAACGGTTCGGCGGAGATCACCCGTGCCATCTGGGCGGCGTAGTGGGCCCAGTCGGTGGCGGCGTGCAGCCGCCCACCCGGCTCCAGCCGCGAGGCCACGAGCGCGGCGAAGGCCGGGGTGAAGATCCGCCGCTTGTGGTGGCGTGCCTTCGGCCACGGGTCGGGGAAGAACAGCCTGACCTCGGCCAGCGAGCCCGGTGCCAGGTCCTCGCGCAGGACGGTGAGTGCGTCGGCCAGCATCACCCGCACCCAGCCGATCCCGGCCGCCTCCACCCCGCGCAGCAGGGCGCCCGCTCCCGGCGCGTGCACGTCCACCGCCAGGACGTCACGCCCCGGGTCGGCAGCCGCCAGGGCGAGCGTGGTCTCGCCCATGCCGAACCCGATCTCCAGCACCACCGGCGCCTCACGCCCGAACACCGCGGCCAGGTCCAGCCGACCGGCTCCGGAGTCCAGGCCGTAGCGCGGCCACAGTGAGGTGAGGGCGGCGCTCTGCCCGGGGCGGATCCGGCCGCCGCGCCGCTTGAACGTCCGCGGTGCCTCGACGCGATCAGCCGGCCGGGATGCCATCCGTGGCCCCGTGCGCCGCGATCGAGACCGCTTCCCATTCCTGCCAGGTCGCGATCCGCGCGGCGTACTCCTCGACGGCGGTCCGCAGCGGCCCGTCGCCGAGGAAGATCCGCAGGGGTGGCCGCTCGGCGTCCACGACGGCCAGGATTGCCTCCCGGGTGGCGGTGGGGTCCCCGCGCCGCCCGATGGCGGCTGCCCGCCGGGCCGCGGCCCGCTCGCGGACCGGGTCATAGGCGGCGATCGGTTCGGCGCGAACGGCCGACGCGGCGGCCCAATCGGTCTGATACCCGGTCGGTTCCACCAGTGTGACCCAGATGCCGAAGTCGGCCACCTCGGCGGCCAGCGACTGGCTCAGGCCCTCGAGTGCCCACTTGGAGGCGTGGTAGAGCCCCAACCCCGGGAAGGCGGTGATGCCGCCGATCGAGGAGACCTGGATGATGTGCCCGCTCCCCGCCGCGCGCAGGTGAGGCAGCGCCGCCCGGGTGACCCACAGCGCTCCGAACACGTTGGTCTCCACCTGTGCTCGCGCCTGCTGCTCGGTGACCTCCTCGATCATCCCGAACAAGCCGTAGCCGGCGTTGTTCACCACGATGTCCAGCCGGCCGAAGTGCTCGGCCGCCCCGGCGACCGCCCGTTCGACCGCGGCCCGATCGGTGACGTCCAGCGCCATCGGCAGGACGGCATCCCCATGGGCGACGACGAGGTCGTCCAGGGCTGCCGTCGAGCGGGCGGTCGCGACCACCCGATCCCCGCGCTCCAGGGCCGCGAGCGCCCACTCGCGGCCGAAGCCTCGCGACGTGCCCGTGATGAACCAGATCCTGCTCATGGCCGCATTCTGCCCTGAGCCCGGCCGTCAACCGGTCGAGCAACCAGTCGATCAACCGGTCGAGCAACCGGTCGTCGACCGATCAGCGGTGCTGCAGCTGGATCCCCGCGAGCAGGGACTGCAACTGGCTGCTCAGGGTCTCCAGCTCGGTGGCCGCCTGCTGGGCCTGGTGCACCCCGGTGCCGGTGCGGGTCGCGGCCTCGGCGACCTCGGCGATGTTCCCGGCGATCCCGCCGGCACCCTGGGCCGCCTGCGCCACGTTGCGCGACATCTCGTTCGTGGTGGCGGTCTGTTCCTCCACCGCACCGGCGATGGTGGTCGAGTAGTCGCTCATCTTGCCGATCACGTCGGTGATCTTGCTGATCGCATCGACCGCCCGGGTGGCGTCCGCCTGCAGGACGCCGATCCGCTGGGAGATGTCGTCGGTGGCCCGGGCCGTCTGTTCCGCCAGGTCCTTGACCTCACTGGCGACCACGGCGAACCCCTTGCCGGCCTCGCCGGCCCGGGCGGCCTCGATGGTGGCGTTGAGCGAGAGAAGGTTGGTCTGCTCGGCGATCGCGGTGATCAGGTTGACCACGTTGCCGATCTCGGCCGAGGACCGGCCCAGTTCGGCCACGGTCTCACTCGCGGTGTGCGCCGCACCGACCGCCTCCTGGGAGACCCGAGCGGCCTCACCGGCGCTGGTGGCGATCTCGCGGATCGAGGCGCCCATCTGCTCGGCACCCGCAGCGACCGTCTGCACGTTCGTGCTCACCTGGTCGGCAGTGGTGGCGGCCAGGGCGGCCTGGTCGGAGACGGTCTGGGCCTGGCTGGACATGTGCGTGTTGCTCCGGCTCAGCTCGCCCGAGGCCACGGACAGCGCGCGAGCGGTCCTGGCCACCCCGCCGACCACGCTGTCGAGTCGCTCCAGGGTGTGGTTGAGGTTGGTGGCGAGTACGCCGAACTCGTCCGCGCGCGCATACTCCATCCGCTGGGACAGGTCACCGTCGGCGGCTGCCTGCAGGACCTGGCTCGCCCGGCCCAGCGGACGGGTCGCCCCGCGCACGACCAGGGTGGCCAGGATCGCCGATGCCGCCACCATCAATCCCAGCAGGGACCACAGCAGGACGCCGGCGCGGGTGACCGTCGAGGCGAAACCCGTGCCCTCGACCAGCTGGGTCCGCGCCGCCTTCTCGGTCTCCCCGAGCAGGTTCTCGTAGGCCTTGCGCTGCTCCCGGCTGGTGCCCATGGCGGTCTTCAGCGCCGCCGCCGGGTCCGTGCGGTGCTGGGCGAACTCGGCCTCGACAGTGTCGGCCCAGGTGTGGATCCCGGTCGAGATCGCCTCCACCTTCGGGGCCTGCGCGGCGTCCGCGTGCGAGCGAGCCGAGGCCAGCGCCTCGTCGATGGCCTTGACCCGGTCCAGGGCCGAGGTGGCCAGCTTCTCGTCCCCGGTGAGCAGGTACCCGCGCTCGTCGTTGGCCATCGCCTTGGCCGACAGCGCGGCGTCCGACACGTCGGCGACGAAGGACGCCAACTGGCCGACCTCGGCGTCCCGGGTCTCCTGGAGGTTGCCGAACTGGACCGTCGCCGTGACCACGCACGCCGCCGACAGCGCCAGCACCACGGCGTACCCACCGATCAGGCGGGCCGCATAGGACAGCCCGGGCCGGGAGGAACCGCGGTCCGAGGGCGATGCATCGGCAGCGAGCTTCATGAGTGGTGACTCCCTGATCGGCTGGGGCACTGCGTGAGGCCTCGCAGGAGTACTCGGACGAGGCCGGGCCGGACGTGAGGGCCACGGGCAGTGGCGTCACCCGATCTGGTCAACGGCTACGGTCGGGCCATGACCGACCGAACCCCGCTGTCCAGGCTCTATCGCGGCACACGAGAGCGGGTCAGCGCCCTGCTCGCCGAGGGCGTGGACGACACGCTGCCGGTTCCGGCGACGCCGGGCTGGACCGTGCACGACGTCGTCGCCCACCTGGCGGGCGTCGCCCAGGACGCCGTCGCCGGCCGGATCCCCACCCAGGGCCCCACGCCGGCGTGGACCTCGACGCACGTCGAGCGCGGCGCCGGCGTCCCGCTGGCCGAACTGCTCGAGCGCTGGGCGGACGCCGCGGCGGGCCTCGAGGCCGCGCTGGACGTCAGTCCCATGTGGCCACCCGTGATGGACGCCGCCAGCCACGAGTTCGACCTGCGCGGCGCGCTGGGCGACACCGGCGCCCGGGACAGCGACGCCGTCGTGATCTGCTCCAAGGTCATCCTGACCGGGTTGCGACCACCGGCGCCGCTGCGCGTGATCACCGAGCACCACGACGTGCGGGTGGGTCCCGACGTCCCCGACCAGGACCGCGTCCTGTTACGGACGACCTCCTTCGAGGCCTTCCGCTGGCGCTTCGGACGGCGAAGCCGGGACCAGTTGCTCGCCATGGACTGGTCGGGCGACCCCGGGCCCTTCCTGCCACACCTGTGCGTCTTCGGCCCGGCCGACCACGACCTGGTCGAATAGGCCCCGGCCGACCGGGGTCAGTGCTCCTTGGGCCGCCGGACGATCACCACGGGGCAATGGGCGTGCGCCACCACCCGCTGGCTGACCGAACCGATCAGCGCCCCGACAAACCCGCCGTGCCCGTGAGAGCCGACCACCAACAGGTCGTCCGGGCCCGACATGTCGATCAGGGCAGTCGCCGGGTTGCCCTCCACCAGGTGGCGGTGGACTCGCTGGGCCTCCTCGGCCCCCAGGGCCTCCTCGACGGCCGCGTCCATGATCTTTCGTGCCTCGGTGGCGTAATCGCCGCCGGGGCTGACCATCCACACGTCGCCGTACCCGCCGGGGATCCACCACGCGGTCACCACGTGCAGTTCGGCGCCGCGCAGATCGGCTTCGTGGGCTCCCCAGCGCAGGGCGTCCAGGGAACGGTCCGAACCGTCCAGCCCGACGATCACGCGCCGGGTGACCTCATCAGCTGCGCTCCGACCAGTGGCGTTCATGGCCTCCTCCTCGTCGATGGCCTCAGCCTGGCACCTGCCCCGGCCCGCGCCCAGAGGCCAAGGCCACCAGCTCGGGCAGCCGGTGGCGCAGCTGCCGGTACACCTGCGCAGCGGCCGGATCCGGGCGAGTGGGCGCCCGGTCGCCGCGGGCGGCGCCGAGCACCCCCAGCGCCTCGGCCGGCGCCGTCGCGAGGCCGAGACCGAGCAGGCCCAGGGCGGCCGCACCGCGGGCGGTGCCGGCGGCGCCGTCCGTGATCGTGATCGGCCGGTCCAGCACGTCGGTCAGGATCGAGGCCCACACCGCCGAGCGGAACACCCCTCCGGTGGCGCGGATCTCGGTCACCGGCCCGAGCGAGGCCACCCGCTCGGTCAGCGCGGCCACCTGCAACGCCACCGCCTCCACGGCCGCCCGTGCCAGGTGCCCCCGGCCGTGCCGGGCGGTGAGCCAGAGGACGGCGCCGCGCAGGTCCGGGTCCCACGCCGGCGCCCGTTCGGGAACCAGGAACGGCACCAGCAACAGCCCCTCGCTCCCGGGCGGCACGGCGGCAGCCGGGGCCAGCAGGGTCTCGTCGTCCTCGACGCCCAGCAGCCCGCCGAGCCAGCGCAGCACGGACCCCCCGTTGCTGATCGCCCCGCCGCCCAGCCAGGTCTGGCGGGTGAGTGCGTAGCAGAACAGCCCGCTGCGGGCGTGGCCACCGGCTTCGCTGCCGACCTCGCTCCGGGCCCCACCTGCGGCCTGGCCCGCGGTCCGGCCCGCGGCCCCTGGCGGCGGGACGACCACCCGGACGGCGCCGCTGGTCCCCAGGCTGATCCCCGCCACGCCAGGGGCGATCGCCGCCGTGCCCAGGCTGCCCAGCGGCCCGTCGCCGGCACCGAGCACCACGGGCAGTCCGGACGGCAGGCCGACCCGGTCGGCCGGGTCGCGGGCCAGCGGCAGGATGTCGGTGGTCTCGCGCACCGGGGGAAGGGTGCCCGGGTCGATCCCCGCCAGCTCGATGCTCGCCGCCGACCAGGTCCCGGTCGCCAGGTCGAGCAGCCCGCTCCCGGACGCCGTGGAGAGCTCCGTGGCCAGCACCCCGGTCAGCCGATAGATCACCCAGTCCTTCAGCCCCACCCAGTACCGTGCCCGGGCGAGCAGCTCCGGTTCGTTCCGGCCCAGCCAGATCAGCTTGACCAGCGGTGACATCGGGTGCACCGGGGTGCCGGAGCGTGCCAACAGGGTGGGCCCGAGCCCGTCCGCCAGCAGCTGCCCGGCCTCCTCCCCGGCGCGGGAGTCGGCCCAGGTGAGCAGCGGGGTGAGCGGTCGGCCGGCGCCGTCCAGCCCGATCAGGCCGTGCATCGCCGATCCCAGCGCCAGCGCGATCACCCGGGCATCCGCGGCCCGGCAGGCGGCGACGGTCTCGCCGAGAGCGTCCAGGACGGCCGTGCCCACCCGGTCGAGATCCTGGACCGCCCACCGCGGCCGGGGGCTCGCCATCGGGTACTCGCGCTCTGCCAGGTGAAGCTCGGTGGGGTGGCCCAAGGCAAAGGCGGCGCACTTGACCGCGGTCGTCCCGACGTCCACGCCGATGATCACCTCGGCCGTCCGGGACCCCGTCACGCCGCTGGCCGTCGGCTAGTCGTCGTCGGAGGGCGGCTCGGCGGGGATCTCCTGCAGGTCGAACGGCGTGCGCTGGTAGACGCAGTAGTTGAGCCAGTTCGCGTAGAGCAGGAACGCGTGCGAGCGCCAGGTGACCATGGGGGGCCGGCTCGGGTCGTCGTCCGGGTAGTAGTTGCGCGGCACCTCGATCGGCAGGCCGCGGGCGACGTCCCGCTCGTACTCGGTGGCCAGGGTGTAGCGCTCGTACTCGGGGTGGCCGGTGACGTACAGCTGCCGACCGTCGGCGCTCGCGGCCAGGTACACCCCGGCCTCGGGCGAGACCGCCAGCAACTGGAGCCCGTCGACCGCCTCGATGTCCGCCGCGCGGGTCTCGGTGTGCCGGGAGTGCGGCGCCGGGAAGACCTGGTCGAAGCCGGACAGGATGCGCGAGTGCGGGTCCAGCACCTCGTGGTGGAAGACGCCGAACATCTTGTGGTCCAACGGGTACTTGGGGATGCCGTGTCTCCGGTACAGGCCCGCCTGGGCACCCCAGCACACGTGCAGGGTGGAGAACACGTTCTCCTCCGCCCAGTCCATCACCTCGCACAGTTCGGGCCAGTAGTCGACCTCTTCGAAGGGCAGTTGCTCGATCGGTGCCCCGGTGATCACCAGGCCGTCGAACTTGCGGTGCCGGATGTCGTCGAAGGTGGCGTAGAAGGCATCCAGGTGTTCGCCGGCGGTGTTGCGCGAGTCGTGCGACTCCATGTGCAGCAGGGTGATCTGCAGCTGGAGCGGGGTGTTGCCGAGCAGCCGCAGCAGCTGGGTCTCGGTGTCGATCTTCGTCGGCATGAGGTTGACGATCGCGATGTGCAGCGGCCGGATGTCCTGGTGCGTGGCCCGTCCCTCGGACATCACGAAGACGTTCTCGGACTCCAGCGTTCGTCGGGCAGGCAGGTCACGCGGGATGGTGACGGGCATCGGGCGGAACTCCTCGGCGGGCAGGCCAGGACGGCAGGACCTCCATTGTGACCGCTGCCGTCGTTGACCGCCCCTACGGGGTGGTCGAGGGAGCCTGCGCCAGGTCCTGCGGCAACGGCTGGTCGGGGCAGGTCGCCAGGACGTCGGACATCACCGCGCGCTCCGCCTCGGTGACGTCCAGCCGGTAGTGGTACTTGAGCCCGATCTGGCGGGAGATGTACGTGCAGCGGTAGGCCACCGAGGACGGGATGTACCCCGTGGCATCGCGTGAGCGCTTCTTCTGGGTGGTCGAGGTCTGCACGGCCTGCAGGTTGCGGGCGTCGTCCAGGAAGTCGCGCCGCTGCTGATCGGTCCAGGCGTGGGCACCGCCCATCCAGGCATCGGCCAGCGGCACCACGAAGTCCAGGGCCACCGAACCGCTGAGCGAGCGCGCGGTGACCGTCCGCCCGACGTATCGATCGAGCAGCGTGCCCCCGGTGACGACGCAGCCGTCGGGCCCGCGGCGGACCTTGGTCAGATCGCGCGCCAGCACGTCGTTGCCGGTGTCGCAGCCGTTGCCGTCGGGGTCGCCCCAGCCGGTGCCGAAGGCAGACCGCACGTAGGGCGTGGTCGACTGGACGCCCCGGGTTGCCAGCGTGGCCAGGGCCGCCGTGGCGGTCTCCGGCGGAGCGGCCGGCCGGTCCGGGGCACTCGGGGACGGCGAGCCGGCGCCGGGGGAGATGACCTCGGGTGAGACCCCGGGTGAGACCGGTGAGGCCATCGGCGAGGAGGCCGCCGACGGCACCGCGGAGGCGGGCTGCGACCGGCTGGGCGCGCCGACCACCTGTCCGGTGGTGTTCGCCTCGGGTCGTGTCCCCACCCAGAAGGCCACCGCGCCCGAGCCCACCAGGGCGGCTGCCGCAGCGCCGATGAGCACCGTCCGCCCGATGCGCGGGCGAGCGGGATCCTCGGCCGGGTGGGCGTCCTGCCCGAGCGGCCAGCCCGAGGGGGCCGGGGGCTCGGACGGCACCGGCAGCACCGGCAGATCAATGGTCGGGTGGGCAGCCTCGTCGGTGGCCGAGGGGGCCGGGGGCTCGGTTCTCTGCTGTGGCACCTGGGGTGCCGGGGACACGGCCACTGCCGCCGCCTGCGGGGCCGGGGTGGCCGAGCCGGCCGCCGTGTCCGCAGGGCCACCCGCGGGCGGCGCCGGTGTGGGTCGAACGGGGTCCAGCACCCAGAACTGCCAGTCCTCCGGCGGGGCGGGCCAGGCGGGGTCGGGAACCCAGTTGGGCGTGGGACGCCAACCCAGGGGCGGGGTCGGCCAGCCCGGGGGAGGGTTGAAGCGAGCGCCCAATCCAGATCCTCTGCGCGTGGGGTGACATGGCCAGGGTTCGCCCTCATCCTCTCGCCTGTCCCCCGGAACCCGGCAACCTGTCCGGCTCCCCCGAACGACCCAAAAGAGAGTCCTCCCAATGGGTCTGGCTGTCCGGATCACGGCCGTGTGTCCGGATTCACCGGTGCGGCGGGTGCCCGTGGCAGGCTGGTCACATGACGAGGGTGTCCCTGCGTGGCCGTGTGGAGCCGTTCCACGTGATGGAGGTGCTCAAGGCTGCTGCCGAGCGGTCGGTGAGCCATGGGGACGTGATCATCTTGTGCGCCGGGCAACCCTCGACCCCGGCTCCCCGGCCGGTCCTGCGCGCCGCCGAGCGCGCGCTACGGTCCCAGGTTCTCGGCTACACCGAGGCCACCGGCATCGCCCCGCTGCGCGAGGCGATCGCCGCGCACCACCTGCGGTGGTACGACGTGCCGGTCGAACCGGAGGACGTCGTGGTGACCACCGGCTCCTCCTCCGCCTTCACCGCGGTGTTCCTGGCCGCCTTCGACGCCGGGGACGTGGTCGCCATGACCCGGCCGGGATACCCCGCCTACCGGAACACGTTGCAGGCCCTGGGCTGCCGCGTCCTGGAGCTCGACTGCTCCGACGACACCCGCTTCCAGCCCACCGTGGCCATGCTCGACGCCCTGGACGAACCTCCGGCGGGGTTGATCATGGCCAGCCCGGCGAACCCCACCGGGACGATCATCGACCCGGCGGAGCTGGCGGCCATCGCTCGTTGGTGCCAGGCCCATGACACCCTGCTGATCAGCGACGAGATCTACCACGGGGTCTCCTACGGTCGCCGGTGCGCCAGTGCCTGGCAGACCAGCCGGGAGTCGGTGGTGGTCGGCTCGTTCAGCAAGTACTTCTCGATGACCGGGTGGCGCGTCGGCTGGTTGCTGCTGCCGCCGGCGCTGCGCCGTCCGGTGGAGCTGCTGGTCGGCAACCTGAACATCTGCCCCCCGGCGGTCTCCCAGGTGGCCGCGGTGGCCGCCTTCGACCCGGAGTCCGCGGCCGAGCTCGACGGCCATGTGGCTCGGTACGCGGCCAACCGGGCGCTGCTGCTGGAGGCGCTGCCCGGGATCGGGATCGCTCACCTGGCACCCCCGGACGGCGCGTTCTACGCCTACGGCGACATCTCGCACCTGACGTCGGACTCGACGGCCTGGTGCGCGCAGGTCCTGGCGGCCACCGGCGTGGCCCTGACCCCGGGGGTGGACTTCGACCCGGTTGCCGGCCGGCGGTTCATGCGGCTGAGCTTTGCCGGCTCCACCGCCGAGCTCGAGCAGGCCCTGAAGCGACTCGAGGCCTGGTTGCGCTGAGGGCCGTCCCCGGGTCAGACCTGGGGCGCGGCCCAGCGGTCAGATCTGGGGATCGGGGTCGGGGCGAGGTGCCGGTACCGCCGGCTCGTCGGTGGGCTCGTCGTCGTCCCAGTCGGTCCCGAAGGCCTCGCGGTAGGCCTTGCCGGCCTTGTTCAGGGTCGGGAAGAACAGCAGCCTCTCCAGCACCGAGGGCAGTTCGTACGCCTCCAGCTTGGTGCGCACCGGGTCCTTCAACTCGGCGAACACCAGGGTGGTGTCCCGTTCGGCGAGGTCGTCGATCAGCTCGGCCAGCATGTCCGCCGCGGTGGTGTCGATGTCGGTGATCGGCTCGGCGGCCACGATGATCCAGTTGGGGTTGCGGCCGGCGGCGTCCAGCCGCATGACCTGTTCGGCGAAGGTCCGCGCGTTGGCGAAGATCAGTGGGGCGTCGAAGCGGAAGACCACCAGGCCGTCCATCTGGCGGGCGGCGGGGTAGCGGCTGATGTCGTGGTAGCCGGGCACGCCCTTGGTGCGGCCGAGCACCGCCTGGTAGGGCCACCACGCTCGGCGGAACACGTTGAGGATGGACAGCGCCACCGCCAGCCCGATGCCCGGCAGGACGCCGAACACCGCCACGCCGGCCGTGGCGGCGATGGACAGCCAGAACTCCATCCGGCGCGTGCGGTACAGCTGCCGCACCCCCGGGACGTCGGACATCGAGATGGCGGCCACCACGACGATCGCGGCCAGGGTCGGGATGGGCAGCGCGGCCAGCAGGTTGGGGGCCAGGACCAGCAGCAGGATGATCGCCAGCGCGCCGACCAGCCCGGTGACCTGGGTGCGCGCGCCGGCCTTGAACGCCACCGCGGTCCGTGAGCCGCTGGTGCTGACGGCGAACCCCTGGAACAACCCGGCCAGCACGTTGGCCACACCGATTCCCACCATCTCCTGATTGCCGTCCACCGGGGTGCCGGCGCGGCGGGCATAGGCGGAGGCGGTCGAGATCGTGTCCGCGAGCGCCACCAGCGTGATGCCCAGCGCCCCGGCCACCAGCAGCCCGAGGTCGTCGAACGAGATCACCGGCACCGTGAACGGGGGGAAGCCCTGCGGGAGCTCACCGACCACCTTCACCCCGCGGGCCTCGAGGTCCAGTTCGGCCGAGGCGATGGTCGCCAGGACGACGGCCACCAGGACAGCCGGGATGCGGGGGATGAGCCGCTGCAGCACCAGCAGGATCACCAGACTCAAGCCGCCGATGGTCAGCGCGGAGGTGTTCGTCGCTCCCTGGAGGATCTTGTCGATCGTGCCGGTGACCTCGGCGATCAGGCCGTCGCCCTCGATCGAGAACCCCAGCAGCTTGCGTACCTGGCCGATCAGGATGGTCAGCGCCAGGCCGTTCATGTACCCGATCTGGGTCGGCTTGGACAGCAGGTCGGCCACGAAGCCGAGCCGGGCGGCGCCGGCCGCGATCATGAACAGGCCGACCAGGATGGACAGCACCGAGGCCAGGACGACGGCCCGCGCCGGGTCGCCGCCGGCGGCCAGCAGGGGTAGCAGGGTGGCGGCGATCATCGGACCCAGGGACGAGTCAGGTCCGAGTACCAGCACCCGGGACGGCCCCGCGATGGCATAGGCCACCAGGCACATCACGCTGGTGTAGAGCCCGGTGATCGGGGGTAACCCCGCCAGTTGGGCGTACGCCATGCCCTGGGGCACCAGGAGGGCGGTGAGGGCCAGACCGGCGGTGACGTCCTCGCGCAACCAGCCCCGCTGGTAGCGCGGCAGCCAGTCCAGGATCGGCAACCAGCGGGACAGGCCCGTGTGCGGTGCCGGCGGGCGCGTCACCGCCTCGAGCTCGGCGGGGGTCACGTGATCGGACACGAGCCGAGTCTGACGGTTCGGTGAACACTCGGGTAGCACTTCACTGCGGATCGCTGACAAACTCGCACCGAGTGCGACACCCCTCGGTGACGCTGACCCGTCCGGGTGACGTCCGGACGTTCGATGGACGGCGATCGTGGCAAACAATCGGTTAACTCCGGCGCAACCGATCTCGAGCGGCGCGTATGAGGCAGGCCACATCCGCAGGTCAGTGTGAACGGCGGTCCCGAGAACGGGTTTGGGTCCGTGCGCGTAGGCAGTTGGTCCCGTTTTCGCAGGTCAACCGCTCTGCCATCCTGACGACGCCCACCACAGGAGGAAGCCGTGGATCTGTTACTGCTCACTGTCATCGCGGTCGTCGCACTGGCCTTGTTGTTCGATTTCTCGAACGGGTTCCACGACGCCGCCAACTCGATCGCGACAGTTGTCGCCACCAAGGCGCTGTCGCCGCTGCAGGCGGTCTGGCTTGCAGCTGTCTGTAACTTCGCGGCCTACTTCTTCGTCGGCACCGCGGTCGCCAACACCGTCTCCAAGACGGTCAACAAGGGGTACATCAGTGTCGCGGTGATCTTCGCCGCGCTGATGTCGGCCATCGTCTGGAACTACCTCACCTGGTTCGTCGGCATGCCGTCCTCGTCCAGCCACGCCATCATCGGCGGTCTGGTCGGTGCCGGTCTGGCCGTGGGCGGCACGGACGCCGTCGGCTGGTCCAGCGTCAAGAAGGTCGTCTACGCCATCGCGCTGTCCCCGGCTGTCGCGTTCTCCGTCGCCGCGGTCGGTGCCGGACTCGTCTGGGTGCTGCAGAAGGTCACCCGGTGGAACGACGACGCCGCGCCGTTCAAGGGTCTGCAGATCGTCTCCGCCGCTGCGGTCTCCTTCGGTCACGGTGCCAACGACGCGCAGAAGACCATGGGCGTCATCGCCGCGGTGCTCGCCGGCGGCGGCTACCTGGCCGCCGACGCCTCCGGCAAGTTCCCGGTGCCGACCTGGGTCGCCCTGTCCGCCTATGCCGCGATCGCCATCGGTACGGTCTGGGGCGGCTGGCGGATCATCGAGACCATGGGCATGAAGCTGACCAACCTGAACGCCCGGGTGGGCGTGGCCGCCAACATCGGCGCCACCACCGCCATCTTCGGCGCCACCAGCCTCGGTATCCCGATCTCGACCACCCACGCCGCCGCCTCCTCGGTGGTGGGCGCGGGTGCGGCCTCCGGGCGCGGCGCCAACTGGAAGGTCGTCGGCGAGATGGTCATCGCCTGGGTGGTCACCATCCCCGCCACCACCGCCCTGGCCTTCGTGTTCTTCAAGATGACCCAGTTGCCGGGCGTGCTCGACGTGATCGTCACCGGCGCAGTGACCATCGCCATCGGTGTGGCCATCGCGTGGGCGATGACCCACTCGATCACCCACAAGGACATCGAGGCCGAGCTCAAGCCCGAGGAGCCGGTCATCCTGCCCACGGACAAGGCATCGGCCACCAGCGCCTGACCGCAGGAAACGCCAGTTCGACGGGACGGGCGTCCACCCCAGGGTGGGCGCCCGTCCTGGTACTTTGCCCCGGAATCGACGGCCCGTCATCGGCGAGCCCCAGCCAGGTGAGGACACGGAGGCGAGGATGGACGACGATGCCACCTCGCTGGTGTCGCGCGCCGCAGGCGGCGATCCGGCGGCGTGGAATGCCCTGGTCGATCGGTACAACGGCCTGTTGTGGTCCATCGCCCGCTCCTACCGGCTGCGGGACGCCGACGCCTCGGACGTCGTCCAGACCGCCTGGATGAGGTTGCTCGAGCACCTGGACCGGATCGAGGATCCGGAGCGGGTCGGGGCCTGGCTGGCCACCGTCGTCCGGAACGAGATCCACCGGCTCTACCGGCGCTCGAAGCGGACCGTGGCCACCGATGACGACGCCGTTCTGGACGCGGCCGTGCAGCCCGCCGCGGGGCCGGACACGCACGTCGTCCGCCTCGAACGCGACCGGTTGATGTGGGAGGCGTTCGCCGAACTCACCGATCGGTGCCAGCGCCTGTTGCGCATGTTGATCACCGGCTGGGGGACCCAGGAGGCGTTGTCCTACCGGGATGCGGCGGTGGCCCTCGGCCTGCCGATGGGCAGCCTCGGGCCCACCCGGATGCGCTGTCTGGGTGACCTGCGCCATGCTCTGGAACGTCGAGGTATCAGCGGAGAGCCCGATGGCTCTGGTTGAGGAGTCCACCACATGCGTGGATGGGGTACCACGCAGGCCGCAGGAGGATCGGTGACCCACGACGAGCGTGACGCGCAGCTGCTCGGGGAGCTGGCAGCGTTGTTCGAGCGCACCGAGCCGGTCCCCGACCTGGTGACCCGGACGGCTCGGGCGAGCTTCGCGCTGCGCTCGATGGACATGGACCTCGCCCTGCTCACCTGGGACTCCCGGGTGGACGAGCCCGAGGTCGCCCTGCGGTCGGGGCCCGAGGACGACGAGGGCCGCGAGCGGCGCGAACTCACCTTCGAACGGGGGGATCTGGCGGTCGAGGTCGAGGTGGCGGCGCCGGCTCGCGGCTGGCGGTTGCTGGGGCAGCTGAGCCCGGCCGGATCCGCCCGGATGGAACTGCACCGTGCCCCCCGGGTCTCCGAGGACCCCACGAGTGACCCTGCGGAGTCCGCGCCGGAGATCGTGCCGGTCGAGGTCGACGATCTTGGCCGCTTCTCCCTGGGTGGGCTCCCCCCGGGCCTGGTCCGGTTGGTCGTGCACCGCGACGGCGAGCGGCCGACCGCCACCGACTGGTTCCGGATCGACTGAGACGGCTCGGGGGCCGGTTCAGCGGGCCTCGGGCAGGACCACCCGGATCATCGTGCGGCCGGGCTCGCTGTCCAGCTCCACCCGGCCGCCGTGGGCCTGGGCGACCGAGGCCACGATGGCCAGTCCGAGGCCCGTGCTACCCGCCGCCCGGGAGCGCGAGGTGTCGCCGCGGGCGAATCGATCGAAGACAGCCGGCTGCAGCTGGGGTGCGATGCCGGGACCGTCGTCGCTGACCTCGACGACCACCTGCCCCGACCGCCGGCGCAGGGCTGCCCGGACCCGGGTCCCGGCAGGCGTGTGCACGCGGGCGTTCGTCAGCAGATTGGTCAGCACCTGACGCAGCCGGGCGTCGTCCCCCAGGGTGGCCACGGGCTCGGGCGGCAGGTCCAGGCTCCAGTGGTGATCCGGGCCCAGCAGCCGGGCGTCGTTGACGCAGTCGATCAGGGCCGCGCTCAGGTCGACCTCCTCGTGCCGCAGGGCAGCGGCCTGCGGGCTCTCGTCCAGCCGGGCCAGCAGCAGCAGGTCCTCGACCAGCCCGGTCATCCGCAGCGACTCGGCCTCCACCCGGCTCATCGCCTGGCGGATCGGTTCGGGGACGTCCCCGTTCTGTCGCCGGGTCAGCTCGGCATAGCCGCGCACCGAGGCCAGGGGGGTGCGCAACTCGTGACTGGCGTCTGCCACGAAGCGGCGCATCCGGGCCTCGCTGGCCGTCCGGACGGCGAGGGCGGCGTCGATGTGGTCCAGCATCCGGTTGATCGCCCCGCCCACCTGGCCGACCTCGGTGCGCGGGTCGGCGTCCCGGTCGGGCAGGCGTTCGTGCAGGGTCACGTCGCCTCGCTCCAGGGGCAGTTCGGCGACCCGGCGGGCGGTCGCGGCCACGCGGCGAAGGGGCCGCAGGGCCAGGCGGATCAGCACCGAGCCGGCGACCACGGCCAGCAGGACCGCGATCAGGGCAACCCAGACCACGTTGCCGGCCTGGTGGGCCAGGGTGCGCGCGATTCCCGTCGTGGGCAGGCCGATCACCGCTCGACCGCCCCGCGGGTCCTCGACCGCCCGCACCAGGTACTCCCCGAGGTCCCCACCCAGGTGGACCTCGTGCGAGCGACCGTCGGCCGGGAGGGCGAGCAGGAGCTGCTGCTGGGCTCCGGTCAGCGGGAGGGTCCGTGACAGCGATCCGATCACGCCCGACTCGACGACGCCCTGATCGGTGATCTGGGCGCCCAGGGTGCCCTCGGCCTGGCCCCGCAGGCCCAGGAACGAGGGCCCGTCGTCGTCCTGGTCAGGGTGCCGGGAATCGTCGGGGGACCCGATCCCCGGCGTGGACCGGGTGATGGCAGCGGTCAGCTGCTGCTCCAGCTGGGCGGTCAGCTGGCGCTCCAGGGCGATCAGACTGGAGGCTCCCACCAGCAGGGTGATCGCCGCCGTGAGCAGGACGAGCACGGCCACCAGTTGGGCGCGCAGGGTCCGGGGCATGGCTCAGCCGGCAGGCCGCAGGACGTACCCGGCGCCCCGCAGGGTGTGGATCATGGGGGCGCGGCCGGCGTCGATCTTCTTGCGCAGATAGCTGATGTACAGCTCAACCACGTTGGCCTGCCCGCCGAAGTCGTAGTTCCAGACCCGGTCGAGGATCTGGGCCTTGCTCAGCACCCGGCGCGGGTTGCGCATCAGGTAGCGCAGCAACTCGAACTCGGTGGCGGTGAGCTGGATCGGGGTGCCGGCGCGCTCGACCTCGTGACTGTCCTCGTCCATGACCAGGTCGCCCACGACCAGGCGGGCATCGGTGGCGGCCTGCACCAGCGCCGTCCGGCGGATCAGTCCGCGCAGCCGGGCCACGACCTCCTCGAGGCTGAACGGCTTGGTGACGTAGTCGTCCCCGCCGGCGGTGATGCCGGCGATCCGGTCCGCCACGGCGTCCTTGGCGGTCAGGAACAGCACCGGGACGTCGGAGTCGGCACGCAGCCGGCGGAGCACCTCGAGTCCGTCGATGTCGGGCAGCATCACGTCCAGCACCACGGCGTCCGGCCGCAGTTCACGGGCCACCCGGACGGCGCTCGAGCCGTCGGCGGCGGTGCGCACCTCGCACCCCTCGTACCGCAAGGCCATGGACAGCAACTCGGCGAGCGAGGGCTCGTCGTCCACGACGAGGATCCTGATCGGCCGGCCGTCGGGGTGGTGCATCGGCCGGCGCTGGGCCGACACCGGGGCTGATCCTCGGGCGGATCCCTGGGCGGAGGGCGTGGTGCGGGACGTCGTCATGGCTCGAGTCTCCTTGCCCGGCCTGATCTCGGGCTGTGGTCGCTCTGTGAGCTTCCTGTGAGAGCAGCTCTCCTGGGAGGGAGCCCTCCGGTCGCCCTCAACCGCGCAGATGGGCCACCATCTGCCAGGAAGGGTCGTACTGGACGCCGACCGTGACGTTACCCCGGGTCCAGCCGGTGGTGGCCGCCTCCAGCTGACCGGCCGCGGGAGTGGTCCGGTCGATGTAGTAGAGCAATTGGCGGACCCCGGCATGGGTCTGCTGCGCGAGCAGGCGGCCGCTACCGCCCAGCCGGGCTGTCAGGTGCTCCTCGAAGGCCCGCAGATCCTCCAGGCACTCGGGCTGGGGCAGCCCCTCCGGCGTCCGGTCGCGGAACCAGACCAGGATCTGCACGCAGGTGTCCAGGTGCGGTGCGACGGCGGGCCGCAGCGGCACCTGCGCCATGGCGACCACCGGCAACCCGTCGTCCGCGGTGCCGGTGAGCATGGCCCACACCGGGTTGCCGGCAGCGTCGGTGTACTGGTCGCGCAACTGCTCGATCACCGCGGGCAGGCCCGCCACCGGCACGGGATCCAGCGGGACCACGGGGGTGGTCGTGATCTCGCCCAGCCAGGTCTCGGTGACGGTCTCCCCGAGCACCCAGTCCAGCACCAGGAACGAGGCCTGGGCGCGCTGGGCGTCGGCGAGGTCGGCGAAGGCCGGATGGTAGACGGTGACGTCGAGCGCCGGACCGTTCACCCGGGCCGCGACCTGCACCTCGCTCGGGGTGATCCGGACGCCGTCCACCTGCAGGGTGGTGCCCTCCAGATCGCTCAGGGGCTGGCGAGAGTCGGCATAACACCACACCTCACCGGCCGCTGGTGCGGCGCGCAGCCACCGATGGGCAGTGGCCCGCAGGGCCGGGTTGCCCTCCGGCGTGACCATCAGGCGATGCCGGCTCGGCCACGTGCCCGGGCCCAGCTCCCAGCTGAGGCCGGGGTCGATGCCCTTGACCCGCTCGTCGATCAGCGAGCTGACGGACTCGGCAGTGCCGTCGGCGATCGCGCGGGCCACCTGCTCGGAGCCGGTGGCCTGCCACCAGGACCAGAACTCGGTGATCGCCGTCACCTGCGCAGCGGCGGTGGCGGCATCGGAGCGCGATCGGCGCCGGAACAGACCCATGGCCGTTGACCTTACGGCGCCTCCCCCTGGGCGCCTGCGCGTTCCGCGAGGTCGACAGTGCTGATTTCCCTGTCGGTGGGCCGATCAGACCACACCCGAGATCGACCCGTGGGACCGGCTCACTGCCTAGAATCGGCCCGATGAGCGGCTCGGCGGCACAGGTCACCGACGAGGCCGAAGGTCTGCCCCTGACCACCGCCTACGCCGCTCGGCTGCCCCCCTCGGGTTCGACCCTCGTTCTGCGGCCGCGGGACGAGTTGATCGACGATCGGGCCGTCCCGCACGGGCACACCGCCGACCTGGCGGCCACCATCGAGCACCTGGGCTCCGCGGGGCTGCTCACTCGCTGGGCCGAGGCCGCTCGGCTGGTCGAGGACGAGGGGGTCACCTACGGCTCGGCCGCCCCCACCCGACGGTGGCGCCTCGATCCCCTCCCGGTGATCCTCGATCACACCGCCTGGTCCGGCCTGGAAGCCGGTCTCGCGCAACGGGCCCGGCTGCTCGACGCGGTCTTCGCCGACCTGTACGGACCGCGAAAGCTGTTACGTCACAAGGTGATCCCACCCGAGGCGATCCTGGTGAACCCGGGCTTCGTCCGCCCTGCCGACGGCATCCGGCTGCCAGGCCCGCACCACTTGGTGCTGACCGCCACCGACCTCGCCCGTGACACCCAGGGACGCTGGCACGTCGTCGACGACCGCACGGCCTCGCCGTCCGGTGCCGGCTACGCGATGCAGGCCCGCCGCATCGTCGGCCGGGTGTTGCCGGGGCTGTACCGCGACACCCGGATCCAGCGCCTGCGAGGGTTCTTCGACACCCTGCGCCTGGCCCTGCGGGACGTCGCCCCCAGCCGGGCCGAGGCTCCGCGGGTGGTCATCCTCATCCCGGGGACGCCGGAGGAGGGCGAGGATCGCCACGCCCGGACTCCCTTCGACCATGCGTTCCTGGCCACCCTGCTGGGCTACCCCCTGGTCACCGCCGAGGACCTGACCGTGCGCGGCGGCCGGGTGTACCTGCGATCGCTCGGCCGGCTGGAGCCGGTCGACGTGGTGTTCCGGCGGCTGGGCGATGCCGACGCCGACCCGCTCGAGCTGCGCGCCGACTCCGACCTGGGCGTTCCCGGGTTGCTGGACGCCGCGCGCCGCGGCACGGTCTCGGTGGTCAACCCGATCGGTGCCGCCGTCCTCGAGTCGCCGGCGGTGACCGCGTACCTGGACGCCGCGGCACGCGCACTGCTGGACGAGGACCTCCTGCTGCCCACCGCACGCACCCTGTGGTGCGGTGACGAGGGCTCCCGCGCCGAGGTGCTCGCCCGGCTCGGGGAGCTGGTGATCTCACCGCTCGCACGCCGTCCCGGTCAGCCGGTCGCCCTCACGGGCGCGACCATGACCCACGCCCGGCTCGAGACCCTGCGCCGCCGGATCGAGGCCGAGCCGCACGCCTGGTGTGCCCAGGAACCGCTCGCCCTCGCCACCGCGCCCATCGTCACCACGGGCGGGCTGGCCGCGCGCCGGTTCACCCTGCGCACGTTCGCCGTCGGCCACGGTGGCGAGTACCGCCTGCTGACCGGCGGGCTCGGCCGGCTTGCCTCGGAGGTGGGCCACCACGCGGCACCCAATTCCTCCGACGCGCCGGCCAAGGACGTCTGGGTGCTGGCCGCCACCCCGGTTGCGGTGTCGTCCGGCTTCACCGAGGCCCCGGCCGAGCCGGCGGCGTCCTCCGACCTGGCCTGGCCCCGTGCCGTCGCGCCCGCGGCCGCCGCGGCGGAGGTGCTGCCGCCACGCGTGGCGGAGAACCTCTTCCGGCTGGGTCAGTTCGCCGAGCGTGCCGAGGACGCGGTCCGGCTGCTCCGGGTGGTCGACGACCTCACCGAGGACTGGACGGCGCGAGCGGGCACCCCGGGGGCCGCGACCCTGACCGTGATGCGGCGCGCCCTGCCCGAGCACCCGGTCCACGCCCTGGTGACCGACCCCGACCTGCCCGGCAGCGTCGCCGCCTCGATCCGGGCCACCGTGGACGCCGCGCAGGCGCTGCGTGAGCAGTTGTCCCTGGACACCTGGATCGTTCTGGGCAGCCTGGAGCGGGTGCTCGCCGAGGCGGCCGGCGCCGAGGACGAGGCGCCCCTGCAACCCGTTCTGGCCCGGGTGCTGGAGGGACTGCTCGCGCTGGCCGGGCTGGCCGCGGAGAGCATGGTGCGCGACCTCGGCTGGGCGTTCATGGACGCCGGCCGGCGGATCGAGCGGGCTCGCACCCTGCTCGGGGTGCTCCGGAGCACGCTGGACGTCGAGCAGGCGCCCGCCGTCCAGGCCATGGTGGTCGAGTCGGTGCTCACGGTCGGCGAGAGCATCATCACCTATCGCCGTCGTCAGCCGGGCCGCTCGGGTGCCGACCAGATCGCCGCCGTCCTCGACCTGCTGCTGCTCGACCGGGGAAACCCGAGATCGGTTGCGCTGCAACTGGACCGGTTGATCGACGACCTGTCCCGGTTGCCCGGACCCGCCGCCCTGCAGGGCCGTGCCCGGGTGGTCCAGGCCCGGCTGCGGGAACTGGACACCCAGCAGGCGGCGCTGGCCGGGAAGGGGCGACGGGATCACCTGGTCCGGGCGCTGACCGCCGCGCTGGCCGACCTGGACGCCCTGGCGGACGAGCTCACCGAGGCCCACTTCGGGCATGTGGCACCCCATCACGCCACCGCCGCCATCCGGGGGTGGGACTCGTGAGCCGCGTCCTCGAGATCACCCACACCACCCGGTACTCCTACCGGGAAGAGGTCACCGAGTCCTACGGCCGGGCCTTCCTGGCCCCCCGGGAGTGCCCGGGTCAGACCTGCCTGCAGCACGAACTCACGGTGAGCCCCGCCGCCGAGCTGGTGCACGAGCACCAGGATCACTACGGCAATCGCAGCACCTATCTCGAGGTCCTCACCCCGCACACCGAGCTGGTGGTCACGGCGACCAGCCGGGTCCGCATCGACCGCGACGCCGACGGCGTCCGGGCCGGCCTGGAGCGCTGCCTGACCCCGTGGGAGGGCGCCGGGCGGCTGGCCCTGGCCGAGCAGGACGACGACCTGCACGCCCACGACTTCCTGCTGCCGTCAACCCACGTGCCGCCGGTCGACCAGGCCATCGACCAGGCCACCGACCAGGCGGACGACCAGGCGGACGACCAGGCGGACGACCTGGTGGCCGCCTTCGCGGCGTCCGTGTTCACCCCCGGCCGTCCGGCCGGTCCCGCCGTGCGCGACCTGATCTCCCGGATCCATCGCGATCTGAGGTACCGCCCGGGGGTCACCTCGGTCACCACCACCCCAGCGCAGGTGCTCGCGCAGCGGGCGGGGGTCTGCCAGGACTTCGCCCACCTGGCGATCGCCGTGCTGCGCCGGTGCGGGCTGCCCGCGCGGTACGTCAGCGGGTACCTGGAGACCCAGCCGCCGCCCGGCCAGCCCAAGTTGCTGGGGGCGGACGCCTCCCATGCCTGGGTGTCGGTGCTGCTGCCGGGCCTGGGGTGGGTCGATCTCGACCCCACCAACGACACCCTGGTCGACCAAGCACATGTGCTCACCGCCTGGGGACGGGACTACTCTGATGTGCCGCCGCTCAAGGGGGTCATCTTCTCCGAGGGCAGCGTGAGCACTCTGGCGGTCGCCGTCGACGTCGTCCCGCTGCGCACCGACGCCTGACCGGACCCGGCCGGGCCGGTCATCCGTTCGTGACACCCTGTCCCCGGTCAGCATGGGAGCACACCCGGTGATGTCCACCCGTCCGGCGCGCCTGCGCGCGCTCAACCTCGAGAACATCCACGCCGAGGGTGAGGCCGCCCTGCGCAGCGCGGGATTCGAGGTCTCCGCCCTCCCGGACGCTCTCGCCGAGAACCAGCTGATCGAGGCCCTGCACGGGGTGCACGTGCTCGGGATCCGCTCGAACACCATGGTCACCGAGAAGGTCCTGGACGCCGCGCCCGATCTGCTGGCGATCGGTGCCTACTGCATCGGGACCAACCAGATCGACCTGACCGCGGCCGCGCGGCGCGGGATCGCGGTGTTCAACGCGCCGTTCTCCAACACCCGCAGCGTGGTGGAGCTGGCCCTGGCCGAGATCATCGCCCTGACCCGCCGGCTGACCGAGAAGGACCGGGACATGCACGCCGGGGTGTGGCGCAAGTCGGCCTCCGGCGCGCACGAGGTGCGCAGCCGCCGGCTGGGCATCGTCGGCTACGGCAACATCGGCACCCAGTTGTCGGTGCTGGCCGAGAACCTCGGCATGCAGGTGCTGTTCCACGACACCGCGGACAAGCTCGCCCTCGGCAACGCCCGCCGCTGCGAGAGCCTCGAGGAGCTGCTGGCCGAGGCCGACATCGTGACCCTGCACGTGGACGGGCGCCGGGGCAACAGCGGGCTGTTCGGTGAGCGAGAGTTCGCCCTGATGCGCCGGCGGGCCATCTTCCTCAACCTCTCCCGCGGCTTCGTGGTCGACTACGACGCCCTGCGCGCCCACCTCGAGTCCGGTCACCTGGCCGGCGCGGCGGTCGATGTCTTCCCGGCCGAGCCGAGAGCGGTCGGGGAGGAGTTCCGTTCACCGCTCAGGGGGCTGCCCAACGTGATCCTCACCCCGCACATCGGCGGGTCGACGGAGGAGGCGCAGCGGGACATCGGTGCGTTCGTCGGCGGCAAGCTCGCCGACTACGTGCGCTCGGGGGCGACGTCCCTGTCGGTCAACCTGCCCACGCTGACCCTGCCCGAGGTGGCCGGCGAACACCGGATCATCCACGTCCACCGCAACACCCCGGGCGTGCTGGCCCAGATCAACGGCGTCCTGGCCGGGGACGGGGTGAACATCGACGCGCAGTTCCTCGGTACCCGGGGGGAGATCGGCTACGTGATCACCGACGTCGGCGCCGACCTCGAACAGTCCACGTGTGACCTGCTGGAGAAGCTGCCCGAGACGATCCGGCTGCGCGTGCTGTCCTGAGCCGAGCCGAGCCGAGCCGAGCCGAGCCCTGGCCCGGCACCGCCTCAACACGACGGGCTGTGCGACTCGAAGCTGTCGAACCAGGTGTAGCGGCCCTGCCATGACCCGGACGCCGAACGGGCGAACCAGGCCAGGTAGGCCTCGTCCTGGTAGGCCAGGCCGTTGATCCGCACGAACCTGCCCACGACCGGATCGCCGGACTCGAGTTCCTCCATGCAGCCGTACTGAGGGGCCAGCGGGGAGTACCACGCCGGGACCTGGTTGTCGACGTAGGGGTCGGTGATCCACTCGGCCAGCTCGTGGCTCATCGGGCCGATGTCGGTGAAACCCGTTGCGGCGCCGAAGATCGCGGCGTTCAGATAGGACTGGTAGGTGTAGGTGTGCACGCCCCGGGCGTCGGCCACGGCGCTGTGGTAGCCGCCGATACCGCAGGCCGACAGGTCCACGGTGTACGGCGCGCAGGCCACCACGTTCGTGGTCAACAGCTGGGTCAGCACGTGCGGGGCCGCAGCGCGCACCCAGGGCAGGGTGGCGGCGTCCAGCCAGTCCGCGTCGACGAACGCCACCGGCACCCCGCCGACCGTGGCCAGGGCTCCCTTGCCGGACGGAACGTTCAGTCTCACAGTCGGTTTCACCGTCGGCGTGGCCATCGTGACGTGCCAGTTCCGGGTGCCGTTGCCCAGCGTCGTCCAGAACTGGGTGCGCATGAACACATCGCCGTACTGGCCGGTGCCGCCGGGGAAGGTGCGGGGGGTGAACAGCCCCGACCTGGTCACGACCGCGACGGTGGCCGGACTGGTGGCGATCGTGCTGCCCCCCACCGTGACGGTGATCGGCACGATGGTGTTCGGCAGGACCGTGGTGCGGGCCGCGCCGGACGGGCTGCTGCCCATCATGGTGTAGCGGTAGGTGCGTCCGCCCCAGCCGAAGGAGCCCTCGAAGGTGCTCAGGGGTACCGGGCCGGCCAGGCCCACCGGGACGGCGCCCAGGGTGGAGAAGGTGCGGACCCCTGCTCCCCGCGTGCGTGGGGCCGGGCCGATGGTTCGCGGCGGCAGCTCGAACGCGCGCGGGGTCAGCTGACCGGTGGCCAGGCGCCGGGGGGCCGGCGACGTGGCTGCCTCGGCCGGGTCCGGCCGGCCCGGTCCGGCTGCCCCCAGGACGGCGACGAGTCCCGCCAGGGCGCCGATCCGACCTGCCCGTCCAAACACCACCGCACGCCCCTCTCCTCACCGAGCCGGTCGGCGGTCGGGGGTGAGGGGTGAGCGGTAGGCGAGTCCGGTGACCCGGACGGCCCAGTTCAGCCGGTCACAGCGGACGACGGCGCTTGCGCAGCACCCGGCTGACCGCGCCCACGACGCGGCCGGGGACCCCCTCGCGTCCCGCCCCCAGCCAGGCCAGTTCGCTGCGCCGGGGCCCGGCCGGCACGTCCCGCGGCAGCGAGGTCGCCGAGATCAGCCAGCGGGGCAGTCCCAGCAGGCGCAGCACGGAGTCCAGGCGTTCGGACTCGAGGACGCTCTCCGCGTCCAACTCCTCGGCGAGCACCTCGGTGACCTCGTCCGCGGCGTCCGGCACCCCGCAGGCCTCGGCGTACCGCGGGGCGAACTCCGCCCCGACCGGCTCGGGCCAGAGGTCCTCGTCGTCCGGGGCCTCGACGGTGGGGTCGCTCAGATAGCTGCCCAGCGGCTCGGGATCGTCGTGGCCGTCGTCGTCGCGGGCATCCCAGCCGTCCAGCCGGAGCACGCGGTCACGGTCCACGCGAGCGGCGATCACGACGGTTCCCAGCGCCTGGGCGACCTCGACCCCGAGGGTGGTCAGCGCCGTCCCGCCGCCGGCCACCACACCCGTGGCCTGCTCGGCGACCACCAGCACCCAGTCGTCCTCCTGCGGGCCCACCCAGCCCGAGAACCGGCGCTGGGTCAGCAGTCCCAGCAGCGCGTCCCGTTCACCGTTGACGAACAGCCCGGCGTAGCTGTGACCGTCGGGTCCCCCGGGCACCTGGGGTCCCCCGATGGGGATGGTGGTCATGTCCCGAGGGTGCCAGCGCGCCCGCCCGAGCGCGAGGGCCTCGCCGAACCGGTTCGAACCGGATCAGAACACCCCGCGGGTGCGGCGCGGGTTCGCGGCGCTGGCGGGCTGCTCGACGGCCGGGGCGCCGTGGCCGTGGGTGGCCAGGCGGGCGATCGACCGCTCGACCTCGGCCTCGGCCTCGGCCTTGCCCGCCCAGTGGGCACCCTCGACGCTCTTGCCGGGCTCGAGGTCTTTGTAGGTCTCGAAGAAGTGCTGGATCTCGAGCCGGTCGAAGTCCGAGACGTCGGTCAGGTCCTGGATGTGGGCGTTGCGCGGGTCCTTGGAGGGAATGCAGAGGATCTTGTCGTCGCCGCCGGCCTCGTCGCGCATGTGGAACATCCCGATCGCCCGGCACCGGATCAGGCACCCGGGGAAGGTCGGCTCGTCCAGCAACACCAGCGCGTCCAGCGGGTCGCCGTCCTCGCCGAGGGTGCCCTCGATGAAGCCGTAATCGTGCGGGTAGCGGGTGGAGGTGAACAGCATGCGGTCCAGGCGGATCCGTCCGGACTCGTGGTCGACCTCGTACTTGTTGCGCTGGCCGGCCGGAATCTCGATCGTGACGTCGAACTCCACGTGAACCCCTTCACTGGCGGTGCCGCCCTGTCCAGGGCGCTGCTGGGCACTACTGTCCCAGACCGGACCCCGAGGGCAGGACGAGCCGAGAGCGAGGTGAACGACCGTGCGACGAGCGGTCGTGTGGGCGGCCCTGATCGCCGCGATGCTCACGCTCGCCCCGCCCGCAGGCGCCGTCCCGGCTCGTCGGGCCTGGCCGCCGGGAGCGGCGATCCCGGCTCCGCCGGCCGCCGTGCTGCCGGCATTGGACCAGGGCGCCCCCATCCCGGGCGCCGGGCTGACCCGTGCCCTGGACTCCGCGGTGGGCGCAGTGGCCCTCGGACCCTCGGTCAGCGCCGAGGTGCTCGACGTGGCGACCGGCAACGCGCTCTACGGTCGCGCGCCGACCGCGGTCCTGGTGCCGGCCTCGACCACCAAGATCCTCACCGCGGCCGCACTGCTGTCGGTGCGGCCGGGGGTGGAGACCCTGCCCACCCGAGTGGTCAGCGGGGCGGCCGGCGAGGTGATCCTGGTCGGTGGCGGGGACGTCCTGCTCGGCCCCGGCCGGGGCGAACCCGACGAGGTGATCGGTCGGGCCGGCCTGGACGACCTCGCGGCCGAGACCGCAGCCGCCCTGCGTGCCCAGGGCGCCACGTCGGTCTCGCTCGGCCTGGACGACACCCTGTTCACCGGGCCCACCGTCAGCCCGCTCTGGCAGCCGGGGGACACCTCGGGTGGCTTCGTCGCCCCGGTCGCGGCGCTGGCCCTGGACTCGGGGAATGCCGCACCCGGCCGCCGCCCGGCGGCCGGTCACCCCTTCGCGCGGGTGGGTGATCCGGCGATGGCCGCTGCCACGGCGTTCGCCGTCCGGCTGCGGGCGCACGGGGTCACCGTCCGCGGGACGCCGCGGCGCACCACCGCACCGCCGGACGGCGCCCTGCTGGGCGAGGTGCGCTCGGCGCCACTGGCCGCCTTGGTCGAGCAGGCGCTGACCGACAGCGACAACACTGTCGCCGAGGCACTGGCCCGCCTGGTGGCGATCAGCGGCAACCGCGAGCCCAGCTTCACCGGTGCCGGACTGGCCGTGCTGGACCGGCTGCGGCTCGCCGGAATCGACGTCACCGGGCACACCGTGGCCGGTGGCAGCGGCATGGGCCGTGGCTACGCGGTCAGTCCGCACACCATCGTGTCGGTGCTGGCGCTGGCCGCCTCGCCCGAGCACCCCGAACTGCGCCCGGTGCTCACCGGGCTGCCCATCGCCGGGGTCTCCGGAACGCTGGCGGACCGCTTCGACGCCGCGGCCGGCCGCTCGGCCGTCGGGGTGGTGCGTGCCAAGACCGGCACCCTGACCGGGATCAGCTCCCTGGCCGGCACCGTGGTGGACGCCGACGGCCGGTTGCTGGCGTTCGCCGTGCTCGCCGACGAGGTCGCCGCCACGGATGCGGCGCGCGCGGCCCTCGACGGGGTCGCGGCCACCCTCGCGCGGTGCGGCTGTCGCTGATCGGCCAGGAGGTGACGGCGGCGCGCGGGGGTGGGAGCGGCCACGTACGGTGGACGGCATGACCTCCTCCCGGCCCGCCGCAGGCCGCGCACCGGTGGACCTCCTGGTGGACTGGGACCTCGCCGCCCGGACCGCGGCCACCCTGGCCGGGGCCGGCCCACAGATCCCGGCCGCCCTGGCCGAGCAGGCCGTCGCCGACCTGCGCCGGGCCGCCTCGCGGGCGACCGATCACGTGCAGGAGGTTTCCCGGCTGGAGTCCGAACCAGGGCCCGGGGTCCTGGTGGTCGACCGCCGGGGCTGGGCCGAGGCGAATTGCGCAGGCTTCCGGGGATTGTTGGAACCCGTTGTGGCCGAGGTGATCTCGCGGCGCTCAGGGCGGCTCCCGGCGGCCCCGCTGGCCGGGGTCGGCAGTCGGCTGACCGGGGCCGAGGTGGGCTCGCTGCTCGGGTTTCTCGGGTCGCGGGTGCTCGGGCAGTACGACCCCTTCTCCGACCCCGGCCGCCTGCTGCTGGTGGCGCCGAACGTGGTCTCGGCCGAACGCGAACTGCAGGTGGACCCGGCCGACTTCCGCTTGTGGGTCTGCCTGCACGAGGAGACCCACCGGGTTCAGTTCGCCGCCAACCCCTGGCTCGCCGGCCACCTGCGCGAGCAGATCCGCGGCCTGGTCCTGGACCTGCTGGCCGAGCCCGGCGAGTTCGCCGTCCGGCTCGCCGGCGCCGTCCGCGGGTTCCCCGACCTGGTTCGGGGCACCACCGAGGCCTCCACCGGTTCCCCCCTGCTCGACGCCGTCCAGACCCCCCGGCAGCGGGAACGTCTGGCCGAGCTGACGGCCGTGATGTCCCTGTTGGAGGGGCACGCGGACGTGGTGATGGACGAGGTCGGGCCGGAGGTGATCCCGACCGTGGGTGCCATCCGGGCCGCGTTCATCGCTCGCCGGGCGGGCCGGGGGGCGCTCGACCGGTTCCTGCGTCGGCTGCTCGGCCTGGAGGCCAAGATGCGCCAGTACGCGGACGGCGCACATTTCGTCCGCGAGGTGCAGTCCCGGGTCGGGGTGGACGGGTTCAACGCCGTGTGGGCCGCCGCCGGAAACCTGCCCCGCCCGGTCGAGATCGCCGATCCGTCGGCCTGGGTCCGGCGCGTCCACGGGTGAGCTGGGCGAGGTGCGGTGATGACCGGCCCTGACCCTGCGATCGCGGCGGTGCGCCGCGCGGTCGCCGCGGACCTGAGCCGCTCGCCCGTGCTGCCGGACGACGCGCTGGTGCTGGTCGCCTGCAGCGGGGGTGCCGATTCGCTGGCGCTGGCCGCGGCCACCGCGTTCCTGGCCGCCGATCCCCGCCGCACCGGTGGCCGCCGGGTGCGGGCCGGTGCGGCAGTTGTCGATCACGGGTGGAGTTCGGACTCGGCGAGGGTGGCCGCGCTGGCCGCTCGCGGGTGCACCGAGCTCGGCCTGGCACCCGTGCGGGTACTGACCGTGGACTGCTCGGACCGGGAGGGCGGTCCGGAGGCGGCAGCCCGCCGGGCCCGGTACGCCGCGCTCGCCCGGGCGGCGCGCGAGAGCGGGGCGGATGCCGTCCTGCTCGGCCACACTCTCGACGATCAGGCCGAGACGGTGTTGCTCGGCCTGGCCCGCGGATCGGGCGCGCGATCGCTGGCCGGGATGGCCGACCGGACGCAACGCGACGGGGTGGGGTTCCGTCGCCCCCTGGTGCGCCTGTCCAGGGCGATCACCCGGGCAGCCTGCGCCGCTGCCGGCCTGTCCCCCTGGCAGGACCCGGCCAACGAGGACCCGGCCTACGCCCGATCGCGGCTGCGGACGGCGATGGCCGCCCTCGAGGGTGCCCTGGGGCCCGGACTCACCGAGGCCCTCGCCCGGACCGCCGAGCTGGCCCGGGAGGATGCGCAGGCGCTGGAGAACCTGGCCGCCGAGCTGGCGGACCGGGCCGCGGAACCCGGATCCGGCGGCGGGCAGGCCCGGAACCGCGTGCGGGTCGACGTCCTCGCCGAGGCCCCGGACGCCGTCCGGCGCCGGGCGTTGCTGGTCGCCCTGCGGCGTGCCGGCTGCCCCCCGGGTGCGCTCGGCCGGGTCCATGTTCTGGCCGTCGACGCCCTGGTGACCGATTGGCGCGGGCAAGGGCCCGTTGACCTGCCGGGTGGCGTCGAGGTCGTCCGAGAGTGTGGCAGGCTGACGATCGTCTCCCCGCCGCACTCGAGCCAGGAGCCTCGTGGACGCCTCTGACATCGCAGGTGACCTGTCCGACATCCTGCTCACCGAGGATCAGATCGCTGCCCGCCTGGTCGAACTCGGGGCGGAGATCGACCGGGACTACGCCGACCGGAATCCCCTTCTGGTGGGGGTGCTCAAGGGCGCGGTGATGGTGATGGCCGACCTGACCCGGGTCCTGCACCTGCCGGTGGAGAGCGACTGGATGGCGGTCTCCTCCTACGGCTCGGGCACCAAGTCCTCCGGCGTCGTCCGCATCCTCAAGGACCTCGAGCAGGACATCACCGGCCGACACGTGCTGATCGTGGAGGACATCGTCGACTCCGGGCTCACCCTGTCCTGGTTGATCGCCAACCTCGGCTCGCGCGGTCCGGCCTCGGTCGAGGTGTGCACGCTGCTGCGCAAGCCCGAGGCGGCGAAGGTGGACGTCGACGTGCGGTACGTCGGGTTCGACATCCCGAACGCGTTCGTCGTGGGGTACGGCCTCGATTACGCGGAGCGGTACCGCAACCTGCGCGTGGTCGGCACCCTCGCCCCCCACGTGTACGGCGGGTGACGCCCCGGTCGGCTCCGGCGCCCCCATGGCCGAAGCCGTGACCGATCCCTCGAGACGGATCCGTTGACCGATCCCCTGACCGATCCGTTGCCCGATCCCCTGAACGATCCCCTGACCGATCCAGGGCCGGCAGGGGCGGCGGAACAGCCGATCGCCGTGCGCCGTTGCTTCAGGCGGACGGCGTGTACCGTCGAGGAAGACGGCGGGCGGCCGGTCAGGCGGGTCGCCTTGTCCGGACCGGCTCCCAGCGATCAGGAGGGACGGGGCACCGCCCCGAGCGATGGATCTCAAGAGACTGACCCGTGGTCCGGTGATCTGGGTGATCATCGGTCTGATCGTGTTGATGTTCGGGGCCCGGGCCCTGACCCCGAACCAGTACAGCCAGGTGGACACCTCGGTCGCCGTCCAGTTGATCGCCAGCGGCAAGGTGCAGAAGGCCACGATGGTCGGCGGCGACCAACGGGTCGAACTCGAGCTCAAGGCGCCGGAGAACGGCAAGAGCCGGGTGATGGCGTACTACGTCGATGCCCGGGGTCCGGAACTGGTCGAGCTGCTCGCCCAGAACGCCCCTCCCGGTGGGTACAACGACCGGATCGCCCAGCCGTCGTGGTGGAGCACCCTGTTGATCTCGGTGCTGCCCATCCTGCTGATCCTCGGTCTGTTCTGGTTCCTGATGGGCCAGATGCAGGGCGGTGGGTCGCGGGTGATGAACTTCGGCAAGTCCAAGGCCAAGCTGGTCAGCAAGGACATGCCCAAGGTGACCTTCGCGGATGTCGCGGGCGCCGACGAGGCGGTCGAGGAGCTGCACGAGATCAAGGAGTTCCTGTCCGAGCCGGCCAAGTTCCAGGCCGTGGGCGCCAAGATCCCCAAGGGCGTGCTGCTCTACGGCCAGCCCGGCACCGGCAAGACGCTGCTCGCGCGCGCCGTCGCCGGAGAGGCCGGTGTCCCCTTCTACTCGATCTCCGGTTCCGACTTCGTCGAGATGTTCGTCGGTGTCGGCGCCAGCCGGGTGCGCGACCTGTTCGAACAGGCCAAGGCGAACGCTCCGGCGATCGTGTTCGTCGACGAGATCGACGCCGTCGGCCGTCACCGGGGCGCGGGTTTGGGCGGCGGGCACGACGAGCGTGAGCAGACCCTGAACCAGCTGCTGGTCGAGATGGACGGCTTCGACGTCAAGACCAACGTCATCCTGATCGCCGCCACCAACCGGCCCGACATCCTCGACCCGGCGCTGCTGCGGCCGGGGCGCTTCGACCGCCAGATCGCGGTCGACCCGCCGGACATGGGTGGTCGGGAGCGGATCCTGCAGGTGCACGCCAAGGGCAAGCCGATGGCGCCCTCGGTCGACCTCAAGGCGGTGGCCCGGCGCACGCCCGGCTTCACCGGTGCCGACCTGGCCAACGTGCTCAACGAGGCCGCCCTGCTCACCGCCCGGGCGGGGGCCCGGCTGATCGATGACCACGCCCTGGACGAGGCGATCGACCGCGTGGTCGCGGGCCCGCAGAAGCGCACCCGGATCATGAACGAGAAGGAGAAGAAGATCACCGCCTACCACGAGGGCGGGCACGCCCTGGTGGCGGCGGCGATGCGGCACACCGACCCGGTCACCAAGATCACCATCCTGCCCCGGGGCCGGGCGCTCGGCTACACGATGGTGATGCCGACCGACGACAAGTACTCCACCACCCGCAACGAGATGCTCGACCAGCTGGCTTACGCCCTGGGCGGGCGGGTGGCCGAGGAACTGGTGTTCCACGACCCGACCACCGGCGCCAGCAACGACATCGAGAAGGCCACCGCCATCGCCCGGGCCATGGTCACCCAGTACGGCATGTCCGAACGGGTCGGGGCGATCAAGCTCGGCCAGTCCGGCGGCGAGGTGTTCCTCGGCCGCGACATGGGTCACCAGCGGGATTACTCCGAAGAGGTGGCCAGCATCGTCGACGAGGAGGTGCGCCGCCTGATCGAGGCCGCCCACGACGAGGCATGGCACGCGCTCAACGACAATCGGCAGGTGTTGGACAACCTGGTGCTGGCCCTGTTCGAGAAGGAGACCCTCAACAAGGACGAGCTGGCCGAGGTCTTCGCCGACGTGGTCAAGCGGCCGCCGCGTCCGGTGTGGCTGTCCAGCTCCCAGCGCGCAGTCTCCGACGTCCCGCCGGTCCTGACGCCGGCCGAGCGGGCCGCCGCGAACGGCTCCCGGGTGCCGGTGCCCCAGCACGGGACGGACTCCGAGCCTCCCCTGCCGCCGTCGTCCTCGGCGCCCACGACCCTGCCGCCGTACGGGGAGCCGAACTGATCACCGAGGACGACGCCGCCGCGGCCGCACGCATCGTCGGGGACCTGCGGCGGGCCGATCAGGGCGAGCGCCCGCCCTACGACGCGCCCCGGGTCGAGCGGGCGATCACCGAGATCCTGCTGGCGATCGGTGAGGACCCGAACCGGGACGGACTGCGGGAGACCCCCGCCCGGGTCGCCCGGGCCTACGCAGAGTTGTTCGCCGGGCTCTGGCAGGAGCCGAAGGACGTGCTGACCACGACCTTCGACCTGGGTCACGACGAGATGGTCCTGGTCAAGGACATCGAGGTGTTCTCCTGCTGCGAGCACCACCTCGTGCCGTTCCACGGGGTGGCGCACATCGGTTACGTGCCGGCGCGCGACGGCCGGATCACGGGGCTGAGCAAGCTGGCCCGGGTGGTCGACGTCTTCGCGCGGCGTCCCCAGGTGCAGGAGCGCCTGACCACCCAGATCGCGGACGCCCTGACCGAGATCCTGCAACCGCGCGGGGTCATCGTCGTCCTCGAGTGCGAGCACCTGTGCATGTCGATGCGCGGGGTGCGCAAGCCGGGGTCGCGGACGGTCACCTCTGCCGTCCGCGGGCTGCTGCGCCGCCCCGCGACCCGGGCCGAGGCCATGGCCCTGATCCACGGCCGGGGCTGAGCCCAGGCCGACCCGCGGTGTTCGTACCCGGCACTGCCACCCCCCGTGATCATGCACTTTCGACTATTCAAAAGTGCATGATCACCAAGGTCAGTCGCGGCTGCGGCTCAGTCGGTTGATCGCTCCCCCCAGGGCCTCTCGGGGGTTCCAGCGACTGGCGATGTGCTCGTCGGGTGAGTCGTCGCCCTCCTCGCTCGCGTGGGGGTCACCGCCGGGAGATCGGGCGTCCGCCGAGGCCGACGGGTCGGACTCGGCCGGGTCCTCCTCCTCGAAGCCGAGGTCCAGGTCGGACAGCTCCGCCTCGATCGCCTCGACGAAGCGCGTGAGCCCGTACTCGGGGGAGTGCTTGGCGGCCTTGACCCCGGCCGAGATCGAGTGCCACATCCGGTCCTCACCGATCCGGTCCAGGACGCCGGCTCGGCCCAGCACCTCCTTGACGTTGCGGAACACCCGAACCAGGTAGAGCTGGATGTGCCGGTTCTGCAACTCGGTGATCAGGTTGTCGAGCTGTTCGGCGGTGGTGGAGTCCATCTGGTTCGTCGCCTCCAGGTCGAGCAGGACGACGCAGGCATCGGGGCGGGCATCGATGCGCTCGCGGACGCGGTCGAAAACCGTCGCGGCGTTCGCCCAGAAGATGGGCCCGTCCGGCCGCACCACGCAGATCCGGCGGACCCGCTTGCGGCCCGGGTCGTTGGACAGCGATCCCCAGGCCGCCTTCTCGCCTGCCACCTTGCCCATCTCGTCGACGCTGACCTGCATGGAGCGGTACACCAGCCCGGCGAGCGACTGGGCGATGGCCAGCAGGAGGCCGTTGAGCGGGCCCAGCAGCAGCACGCCGCCGAAGGCCACCACCGCTGCCACGCCGTCGTTGCGCCGGACCCGGCGGTAGCGGGCGAAGTCCCGCGGACGTAACAGCCCCCAGACGGCGTGGATCACGATCGCCGACAGCACTGCCTTGGGCAGCGGTGCGATCAGTTCGGTGGCGAAGAGCAACACCAGCAGGACGGCGACCGCTGCCGCCACGCTGCTGAGCTGGGTGCGGGCGCCGGCCCGGGCGTTGGCTGCGGTCTTGGACAGGCTGCCCGCGACGCCCATGCCGCCGAACAGCGCCGCGGCCACGTCGGCGGCACCATTGGCCACCAGCTCGGAGTCGTCCTTCAGCCGTTCGACCTCCTCGCCGGTGGCCGAGTTGCCGTTGCCGGAGAAGGTGCGTGCGGCTGCCAGCCCTTCGGCGATGCCCACGGCAGCGATGGCTGCGCCACCGGTCACCAGGGCGCCGATCTCGGACAGCTCGATCACCGGGATCGTGGGCAGAGGCAGGCCCGCCGGGACCTCGCCGACCACCCGGGCGCCGCGTTCGGCCAGGTCGAGCGTCCTGGAGGCGACCACTCCACCGACCAGGACGAGCAGGGACCAGGGCAGGCGGGGCGCGATCCACCCGCCGCCGAACAGGACCAGCAGGGCCACCAGGGCCACCAGTAGAGTCGTGGGCTGAGCGTCCCGGGCGGTGAGGGCCAGGGCCCAGATGCGGTCCAGCAAGGCCCCCGAGGGGGTCTTCAGCCCCAGCAGTCCGGGCACCTCGCCGACGATCACCAGCACCACCAGCCCGGTCACGAAGCCGGTGACGATGGGTTCGTTGAGGAACTGGGCGATCCAGCCGATGCGCAACAGGCCGGCCAGCAGGAGGATCAGCCCGGCGACCAGGGCAAGGGCCGAGGTCATGACGGCGGCGTGAGCCGGATCGTCCCCGGCGAGCTGGCGCACGATGGTGCCACTCAGCACGGTGACGGTGGAGACCGGGCCCATGAACAGCAGTCGCGAACTGCCGAACAGGAAGTAGGCGAGCAGGGCCGGCGGCAGGGTGTAGAGGCCCACCTGCACCGGGACGCCGGCCACCGCCGCGTATCCCAGGGCCTGGGGCACCGCGAGGGCCGCGACCAGGAGGCCGGCCATGAGGTCCCCGGGGGCGTACTCGCGCTTGTAGGAGCGCAGCTGCTCGACGCCGGGCAGGCGAGGAGCGCGGAACGACAGTTCACTCGTTGGTAGCACTTCATCAGTGTGCCGTTCACCTGAGGTCGAGCGACAACCGGGCCGGACCCGACGCACCGAGGGCCGGTCGATGACACGCAGGTGGCAGGTGGTGCGCGTGATATCCGGTGGTGCTGGCGTGTCGGCTTCGCCACCGGAGTGCGCGCGCGGTAGACATGCGACAAGGCCCCTCCACGCATCAGTTGGAGGGGCCTTGTCTGTGGTTGCTGTCGATGGATGACGGCTCTCCCGGGGGAGGGTGTCACCATCGGTCACGGGGGTTGGCTCCCCGGTCGGCGCGTCGCGCGAGACCTGTCGTAGCCGACCGGCCCCGCATCGCCGTCCCACCGCCCGCTGTCCGGCACCATGGCCGTCCCGGCGGGCCTCGCAACCTGGTGATGCGGCCCGACGCCTGCCTGTCGACGGGCCATCCGTCGACTGCCGCTCGAGGTCCCTCGCGAATCGGTCCCGGTGCCCCGGGATCGGTCGCTCAGGGTCGTTCGGCACGGCCTGCTCGTTCTCCGCATCGATGCCGACAGGGCGTGTGGGCTGTGCGCTGTGCCGGGTGCCCCCGGTGCCACCGCACCGCGGTCGCTCGGGTGCCCCCGGTCGTCGCGTTGCCCTGGGACCGGTGTGTGGGGCCTGAGCCCCGTCCGTCGGTCCCGCCGTTTCCTGCTGGCGTGGGAGAGTTCTACTCCGCATCCGGGGGGCGTGCAACCCATCCGGTGAAGAATTCCCCAACTTGTTTCTCGTTGAGTCCCAATGGATTTCGCCCGCGTTCGGGTACTGCTGTGGACGTCGGGCCCCTGGCCTGTGGACGTCGTGTGGACACTCTGTGGACAGTGCAGGTCAGGGCCTGTGTACGACCCGGACGCCGCTCGTGCACGACCTGTGGATCGGTGGGGACGTGACCCGTAGGGTGTGCGCGTGCATGAGTTGATCGGTCTGCCGGCGCCACTGGCAGAGCTCGACCGGTGCCTGGTCATGGGCGTGATCAACGTCACTCCCGACTCCTTCAGCGACGGGGGCCGGTGGTTCTCCGTCGACGACGCGGTGCGTCGGGGAATCGACCTGACGGCGCAGGGGGCCGACCTGCTCGACGTCGGCGGGGAATCGACCCGTCCCGGTGCGCTGCGGATCGACGAGGACGAGGAAGCGCGCCGGATCCTGCCGGTGATTCGTCAACTGGTGAAGCTCGGGACGATGGTCAGTGTGGACACCACGCGCGGGTCGGTGGCCGGGGCGGCCCTGGATGCCGGCGCCTGCCTGGTGAACGACGTCAGCGGCGGGCGCGCCGATCCGACGATGGCTCGGGTGGTGGCGCAGGCGCAGGTGCCATTCGTGGTCATGCACTGGCGAGGGCACAGCGACGTCATGGAATCACTCGCCCACTATGACGACGTGGTGAGCGAGGTCAGCGCCGAGTTGTCGGCGCAGGTGGGGGAGCTGGTCGCGGCCGGGGTCGACGAGCGTCGGCTGGTGCTCGACCCGGGCTTCGGATTCGCCAAGAACGCCCGCCACAGCTGGGAGCTGTTCTCCTCGATCGACCGGCTGCTCGAACTCGGCCGGCCCGTGTTGATCGGTACGTCCCGGAAGCGGTTTCTCGCCGAAGCCGTTGCCGTGCAGCAGATTTCGGGCGCAAGTGCTGACCCATCGGTGCGAGACGGGGCCACCGCTGCCACCTCCGCTCTGGCTGCCGCGGCAGGTGCTTGGGGGGTTCGCGTTCACGAGGTGGCGGCATCGGCGGACGCCGTCCGGGTGGCTGCTCGCGCCCGGGCAGCCTCCGGTGGGGTGAGCCACGGATGAGCGAGCACGACCACATTCTGCTGAAAGGGTTACGGGTCAAGGGGTTTCACGGGGTCTTCGAGCACGAGCGCCGAGCTGGGCAGGACTTCCTCATCGACGTCGCGCTGCAGCTCGACACGCGGCCGGCCGCCGGTACGGACCAGTTGGAGGACACGGTCGACTACGGGGCACTTGCGATCGGCCTGGCCGAGATCGTCCGGGGTGAGCCGGTGAACCTGCTGGAGACCCTGGCCGAGCGTCTGGCTGATCGGTGCCTGGCAGACCAACGGGTCGTCCAGGCCGAGGTGACCGTGCACAAGCCGGAAGCTCCCATTCCCGAGATGTTCAGCGACGTGGCAGTGCGCATCCGTCGCGGCCGGGCGGTCGCAGTGGACGCCGTCCTCGCGCTGGGCTCGAATCTCGGCGACCGGCTGGCGACGCTGCAGTCCGCCGTCGATGCCCTGCGCGCGGTGGTGGGGATCGAGGTGACCGCTGTCTCGCCGGTGGTCGAGACCGATCCCGTCGGCGGGCCCGAACAGCCCGACTATCTGAACGCCGTGGTGCTGGTGCGGACGACGCTCGAGCCGGAAGTCCTGCTGACGAGGTGTCAGAGAATCGAGGCCGAGCATGGCCGAGTACGCGAAACCCGTTGGGGGCCGAGGACTCTGGATATCGATCTGATCGCCGTCGGCGATCGTCGTCATTCGTCGGACAGACTCGAACTGCCGCATCCGCGGGCAGCCGAGCGTGCCTTCGTCCTGGTGCCGTGGTCGGATCTCGACCCCGCCGCATGGGTCGCGGGGGTGGGCTCGGTGGCGGAGCTGGCGCGGAGCGCGCCGGATCTGGCCGGGGTGCGCCGACGGCCCGAACTGGTGGTCCGGTGATGCGCGCGACCCGCCTGGTACACCTGCTGCTGATCGCTCTGACCAGCACGGGGGTGGGGTGGATTGCACTGGACACCTTGCAGCGCAACGGAAGTGATCCCCTTCCGGTCCCGTGGACCGCGCCGGCCGGGCTGCTCGTGCTGGCTGCGGTCGTGCTCGGGGCGACCCGCGAGGTCCGGCGCTGGGTGACGGGACGCCGCCGCCAGGCGCTGAGCCCGTTGGCCGCCGCGCGGATCGCCGTCCTGGCCGCCGCGGCCAGTTACGTGGGTGCCGGTCTGGCCGGCTGGTACTCGGCCCAGGCGCTGGTGGCACTGCGCGCACTGGTGGGCAACCGCCGTGAACTGTTCTGGCTGGCCGTGGCCAGCGCGGTCACCGCGCTGGTGCTGACGATCGCCGGCCTGGTCGGGCAACGGTGGTGCAGGCGCCCGCCGTCCGAGGAGGACGAGGGTGCCTGATCAACCTGTGATGGTGGACCACGATCGGCGAGCGGCGGTCAGTGCCTGGGTGGCACTCCACTGTCCGCCGCGGGCCAGGTTCTCGTCGAACACGCTGTCCGCCAGTGTCGAGGCGACCGCCGAGATCAGCCGGGCACGCAAGGGCCTCAGGAACGGCCAGACCACAACCCCGGCGATCCTGCGTACCCGATCCGCTGCCCCCAGGTAACGCGCGGCCAGCTCTGGACCACCGAACAGGCTGCCGGAGAACAGGATCAGCGCGGCCACGGCGTCCAGGCAATTGGCCATGCCCTCGGGGTCGTGCAGTTCGAGGTGGATTCGGGCCGACTCGTCCAGCAACTCCATCGCGCGTTGGGGGTGGCCGGCCAGCAGGGCGTCCGCTGCCAGCTGATCGTGCACCAGGGCCACCAGGTGGTCGTCCTCGATCGTGCGGGCGTGCCCCAGGGCCAGCTCGTGTCGTTCCCGAGCCCGTTCGACCCGCCCCGCCAGCAGGTCCAGGTCACCGAGCGGGATCAGGGCCAGCGCCTGACCCCACAGGTCCCGAGCGGCGGTGAAGGCTGAGAGCGACTGCTCCAGCAACCGCTCCGCCGCCGGATCCCCGGCCGGCGCCAGCAGCGCGGAGCTGAACCACACCTGGGCGAGCAATGCCCGGTCGCCTCGTTCCCGGGCGCCCCGCTCGGCGGCCGCCAGCAGCGGCCGAGCCTGCTCGGTGCGGCCGGTGGCGATCCGCATCGTCCCGCGCGACCACGCCAGCAGATCGGCCTCGGACGGCGCGAGCCTCGCCGCCGAGTTCAGTCCGGCAACGGTCTCGGCCAACGTGAGCATCTCGGTGAAGACCCTCCGGCCCCACCAGTAACGGGTCAGCCGCGCGCTGATGGTGACCGCCAGGGTCGCGTCGTCGGTGTCCACCGCCCAGGCGAGGACGGTGCGGATCGCGTCCAGCTCGGCGTCCAGCCGGGTGCGCCAGCGGCGTGAGCCGGGGCCCCCACCGCCGTGTTCGGCGCGCTCGGCCAGTTCGCCCACGTAGCCGGCGAGTGCGGCCATCACCAGCGCGCGATCCCCGGCGAGCTCGAGCTGCTCGGTGGCGTAGCTGCGCACCGCGGCCAGCATCCGGAACCTGGGCTCCCCGGGGGCGTCGACGTCCACCATGAGCAGGCTCTGCTCGACCAGCTGACCGAGGTGGGCCAAGGCATCCCCCTCCACCCCCTCCACCCCGTCCAGCACGGCCTGCGCAGCGGCGGCGGTCCAGCCCCCCGCCACCACCGACAGCGAGCGCAGGGCACGCTGTTCGGCGGGCTCGAGCAACCCGTGGCTCCAGGCGATCGTCGAGCGCATGGTGCGCTGCCGCCGGGGCGCGTCCACCTCGGTCGAGGCGAGGTCCAAGGTGCTCTCGGGGGCGACGTCCGACAGTGGCAGCAGCCGCATCCGAGCCGCCGCCAGTTCCAGGGCCAGGGGGATGCCCTCCAGCCGCCGCACGACGTCCGCCAGCTGGTCGGCGTTGTCGGGGGTCACCGTGAACTCGGGCCGCACCTGACCCGCGCGTCGGGCGAACAGCCGCACCGCTGCCGAGGCCGAGACCTCGGAGGGCCCACAGCCCGGGGAGGGCACTGCCAGTGGCCCGAGGGGGAACTCGTGTTCACCGCGCAGGTGCAGGACTGCCCGGCTGGTGGCCAGGACCTGCAGTGCCGGGCAGTGGGCGAGGAGCCGGGCGATCTCGGGCCCTGCGGCCAGCACGTGTTCGACGTTGTCCAGGACGAGCAGGACCCGATGGCCGGCCAGCACGTCCACCAGCACCTCACCGACCGCCCGGGCGGCCGGCGTGACCCGCAAGGCCGCCGCCACCGCGGGCAGGACCTGCTCGGGCCGGGTGGCCAGGGACAGGTCGACGAAGCACACGGCGTCCAACCTCGGCCCGAGCTCGTGCGCCACGGCCAGGGCGAGCCGGGTCTTGCCGATGCCCCCCGGCCCCAGCAGCGTCACCAGCCGCACCTGGGGATCCGCCAGCAACTCACCGATCCGGCCTCGTTCGGCCTCGCGATCGACCAGGGCAGAGGCGGGGGCCGGCAGTGCGGCCGGGCTCAGCGCTCGGGGCATCCGGTCGCCGGAGGATCCGGCCGCGCCCCGGAACCGCTCGGTGAGCAGCACCGCCAGGTCGTCGGCGACCCGTCGGCCCAGCTCGGACGCCGAGGCGAAGGGTGCCGTGGACGCTCCCGAGGAGGCCCACATGCGCTCGATCAGGGCGGCCAGTCTCGGGTCCCGGTCGGGTGCCGGCGTGCGCAGGTACAGCAGCCGGGGCCGATCCGCAGCGAGCAGGTACTCGTCCTCCAGGCCGGAGATCGTGCTGCCGGGGGCAATCCAGCCGTACCGCTCACCGTAGATCCCGACGAAGACGTCGCTCTGCTCCAGATAGGACACATACAGCTCACGTGGCGGGTGCGCCCGGGCCCCGAGTTCGAACATCACCGGGGTCAGGTGGAGGCCGCTGACGGCCTCCCGGACGGCGGCGCGCTCGGGCGCGAGCTCCTCCAGGGTCGAGGACACGAACACCCGCACCCGCCGATCCCAGGTCGCGATCGACGGGGGATCGAGGTCCACGGGGACCGCCTCCTCGGGGAGGTGGGGCGGGGTGAACATGCGCGTTCCGGGTCACGGGGGTACCTCTACTCTGAGCCATTCATCCGATATGGGCTGATCGAGATGATTGCGGGGGTGCCCACGTGAGTGACATCGGAGCCCGGTTCCCCCGAGGCGTCCGGGTGGACCGCCGCTGGGCCGCTGGGCCCGTGTCACAGGATGGGGCCCGTGACCTGGCGCCGGCCACGGTCGTCCTGCTCTGGGCGTTCGGGGCGCTCACCGCGCTCGCCGTCCTGTCCTTGCTGGGCGGGGCGAGCCGGACGGCGGACCTGTTCGCCTGGCCGATCCGGCCTCCGCTGGCGGCGGCTGCCGTCGGTGCCGGATACGGGGCAGGGTGCGTTCTGGTGCTGCTCACCCTGCGCGACGGCCGGTGGGCGGTGGCCCGACGGCCGCTGGCCACGATCTGGGTGTTCACCGTCTTCACCCTGGTGGCCTCGGTGGCTCACCTGCACCGGCTCCACCTGCACGAACCGGCCGTCCTGCCGCGGGTGGCCGCCTGGTTCTGGCTGCTCGTCTACGTGGTCGTGCCCCCCGTGATGCTCTGGGTGATGATCGCCCAGGAGCGCCGCGCGGCCGGAGATCGCGCCGGAGTGATCCTCGGACGGCAGCGCCTGCCCAGGCTGGCGAGCGCCTCCCTGGGTGTGCACTGCCTGGTGCTGGCCGCCGCCGGGGTCTCGCTCTACCTCAACCTGGCGCCGGTGATGCGGGCCTGGCCCTGGTCGCTGACCCCGTTCATGGCGCAGGTGACCGGTGCCTGGTTGATCGCCTTCTCCCTGGCGGCGTTGCTGTCGATGCCGGCCGACCCGAGGAGCCTGCTCCCGGCGGCCGCCGGTTACACGGCCTTCGGCCTGCTGGAACTGCTGGTCCTGGCCCTGCACCCGGACGACGTGCGCCCGGGGCCGGTGCTCATCGCTCACCTGGTGCTGATGAGCTGGGTCGTGCTGGTCGGGGTGTGGGGGATGGCTCTGGCCGCGCGCCGAGAGCCCGCCGGTGCGGCGGGATCGACATGACCGAGGAGAGCGCGGGCGGGCGAGACGTCGAGGAGGGGAGCGTGGGCCCCGCTGCCCCGCCGGACGACGTCCGGCCGGTCATCCTCGCCGCCACCCGCGAACCGGCCTCCCGCGCGGCACTGCGGGCCCAGCTGTCCGGCCGCTACGGCCTCGATTACCAGGTCGTCGTCCTGGACGACCCCGCCCGGTTGCCCGCACGGGTGGCCGAGTGGGGGGATCAGGCGCCGATCGCGCTCATCCTGGCCGGCTACGGCGAGCGCGATCCGGACGGGCTCGAGGCCCTGGCTCGGGCGGGTGCGGGGCACAGTTCGGCGCGGGCCGCGCTGCGGGTGGCTGTCGTCCGTTGGGGGGACTGGTCGACCACGGCGCCGATCTTCGAGGCGATCACCCTCGGCTGGCTGGACCGTTGGGTGACCCAGCCGCTCCAGGTCCGGGACGAGGAGTTCCACCGCGGGGTGAGCGAGCTGCTGGAGGAGTGGGCGTCGCGCACCGGGCAGGGCTTCCAGGCGGTACGGATCATCGGACCGCACTGGGCGCCGCGCACCCAGGAATTGCGGGACCTGTTCACCCGCAACCGGATCCCGATCGCGTTCCACTCCTCGGACGAGCCCGAGGGCAAGGCCGTGCTGTCCTCCCTCGGGCTCGACCGGCCCACCCTGCCCGTGGTCGAGTTGCGCTTCACCACCGACCCTGCGGTGCTGTGCGATCCGACCGACCTGGACATCGCCCTGGCCTTCGGCCTGATGCAGCCGCTGGCACCCGACGAGGTGTTCGACGTGGTGATCATCGGTGGTGGACCGGCGGGGCTGGGAGCCGCGGTCTATGCGGCCTCCGAGGGGCTGCACACCCTGGTGGTCGAGGTCGAGGCGGTGGGGGGCCAGGCAGGAACCAGTTCGTTGATCCGCAACTACCTGGGCTTTCCCACCGGGCTGTCCGGCAGCCGACTGACCTTCGCCGCCTACCAACAGGCCTGGGCGTTCGGTGCCCGGTTCCTGTTCATGCGCTCGGCGGTCACGCTCGACCAGGCGGACGGGCTGCACCGGATCGGCCTCTCGGACGGCACGGTGGCCCGGGCCCGGGCGGTGGTGCTGGCGCCGGGGGCCACCTACCGTCGGCTCGGGGTGCCCGCCCTGGAGAAGCTGCAGGGCCGAGGGGTGTTCTACGGCGCGGCGGTGGCCGAGGCGCGGGCGATGCGAGGGCGTCGGGTCCTGGTGGCCGGGGGTGGTAACTCGGCGGGTCAGGCCGCCGTCCACCTGGCTCGTCACGCCGAGCAGGTGACCATCCTGGTCCGCCGGGCGGGCCTGGCCGAGACCATGTCGGACTACCTGGTGCGCGAGATCGCCTCGCTGCCCAACCTCCAGGTCCGGCCCCGGGTACAGATCGTCGGGGGTCAGGGCGAGGACTTCCTGCGGGGGGTCGAGCTCGAACACCTGGACACGGGGGAGCGCGAACTCGTCGAGGGGGTGCTGTTCATCCTGATCGGCTCGGTGCCCCGCACCGAATGGCTGCGAGGGACCGTGGCCCTGGACCGGTGGGGGGCGGTGCTCACCGGCGGCGACCTGCTCACCGGCGCGACGGAGGAAGCAGCTGACGCGGACCACGCAGGCGATCGGGTGGGCCGGGCCCCCGACCGGCCGTCCTGGCCGCTGGACCGGGCACCGATGATGCTCGAGACCTCACGGCCGGGGGTCTTCGCGGTCGGCGACGTCCGGTCCGGGGCGGTCCGCCGGGTGGCCTCGGCCGTGGGGGAAGGGGCCCTGGCGGTGACCCTGGTGCACCGGTTCCTGGCCTCGTCGCAGACTGCTCACGGGGGTGAGGGTTCTGTGACCGGTGTGACTGGTGAAAACAGTGGTGTGAAGTCGGGTACGTAGTGTGAGATGCCGCAAAAAGGACACGAATGATGCAGGGTCGGTCCGCGTCCTCGGCGTGACCAGGGACGCTGTCCGAGAGAGGGCTTCGGAAGGTGCCTTCAGGACACGCCGGAGTGTCGGAGCCCGGTTACCAGATGTGTTGGGCCGATCCGCCTAGGTTTGGTCGCCGTGAAGGGACGCCACACCTCGGGAGACGACGGACAGCGCTGGGCGCCGAATGCCAGGCAGGCGGCGCTGGCGATAGCCCCCATGGCCGCGCTGGTGATCGCGGTCGGCGGTGCAGGTGCCGGGCTGCTGCTGCACCGCGCGGACGTCGCGGCAGCGGCTGCCGGCGCCGGCGCGATGGGGGTCGCCCTGGAACAGATGGGCGCGCGCGGGAGCCGGCGGCGCCTGCGCCAGGACCGCGCCGAGATGCGGGCCCGGATCCGCGAGCTGGAGAGCGCGATCACGGCCTTGCGTCGTGAACTGGATGCCGCGCCGTCCGTGCTGCGGCCCGTGCCGCCCCCGACCCCGATCACCGGCCCGCTGCCACTGGTGGACGCCTTCGATCGCCCGGCGGCGCCGGCCACCCCGCGCTCGCTGCCGATCCTGACCTCCAACCGCCGCGGCCTGCAGTCGTGCGCGCCGGGGGCTCCGGGCGCCCTGGTGCCCGCACTGTCCGCCGACGGTGCCGGACCGATGACCGCCTTCGGCCTGCCGGCGCAGCGACCACCGGCCACGCCCATCACCGGCCTCGAGCTGGCCATGCACCACGACCCCTCGCTGCCCACGCTCTCGCCCGGACCGGCGGCACCCGTGCTGGCGACCTCCGGCGTGCCGGTGCTCGAGCCCGGCCCGAGCGAGCCCCTCGACGCCCTCGGCGCGGCCCCTGCGGGCAGTGGCCGGCACGCCGGGCTCGGCCGGCACGCCACCACCCGCCCGGTGCTGGAGCCGGTGGCGGTCGCGTCCCTGCACGACGGGCACGCCCCGGTGCCGCACGACGTCCCGGTGCCGCACGAGGCGGCGGTGGTCGACCTGCGCACCCTGCCCCAGCGGCGCCCCGCGACCGCGGTGCTGTCCCCGGTCGAGGTCGAGGACCTGGTCTACGCCTCGATCAGTGCACCGGAGCAGGAGGACGTCGTGCTGCACCTCGAGCGGCCGCAGCGCCGTCCGGCCAGCCTGTTCGAGCCGGTCCACCAGCACCTCGTGCCCGAACGCCCGGTCACGGTCGACCAGGACGCCCTGCGCGAGCTGGCGGCCGGGGCGCGCGCCGCCTCGCGGGCCATGCGGCCCGGACTGCCGCCGTCCCCGTTCTTCACCCCGGGAGCGTTCATCGAGGAGGAGGACCGGACGGCGTCCTGACGCCGCCGGCGCTCACTTGTCGACGTCGCCGACCACGAAGAACATCGATCCCATGATCGAGACCATGTCGGCGACCAGGTTTCCCGGCAGCAGCCGGGAGAGCACCTGCACGTTGTTGAAGGACGCCGAGCGCAACTTGAGCCGCCAGGGGGTCTTCTCGCCCCTGGAGACCAGGTAATACCCGTTGATACCCAACGGGTTCTCCGTCCAGCGGTAGAGGTGCCCCTCGGGCACCTTGAGCACCTTGGGCAACTTGACGTTGATCGGGCCGCGGGGCAGGGACGCCAGGGTGTCGACACAGGCCTCGGCCAGGTCGAGGCTGACGTGCACCTGCTCGACGAGCACCTCCAGCCGGGCCAGGCTGTCGCCCTCGGTGCGGGTGACCACCCGGCCGGGTCCGTCGGGGCCGAACAGCCGGCCGTAGGCCAGGTAGGGATCGTCTCGGCGCAGGTCGACGTCCAGTCCGCTCGCCCGTCCGATCGGCCCGCTGACGCCGTAGGCGACCGCGAGCTCGCGGGACAGGACCCCGACCCCGAGCGTGCGCCCCCGCAGGATCTCGTTGCCCACCACCAGGTTCTCCAGGTCGGGCAACCGGGATCGGACGGCGGCGATGGCCGCCGCCACCCGAGCGAGCCACCCCGCGGGCAGGTCCTCCTTGAGGCCGCCAACGCGGTTGAACATGTAGTGCATCCGGCCGCCGGAGATCTCCTCCATCACGGCCTGCAGCTCCTCGCGCTCGCGGAAGGAGTGGAACACCGGAGTGATCGCGCCGAGCTCGAGCGGATAGGAGCCGAGGAAGACCAGGTGTGACAGCACCCGGTTCAGCTCGGCCAGCAGGGTGCGGGCCCAGACGGCCCGCTCGGGAACCTGCATGCCGAGCATCTGCTCGGTCGCCAGCACCACGCCGAGCTCGTTGGCGAACGCGGACAGCCAGTCGTGCCGGTTGGCCAGGACCACGATCTGGCGGTAGTCCCGGACCTCGAACAACTTCTCGGCGCCGCGGTGCATGTAGCCGACCATCGGCTCGGCCGAGGTGATCCGCTCGCCGTCCAGCACGATCCGCAACCGCAGGACGCCGTGCGTCGCCGGGTGCTGCGGCCCGATGTTGAGCACCATGTCGGCGGTGGCCAGCGCGCCCGCGCCCAGACCGACCTCGAGTTCGTGTGGCGCGCTCACGCCGCGAGTCTGCCACGGGCGTGTGGGATCCTGCCGCCATGGCAGACCCGTTCCACGTCCCGGGGGCCGACTGGCGGCCGGTCTCGCCGAAACTGGCCACCGCCCGCCGCATCGTGCTCGCGATCTGGTGCGCCGCGCTGGTGGTGCCGCCATTGGTGTCGAGCCTGGTGTTCGACCTTCCCCGGATGCGCTGGGTGGCCCTGATCCCGCTGGTCCTGCTCGGCTGGGGCTGGTGGCTGATCGGACGGCAGGTACGCGCCTGGGCCTACGCCGAGCGCAGCGAGGACCTGGTGATCCGGTCGGGCCGGATCTGGCGCACCATGGTTGTGGTCCCCTACGGCCGGCTGCAGTACGTGGACGTCGACGAGGGGCCCATCGCGCGGATGTTCGGCCTGGCCTCGGTGCAGTTGCACACAGCCTCGGCGGGAACCGACGCGGCCATCCCCGGCCTGGAGGCGGCCGAGGCGGCCCGCCTGCGTGACCGGCTGACCGAGCGAGGTCAGGCCCAGCTGGCGGGGTTGTGAACGAGCCGGGCGGCGCCTGGCACCGGGTCCATCCGCTCAGTCCCCTGATCCGGTCGTGGCAGGCGATCGCCCTGGTGATCTTCTTCATCGGCCGGGACGCGGGGGAGAGCCTGCTGACCGGCGACCGCGACGACGGACCCTGGCTGCGCCTGCCCGGCCGGGACGTCGGGGTCGGGGTGTGGCTGACCGGCGGTGGGCTGGTGGTGGTCGCACTGGTCGTGGTGGTCGCGCTGATGGTGCTCTCCTGGCGGATGACCCGCTACCGGATCACCGCCGACTCCCTCGAGCTGCGCAGCGGCGTGGTCTGGCGCCAGCACCGCCGGGCCCAACTCGATCGGCTGCAGGCGGTGGACGTCGTCCAGCCGCTGTTGGCCCGGATCTTCGGACTGGCCCGGCTCACGGTCGAGGTGGCCGGTGCCGGGACCTCGGCCATCCAGCTCTCCTACCTGACCGAGTCGCGGGCGCGCTCGCTGCGCAATCAGCTGCTGGCCTCCTCGGCCGGCCTGACCTACACCGAGGAGGAGGCGCCCGAGGCGCCCGAGCACCACTGGCTGGAGGTCCCGGTGCCCCGGCTGATGGGGTCCATCGCGCTCAGTGGCGCCACCGCCGGATTCCTGGTGAGTGCCGTCGTGCTGGTGATCCTGTCCCTCGTGCTCGGCACGGCTGCCCCGGCGGCCGGCATCGTGCCGTGGGCCCTGGGATCCGTCGGGGCGCTCTGGGGTCGCTTCAGCCGGGGCTTCGGCTTCCGGGTGGCCACCTCACCGGACGGACTGCGGTTGCGGCACGGGCTGGTCGAGGCCCGGGCGCAGACAGTGCCCCCCGGGCGGGTGCAGGCCGTCCAGCTGACCCAGCCCCTGCTCTGGCGGCGAACGGACTGGTGGCAGGTGCAGGTGAACGTCGCCGGGTACGGAGCGGGTGGCGGAGGGGACGCCTCCTCCGGCAACAGCCCGAACACCCTGCTGCCCGTCGGCACCCGGGACGAGGCCATCGGCGTGCTGTCGTTCGTGATCCCCCAGCTGGGGACCGGTCCCGAGGAGAACCCGCGGCTGGTGATCGAGGCGGCCCTGGACGGCACGGGCGGCGGCTCGGGGTTCGTCACCTCCCCGGCCGCAGCGCGCCGGTTGGACCCGCTCTCGTGGCGCCGCAACGGGTTTCGGGTGACCGACACCGCGCTGTTGATCCGGCGGGGGCGGCTGCGGCGAACCGTGATCGTCGTGCCGCACGCCCGGACGCAGAGTCTCGGCATCGTCCAGGGGCCGTGGGACCGCCGGCTGGGGCTGGCCTCGTTCGCCCTGCACTCCACCCCGGGACCGATCACGCCGATGGTGGCCCACCTCGCGGATGGCGATGCGGCCCGGCTGTTGGCCGAGCAGTCCGAGCGGGCTCAGCGGGCCAGGGCGGCCGCCGGGCCGGAACGATGGATGCAGATCGCCCGCCGGGCCGACGCGCCGTCGCAGCTCCCCCCTCCGCTGCCACCGGTGGACGCGAGCTGACTGCGGGTGACCGCGGAATGACCGCGGAATGACCGCGGAATGACCGCCGAATCACCGCCGAGTGCGTCGGGCCCCGGCTCGGGTGACCGCGTGATGACCGTCGAGTCCCCAGACGTGGGCTCTCAGACGGTGCCCTCCGCCATGGCCTGGACGTCGAGCGCCGGCACGTGCCGGTGGGTGGCCAGCCGGACGTAGGTCCTCGCGGCGGCGTCCTTGCCCGCCCCGAGCACGGCGCTCAGCATGCCGACGCCCTGGGCGACCTCGTCGGCGGGCGCTGCGTCCACCCAGTGCTGCCACATGGTCTGCTCGAGCGCGTTGAACGTGGTCTGGACCTCGACCAGGTCGAATCCCGCGCTGAACCGTTCTGCGGCAAGGCCTTCGCAGTGCGCGATGATGTGCGCCAGGTCGCGGTGGTGGAGCGAGATCATGATGTGTTCGTACAGGTCGCCCAGACTGGCCCGGGTGAGCTGGTCGCCCCAGGACTCGTAGTGAGCGAAATGGGCCGTGCGCAGCGTGTGCTCGGCCGCATCGAGAATCTCGGTGGTCATCTGCTTGAGCACCGCATAGACGTCCATACCGCGCGTCCTCCCATGGGCCTGCTTCAGTCACCCAACCCTGCGCACCGTCGTGCAGAGTGTCGTCCGGACACCATGGTTACGGGCGGTCGCGCACCGGTCAGGGGGCCAACGTCCCCCCGTGGGTGAGCCTCGCGTCACGGCCGGTGCTCAGTTGCCCCCGTGCGGACCCTGCAAGAGCCAGCCGAAACCGCCCAGGCCACCGGGGTCGATCAGCTCGGCCTCGGCCGAGATCCGCTGGAGGGAGGCGGCGGTGACCGGCTCCCCGGCGGTGGCCTTCCCCCGGAGCCCCAGGCGACGCAACGCCGTCCGCTGATCGGTGAACTCCAGCGTGCGTGCCCCGGCCGCCTCCCCGGCGTGCGCCACGGAGTCCAGGGCGACGTGGGCGGTGAGGTCGCAGTCGCCGTCCGGCATTGGCGGCACCCGCCGCCCGCCGCGGTAGGCCGCCAGGGACCCCCCGGGAGGGCGCTGGCCGGCGACGTGGGCGTAGTCCACGGCGAGCAGGGCCACTGCACCCGCGCCCAGGGCCTGCTGGACCAGCTCGGACCACCAGAGATCGCGGGGGCGACCCACCTCCGCCCGGTCCCCGGGGTCCGGGAGCGGCCACCAGCGCTCGCACCAGGTGCGTTCGCCCGCTGCCGCCGCCGTCCCGAGCGCCTCCGTTCCCTGCTCGTCGACCAGGACGATGCGCAGCTCGCCGTCCTCGGCGCGCTCCACGACCGGGCAGGGGACGACGTCCAGCACCTCCCAGACCACCACCAGCGCCCCGGCGAGCGCCGCGGGGTCGAGGCGGTCCAGGCCCTCGGTCCAGCCCACCGTCGGCGCGAGTCCCGGTGGGCGCTCGACGACGTCCACCCCGTGCAGCACCGGGGGCGTCGCGTCCGGTGCCGAGTGGGCCGTCGTGCGAGTGCTCGCCAGGGCGTTCAGCAGCTCGCCCCGCCCGGCACCGATGTCGACCACCGCGCCGGCCGCCAGTTCGGCCGCCAGCCGGGTCAGGGCGGCGGCCAGGATCGGGGCGGCGGCGTGACTGGCGGTCCTGAAGTGCCCGACGGGTCCTTCCGGGCGACGGTAGAAGCCCTGCGGACCGTAGAGTGCGGCGGACCACGCGGCCTCCCAGGGGATCACGGGACCAGCCTGGCACCTGTCGCCGCGGGTCGGTGCACCCGCGGGTGAGGAGGCGGCGAGTGAGCGAGCGACCCGATGCCCGGCTGTCGGCTGCGCTGCGGGCCGCCGAGCGGGCGGCGGCCGCGGCCGGGGTGGAGGTCGTGGAGGTCGAGGGCGTCGGGCCCGAACGCGGGACCGCTGCCGTGGAACGCATCTTCGATGAGATCTGGAGCACGGACGGCGCCTCGGTGATGCCGGACGAGGTGTTGCGGATGTACGCCCTCACCGGCCAGTACCTCAGCCTGGCTGTCGAGGCTGTCGAGGCTGTCGAGGCTGTCGAGGCTGTCGAGGCTGTCGAGCGGGCGGCGCGCCCGGGCCCGTCGGCAGGGCCGCCGGCCGCGATCGCCGCCAGCCTGGGCATCCTGGCCGCACCGGCCGGGATGGCCCTGCACAGCCACGTCACGGGAGTGCTGCCCGCAGGGCTCGGCCGAGGGGTGGGGCGGGCGATCAAGCTGCACCAACGGGCCTGGGCGCTGCAGCGGGGGCTGGACGTGGTCAGCTGGACCTTCGATCCCCTGATCCGGCGCAATGCCTGGTTCAACCTGGCCAAGCTGGGCGCCCGACCGGTGCGCTACCTGGTGGACTTCTACGGTGCCATGCCGGATGCGATCAACGCCGGGGACGCCTCGGACCGGCTGTACGTGCACTGGCACCTCGCCTCCCCGGAGGTGGCCGAGGCAGCCGAGGCGGCCGAGGGTGGGGCGCCACCCCTGCAGGATGCAGACTCCCTGCGTGCCAACGGGTTTGTGGATCTGGTTCAGGTCCTCCCGGACGGCGGGGCTCGCCCGGTGGCATCCGATCAGGTGACCGGCAGTCCCGTTCGCGGTGGTGTGCCGGGAGCGCTGGTCGCCACTCCGGCCGATGCCGAGGACCTGCGCCGTCGTGACCTGCCCGCCGCACTCACCTGGCGGCGCGCCGTCCGAGAGGCCCTGGGCGGCGCCCTCGACGCCGGATGGCAGATCATCGGGATCACCCGGGACGGCCACTACATCCTGGTCCCGCAGGGGAGCGATCGACCGCAGGAGGATCGATGAATCTCGTCGGGGTGGAGGCGATCCGGATCGCCATGCCGCTGGTCTCACCGTTCCGGACCTCGTTCGGGACCGAGCATGCGCGCGACGTCCTGCTGCTGCGGGTCCTCGCCCGGGTGAACGGGGTCGACGTGGTGGGGTGGGCCGAGTGCGTCAGCGGTGACGATCCGTACTACTCCAGCGAGTACGTCGAGGCCAGCCTCGACGTCCTGCGCCGGTACCTGGTGCCCGCGGTCGCCGCTGCGGCCGCTGCAGGTGAGCTGACCCCGGACGCCGTCGCTCCCGCCACCGACCGGGTCAAGGGTCACCGCATGTCCAAAGCCGTTCTGGAGACGGCGATCCTGGATGCCTGGTTGCGTGGCCACCAGGTGCCCCTCGCTCGCCACCTGGGCGCCGCGCGGACGGCGGTGCCGAGCGGGGTCTCGGTGGGGATCATGGATTCCGTCCCCGAACTGCTGGCCGCGGTGGAGGGTTACCTGGAGGCCGGGTACGTCCGGATCAAGTTGAAGATCGAGCCCGGGTGGGACGTCGAGCCGGTGCGTGCCGTCCGCGAACGCTTCGGGGACATCCTGCTACAGGTCGATGCGAACACCGCCTACACCCGCGCCGATGCCGCGCACCTGGCTCGGCTCGACCCCTTCGACCTGCTGCTGATCGAACAGCCCCTGGACGAGGAGGACATCCTCGGTCACGCAGCCCTGGCCCGGGCCGTGCGCACCCCGATCTGCCTGGATGAGTCGATCGTGTCGGCACGCGCCGCCGCGGACGCCATCGCCCTGGGTGCCTGCCACATCGTCAACATCAAGCCGGGTCGGGTCGGTGGATATCTGGAATCGCGCCGGATCCACGACGTCTGCCGGGCCGCCGGGATCCCGGTGTGGTGCGGCGGGATGCTCGAGACCGGCATCGGTCGGGCGGCCAACCTCGCCCTGGCGGCACTGCCGGGGTTCACCCTGCCGGGGGACACTTCCGCGTCCCGGCGGTACTACGCCCGGGACGTCACCACCCCGTTCGAGCTGGACGGCGGCACGATCGCCGTCCCCACCGGCCCCGGGATCGGCATCGACCCGCTGCCCGAGATGCTGGCCGAACTCACCACCTCGCGGACCTGGCTCCTCCCCCCCTCGTGATCATGCACTTTCGAAGAGTCGAAAGTGCATGATCACGAGGGTTCAGGCCATGAGTGCGATGCCGCCGTGGCGGGCGAGGAGTTCCCGCGCGACGTGCGCGGCATTGGCGTCGCGGACCGCATCCGGCAGGGCCGGCAACAGGTCGTCCCACAGCGGCACGACCGAGCCCGTCACCTGGGGATGACGCACGGGCCTGGCGAAGAACCACACATGGGCGTGCGCTCCCCCGTCCCCCCACCGATTCACGTGGCAGCGACCCACGCTGGGCAGGGTCTCGATGGCCGCGGCCAGGCGGACCATGAGCAGCCCCAGCTCACCGGCCAGGGCCTCGGGCAGCTCCGGCAGGTCGTGGTGGGCGATGGGTTCGAGGATCGCGATGATCGGCAGGCCGGTCCGCTCGAATCGGCGAAGCTGCCAGGAGTCGTTGCGCCACATCAGGTTCGGGTCGTCCTCGATGCTCCCGGGCATCGCGGTGCCGGCACAGTGGCACGGTGAGGAGCCCTCGCCGGTGCGCGGCCGATCGAACTCGGCGAGCGGCGCCACCGGGTGGGTGCGCGCGTCGTCCGCGATCACGAACGGGAAGGCGTCCCAGCGGGCGGTGCCGTCCGGCGGACTGGCCGGCAGGGTGCGGTCGCCGTCCAGGGCTGCCTCGACCCGGGCGAACCAGGCCTCGGCGCTCTCCGGTGCCGGTCGTCCGGGACTCGCGCCCTCGTGGTCCTCGGCCATGGCGCAACGGTAGCCAGTGCAGGCCCGCGGCGATCCCAACTCAGGTGCCGCGGGCCTCGAGCGCACTGGCCAACCCGGCACGACCGGTCAGGCCGAGCTTGCGGTAGATGTTGCTCAGGTGGGTCTCGACGGTCCGCGGGGAGAGGACCAGCAGCTCGGCCACCTCACGGGTGGACCGGCCCCGGGACACCGCCGCGGCGATGGTGGCCTCCTGAGGCGTCAACCCCGGCGCCTGGGTGGGGAGCGGGGCTCGGGCGCTCCCGGCGACCCGGAGCTCTCCTCGGGTGCGCTCGAGCCACGGCAGCGCACGCAAGTCGCCGAACAGGGTCTCGGCCCTGGTCAGGTGCCGACGGGCCTCGGCTCGACGTCGGGTCCGGCGCAGGTGCTCGCCGTACAACAGCTCGGTGCGGGCCTCCTCGAACCGGTCCGTGGTGTCGGCGTGCGCCGACAGGGCAGCCCCGTAATGGGTGTCGGCCGCAGCCGGCTCGCCGGCCCGGCAGAGCGCGCTGACCCGCTCGTCCCATGCCCGGGCCAGAGGCTGGTCCATGGCCTGCAGAACGGGGTGCAGTGCCTCGCTGCGTATTCGGGCCTCGTCGTGGCGACCGAGGCGCTGGTTCACCTCGACCAGGTCGACCCGGGAGGGAAGGACCGCATCCCGGGTGCCCCGTCCGAGGAACGGCACATCGCCTGCCAGGGCGAGCAGGGCCGCAGCCTTGTCCAGGGCGCCCTCGGCCAGCGCTGCCATCCCCTCGGCCCGATCCAGGGTGGCCAGCCGCCGCCGGTCTCCGAAGCCGAGGGCCAGACTGCGCAGAGCTGCACCGTGACGCCCCAAGCGGTCGCGATCCCCTTGTAGGGCAGCCAATTCCACCGAGAGCGCGAGCAGCCCGTCGAGCGGCCGGGTCGCCGCGCACTCGGAGCACAGGGCCAAGCCGTCGTGGATCAGCAACATCGCCGAGAGCCAATCTCCGCGGGCCCGGGCCTGCCAGGCGCTGATCCCCCACAGACAGGCCGTCATCGGCCCGACCGGATGCGAACACCGCCGCAAGGCGACCGCCAACCGGGTCCGTGACCCCGCGGTGTCGAGCAAGAGGTCATCGTCGAGTTCCACCGCGTCCAGCAGGGTGTCGAGCTCGCAGGCAGCCGGATCGAGGTGATCCGCACGGCGACTGGCGTCGGCCCGCAACGGGATCGACTCTGACACCCGTCCGAGCTGGAACAGCCCGGCGGCCCGCAGGGTGAGGGCCAACCAGGGTGGTTCGGATCGCTCCGATCGGATTCCGGAGCGTGCCACCTGGTCCAGCTCGTCGATCGTCGCCATGGCTGCGGCGGGATCGCCGCGCGCCCAGGCCAGTCCGATCGCGTCCCAGAGCAGCGAGGGCAACAGCCCGGGGGCATGCGCTCGGGCCTCGGCGATGGCCACCTGCTGTTCTGCGGTCGCGACCGCCAGGTCGGACTCCGCTGAGGCATGCAACCAGGTGATCCATCCCGCTTGGTCCGCAGGTACCGGGTCGGGGCCGAGCAGTTCGATGATCGGCGCGATGTCGCCCGGGTCGGGCAGGTACACCAACCGATCACGGATCGCGTGCAGCACCCGGCGGCGCCTGTGCTCTGCCGAGGGCGTGAGCCGGGCGGCCCACACCTGGGCCTCCGCGGCGCACGCCCCGTCCTCCCGTCGGCGGGCCCGCTCGGCCTGGAGCTCCAGTGAATCCGCGATCTCGGCGTCGGGCCGCCCGGTCGAGGCGATCAGATGCCCGACGACGAGGTGCGGCGGCAGTTCCAGTCGCGCCGCGACGTCCGCTGCCCGGCGGTGCAGCGCTCGCCGCTGATCGGGCGGGGTCTCGGCCGTGATGGCGGCCATCACCAACGGCCGGCTGAAGGCCGGCACGCCCCCCGAGGTGGGCTGCAGCACCCCGGAGTCGATGGCCGGGTCCAGGACCGTGGCATCGGCGCCGGCGTCGGACAGCAGGCACTCGACCAGATCGAACGACGATGGCCGCACCACTGCGAGGATGCGCAATGCCTCCAGGGTGGCCGGCGGGTACGCGTCCAGGCCCGTCGTCCAGGAGACCCGAAGGGCTCTGGGCAGAGGCAGCGGATCGGGTAGTGCAGCGACGCCTGATGCCTCGTCGGAGGTGAGCAGGCCCGCGGTCCCGACGAGGGCGGCGGGGTTTCCGTCCGAGGCCGCCACGATCGCGGACACGGTTCGCGCAGCCGCCCGGGGGCCGAGTGCGCTGCGGACGACCGCTGCGGCCGCGTGGGAGTCCAGCGGAGCCAGCCGGGTGGCCGGCCAGTGATCCAGGGCGGTCGCCGGTGCCGGCTCACCCGGGAGGGTCGTGCCCGCCCTGGTTCTCCCCGAGGCGAGCACCGCCACGGGGTGACCGGCCAGCCGGTCCACCGCCTCGACCACGGCCAGGAGCGAGGGTCGGTCGGCCCACGCCAACTCGTCGATGGCCACCAGGCCGGGGTGCCCGCCCGACCACTGTGAGAGGTTGGCCACGAGGGAGTCGGCGGCCGAGTTGGACTCGTCGGGAAAGCCTTCGGAGCCGACCTGCGGGCAGCCCAGCGCGCGCAACAGGTCATGGACGAGCACCAAGGGGCGCTGGGGCCTGGGGTCGGCGACCCGCGCGCACACGGCCCGCATCCCGCGCCGGCGGGCCCGCAGGACCGCTGTCTGCAGCAGCGCCGTCCGGCCGGACCCGGGATCGCCCACGACGACGAGGACGCTGCTGCGCCCCTCCGCGGCATCGTCCAGAAGTGAGTCGACCTGCGCGAGCTCCGCCGGTCGCCCGACGAACACCACTCCATGGTGGCACCACTGATCAGCGAGTGCTGCCGCGGGGGCAGGTGCTGTGGGACACCCCTGCGAGGGTGTCCGTCCACCCGAGCGCAGGCGCGGATCTACGTGGTTACCCGGAAGCGGAGCCCGGAGTGATCGGCGCAGGCTGGTAGGAGCTGAACCGCTCGAGGGAGGGGTTCGCCACGCCGAAGGGGGCGAGTGAGATGAGGGCACCGTTCGTTCACCACGTGGCACTCAGCGTTCGGGACATCGATCGCAGCGCCGACTGGTACGCCGGACTGCTCGACCTGACGCTCGTCGCGGAGACCGACGACGGCGCGCCGATGAAGATCTTCGTCAATGACTGCGGGCAGGCCATCGACCTACGCCAGGACCTCGGGGTGGCTCCCGAACCGTTCACGCAGACCCGGGTCGGTTTGGACCATCTCGCCTTCTCCTGCGCGGACCTCGCTGAGTTGGAGGCCTGGCTCCACCGGATCCAGGGCCGCGGGGTCACCCATTCACCGATCGCCACCTCACCTTTCGGCACGCACCTCACCTTCAGGGATCCCGACGGGATCCCACTCGAGTTCTTCGTTCCCACCGCTCGGTGAGAACGATTGCCGGCCAACCATTCCCAGGGGGATCTCCATGAGGAAGCATGCATCCGGACTGCTCGTGGCAGCGGTCACCGCGGCCGCCATGACCGGGGTGACCGGGGGGGCTGCGGCATCCGCCGTCACTCGTGTCGCCCTGCCCACGACCAGCATGTCGACGACCGCTGTGGCGCCGGTTCCGTCCCTGGCCCCCCACCACGTGGTGGCCAGGTTCGCTCCTGGCGCCGGTGGAGCCTTCGCCGAGAGCATGGCCAGGCTGGACGAGCGGCACCTGATCGTCAGCCTGACCCAGTTCGGCACCGAGCGGGCCGACGGCAGCTGGACCGACAACTTCGGCCAGCTCTTCACGGTCGCGGCCAATGGCAGGAAGTCCGTGTTCGGTCCGCGGGTCAATCTCGGGGCCTGCGCACAGTTCATGGGCGTGGCCGTCGATCCGGCCCGCCGGGTCTTCGTCGCCGTTGGCAACTTCGACTCCTCCTGCGGCCCGGCCAGCCCGGCCAGTGGCGTCTACCGGGTCAGGAGTGATGGGTTCAGCCGGGTGATGACTCTGCCCGCCGGCGTATTTGCCAACGGGCTCACGGTCCATCGTGGCCAGCTCTACGTGACCGACAGCCACGGCGGCGCGGTGTACCGGGGGCCCGCCCTGAGGACCAGTTCGCCGACGACGCCGTGGTTCTCGGACGTACGGCTCACCCCGACCACTTCCCTGTCCATCGGTGCCAACGGCATCGCATCCCGGGACGGCAGGCTGTACCTGACCGGCTATGCCCGCGGGAATGTGATCGCGGTCGCCATTGATCGACACGGGCGGCCGGGGCGCGTGGAGCTGGTGGCCCACGACCCGCGCTTGGTACGCGCCGACGGCATCACGTTCGACCCTCGCGGCCGGCTCTGGGCCAGCGTGAACCCGACGGTCGACTTCACCACCATGACCCAGACCGGTGAGGGCTCGATCGTCTCGATCGACCGTCGAGGGCGGATCTCCACCCTGCCAGTGGCGCCAGGCTCGCTGGACTACCCGACCCAGTCGATCTGGTTGCGGGGGAAGCTGTACGTGGCCAACGGCGCTTTCGTCCACGGCACGCCGTCGGTGGTGGCGATCGGCTGACCGTTCCTGCTCGCATCTCCCACTCGCATCGACGTGACGAGGCGCTGTCGACCTGTCGACAGCGCCTCATCACGTCACGGGGCGGCGGAGGACCAGCGCTACGTCGGTGACGGTGAACAGGAATCGGCCGTCGTCGGACAGCTTGCGCAATCCGGCCACCCAGGCCGCGGCCCGGGCGGCCAGCTGGGCATCGTCGGCGGCGGCCGCCAGTACCCCGCGAGCCACCTTCCAGCCCACGGAGTTCTCGTCGAACCTGCGGTGGGTGTCCGCCCAGGTCTCCACCGTCTCGAGCTCGAATCGCGTGGTTCGGGCCAGGCTCAGCAACTTGCGGCCCATGAACCCGTCCGCCCGTTCGGCCCACCGCGGCACGCTCGAGACGAACCGGTCGACCAGCAGCCGGGTCAGGGCGTCGTCGTCGCTGGCGAACAGCGTGGTGTCCCAGTCGCTGTGGGCCAGCACCAGCAGGCCCCCCGGTCGCAGCACCCGGTAGCAGTCCTCCACGTGGGCTCGGGCGTCCGCCACGTGTTCGGCGACGTTGACCGAGACCACCCGGTCGAGACCGGCGTCGGCGAACGGCAGCGGCTCGTCCAGGTCGGCGATCAGCGAGCGCACCCGCTCGTCGCCGAGCAGGTCGTCGTCCAGGTCGGAGGAGGTGTCGACGGCGTGGAACCGCACGGCGCACCCGGCCTGGTCGGCCTCGGCCAGCATCGCGCGCAGGGTCCGCCCGTATCCGGTGGCCAGATCCGCGACCTCGAGCACGTCACGGCCCACGTCCCGGGCAGGACGCAGGTCGGCGAGCTGCGCGATGCGGTCATGACGTCCCACGTCGGTCAGGCTAACGTCACTGCTCGTGACATCGGAGCCTCGCGTCGCCTCGCACACCAGACCGTGAGCACATCGTGACCGACCCGACATTCGCCGCCGCCCCGGACGATCCCGGCCAACGCCCCGGCCGATTGGGCGTCGGGGTGATCGGCGCGGGGCGGGTGGGCGCCGTCCTGGGCAGTGCCCTGCGTGCCGCCGGGCACGCCGTGGTGGCGGTCTCGGCGGTCTCGGCGGCAAGTCGGGAGCGGGCCGAGGTGATGCTGCCCGGGGTTCCCGTGCTGGCGGTGCCCGAGGTCATCGAACGCGCCGAACTGGTGCTGCTCACCGTTCCGGACGACGCGCTGACCGACCTGGTCGAGGGCCTGGCCTCCGCGGGGTTGTGGCAGCCCGGTCAGCTGCTGGTCCACACCTCGGGTCGTTTCGGGTGGCGCGTCCTGGACGCCGCCGCCCGGCACGGGGCGATCCCGTTGGCCCTGCACCCGGCGATGACCTTCACCGGTACCAGCCTGGACCTTTCCCGGTTGGTGGACTGCTGTTTCGGGGTCACCGCCCCGAACCCGGTGCTGCCGATCGCCCAGGCCCTGGTGGTCGAGATGGGCGCCGAGCCGGTGGTGGTCCCCGAGGAGGCCAGGGCGCTTTATCACGCCGCTCTCGCGCACGGGGCCAACCACTTGGTGACGCTGGTGGCCCAGTCCCTGGACCTGTTGCGCGGAGCCGGGATCGAGCCCGCCGACCGGGTCCTGGCCCCGCTGCTGTCGGCCGCCCTGGACAACGCACTCCGCGCCGGGGACGGCGCCCTGACGGGCCCGGTCTCCCGCGGGGACGCCGGAACGGTGGCTGCGCACGTCCGTGCGCTCGCGACAGCGGACGCCGCGGCCGAGTCCACCGGCGTCCCTGCCGTCCTGCCCCTCTACCGCGCCCTGGCCCGGGCCACCGCGGTCAGGGCCATGGCCTCGGGCCGGCTGCCGGCCGATCGGGCCGAGGCACTGCTCAGTGCGCTGGCCGACCAGGGGCCCACCGCCTGACGAGGGCGAGGGTCTCCGGGTGCGCTCCGGCGAGATGAGAGCACGGTCAACGCCGCGGAGCCGGTGCGCCTTGGGTGGGCGCTTGCGGTGCCGGACAGTGGTGATCAGGTGCCCGGGGTGACCTTGGGGTCCTGGCGAAGAGGATTCCTTGGTGATATCACTTTGGCATCAGATCTCCGGGAAGTCCGGCTGAGCCGCTGGAGGCCGCCATGAACACCGCCACCGTCCGTGACCCATCGCCCTCCGCCGAGCCGGGGGCTCTGGCCACGCACCGCGCCGTGGACATCCACGAGCGGCGGGCCTGGCACGTCAACGGCTTCATCGGGGTTCTCGCGGCCCTGGTCTCGTTCCTGGCCGCCGCGGGACTGCTCGCCTGGGCCGCCGTTCGCAGCGATGCCCTCGAGGCCGTCGGCCCGGTCGAGATCCTCCTGCTCGTGCTCGCCGGGCTCCTGGTGCTCCTGGGCGCGTCGCTGGCCGCTGCCCTGACCGTCATCCAGCCGGGGCAGACCCGGGTGGTGCAGTTCTTCGGGCGGTACGTGGGCACCGTACGCACCACGGGCCTGATCACGTTGGCGCCCTGGACGACGCGCCGCACCGCCTCGGTGCGGGTGAACAACTTCGACACCCCGCGGCTGAAGGTGAACGACGCCACGGGCAATCCGGTGGAGATCGCCGCCATCGTGGTCTGGCAGGTTGCCGACACGGCCAAGGCAACGTTCGCGGTCGAGGACGTCTTCGGCTTCGTCCAGGTGCAGGCGGAGGCCGCCGTCCGGCACGTCGCGCGCACCTATCCCTACGACAGCGCCGAGGGCACCGAGTCCCTGCGCGGGTCCACCGACGTGATCTCCTCCGAGCTGGCGGTCGAGGTGGCCGAACGGGTCGAGGCAGCCGGGGTGGAGATCCTCGAGGTGCGGATCAGTCACCTGGCCTATGCCCCCGAGATCGCCCAGGCCATGCTGCAGCGCCAGCAGGCGGCAGCGGTGGTCGCGGCCCGCAGCACGATCGTCGAGGGGGCCGTGGGCATGGTGCAGATGGCCCTGGCCGAACTGAGCCGTCAGGACGTGGTCGAACTCGACGAGGAACGGCGGGCGGCCATGGTGTCCAACCTGTTGGTCGTGCTGTGCGGGGACTCCCGGGTCTCGCCGGTGGTGAACACGGGCACCCTGTACGCGTGAGTCGGGCGGGACGCTGAGATGGACGACGAGAGCGGCCCGGCGCCGGCGTCGTCCGGCTCGCGTTCGGGGCGCCGCCGCCGTGAACGCAAGGCGATGCTGCTGCGGCTGGACCCGGACCTGCACGATGCCCTCACGCGCTGGGCGGCCGATGAGCTGCGCAGCACGAACGCTCATCTCGAGTGGCTGCTCGTTCGGGCGCTGAATGACTCCGGTCGACTGAGAGGTCCCGGGCCCACCGGGTAACGTGATCGCCCGGCTCGGCGTGGCGGCGCACGACGGGGTGCGCGACCCGGGCCGGCGGAGGGAGCCACGTGGACGCCGAACCCGTCGTCGCCCGGACCCGGGCCGAGCTGGACGCCGCGCGAGATCGGTTGGGCGGCACCGTCGCCGTGGTGATGACCATGGGTGCCCTGCACGAGGGGCATGCCACCCTGATGCGCCGAGCGCGCGAGAGCGCCGACCACGTGGTGGCGACGATCTTCCTCAACCCGCTGCAGTTCGGGCCGAAGGAAGACCTGGCCAAGTACCCCCGCACCTTCGACGCCGACCTCGAGCTGTGCACCCGCGAGGGTGTCGACCTGGTCTTCGCCCCCGGACCCGGCGTGGTCTACCAGGACGGCGACCCAGGGGTGCGGGTGTCGGCCGGCCGGCTGGGTGAGGTGCTCGAGGGTCACAGCCGGCCCGGACACTTCGACGGGGTGCTCACGGTCGTCGCCAAGCTGCTGCACCTGGTCAGGCCACACCGCGCCCTGTTCGGGCAGAAGGACGCGCAACAGCTGCTGCTGATCCGGCGGATGGCCCGGGACCTGGACTTCCGGTGCGAGATCGTCGCAGTGTCCACGGTCCGCGAGCCGGACGGCCTGGCCATGAGCAGCCGCAACACCTACCTGAACGCCCTGGACCGGGAGGTCGCGCTGACCCTTCCGCGGGCTCTCCAGGCGGGCCTCGCCGCGGCGATCGAAGGCCCGAGTGCGGTGCGGCGGGCGGCTCGGGAGGTGCTCGTACGCGAGCCACTGTGCATCGTCGACTACCTGGTGCTGGTCCACCCCGAGACCCTCGAGAACGTGCCCGAGTGGTACCGGGGTGAGGCGCTTCTGGCCGTCGCAGCGCGGGTGGGCACCACCCGGCTGATCGACAACATGCCGGTGCTGGTCGGGCAGGCGAACGACACCGCGCTCGGGGTCGGCGTCCCGTCCGCGATCACCGCGGGGGCCGACACGCGGCGTCCCGTGCGCGACCACTGAGCCCTTCGCGGCCCGACACGCGGCAGGATCGGCGAGTGCACACCGCTCCCCTCCGCCAAACCGAGTACCTTCCGTCACGTGCGGGGCACTCAGAGATACAGCGCGGCTCGGGGCGTTCGATGAGTCGTCACCGCGCCGAGGGCCCTCGGGCCCCCTGGCAGGAGGGCACGCGGGACGCCCTGACCGCCGCCGGCTTGGAGCCCCACTGGGTGCGTGACCTGGTCGTGCGGGCGCTGGCCGAAGATCTCGGCCCCGGGTGGGTGGACGTCACCACGGCGGCCACGGTGCCGGTGGACGACGACCGGCGCGCTGAGGTCGTGGCCGGTCAGGACGGGGTGTGCGCCGGGCTGCTGCTCTGGCCCGTGGTGCTCGCCGAGGCAGCCAGCCGGCTGGATCTGCCGGTGCCCACCGCCGACCTGCGGGTCCACGACGGCGCCTGGGTTCAGGCCGGTGATGTGCTGGCCGATCTGCGCGGTCCGACCCGGGTGCTGCTCGTGGCCGAGCGCACGGCCCTGAACCTGATCCGCCATCTGTCCGGGGTGGCGACCCATGCGGCGGCCTGGGTGGCCGCGCTGTCCGGAACCGGCACGCGCCTGCTCGACACCCGCTGCACCACGCCCGGCTTGCGGCCGCTGGAGCGATACGCCGTCCGCTGCGGTGGCGGGACCAACGGACGAGCCGGTCTCTACGACGCCGCGCACGTGACCGTCGCGCACGCCGGTGCCACCGGCTCGGTGGCCGGGGCGCTGGACGCCGTGCGGCGCCGGCTGCCCGGTGCGCTGGTGCAGGTCGACGTCCGATCCCCGCTGCAGGGCGTCGAGGCGGTGCACGCGGGCGCCCGGTTCGTGGTGTGCGAGCAGATGGCGCTCGACGGCCTCCCCTCGATGGTGGCTCAGATTCGGGCGGCCACCCCGGAGCGGGTCGAGGTCGCCTGTTCGGGCAGTTACCGGCTGGCCCAGGCACCGCATGTGGCGCGGGCCGGGGTCGATCACGTCTACGTCGACGCCCTGGTTCAGGAGGCCCCGGCGCTCGACGTCGGGATGCGGATGTACTGACGGTGTACCCCCGAGGTCGGGGTCGCCGGCCTCGATGCCCGGCCGGGGGTGGCCGCTGTCGTCAGCCGGTCCCCAGTAGCGAGTCGTACAGCGAGCGGTGACGTTCGCAGACCGCCACCCGCTCCCGCCAGCGGGCCACCGGGTCACTGCGCGGCGTGCTCTGTTGCTCGACAACCAGTCTCAGTGCCCGGGTGAGGGCCTCCGCAGTGGCGTCGGCGTCCCCACCCGGCTGGTAGGTCAGGCTCGTCGTGCTCTGGTGAGCCGAGTGCGAGGACGCCGGCAGCACGGCCTGCGTGCCGAGGTCGGCGCACGCCTCGGGCCAGACCGAGTGCGAGCCGTGGACCAGCGGCACCACCGAGACGTCCAGCGCGGACAGGTGATCCCAGAGTTGGGCCTCGGTCAGGGGTCGGTGGGAGATGAGCGACCCGTTCACCGAGCGCACCAGTTGATCGATGCGGCGTACCACGGCAGGGGCGTAGGCGGTCGCACCGGGGTCGGTCACGGACTCGTTCAGGTGGACCCGCAGGTGGGCCCCCGGCGTCGCCGAGACCGCACGGGCCAGCGCGTCCACGAAGTCGACCGCGTCGACCGCGAGCCGCAGGGAGCCCAGGTGAGTCCCGACCCTCAGTCCGCGCCGCCGTCCGGCGGTGTCGAGCCGTGGGCTGCGCATGCGCACGAAGTCGACGGCATGAGGGTGCGGGACGACGGCCGGGGCCAGACCCCACCGCTCGCCCATCTCGTCTGCGGCGGAGTCGGTCAGGGTCAGGACGGCGTCGGCCCGGGCCAGCAGGTCGGACAGCCGGCGGGTGAAGGCCTCGGGGTCCTGCCCGCTCGGGTCGCTCAGGTGGTAGGCGGTGACGACCAGGGGAGTACCCGAGCGACGGACGGCCTCGAGGGCGGCCCGGGTGCCCTCGATCGCCTCCTCACCCACGCTCGGCGGCAGGCCGAGGACGTGGACCAGGTCGATCTCGTCCAGGTGGTCGGTCAGCCACGAGGCGTCGAAGGCCCCCTCGCGCCGCGCCGTCCCCAACATCGAGACGGTGGTGCGGTGGACGCCGTCGATGCCCTCGGGGTGGGAGAGGTGGCGCGCGTAGAGGCTGCGTCCGGGCAGGGTGGCCACCCGCAACACGCGGCGGCCCTCCCAGGCCGGGCTGGCTCGGCGGCGAGTGCGAGATGGCGACACGGGGCGACTCCGGGGCTGGTCGGGACCGTTGATCGGGTGAACCGGTCTCACCAACCATTCCCCGCCGGGTCGGCGGGTAATCCCCTTCGTGGCTGTCGGGGTCATCGTCGCGCCTCCGGGACTCAGAGTGTTCAGATGGCTACTGTGAGCGGCCTATCGGGGCCCTCATCGTCAGGAAGGACCGCCGTCATGGTGGTGTCGACGCCATCCGATGCCTCCTCGCAGCCCCGGGCGCAGTCCGGGCAGCAGCGCCGGGTGAGCAACGGGGTGGTGCGCCAGCTGCTCCGCTCCGCCGTCGCCCTGCAGGCCGAGGATCTGTTGCGCACCATCGGGGCCCTGGCCATGGAGCAGCACGACGTGCGGCAGTGGGGAGCCATGGTGGAGCGGGATGTCCGCGACCTGTCGATCCTCGCCTCGTGTGCCGTGGAGGCCGGTGCGGCACTGCCCGCCGGATTCGACGGCGGAACGCCCGACCCGAATGCCCCGGGATCGGTGATCGAGGGACTGCTGGCCAGCCACGAGGCACTGATGTCGGTCCTGCGCCAATTGGCCGACCGAGCCGATCAGCCGCAGATCAGGCACGCAGTCCGGGAGGTCCTCGACCACCGCGACGAGGAGGCCGCCGTGTTGCGAGCCCTGGGGGCCGGGCGCGGTTTGCCCGCGATGGAGCGATTGGTCCACGGGGCACTGTCGAAGTACAGCTGATCGCTCCTCGTCGCTCAGTCGTCGGTGAACGAGCCCATTTCGGTCTCGAGTGACGGGTTGGCCCTCACCGCCCGGGCGGTCGGCAGGGCCGATGAGGAGGGCGGCGGCGCGACGTGAGTGCCGCCGTCGTATTCTCCAGGGGTGGCGAGATTTCTGCAGGCGGCCGTTCCCTCGCTGGGAGCCCTGTTCTTCTTCGCGATCGGTGTGCGCGCCCTGGTGCACGCCGACCGTCGCGAGCGTGCTGCCGCAGCGCGTTACGAGCGCGAACAGGGTGTGGCGCAGGCCGGGGGCGCGGCATCGTCCGTGGCGCCGGGGGATGCGGCCGCTCCACCGAAGGCGGATCCCGCGACGCGTGATTAGCCGCGATCGCGTTCGGTGATTGTCGTCATACGGACGCGAACAACCCATTGCCTTTTCATCGGCTGCCATATCCACACAGAGGCCGTTTGTGCAGCGGACGGCGTGAGTTGTTTTGACATTTCCCGGTGATGGACCCACACTGACGAACGTTCCCCTCCCTCCGTTTGTCAGGAGCAATTCAATGGCTCAGAAGGTCCAGGTCATCCTCGTCGACGATGTCGACGGTGGAGAGGCCGAAGAGACCGTCAGTTTCGCGCTGGACGGTGTCAGCTATGAGATCGATGTCTCGGCAGAGAATGCCGAGGCGCTTCGGGAGTCGATCGCACCCTGGATCGGACATGCTCGTCGAGTCGGCGGACGTGCCTCGGCGCGCCGCGCTTCCGCTCCCAAGTCCCGCAACGGATCAGCCCCCCGGGCCTCGCTCGCCGACGTGCGTGCCTGGGCCCGGGAGAACGGCTTCCAGGTCAGCGACCGTGGCCGCGTGTCGGCCGAGGTGATGGCGGCGTACGACACCGCGCACTGACCCGGGAACATCGCGAGAAACACCACGAGAACGCCGAAGGGGTGGACATCGGCCAGGATGTCCACCCCTTCGGCATTCTCGGATCCAGGCCTTCCGGAGGCTGGATCGCGGTCACCCGATCACTGACCGCCACCGCCCGCCTGCGCGCGCAACAACCGGCGCAAGATCTTGCCCGATGCCGATTTCGGCACTGCCTCCACGAAGGTGATGTGCCGCAGACGCTTGTAGGGAGCCACCTGGTCGGCGACAAATGCCCCGATCTCCTCCGCCGAAGCGGTCACTCCAGGGCGCAGGGCGACGAATGCACTGGGCGCCTCGCCGGCCTCCTGGTCGGGGACGCCGACCACGGCGGCATCGGCGACCGCCGGATGCGTCAGCAGGAGCGCCTCCAACTCGGCGGGCGCCACCTGGAATCCCTTGTACTTGATCAGCTCTTTGAGCCGGTCCACCACGTAGACATGGCCATCGCCGTCAACGTGGCAGATGTCGCCGGTGTGCAGCCATCCGTCCTCGTCCAGGGTCGCCCGGGTGGCCTCGGGATTGCCCAGGTACCCGAGCATGACCTGAGGTCCTCGCACCCACAGCTCGCCGTCCTCGCCCTCGTCGACGTCGATCCCCGTCGCGGCGTCCACGATCCGCATCTCGGTGTTCGGCACCGTGACCCCGACCGAGCCGGGTTTCATCTGGCCGGGTGGGGTGAGGTGGGAGACCGGCGACATCTCCGTCATGCCGTACCCCTGGACCACCTCGCAGCCGAGCCGGGCGCCGGCCTCGGCGGCGAGTTCGCCCGACAGCGGCGCCGCGCCCGAGAAGACCTGCCGCAGGCTGGACAGGTCGAAGGAGTCGACCACCGGGTGCTTGGCCAGGGCCACCACGATCGGTGGGGCGACGAAGCTGCGGGTGATCCCGTACTGCTGGTGCAACCGGAGGAACTGCTCCAGGTCGAACCGGGGCATGGTGACCACCGTCGCCCCGGCCCGCAGTCCAGAGTTCATGATCACTTGCATGCCGTAGATGTGGAAGAACGGCAGGACGGCGATCAGGGTCTCGTCCTGCGTGATGCCGGCCGGGCCCACCACCTGCGCGACGTTGGCCACCAGATTGCGGTGGGTGAGCATCACCCCCTTGTTCACCCCGGTGGTGCCCGAGGAGTACGGGAGGGCCACCACGTCGTCCGGGGCGACCGGCACCTGGTCGATCGGTGTTCCCATGAGCTCGGTCAGGGGGCGGATCGGCAGGTCGCCCGCGGCGTCCGGGGGGACCTCCCCGATCAGGAAGATCTCCTGGACGTCGGTGCCCGCCGCCGCCTCCAGGGCCACGGTGAGGAACGGTGCCACGGTGACCACCAGGTGCGCGTCGGCGTCCCGCAGCTGGTGGTGCACCTCGCGGGCGGTGTACGTGGGGTTGATCGTGGTCACCCGGCCGGCCGCAAGGGCCACCCCGTGGAACACCACGGCGTACTCGGGCAGGTTGGGGGCCATCAGGGCGACCGTCTGGCCTGGGGCCAGTCCACGGTCCACCAGGCCGCCCGCCAGCGACCTGATGGCGCCGTCCAGCTGGGTGTAGGTGAGGGTCCGGCCGGTCGGGCCGTCGATCAGGGCGGGTTTGTCACCCAGCTCGCCGGCGCGGGCCAGGACATAACCGGTGAGGGGGACGTCGGGGATCGGGACGTCGGGCAGGGGGCTGCGATGAATCATGTGACGATCCTGCTGTGACGGTGGTCACGGCGCCAGGGTCACGCGCCGGTCGCTTCCGCCAGCAGCGAACAGACCTGGTGGGATCGGCCCTGACGGAACACGAAAGTGCAGCTCACCGTTGGCCGAAGCACCGGGTGGCAGGGAAACGCGGCATGAGGCGTACGACACGTCTGGTGACCGCCCTGTATGCCACAGATAGCATCGAGAGGTCTCACGAGACGGCGGCGGGTTCACCCACCGCGCTCGTCGACCACACGAGGAGCGCAGATGTTCGAGAGGTTCACCGACCGCGCCCGCCGTGTCGTTGTCCTGGCCCAGGAGGAGGCCAGGATGCTGAACCACAACTACATCGGCACCGAGCACATCCTCCTCGGCCTGATCCACGAGGGTGAGGGGGTCGCCGCCAAGGCGCTGGAGTCCCTCGGCATCTCGCTGGACGCCGTGCGCGAGCAGGTGCAGGAGATCATCGGCCAGGGCCAGCAGGCCCCGTCCGGGCACATCCCGTTCACCCCCCGCGCCAAGAAGGTGCTGGAGCTGTCGCTGCGTGAGGCGCTGCAGCTCGGACACAACTACATCGGGACCGAGCACATCCTGCTCGGACTCATCCGTGAGGGCGAGGGCGTGGCCGCCCAGGTCCTGGTCAAGCTCGGCGCAGACCTCAACCGGGTGCGCCAGCAGGTGATCCAGCTGTTGTCGGGGTATCAGGGCAAGGAGCCGGCGACCACCGGCGGCCCGACCGAGGGCACGCCGTCCGGCTCGCTCGTGCTCGACCAGTTCGGCCGCAACCTGACCCAGGCCGCGCGCGACGGCAAGCTCGACCCGGTGATCGGGCGCGAGAAGGAGATCGAGCGGGTCATGCAGGTGCTGTCCCGCCGGACCAAGAACAACCCGGTGTTGATCGGCGAGCCCGGGGTCGGGAAGACCGCCGTGGTCGAGGGTCTGGCCCAGGCGATCATCAAGGGCGAGGTGCCCGAGACGCTCAAGGACAAGCAGCTCTACACCCTCGACCTGGGTGCGCTGGTGGCGGGCAGCCGCTACCGCGGTGACTTCGAGGAGCGCCTGAAGAAGGTGCTCAAGGAGATCCGCACCCGCGGTGACATCATCCTGTTCATCGACGAGATCCACACCCTGGTGGGTGCCGGTGCCGCCGAGGGCGCGATCGACGCGGCGTCCATCCTCAAGCCGATGCTCGCCCGCGGTGAGCTGCAGACCATCGGCGCCACCACGCTGGACGAGTACCGCAAGCACGTCGAGAAGGACCCTGCACTGGAGCGGCGCTTCCAACCGATCCAGGTCGCCGAGCCGACCCTGGCGCACACCATCGAGATCCTCAAGGGGTTGCGCGACCGGTACGAGGCCCACCACCGGGTCTCGATCACGGACGGGGCACTCGTCGCCGCTGCCACCCTCGCGGATCGCTACGTCAACGACCGATTCCTCCCCGACAAGGCGATCGACCTGATCGACGAGGCCGGCGCGCGGCTGCGGATCCGGCGGATGACCGCACCGCCGGACCTGCGCGAGTTCGACGAGAAGATCGCCCAGACCCGCCGCGAGAAGGAGAGCGCGATCGACGCGCAGGACTTCGAGAAGGCGGCCGCGCTGCGCGACACCGAGAAGAAGCTGCTGGCGGCCAAGGCCGAGCGGGAGAAGCAGTGGAAGGCCGGTGACATGGACGTCGTCGCCGAGGTCGACGAGGAACTGATCGCGGAGGTGTTGGCCACAGCCACCGGTATCCCCGTGTTCAAGCTGACCGAGGAGGAGTCCTCGCGCCTGCTGAACATGGAGGGTGAGCTGCACAAGCGGATCATCGGCCAGAACGACGCGATCAAGGCACTGTCCCAGGCGATCCGGCGTACGCGGGCCGGGCTGAAGGACCCGAAGCGTCCCGGTGGCTCGTTCATCTTCGCCGGCCCCACCGGGGTCGGGAAGACCGAGCTGGCCAAGGCGCTGGCCGAGTTCCTGTTCGGCGACGAGGACTCGCTGATCCAGCTCGACATGAGCGAGTTCAGCGAGAAGCACACGGTCTCGCGGTTGTTCGGCTCCCCGCCCGGCTACGTCGGGTACGAGGAGGGCGGCCAGCTGACCGAGAAGGTGCGCCGCAAGCCGTTCTCCGTCGTGCTGTTCGACGAGGTGGAGAAGGCCCACCCGGACATCTTCAACTCGCTGTTGCAGATCCTGGAGGACGGCCGGCTGACCGACTCCCAGGGCCGCGTGGTCGACTTCAAGAACACCGTGATCATCATGACCACGAACCTCGGCACCCGCGACATCGCCAAGGGTGTCCAGATGGGCTTCCAGGCCGGCAACGACGCCAAGACCGGCTACGAGCGGATGAAGGCCAAGGTCACCGAGGAGCTCAAGAACCACTTCCGGCCGGAGTTCCTCAACCGGGTGGACGACACCATCGTCTTCCCGCAGCTGTCCCAGGAGGAGATCGTCCAGATCGTCGACCTGATGATCGCCAAGGTGGACGAGCGCCTCAAGGACCGCGACATGGGCATCGAGTTGCGGCCCGCCTCCAAGGTGCTGTTGGCCTCCAAGGGATACGACCCGGTGCTGGGTGCCCGCCCGTTGCGGCGGACGATCCAGCGCGACATCGAGGACACCCTGAGCGAGAAGATCCTGTACGGCGAGCTCAAGGCCGGGCAGATCGTCGTGGTGGACGTCGAGGGCGAGGGCGAGGACGCGCACTTCACCTTCACCGGTGCGGTGAAGTCCCCGGTCCCCGACGCCACGCTGGTCGAGCCGGCGGCTGCCGGTGGGACCGGGATGGGTGAGACGCCGGCAGCCGAGGGCTGAGCCCCCGGGCAGGCACCCGGAAGGGGCGCATCCGACTGCGGATGCGCCCCTTCCGCGCGTCAGCCAGACCAGTGATCACAGAGCCGCCACAGGCTCGGGACAGGGCCACGCCAGCTGGGCGGGCGAGGCTACCCGTGATCGCAGAGCGCGATCGACCCGAACCGAAGGAGATCACCATGGCTCACGAACCCAGCCCCGAGGACCCGTTCCGGACCGCGCGACCGGCGGGGACGCCGTCCGGTGAGGCCGCTGACAGGGCGGGTGCAAGCGGCGCTGACCTCCCGCCGGTGGACCCGCCGGACCTCGCGCACGCGTCGAATCCGGCCGCACCGCCGGCGCCTCGCCGCAGGCGCGGGCGGACGGCGGCAGCGGTGGGACTGCTGGCTGCCGGCGCGATCGCCGGAGGCGTGCTGGCCGGCTCGATCAGCGCCTCGGCGGACACCTCGACCTCGGCCGGCGCACCCGCCGCCAGCAGTGCCAGCAGCTCGGCCGGAACCCCCGAGCGGGGCACGGCGCCCGTGCCCGGGTCGTCCTCCGGAGGGTCCGCCGACGGGACCCAGCGTCACGGCCCAGGTGAGGGTCTCGAGGAGGCGCTCGATGCGGCGACGGCGGCCAAGGTCGAGGCGGCGGCGCTGGATGCCGTTCCCGGCGCCACCGTGGACCGCACCGAGACCGACTCCGGGGACGCCGAGTACGAGGCCCACGTGACCCGGTCGGACGGCACCCGGGTGACGGTGAGCCTGGACGCCGACTTCGAGGTGATCGCCGTCGAGGAGGGCATGGGCCACGGCGGTCCTCCTCCGGCCGCCTGACTCCCCGCCCCCGTGATCATGCACTTTCGACTATTCGAAAGTGCATGATCACGAGGTCGAGGGCGAGGACTTCGTACTCAGCGAGACCAGGGCGCCCCTAGGCTGAGGCGGGCACGGTGGTCCTTCGAGGGGGGTGCATGGGAACTCGTCGAGAGCCCCGGCGCTGGGGGCGCGTCGTCCTGGTCCTTGCGCTGGTGTCCGGCCTGGTGGCGGTGCTTCCCAGCGCGGGAGCAGCGCCCGGTGAGGTGCACCTGACCGCGGCGGGCGACTTCGGGGCCCGGGCAGCGACGAGCACGGTCCTCGCCAAGATCGCCGAGCTGCAGCCGGACGCTCATCTCGCGCTCGGCGACCTCGCGTACCGAGACGTCGCGTCCGAAGCCGCCTGGTGCGAGTTCGTGAAGACGCAGCTCGGCGAGGGGTTCCCCATGGAACTCATCGCGGGTAACCACGAGAGCCTCGATGTCGCCGACGGCGCGATCAACAACTTCAGCGCCTGTCTGCCCAACCAGCTCCCCGGTGTGGTTGGCACCTACGGGCGCGAGTACTACGTGGATCTCCCCCGTGGAGCGCCCATCGTGCGGGTGATCCAGACCTCACCGCACCTCACGTTCGAGAACGGCAAGTGGACCTACGCGGAGGGCGACAGCCACCACGCCTGGCTCTCGGCCGCCATCGACGGCGGTCGTGCCCGGGGAGCGCAGTGGATCGTCGTCACCGGCCACGTGCCCTGCCTGTCGGTGGGCGTCTACACCTGCCCGATCCCGCCCGATTACTACAGGCTGCTGATGTCGAAGAGGGTCGACCTGGTCCTGCACGGCCACGAGCACGCGTACATGAGGACGCATCAACTGCGCAGCGACACCGCCGGGTGCGCCACCGTGGCGATCAGCAGCTTCAACCCTGCCTGCGTGGCGGACTCCGACGGCAGCTTCGTCGCGGGCCAGGGCACGGTCTTCGCGACCGTCGGGACGGGAGGAACCCCCCTGAGGGACATCGCCGCGACCGACCCCGAGGCCGGGTACTTCGCTGCCGCCGAAGGGCTCAATGCCAGCCCGACCCATGGCCTGCTGGATCTCCGATTCACCGACACGCAGTTGACGGCGCAGTTCCTTCCCACGTCCGGCGCCGGCTTCACCGACGCGTTCACGCTGACGCGAGGGGGAGCGAACCTGCCTCCTGTCGCCAGCTTCACGACGGCGGTGCAGGGCAGGGCCGTGACGGTCGACGGGTCGGCGTCCTCGGACCCCGATGGCACGATCGCCGGCCACACCTGGACCTTCGGCGACGGATCCAGTGCCACCGGAGCCACCCCACCCGCTCACACCTACGCGTCCGCAGGCACCTACACCGTGACGCTCACGGTGGCCGACGCCCTCGGGGCGACCGGCACCAGGAGTCAGCAGGTCACGGTGGCCGATCCCGTTCAGGTGCTGGCCAGCGATGGGTTCACTCGCACCCAGGCCACGGGGTGGGGCAGCGCCCCGGCCGGGGGGTCATGGACCGTCTCCACCGCGTCGGCCTTCGCCGTCAACGGGTCTGCCGGACTCATCACGTCATCGGCGGGCAGCGGTCGATCCGCCTATCTCCGTGCCGTCTCCAGCACAGCGGCGGACACGTCGTTCACGGTGACCGCCGACAGACTCTCCACCGGTAGTGGGCTCTATGTCGCCGCCGCGGGACGGGCAATTGCGGGCGCGGGCGACTATCGAGCCACCGTGCGGCTGCGGGCGGATGGCCGAGTCGCGCTGCGCCTCGCCCTGACCAATGCGACCGGCGTCGAGACCTACCTGGCGCCGGAGACCCTGATCTCGGGCTTGACCTACACCGCGGGAACCCCACTCACCGTTCGGGTTCAGGTCACCGGGGTCAACCCCACTCAGCTGCGTGCCAAGGTCTGGCGAACCGGGTCGGCCGAGCCGACGGGGTGGGCCACCACCGCCACGAACAGCCAGGCCAGTCATCAAGTCAGCGGTGGCATCGGCATCGTGACGTACCTGTCGAGCACAGCCACCAACGCCCCCATCGTGCTGGCCGTCGATGACCTCGTCACCGGCGCCATGTGACCTGCCGGGCTGCGTCCTCAACCCGCCTTCCCGTGATCATGCACTTTCGAATGACCGAAAGTGCATGATCACCAAGGGGTGAGGGCGAGGACCTGGTGAAGGCCGTGCACCGGGCCGGTGGTCCGGGGGAGGATGAGCACGCGGCAGCCCAGTGCGGCGGCACCCCCGTCGTCCTGCCAACTGTCGCCCACCATCAGCGCCTGTTCGGCCGGGACGTCGATGGCTCGTAGCGCGTGCTCGAAGATGTCGGGTCCGGGCTTGACGGCTCCGACCTGATAGGAGAGCACCACGGCGTCCAGCATGTCGGTCAGGCCACAGCGATCCAGCACCGATTGGATCCCGGTGCCGATGTTCGATACCAGGGCGATGCGAATTCCCTTGTCCCGCAACGCGGTGAGCGTCGGGATGGCGTCCTCGTAGGCAACCCATGGCTCGGTGAGGGTGGCATACAGCGAGTCGACCAGCTCAGGTTCGAGTCCGGCGAAGTGCGTGGTGATCAGCTCGCCGAACACCGCTCGGTGTGAGGCGGTGTCGAGGTCCCGACGATTGTGCGGATCGATCAGCCGCGCGCCCTCCCAGACGCGGTGCAGCAGGGCGCTCAGCCGAGCCGCGGTGTCCTGTCCCAGCGAAGCGGACGGCGTCCCTGCCCTGCGCAGTCTCGCCCAGGCCAGGTCGAGCCAGGCCGTGCCGTCCCCCTGGTCGACCAGGGTGGAGTGGAAGTCGAACAACACCCCGGCGATGGGTGGCGGTGCGGTGGAGGGCACGGAGGTCGCCGTCAGGAGGTCGCCGACAGGTCGTCGACCCGGATCACCAGCGGTGAGACAGCCGAGGCGGACTGATAGGAGGACACCCCGACACTGCCCGTGGTCTGCAGAGCGGCGCTGGAGTCGGTGGCACTGACGGTCCAGGTGTCCGGCTCGGCCTGTCCGGCGACCCAGACCTTGGCGCGCACGGTGGTCGGGTTGGTGCCGCTGGCCTGCACGCGGACGGCGAGCCTGGTGCCGGCCGAATAGGTCAGACCCGTGACCGGGGTGGCGGAGGTCAGTGCGGACTCGACGCCGTTCAGCACGCGGACCGGCCGGACGGTCACCTGTCCCGCCGAGGTGATCCTGACCTCGGCGCGGTAGCTGCCGGCCGAGAGGTGGCGCGCCAGGAACGACTGGTACAGGCCGCCGCCGGTGGGCATTGCCTCGGTCCAGAACGTCGCCGACAGGTCGGCATTCGCCCGCACGGTCTGGGACAGCCTCAGGCTGACCGTCTGCCCGGCGTTGACCTGGATGCGTCCGGATCCACCGGCCACCGAGGTGGCGCTGCTGCCGCCGAACCAGTCGCCGCCGAGGTCAGCGGTGCCCCACGAGCCGTTGACGGTCCGGGAGAAGGTGTCGGTGGCGAAGGTCGCCGGTCCCTGGGGAGTGCCGATCGCAAAGCGGACCAGGCCCTGCTGACCCGGACCGTTGACGCTCGGGAATTCACCACCGACCACCACGTACCGGCTGTCGCCGGTGACGTGCCATCCGCCTTGGCCCTGGCCGGTGTAGGTGCCGGCGGACATCTGCGGCTGCCACCCGAGCAGGCTCGGGGCGCGCTGTCCGGTGAAGTCACCGGAGAAGTTCCGGGTGGTGGCGTCGAGGGTGAACGACAGTGCCCGCCGCCAGGAGCGCGGGAAGGTCTCGCCGAACCCGCCGATGTAGGAACAGTCGTGCGCGTGCCCCACCTGGTAGAGGGCGCCGGCCATCGGGAACGCGCTGTAGTGGTCACCGTGGCAACCGGCCACCCAGCGCACGTTCCCGTTCAGGTCGGCCGCGAAGGAGCCCTCCAGGCGGCCGGTCAGGTACCCGACGTAGTTGTACCCCGTGCCGTAGACCTGGTTGCCGTCGCTGATCAGGGCACTGATGGCCAGGCCGGAGTTCCCCCCGTTGCGGATCACCTGGTTGGCCGGCCAGGAGTAGCTGGCCCCGGTCACCGAGTCCACCGAGCCCATCCCGACGTTCGACTGACCGTTGATGGCGGTGAACCACCCGCCGATCACGATCTGGGTGTTGGCCCCCCGCGGTGCCACGGCCAGGGCGGTCACGGTGGCGTTCACGGTGGGCGCCCAGGTGAGCAGGGCGCCGTCCGTGGTCGAGAAGGCGGCGACCCGGTTGCGGGCCACGTTGTTCGCCGAGGAGAAGCTGCCCCCCGCGTACAGCGTGTTCCCCGAGACGGCCAGGGCGCGCACGCGGCTGTCGGTCTTGGCCGTGAAGCTCGTGATCAGGGCGCCGGTCTGGGCGTCGAGGGCGGCGACTCGATAGCGGTTGACCCCGTTGACCGAGGTGAAGTCGCCGCCGACGAAGATGCGGCTGCCGTCCTGCGAGGCGGCGATCGCCGTGGCCTGGGCGTTCAGGGACGGCGCCCACGACTGGATCAGGGCGCCGGTGGTGATGTCGTAGGCGAGCAGGTTGGCTCGCGGCGTGAGGTTCGTCCCGGGGGCCGCGCCCGCCGGACGGGCGGTGGCGAAGGACCCGGCCACGTACACCCGGTTGCCGACCACCACCTGCGACCAGGCCACCCCGTCGATCTGCACGGTGGGCAGCGCGGTGTTACCGGCGACATCGGCGCGGGCGGCGTCCGGGGTGGCCACGACCCAGCCGAGAGCCACTGCGGCCGCGGCGGCCCAGGTGATCAGCCGGGTCCGCAGGGGCGCCCGCGATGCCAACCTCGTCATGCTGCTGTGTCCACTCCTGGGGCGGGACCGGCCGGCGGTCGGGGCGTGCAGGGACTCTGCGGAGGTCCGGGCGGCGTGGCCGACGGGACCGGGGCACTCAGCGGGCATCGAAGGTCAGCACCCTCTCGGAGGTGTTGAACTGCACCTCGACGTGCAGATCCCGAGCGCTGGTGTCGGGTAGGGCGACGACGTAGGTGCCGCTGGCGCGACCGCCGGGGGCCAGTGAGCCGGCCAACGGCTTGGCCGGTGGCGCATCGCTGGGGCTGGCCGGCAGAGTCCCGACGGTGGCGTTCACCGCCATCGCGCCCAGGTCGAGGGCGGTGGAGGAGTTGTTGCGCACGGTCACGGTGAAGGACAGCCCGGGACCCCCCAGGTCACCAGGTCCCTGGCCGGTCAGGGTGAGGGAGCGCCGGCCACTGACCCGCACGGTGACCCCGGTGCGCAGCTCGCTGTCGCGGTCCACTCCGACCGGTGCCTGTCGCTTGGTGCCCACGATCGGCTTCTCGGTGGAGCGCCCGGGCTCGCGGGGTCCGCGAGCCGGTACCGCGGCGGGGGCGGCCGCCGGTGCCGCGGCCGCGGCTGGAGGCGGGGTGGCGGCTGAGCCGGACGGCGTTGCTGCCCAGGCGATCCCACCGATCACGGCAACAACGGCAGCGCCCGACACCAGGGCAGGGGGCAGGGTGGCCAACCCCGGACGAGCCTTCACCGCAGAATCCTCCTCGTGGACTCAGGTACCCGGGGAACCGTGTTGATCACTGAAGCTCGAAGCGAGGTCATTACCAGCATTCGGTCATTCCGAAGTTAAGGTGACCCTAACGCCATCAACCGTGCCCAGGTGCGCCATTCCCCAGACTGCCCGCTCATGGCCCTCTCCATCGTGGGAGGTCGTCGCCGGTCCGGGAGGCGTTCGGGTTGACCCCAACCCGTTTGGCCGGATCGGGTGTCTCGCCAGGTCTGCACTCGCGTCAGGCACGGGACGGCTGTCGGGTACGGCAATCGGGCTGAGGTCAGTCGAAGCAGGAGCTGCGCCGCGGTTTCTGAGTCAGGATGAGGGCGGACGCCGGAACGATCACGCAGGACGAGCATCGGTGCTCGCTGTGGTGCGTCCGCCGCCGTCCCGCCCCTCGATCCCCCCGGATATTGGTGAGCCTGCGCATGACCGCCCCATCGTCCCGCCCATCCCCGACCCAGCCTCCGACCGAGGCCTCGACCCAGGCTCCGACCACGGGTGCCGAAGCCTCGCCCGGGCGAGAGGGTCCGCCGTCCGTCGCCGAGGCGATGCGCCGGCTCGCGGCGGCGCAGAAACCGGCGACCAAGGGCTCGCCGCCGTATTCGGTGTTCGTGAACCGGCGACTGGGGCGGCTGTTCGCCGCGATCGCGTATCGATTCGGGCTGACCCCCAACCAGGTCAGCATGATCAGCGCGGTCTTCACCACCGCAGGCGTTGCCACCATCGCCCTGGTCGAGCCCGCCCACTCGGCAGTCGGGCTGGTCGTCACCCTGCTGCTGGTCGTCGGCTACGGGCTGGACGCCGCAGACGGTCAACTGGCCAGGCTGCGCGGTGGCGGGTCGCCGGCCGGAGAGTGGCTCGACCATGTTCTCGACTCGTTCAAGGCAACGGCGGTCCACCTGGCGGTCCTGATCGGACTGTTCCGCTTCCACGAGGTGGCCACGGCGTGGTTGCTGGTCCCGCTCGCCTACACGATGGTCGATTCGGGGCTGTTCTTCGCCACCTGGATCACCGAGCGGTTGCGCAAGGAGACCGGGGTTGCCGTCCCGGTGCAGCCGGCGGTGCCCTCGGCGGGCCTGTGGATTCGTCGAATCCTGTTGCTGCCCACTGATTACGGGATCCTCACCCTCGTGATGATCAGCCTGCCGTTCACCACCGCGTTCCTGGTCCTCTACGGGGTGATGTTCCTCGGGACGGCGGCGTTCACGGCCGCGGCCCTGCCCAAGTGGTTCCGCGAGATCTCCCGCGCGGGCGGCTGATCGCCCCGCCGCTGGCCTGGTCTGGGTCTGGTCTGGGCCGGGTCTTGGTCTGCTCCTGGTCTGGTCGTGGCCTGGCTGCGGCTCTCAGGTGGTGAGCCGCACCAGGGTCGCCGGACCGTCGATCTCCGGCCCCCACCACAGCTCGTCGCCGGTGAGCGGAACACCCTCGGGGTACAGCGCTGCCGCCTGGGTGCGGTAGTGCAGCACGAGGTCGCGCTTGCGGACGGCGCCGCCGGAGTACTCCGTCCGGGTCAGTGACCGGGAGGTCAGGAACTCGGGATCCGGCGGGCTGGTCAGGACATAGGGGTGATCGGCGTAGAAGCCCAGCCTGTCCGCCGGCACCGCTGCGCACGCGGCGTCCCGGACCAGGACGTGGTCGACATGACCGCCCGCGCCCAGGGGGGCCAGGACCAGGTGGTCGCCGCCGGCGTGGTCGGCGACCCACTGCCGGATCCAGTCGCCCACCTGCCGTGGGCACTCGTGGTCGGCCCGCGCCACGCGCCCGGCGGCCAGGCCGAAGCGGTAGGTCCGGTAGACGTGAACGAGTTCGGGCACCCGGCGGGCCAGAGCCCGCGGCACCGGGGCCCGGCGGCGGCGGAAGATCCCGTCGGTCAGGCCGACGTGCACCACCTCGGCCCACGGCGACAAGGCCTCCAGGTCCTCGGCCCGGCGGGCCGCGAACAGCGGGTCAGGCTCCCCGGGGGCACCGGCGCGGTGCGCTACGGCCAGGAAGGCACGCCCCGACCGGGTGGGCAGGGGGTCGGCGCCGGCCGTGGTGAAGAAGGTGGCCACGCTCGCCCGCACATCGCCGGAGAGCCCGGTGAGCACCCCGCCGCACGACAGCGCCGCGTCGTCCAGGTGTGGGGACAGCACCAGCAACGACAACCCTGGTCGAACCTCGGACACGGCGAAGTCCTCCTGCGCTCGGGTCGAACAACCGCCCGGACGGCGGCGGGCCCGGCGCGAAACCTACCTTCCCTCGGGTGGCTCCGGCGGTGATCCGCGGACGGCACCCGCCAGGGGATCTAGCCTGGAGTCGTGCCGCTCCGGGTCGTCGTCGCCGTCCTCACGTATCGCCGTCCGCAGCACATCATCGAGCTCGTGCCGATGCTGTGCGCGCAACTGGACGCTGCCCGCGACCTCGTCGCCCGCGGAGCCTCCGGGACCGTGCTGGTGGTCGACAACGACCCGGACGCCGGGGCGCGCGAGCAGGTCGAGGCCGTGGGGGATCCTCGGGTTCGGTACGTGCACGAGCCGGTGCCGGGCATCGTGGCCGGGCGCAACCGAGCCCTGGACGAGGCCGGCGAGGCCGACGTCCTGGTGTTCATCGACGATGACGAGCGGCCCACCCCGCAATGGCTGCCCTTGCTGCTGACCACCTATCTCGAGAGCCGGCCGGCCGGGGTGGTGGGCCCCACCCGGTGCGTGTTCGAGGGCGAGGTCGACCCCTGGGTGCGTGAGGGGGGCTTCTTCGACCGACGCCGCCTGCCGACCGGATCGCGCGTGGACGTCGCAGCCACCAACAACCTCCTGCTCGACCTGGCCAGGGTGCGTTCCCTCGGGCTGCGGTTCGAGGATCGCTACGCCCAGATCGGCGGCTCCGATCACGAGTTCACCCGCCGGCTGGTCATGGGCGGTGGGGAGCTGGTGTGGAACAACGAGGCGATCGTCGATGACCTGATCCCGGCTGCCCGGACCACGTCGCGGTGGGTGACCCGCCGGGCCTATCGGATCGGCACCAGCGCGAGCCTGGTCGCCGTCCGGCTCGCCGACGGCCCGCGCAATCGGGCGCTGGCCCGGGCTCGCCACGTTCTGCTCGGCGGGAGCCGGGTGGGCGGAGGTCTGGTGCGGTTCGGGGTCGGCGTGCTGACCCGGTCCATCGGGCGCCGCGCCGCCGGGGTGCGCAACATCTCCCGCGGGCTGGGGCTGATGGCCGGCGCCTTCGGTCGCGGCTACGCCGAGTATCGCCGCGACCCGAGTGCCGGCGCCCCGACTCCGGCGCAGGCCCGGTCGTGACCCGGGGACGCCGGGTCAGCCGGGGTGGCCGGGGCGTGATCGCCCTGTCCCTGCCGTTGTGGATGCTTGCTGGGTGCACCGATTCCTCGGGCGGTGCACCGCAGCCCGGCGGGTCGGCCACCGGTGCGTCGGTGGCCGGAACCGCCACTCGCGCAACGGGTCCTGCACCGACCGTGCCCTCTGCCACCGAGCAACCGACGGTGGCCGCGTCCACTGCTCGACCGGTGCCGGTCTCCTCGGCGGCCAGTCTCACCGAGCAGGTGAGTGTCACCGTGACCCGGGTGCGCACGGTCAAGGTCACCTCCGAACAGCCTGGGCAGGTGGCCGGGCCCGCGGCCGCGGTCGACCTGCTGGTCCGCAACGGCTCCGGCGAGGCGTTCGGGGTGGACGGTCTGACCGTCAATGCCACCACGGGTACCGACGTCGCCCTGGACGTCACGACCGCGGCGCCGTCGGATCAGCTGACCGGCAGCGTGCCGGCCGGTGGCTCGGCACGCGGGACCTACGTGTTCAGCCTGCCCGCCGGGGCGTCGATCGAGGGGCTTCGGATCGAGGTGGTCTCGGATCGGGCCCCGGTCGTCGTCCGGTTCATCGCCTGAGCTTGTCGATGCACGAAAGATGCACGATCGTGCCCTCGAAACTGCATGATCACGGGGGTGGGGGGGGGCCGAGGGGCCGGGGTCAGCCGTAGACCTTGACCAGGACCGTCGCGTCGTTGTCGTGCCAGACGTTGCCGGACTCGGTCATGGTCGTGTTCCCGGTCCGCAGGACGGCGCAGCCGCTGATCGCCTGACCCCGTCCGAACCGGTTGCCCGACAGGGTCACCGGACCCAGGGACGAGCGGACCTTGTGGTTGATCTTGATCGAGCAGTCGCCGTTGTCCAGGAAGTTGCCGGTGAGGCTCAGGTTGGACACGGCGCCGACGTCCTGGGTCACCTGGACCGCCGCGTTCGTCGCCCCGGTGATCGTGTTGCCCGTCAGGACGATGTTGGCGCCCTTCATGATCTGCACGCCGTCGTTGTGGCTCGGCCCGCCGTCCTGCTCGGGATCGGAGGCGTACCGGATGTGATCGTGCAGCCAGGAGTTCTCGACCCGGGCGTTGTCCCCGAAGATCTCGATCGAGTCGACGGTCCGGGCGATGTCGAGCCGTCGTGCGGTGAAGTTGAACCCCTTGATCCCGTTGGAGTACACGCTGGGGTTGTCCGGGATGATCGTGGTGTCCTCGATCACCAGGTTCGCGTACCCGTCCACCGAGTGGATCATGCCCTTGCCGGTCTGACCCGCGACCCCGCGCACCCGGGTGCGGCTGATCGTGACGTTGGCTGCCTTGACGATGATCTGGCCGTGGACGTCGAGGGCGTCGACGTGGGTGCCGGACTGGGTGATGGTCAGGTCCCCGTAGTGCGGCTTCAGCACGGTGCCGGGCGGGACGCCGCGATTGGAGTTCGAGACCGGCGGCGGCGCCGTGGTGGTCGAGGCCGGCGGCGTGCTGGTGCCGGTGGTCGTGCCGGTCGGCGGCTTGGTGGTGCTGGTCGTGGTCGATGTCGTGGTGGTCGGCGGTTTCGTGGTCGTGGTGGGCGGCACCGTGGTGGGTGCCGTGGTGGTGGCCGGTGCCTGCGACGTGGGCTGGGGCTGGGTCTGGGTGTTCCCGCCCTGGGTGCTCCCGGCACCCTGCGGACCGGTGCCGGTTCCGGTTCCGGTTCCGGGCTGGGTCGGGGCCTGAGGCTGGGGCTGTTGTGCGGCGGGGGGATCGTCGGTGGGGTCCCCCGGCCGGACGCCGTCCGTCGAGGTCGACTCACCTTGCGCGGGCGGGTTGGCCGGGGCCGCCGCGGCGAAGGGGGCCACGGCAGGCGGCGCGAGCTCGGGGCTGTCGGACCTCTCGGTGATGCCGTCGGGGGTCGCCTGATTCGCCGGGGAGGATGACCCGGAGCCGGCCCCGTCCTGCAACGGCAGGCTGCTCGGGGCTGACGCGCGTGCGGCGGCATCCTGGCCGACCGACCGGCGTTTGGCCGAGGGCTTGGTGGTCGGCGGCGTGGTGGCCGAGGTGCCCGACTGCCCTCTGCGCGCCTTCGCCCGCGCTGCAGCTGCACCCGAGGCGGCGTCCGCTCGGTGGGGGCCCGACTGCAACTCCGCCTGGATGGTGACGTCTGCCCGGTCGGACCCGAGACCGTTCACGGCTCCGAGGCCGGTGGCCACGCCAGCCGCGGTCAGGGCGACCACCAGCCCCACACCGAGCGGGCCCGAGAGCCGAGAACGACGGCGGTGGAGGGTTCGCGAGGACTCCCGGCGAACCCGGCGTCGGGACCGGTCGAGGGGAGCATCGAGCACCACGGCCTCGACGCCGTCCGCGTCGACCGATGTGCCGCGAGCGTCGTCCGCCACCCGTGTCCCTCGTCGCCGTCCGCACGGTGCTGCAGATCGCAGAGCCGTCGCCCCCTGCCGGAAGCGTCGCCAGTCTAGGCTCGCCACCGAGCCGAGGCGAAGGTGGCCCGAATCACGCGTCGGGCCTCCCACCTGCAGTGTTTATGAATCTCTTAACATATGGTCGAGTCGGCGCCGGGGCAGTGGCCAGGCGTGGTGCCCCCGATCTCCGCGGACAGTGAACGGACAGTCGCCCACCCTCACGGTGCGTCAGCGCCACCCTTGAGGAACGCTTGTCAGCTCCATAGGACGTCGCGCCTCGGCCACCACCCGCGGATCAGGCCTCGACTGGGGGCTGAGCAGGACGATCGCCAGGGGCAGGGCGACGACCGGTACCAGGAACGCGCGGTCCACGAACCCCAGAGAGACCTCGAAGGTGGACGTCACCAGCAGGACGAGGACGAGGGCCAGCGGATGGTAGGCACCGCGGCCGGCCCAGCGGGCGGCCACCACGATCGCCTGGAGCAGGAGGAGCAGGACCAGGCCGGCCATGATCCAACCGCCGGTGACCAGCATCTGAACCAGCTCGTTGTGACCGTGGAAGGCCGTGGCGGTGATCTCCTCCGAGGATCCCCCCACCCGAGAGTACCACGAGGAACCCAGGCCGAAGGCCGGGTCCTCGGCCCAGGCGTCCAGGCTGCCGCGCCAGATGAACCCACGGTTCGTGAAGGCCAGGTCGTCCCGGGTCACCAGCGGGGTCACGGTCATCACCGTCAGGGCGAGCACACCCGCCAGCGCGGCCAGACCGGAGCGAACCGCCGGGGCCACGGCGGCGCAGGCGAGCGCGACCAGGAAGGCCACGGTCACGGCGATCAGGGAGCTGCGCGAGGAGGTCCAGACCAGAGCGCTCGCCACCAGCAGAGCAGCCGGGACCCGCCAGCGGCGGGGGAGGAGGGCCACCATGGTCACGCCGGCGGCGAGCACCTGGCCGAGGTTGTTGCCGGAGGTGAAGGGCCCGACCAGGATCCCGAACGGCAGCAACGCCTTCTCCGGGACGATGGCGTCCCCGCCGGAGTCGGTGAACAGCCCCTGGCTGGGCAGGACTATCGCGAGCGCGAGGGAGAGCCCGGCGCCCAGAACGGTCAGGATCGCGACGTCCCGCAGCGCCTCCAGGCGGGGTTGCAGCACCCAGACAGCCACCACCACGACCCCGTAGACGACGGTGGACGGCTTCGGGAACGACTGCAGCAACATGTCCCGGCTCGTCAGGTAGAGCCAGGGCAGCAGCATCACCGCCAGGGCAGCCAGGTTGGTGTCCGGCAGGCGCCGGGCCCGGCTGAGGACCACGCCGGCGCACCACAGGATCAAGAGCAGCTGGAGCCCCCGGTCGGCCAGCGAGGCCAGGGTGGTGTACGGCAGCCCCTCGCCCACGCCGACCCGGAACTTGGGTGAGGTGAGGCTCTGAAGCGTCCGGGGGACGAACACGGCCGACCAGGCCAGCAGGATCAGGACGCGCAGCGGGGTCAGGCGCCCGACCGCCCCGGGACGCCGGAAGGGCACGTGGAACCTCACGTCGTCCTCCGGTACTCGGTGTAGACGTAGCCCACCACGCTCGCGGCCAGGCCCGCGGCGGCGGCGATGTCCCCGCTGCCCCGAGCCCGCGCGCCGAGGTCACGGCGGAGGAGCCCGACACCGGACCGCGCCACCCCCTCGGCCAGTCGCTTGCCCGCGCGTGCCAGGAGCTCGGCCCGGCGTGCGGCCGTGGAGCCTGTCGATCCATTGCGGCAAGCCAGGGTCAGGCTGACCCGCCCCCACACGTTGCCGGTCCTGAAGGCCCGGCGCAGCACCCACTGGCGGGACACCCGGCGCGCGGGTACCTCCTCGGTGACCACGGCCTCGTCGCACCAGCGCAGCTCGGCGCCGAGCGCGACCAGGGAGTGGGTGAGCATGGTGTCCGACCCGCCGGTGATGCCGAAGGCGGGATCGAACCGCAGCCCCAGCCGCTGCAGGGTGGCGAGGTCCAGCAGGAGATTGTTCGTGGCCGCTCCCTGCAGCCGGGTCCCCGTGGCCCGGCGGCGGCGCTCGAAGAACCCGCCGGCGCGCAGCCAGGGATCGATGTCATCCGGGTAGCGCGGCAGCACCGGCCCGGCGACGGCATCGGCACCGCAGGACCGCCAGTACCCGACAAGGGTTGTCAGCCAACCGGATTGGGGGATCTCGTCGTCGTCCACGAACACGATGGCCCGCGACCCGCGGGCGCGCGCGTGCTCCAGCGCTGCGTTGCGCGCCGCGGCGATGCCGGGTTCCGGCTCGTGCAGGTAGGTGGCCGTGCGGCCGTCGACCGCGATCGATCCCACCAGCTCGGACGCCGAGCCCTCGGGGTCGTTGTCCACCACCACCACCTCGGCCACGGGCTCCACCTCACCCGCCTGGCGCAGCAGGTGCGGCAGGATCGCCCGCACGCCGTCCGGACGGCGGTAGGTCAGGACGGCGACCGTCACCTCGTCCGTGGCGGACCTCGCGTCCACCTCGTTCACCTCGCTCATCTGTCGTTCCCCACATCCTCGACCGCCTCCCGCGGGGGGGCTGACTGCGCCGTCGAATCGGCGCTCGCCGGGCCGGCACGTCGGCGCCGCAGTCCGGAGGACCCCAGGCCCCAGATCAGGGCGAGGTCGCGACGGACCCACGGCAGGACGGCGGCCGCCAGACCGATCGCGGCCAGGCCGGCCGGGACGCCGAGCAGCAGCTGCAGCGCAGCGGGCGCCCCGGACCCCTCGAGCCAGGACGCCAGCGCGACCGCGGCCCCGCCGGCGGGCAGACCCACCCCGGCGATGGCGAGCACCGCCGTCCGCAGCAGCCGCCCGGCCGGCGCGCGGCTGACCCGGGCGACCCACCACATCTGCACCAGCCAGTCGAGCACGTAGGCCACCGAGGCGGTGACCGCGACCCCGAGCGCGCCCCAGGGCAGGCCGGACAGCATCACGGCGATCACGATCGGCCGGGTCAGGACGTACATCCGGAACTGGGTTCCGGTCAGGCCCTCGGCCAGGAAGACCCAGTAGGCGATCTGGGCCACGGCACGGAAGACGCCACCCACCGCCAGGGCGGCGAAGATCGGGCCCACCGGCTCCCACCCGGGGCCGAACAGCACCCGGACCAGGGGATCGGCCAGGCCGGCGGCCATCGCCAGCAGCGGGGCGGTGACGTAGCAGCCCACCAGCTGGGCCCGGTGCAGGTAGCGGGGGTAGAGCTGCGGGTCCTGGTGGACCCGGGACAGGATGGGCAGGGCGATGGTGGTCAGCGGGGCGTTGATCTGGTTCAGCGGCATCATGACCAGCTGGTAGCCGCGGCTGTAGTAGCCCAGTGCGGCCTGACCGGACCAGGCGCCGATGGCGACGTTGTCGATGTTGCGCGTGCCGTAGGCGATCAGCTGGGTGCCGAGCATCCCGCCGCCGTAGCGGAAGAACCGGCGGATCGAGACCTCCCGGCGAGGTGGCGAGGGCACGAACCGGGACTGCCACCAGCTCAGCACCAGCGTGGCCGCGGCCACCGTGTTGAGCTGCACCACGATCGCCCAGTACCCCCACCCGGCCAGGGCGGTCAGGATGGCGGCGGTCAGCGCCACCAGCTGGCCGGCGACGTCGGCCACGGCGAGCGCCGAGAAGCGCAGGCTGCGACTGAGATCCGCCCGGAACTGGGTGGCCGCCCCGTTGAGCACGAACATGGCGGAGGTGGCGGTGACCACCGCGGTGAGCCTCGGGTCGCCGTAGAGCAGGACGATCAGGGGCGCCACGGCGACCGCGAGCCCGGCAGCGGCCAGACCGAGAACGGTGTTGGCCCAGAACAGGTTCGAGCGTTCGTCGCGGCTCAGCGTGCTCGCCTGGATCGCGGCCGAGTTCAGCCCGAAGTCCCGCAGGATGTCGGCCACCCCGATGATCGAGACCGCCATGGCCACCAGGCCGAAGTCCGAGGGCGAGAGCAACCGGGTCAGCACGGTGAGCGAGACCAGTTGCAGGCCGAAGCGGACGCCCTGCGCCGCCAGCGTCACCGAGGTACCGCGGACGGCCCGCCGGCCGAGGTCGGCGGGCGGGCCGGGAGGGGACGGGGACGGGGACACCTCCTCAGTCCTCGTCGTCCCCGGGGGCCGTGCGGGTCCGGCCGCTGCCGTGGGCGGTGCTGCCGGCGGTGCCGCTGGGGGTGCTGGCGGTGCCGCTGGGCTCGTCGACCCCCGGAGGCGTCATCGAGCGCATGGCGTCGACCCGGCGCCGGATGTCGGCGAGGTCGAGTCGGCTCGTGGTCGCCGAGGCAGTCGACCCCGACAGCGGGGAGCCGGGGGAGCCGGTGACCGAGGGGACCTGGGACGAGACCGCCGCCTCGGTGGTGGCCGCCGGGGACGCCGCGGGGCGCGGGTCGGCGGACGGCCAGCGGTGGCCGGCGGCCGCGGCACCGCTCGCGCTGCGCGCGGCTGTCCGGGGCGCGGCGCCGATCGACCTCCCGGTCGAGGGCCCGGTCGTCGTTGCCTCCGGTGATCCGTCCTCCGTCGCGGTCGTGACGTCCCGGGGGGCGGCCGTGATCGGCCGGCTGGCCGGGCGCCCGCCGGGCTGGGCGTCTGCGCGGTCGGCGTCCGCCGAGCCGGCCGTCGAGCGCACCCCCGAGCTGCCGCCGCTCTCCGGGGTGTTGTTCAGCACCACGCCGATCACCGAGGCCGCCATCTCGAGGCGGTGCATGACCTCGGTGAGCTCGTGCCGGGCCGTGGTCCGGGCGTCGACCACCACGATCGAGGCGTCGGTCTGCGCGGCCACCAGGGCGCCGTCGGTGGAATCCAGCAGGGCGGGGGTGTCGACGAGCACCAGGTCGTAGCGCGAGCTGACCTCGTCGAGCAGGCCGGTCATGCTGGAGGAGCCCAGCAGCTCGCTGGCGCCCTCCGCCGGTGACCCGGCGGTGATCACGTCGATCGGCTGGGCGTCCCACTTGCGCGGGGACCAGGGCTGGATGACGCTGTCCAGTCGCTCGGCGCCCGAGAGCACCGAGGTCAGGCCGAGCGAGGGGTTGACCCCGCTGAAGAGCGAACTCACCTGGGGGTTGCGCAGGTCGGCGTCGATCACCAGCACCCGGCGTCCGCTGTTCGCCAGGGCAACCGCCAGGTTCGCCGCCAGGGAGGTGCGGCCCTCTCCGGCCTGGCCGGAGACCACGGCCACCAGGCGGGTGTCCTGGGCGAGCCGGGCCAGCAGGTTGGTCCGCAGCATCCGGAAGGACTCCGAGCGCGGCAGGTGCGGCTGGGAGTCGACCGGCAGCGGGCGGGTGCGTGCCCGGGGGTCACGCACGATCGAGGCGACCACCGGGACAGCGGTCACCTCGGCCACGTCCTCGCGGGTGCGCACGGTGCCCGCCACGGCCTCGCGCAGATAGAGGTAGAGCCCGGCGAGCAGCAGACCGCCGAACACCCCGAAGCCGGCCTGGCGCACCGTGTTCGGGGCGATCGGCGAGGTGGGGACCTTGGCCACCGAGACCGTCCGGACGACGATCGGCAGCGCAGCGCGCTGAGTGCCCTGGCTGACCGAGCGCACGGCCCGGGCAAGCTCGGTGGTGACCGCGTTCGCCAGGTCCGCGGCACCCTGGGCGGAGCCGGCGTCCGCGCTGATCTCGGCCAGTACCGAGCGGGACTTCACGTCGACGGAGATCTTCTTGGCCAGCTCGGGAGGGGTGGTCCCGAGCCCCAGTTCGCTGATCACTCCCTGCAGGACCAGGGGGGTCAGCGCCAGCTCCGCATAGGACGGCACGACCTGCTGCACGTAGGTCCCGCCGTCCACCACGTCGCGCACGGTGGTGCCGCCGTCCAGGGCGAAGATCACGGTGGCACTCGCGCGGTACTGCACCGGGGTGACCGCCCACCAGGCCATCGCGGCGGCGATGCCCAGCAGGAAGAGCAGCACCAGTGCCCGCCAGCGGCGGCGCGCCGCAGCGCGCACCGAGGCCAGATCCATCACCGGCTCCTTGTCATCAGGCACCCAGTCAGCTCAGGGCACACAGTCATCTCAGGGCACACAGTCATCTCAGGGCACTCTGTCGTCTCAGGCACTCAGGACCACTCCCATCGGTTGGGCGCCGACGGCGTCCAGGGAGTCCAGCACGTCCACCAGCAGTTCGCGGGACATCGAGGCGTCGTCGGTCACCACGATCACCCCGTCGGTCAGCGCCGAGACCAGCAGGCCGTCGGCCGCCCGCAGCGCGGGCGCCGTCTTGACCAGCACGACGTCGAACTGCTGCCGGACGCCGGCCAGCAGGTCCGAGATCGCCGGCGAGGTCAGGGCATCCGGACCGAGATCCTCCTGTCCCGCGGGCAGGATGAAGGGCTCGCGGGCCCGGGCGCGGCGGACCGCCTGCTGCCAGGTGGCCTTGCCGGCCAGCACCTCGGTCAGGCCCACCCGGCCCTCCGACGGGGGGTCCGCTGAACCCCCGGCCACACCGTTGCTCTTGCCCGTGGTCGCACCGCGCAGGTCGGTGTCCACGAGCAGCACCCGGTGGCCGACCCGAGCCAGGATCCGTCCGAGCTCGTCGACCGTGGTGATCGTGGCGCGGTCGTCGTAGGCGGAGGTGAAGGCCACGGTGCGCACCTGGCTGCCGGCGGTCAGGGCGATGATGTTCGCCCCCAGTTCGTGGATCCGCTCGCGGGGCTGATGGCCCCCCTGCCGAAGCCAGCCCACCAGCCGGCGGGCGCCGCTGGTGGCCCGGGGGGCCGCGCCGAGCACCGGCAGCTTGGTGACGGCGGAGACCTCACTGCGTCCGATCAGGCGGCGGTTGACCACGGCCAGCGTCACCGCCAGCATCACCCCGGCGATCAGGCCGAGGCCGAGCCCCACCCCGATCATCAGCCCGGTGCGGGGCCAGATGGGGCTGCGCGGGGGAACCGCCTGGGAGACGATCTGGCCGCGCAGCCGGGCGCCGGTGGTCTCGGCCTCCGACGGGGTGCCGGGTCCGGCGGACGGCGTTGGGTTGGGCGTGGGCACGGTTCTCGCGGGGTTCAGATCGTCGACGGTGGCGACGAGCCGGGTGGCGACCGCATTGGAGATCTTCGCTGCGCGGGCCGGGTCGGCGTCCGTGACGTTGATCCGCAGGATCAGGCTGTCGAGGTCGGCGGTGGCCGAGACATGCTCGGCCAGGTGGACCGCGTCGGTGTCCAGGGCCAGGTCCTCGATCACCGGGTCCAGCACGACCGGCAGCGCGACCACCCGGGCGTAGGACTGCACCATGGCGCTGGTGTAGGTGAAGGTCCGGCTCAGCTGCCCGGTTTGCGCGGGTCCGCTGAAGCCGAACAGCACACGAGTGCTGGCGCGGTACTGGGGCGTACTGAGCGCGGCGACCGCGACCGCGGCCAGCACGGCGGCGAGCGCGGTGGCCACGATGACCACCCAGCGCGCGCGCAGGATCTGCAGGTACTCGTACAGACTCATGTGGTCATCCCTCCCCTCGTGTTCAGGCCCCTCTGTCGGACCCGGTCGTCCGGCCGGCGGGGTGATTCAGCGTTTCGCCGGCCGGACTTCCGAGGTCAGAGGCTCGAGCCCGACAGATCGTCGAACCGGACGGCGGCCGGCGAGGTCGCGGTGCCCGAGACGTAGGTGACCAGGCCCACCCAGCCGGCACCCTGGAGCCCGGCGGTCGAGTCGGTCACCGTCTGCAGCCAGGTGGTGGGCTCGGTGGCGCCGTCCAGCCAGACCCGATAGCTGATCTGGGTGGGGTCGGCGCCGGAGACCTGGGCACGCACCCGCAGCTTGGACCCGGTGGTGTAGGTCAGACCCGGCACGGCCACCTGGCCGGCCAGGAAGGTCTCGGTCGTGCCCACCAGCTTGCTGATCCCCGCGGTCACCACCCCGGTGCTCTGCAGGCGGACGCGCATCCGGTAATCGCCACCGGAGCCGCCGCGCAGGATGCCCGAGATGTACACGCCACCCCCGGTCACCGGGCCATCGGTCCAGGTGGTGAACGTCAGGTCGGTGGCCGCGCTGGACACCTGGTTCAGCCGGGCGGTGAGGGTCTTGCCCGCCGGGACCGTCATCAGCCCGGCGCCCCCGCTCACCGCGGTGGTCGACCCGGTGCCGGTGAAGGACCAGGATCCACCCGTCGCAGCGCTACCCCAGCCCGAGGCGAGGTCACGGTCGAAGGCATCCGCGGCCACGGTCTGTCCTGCCTGGATCGGCTGGACGGTCACCTCCTGGCTGGTGCTCGCCGTCGCTCCGCGGTTGTCGGTCACGGTCAGGGCGACGGTGTACGTGCCTGCCGCTGCGTACGTGTGCGGTGCGCTGGCGCCGGTCGCCGTGGCGCCGTCCCCGAAGTCCCAGGCGTAGGCGGCGATCGAGCCGTCAGGGTCCACCGAGGTGGTGCCGTTGACCACGACCGCCAGCCCGGTCGCGGTGGCGGTGAACGCGGCCGTCGGCGACTGGTTCGGCGGCGGGGTGACCGTGACCGTGTGCGTCACGGACGCCGTGGCGCCCAGGTTGTCGGTGACGGTCAGGGTGACCGGGTAGCTCGCTGCGACGTCCGGGTACTGGTGACTCGTGGTCACGTCGGTTCCCGTGGTGCCGTCCCCGAAGTCCCAGGCGTAGCTGGTGATCGTGCCGTCCAGGTCGTTGGACCCGGTGGCGTTGAAGGTGAGCGTGCGCCCGGACCCGCCGGTGCTGAACGCCGCGATCGGTGGCTGGTTGGCCACCTGGCCGGTGCGTGCCTCCCAGTGAGCGGTCACCGCCTCGGCGGAGAGCTGGTGCGGGTACACCGCCACCTCGTCGATGGTGCCGGCGAAGGCGTTGCTGGTCGGACGGTTCGGCCAGTTGGTCAGGTTGTCGCCGGCGACTCGCCAGTACCCCTTGTAGTACACGGCGTTCCGCGGGGTGGCCGAGGAAGCCACCAGGGAACCGTCGACGAACAACTGCAGACCTGCGGCCCCGACGCTGCCCACGACGTGGTGCCAGGTGCCGTCGTTGTAGGCCGCAGGTGAGATCACCGTGTTCAGTCCGCCGAGGGAGACGCCCATCACCAGCTGACCGGAGTTGGTCATGTACAGGTGGCGGTCGTTGGTGCTGCTGCTCCCCGTGCGGCTGGAGCCGAACCCGACGATCTTGCCGCCGCGCGTGGTCGTGGTCTTGATCCAGGCCTCCACCGACACTCGCAACGGGGAGGGCCCGGACGCCCCGCTGCTCGCCGCGGGCACCGAGGCGGTCCCCGGGAAGGTGGTCGCGGGGTCGGTGTCACCGGTGATCGGGCCGACCTGGCCGCCGGTGGCGCCGGTGGCCAGGGTGAGGTTGTTGGTGCCCGCCCAGTCCACGGCGGTTGTGCCGGACTCGCCCAGCCGCCAGTGCCGGGTGGCGCCGTCGGTGCGCACCAGCGAGGTGTAGGCGGGCGACGTGGGCGAACCGGCCGGGACCGTGGCGGTCACCGCGTTCCCGATCAGCACATTGCCCAGGCCATCGGTCACCCGGATGCGGTAGGTCTGCGTACTGCCCGCCGGGGCGGTGGTGTCGGTGAACCGCATGCCCTCCCGGTCGTACCAGGCGTTGCCCCGCTTCAGGGTGCCCACGATGGTGGAGGCCCCCAGGGTGGCGCCGCGCAACACCTCGTAGGTCAGCCACTGGCTGTCGCGGTCCCAGGAGGCGGTCCAGCTCAGGCGCACGCTGCCGGGCACCGAGGTGTCGACCGCGGGTACCAGGTCCTGACCGGCCTTGGGACCCTCGGCGTTGGCGGCGAGGCCCGTGCGGGCGAACCGCGCAATACCCTGCTGGGGGATGCCGTTGACGCTGGGGAACTCCCCGGCGACGGTCAGGTAGTCGGCCGTCCCCTCGGTGGTCCAGGCGGCCTGGTCGCTGCCGGTGAAGGTCCCCGCCGCCAGGTCCGGCGTCCAGTGCAGCCACTCGGGGGCCGGCTGGGTGGAGAAGTTGCCGCCGGCGTTCACCAGGCCACTGGCGGACCGGGTGGTCGTGCTGGCCGCCGCGCGCTGGTAGCCGCGCACCGGCAACTCGGGGAGGCCGCCGATGGTGGAGCAGTCGTGCATGTGTCCGACGTGGTAGAGCACGGTGCCGACGGGTTCGATGTCGTAGCTGTCCCCGCGGCACCCGGTGACGAACTCGATCGAGCCGTCGGCGACGGTGGCCGCGAAGGTGCCCTCGAAGTTGCCGCCGGTGCCGAAGGTGTAGCCGGTGCCGTACACCCGCTCGGCATCGCTCTTGAGCGAGTAGATGGCCGCGTTGTTCCCGCCGTTGCGGATGGTGGCGTTGGCCTGCCACGGCACCAGGGCGGCGGTCTGGGCATCCAGCGCGCCCATGCCGTAGGTCGGGGTGGAGTTGATGTTGGCGAACCGGCCACCGACCACGACCTTGCCGCTGCCGGCCGGCGCGGTCAGGGTGAGCACCTCGGCGTCGGCGGTGGGCGCCCAGGAGAGCAGGGCGCCGTTGGTCGCGGACACGGCCGCCAGCCGGGTTCGGGCGACGTTCCGGACGAC
>JAEUJN010000019.1 GCA_016794595.1 Kineosporiaceae bacterium
CACCCGCTTGGCCACCCGGACGCCCAGGAGTTCGTAGAGCCGTCCGCGCTGCTCGATCGCCCGCAGCCGGACCACCGACTCCGGCAGGCGCAGCCCGAGCAGTTGGGCGACCACCGTGAACCACCCGGTGGGAAACCAGACCACGCAGAACGCGAAGGCCACGCTGCGCGGGCCGAAGACGATCAGCGACCCGGCGAGCAACCCGCCCATCCCGATGCTGACCCCGGCAAGGCCGAGTGCCGTGCGCATGCCCTCATGGTGGCCACGAACCACTCCCCACGGCGTGGGACCCTCGGTCCGGGACGGAGATCCGCGCCCATGGCACGGTATCCCCACGGGGTGTACCAGGATCTGGCCTCGTGAACGAGCCCGGACCAGAGGCCGGGACGACGCGTCGGGACGACGGCCGGGGAGCAGCCCCGGCATCAGTGGCGGTCGGACGAGGGGGGACGACACATGGTGTTCATGGCCAATCGATGCGGGGCCTGGCAGGTCGGTGACGACATCGACGGGGGACCGGTCGAGTTCCGCATCCTGTTCCCTCACGGAGCCGACCCGCAGGTCACGGCGATCCGGGTGGCGGGTGACTTCCAGCACCATCTCGGAGGGCAGGACTGGGACTTCGCCGGCGGGCCGGTACTGACGGTCGAACAGCGAACCGGCGACCAGCCGGGCACCTTCTGGTCGGTGAGAACCGGCGACCTCCCGGCCGGCTTCCACCAGTACAAGTACCTGGTCGAGTTCGACGACGGCGCGGGTGGCCGGTTCACCCGGATCGTCACCGACCCCTGTGCGCGATACGGCGGTGGGGAGCACGCCAACTCGGGGGTGGTGGTCGGCGGCAGCCGGCCGGCCGACAACGTGGTGCGCCCCCTGGTCGGCGGGCGCCGCCCGCTGGAGGAGCTCACCGTCTACGAGCTGATGATCGACGACTTCACGTCCGAGTACCGCCGCGGTCGGGCACCCCTGGACGCCGTGGTCGACCGGCTGGACGACCTGCGCGGCGCCGGGTTCACCGCGATCGAGTTCATGCCCTGGACGGCGTGGAAGACCGCGGAGTTCGACTGGGGATACGAGCCGTACCAGTACTTCTCGGTCGAGACCCGGTACGCCGATGACGTCCTCGGCCCGGCCGAGAAGCTGTCCCGGCTGAAGCGGCTGATCAGCGAGTGCCACGACCGGGGAATCCACGTGATCATGGACGGGGTGTTCAATCACGTCAGCGTCGAGTTCCCCTACCGCCACCTCTACCGGAACCCGGACGACTGCCCGTTCACCCGCCGGACCTTCGTCAAGGCGTTCCCCGGCCTGCAGGACCTGGACTTCGCCGAACCGATCACCGGGGAGCTGGTCCGTGACGTGTGCCGGTACTGGATCGAGGTCTTCGGCATCGATGGCATCCGGTTCGACAACACGGTGAACTTCTACGCCCCGGGCGACCTGCGCGGGCTGCCCGAGATCCTCGCCTCGGTGCGCGATCTGATCCACGATCGGGGGGAGGACAACTTCTCCCTCACCCTGGAGCACCTCGACGTCTCGGCCGTCACGGTCACCAACACCACAGCGGCGACCAGCTACTGGGACGACTCGCTGCACCAGCGCACCTGGGACGCCCTGTGGTCCGGTGGGATCGACAGTTCGTTCCTGAACGCGTTGAACACCAGGCGGTTTCTCGCCGACGGCAAGGTGCCCACGCTCTACCTGAGCAATCACGACCATTCCCACGTGGCCTGGCGCGCGGCACGGCGCGAGGGCGACGCCGGACGCCGCGACGCCGGTGCGTTCTCGGGCTGGTGGCGGGTGCAGCCGTTCCTGATCGCCCTGTTCACCTCGACCGCGGTGCCGCTGGTGCCCAACGGTCAGGAGTTCGGTGAGGAGCACCGCCTGCCCGAGGACGACCAGGGCAGCGGGCGGCGGGTCAGTGCCCGGCCGCTGCACTGGAAGCAGCGCACCGACCGGATCGGCGCGCCGACCCTGGCCCTGCACACCCGACTCGCCCGGTTGCGCGAGCAGCATCCGGCGATGCGCTCGGCGCTGATGTACCCGCACGAGTGGCAGCCCTGGCAGACGCGGTTCAACCCGGTGGGGGTCGGGGTGGACGTCGAGCGCCAGCTGGTGATCCACCATCGCTGGGCGCCGGTGGCCGGTGGGGTGGAGAACCTGGTCGTCGTGCTGAACTTCTCCGAGGCCGACCAGCAGGTCGAGGTCCCGTTCCCGACGTCCGGCCGGTGGGACGATCTGCTGGCCGGCTTCGACGGCGGGCCGGGGTACTCGGTGGGGGTGGCCGGCCCCCGGGCGATGGTCGACGTCGGGTCGCACTGGGGGCGGATCCTGCATCGGGTGAACCCGGCCTGACCTCGCCGGGTGGCCGTGGCGAACCGGCCTGTGGACAACCCCGATCCCCCATCCGGGCGCGTCATCATGCCGAGCACGAGTGTCGAGACCTCCGGTGGCCCCTCGGCTCAGCGGGGCTCGCCGGAGTCCCGGGAGGTCACCAGCCGGCCCGATCCGGGCGACAGCACGTCCGCACTGGCCCGTCGATCGGTGCGTTCGGCCCGGCGCTGCTCGAGCACCCTCAGCTGGGCCAGCGCCCGCCGGTGCCGTTCGGCCAGCACGGCGGCCAGGAAATCCTCGGGGTGGACGGCGCCCGGCGGGGCCGGCGCGACCGATCCGGCCATCTGTCCGGCCAACTCGCGACCGAGACGCTGGCGCGAGGCGGGGTTGAGCAGGTGGCGGCGTCCGAGGAACTGCCGCGCGGCCAGGGCCAGGGAATCCGGTAGCCGGGCGATGTCGGCGGTACTGACCCAGCTCACCAGGTGGGCAGGTACCGGGGGCAACGGTGGGGGCGGGCCGGGAGCCCGGTCGCGCACCACGTAGGTTCCGGCCAGCAGGTCACCCACCCGCTTGCCCCGCGGGTTGGCCAGCGAACAGATCAAGGCTGCCCCACCACTGGTCAGGTAGATCTCCGGGACGGCGACCAGCCAGCGCACCAGGGCCTGTCGCCACCGCACCGGTCCGCCGTCGTCCCGCACCACCCGCAGCCCGGCGGCGAACTTGCCGGGGGAGCGCCCTCGGGACAGCGTCTCCCAGGTCGCCGGGACCAACACCATGATCGTCACCGTGGTGGTGATCGCGATCGCGCCCAGGGCGGCGAAGTCCAGGTTCGGGGCGAGCAGGATCACCGCCAGCCAGAGCAGGCTGCCGATCACGAACAACACCAGCACGTCGAGCAGGTAGGCCAGCGCCCGAGAGGCGAAGGAGGCCGGTCGCAGGTCGAGTACCACCGCCTCGCCGGTGACCAGGGCCTCCGGCAGCAGCAGCTCCTCGGCGCCGTCCGGGTCGTGGCGAGGCTCGGACATGCCGTCGAGGTTAACCTGCCGGGGTGGATGTCGATGCGTTCGCTGCGGTGCACGCCGCGCAGTGGGACCGGCTGGAGGCGCTCGGTCGCCGGCGCCGGCTCACCGGCGCCGAGGTCGACGAGCTGGTCGAGCTCTATCAGCGTGCCGCCACCCACCTGAGCGCGGTGCGCTCGGCCGGCGCCGACCCGGTGGTCATCGGTCGGCTCTCGCGGATCGTCGCCACCGGACGCACCGCCCTGACCGGGGGGCACGAGCCGCTCACCCGTGAGGTGGCCAGGCTGGCGACCGTGTCGTTCCCGGCGGCGGTCTGGCGCAGCCGGTGGTGGACGGCGGGTGCGGCGGCCTTCACGGCGATCATCGCCGTCCTGGTGGGCTACTGGGTGGCCGGCAACGCGCGGGTGCAGGCGGCGCTGGGGACGGACGAGGAGATCCGCCGGCTGGTCGAGGTGGACTTCGAGCGCTACTACAGCGAGCACCCGGCGACCAGCTTCGCGGCCCGGGTGTGGACGAACAACGCCTGGGTGGCCGCGTTGTGCGTCGCCTTCGGCATCACCGGGGTGCTCGTGGTGTGGGTGTTGTTCCAGAACGCGCTCAACGTCGGGATCGTCGGGGGTCTGATGGCCGCCAACGACCGCCTGGATGTGTTCTTCGCCCTGATCACCCCGCACGGCCTGCTCGAACTGACCGCGGTGTTCGTGGCCGCCGGTGCCGGGCTGCGACTGTTCTGGGCCTGGGTCGATCCCGGCCCGATGCCCCGGGGATGTGCCCTGGCGCGCGAGGGGCGCGCGATGGTCACCGTCGCGATGGGACTGGTGGTGGTGCTGGCGATCTCGGGGGTGCTCGAGGCCTTCGTGACGCCGTCCCCGTTGCCCACCTGGGCGCGGATCGCGATCGGCGCTGTCACCTGGCTGGCCTTCCTGGCCTACGTCGCCCACTTCGGACGCCGCGCCGCCCTCGCCGGCGAGACCGGCGACCTGCGCGCCGACCTGGTGGAGGCTGCCCGCCCCACCGCCGCCTGACCCGCGAATGGGTCAGAGGCGGCCTGCGGCCTTGAGGGCGAGATATCGGTCGGCCAGGCGGGGCGGCAGGTGCTCGGGTTCGCCGGTGACCACCTCGACCCCGAGCCGGCGCAGTTCGGCGGTCAGGCCATCGCGTTCCATCAGCGTGCGGGTGGCGGACGCCGCGGCATAGACCTGGTAGACGTCCTCGCGCCCGGCGGCCATGGCGGCCAGCGCCGGATCGCTCACCGAGGCCAGGAGCACCAGGTGGTGGCTGGTCAGCTGTCCGAGCACCGGCAGCAGACCCTCCTCGATCGCCGCGGCGTCCAGCGAGGTCAGCAGCACGACCAGTGCCCGCTGGCTGAGTCGCGAGCGCACCGCGGCCACGATGGTCGTCCAGTCGGCCTCGACCAGGTCGGCGTCCAGGGGGGCCATCGCGTCCACCATGGCGGGCAGCAGCTCGGTGCGGGATGCCCCCTCGACCCGCGCCCTCACCCGCCGGTCGACGGCCAGCAGGTCCACCCGGTCACCGGCCCGGGCGGCCAGCGCCGCGAGCAGCAGCGCGGCGTCCATGGCGGCGTCCAGGCGAGGCTCGTCCCCGATCCGGGCGGCGGACGTCCGTGAGGTGTCCAGCACGATCAGCACCCGCCGGTCGCGCTCGGGACGCCAGGTGCGCACGACCACCTGCTGGCGCCGGGCCGTGGCGCGCCAGTCGATCGCGCGCACGTCATCGCCCACCACGTAGTCGCGCAGCGAGTCGAACTCGGTGCCCTGCCCGCGCACCCGCAGGGCGGTCCGCCCGTCGAGTTCGCGCAACCGGGCGAGCTTGCTGGGCAGGTGCTTGCGTGAGGTGAACGGCGGCAGGACCCGTAGCCGCCCGGGCACGGCGATCATGCGCTGGCGCGCCGCGAGACCCAGCGGGCCGACACTGCGCACCGCCAGCCCGGTGGCCAACCGATCCCCGCGCCGCAGCGGGCGCAGGCCGGTCACCACCCGGCGCCGCTCACCGGCCGGCACCACCAGGTGGTGGCGCGACTGCACCGCCCCGGCCGAGGGCTGCCAGGCATCGCGGACGACGCCGCGTACCGCGCGCCGTCCGGTGTTGGTCACCATCACCGCGGACGCCGTCGGCTCGCCCAGGCGGACCGAGGGGATCGGTTCGCGGGTCACCACCAGGGCGTCGAGCCGACCGGCGAGGCCGATGTCGGTCCCCACCGCGATCACCACCAGCAGGGCCCAGCCGAGCAGCGTGCCCCACCCCGGGGCGAGGGCCACCGGCAGCGCACCGAGCAGCATCAGCAGTGCGCTGCGGCCGGTGATCGCCATCGTGAGTTCCCTCGATCGGGTCGGACTTGGTCGGGCCGGACTGGCTGGTCGGACTGTCTGGACGGACTGTCTGTCTGGTCGGACTGGACTGGTCTGGTCGGTCGGTGGCGAGCGGGTCGGGTCGGGCCGGGACGCTCAGCGCGGCACGGGCACGGTGGCGAGCACGCTGTCCAGCACGGCGTCCACCGTCGTGCCCTCGAGCTCGGCCTCGGGTCGCAACTGCACCCGGTGGCGCAGCGTCGGCCGGGCGAGAGCCTTGACGTCGTCCGGGGTCACGTAGGTGCGCCCGCTCAGCCAGGCCCAGGCCCGCGCCGTGGCCAGCAGCGCGGTCGCGCCGCGGGGCGAGACCCCCAGTGACAGGGACGGCGCCGCCCGGGTCGCCCGGACCAGGTCGACGATGTACCCCATCACCTCGGTGGTGACGTCGACCGCGCTCACCGCCGCGTGCGCGGCGGCCAGCTGGCTCGGGCCGGCCACCGGGCGGACGCCGGCCGCGGCCAGGTCGCGCGGGTCGAAACCGGCCGCGTGCCGTCCGAGCACCTCGAGCTCGACGTCCCGAGGGGGCAGCGGCATGGTCAGCTTGAGCAGGAACCGGTCGAGCTGGGCCTCCGGCAGGGGGTAGGTGCCCTCGTACTCGACCGGGTTCTGGGTGGCGGCGACCAGGAACGGAACCGGCAACGGACGCGGGGTCCCGTCGACGCTGACCTGGCGCTCCTCCATGGCCTCGAGCAAGGAGGCCTGGGTCTTGGGTGGCGTCCGGTTGATCTCGTCGGCGAGCAGCAGGTTGGTGAACACCGGCCCCTCGCGGAAGGAGAACTCGGCGGTGCGTGCGTCGTAGACCAGCGAGCCGGTGACGTCGCCGGGCATCAGGTCGGGGGTGAACTGCACCCGGGTGGTCCGCAGCTCCAGCGCGGTGGCGAACGCCCGCACGAGCAGCGTCTTGGCCACCCCGGGCACACCCTCCAGCAGCACGTGGCCGCGGCAGAGCAGGGCGATCATCAGACCCGAGACCGCGGCGTCCTGGCCGACGACGGCCTTGGCCACCTCGGCGCGGACCCTGTTCAGGGCCTCGTGGGCGGTGGTGGCGTCCATCGAGTCGTAGCTCATCGTCCGTCCCCGGGGATGGTCGGTGTGGCCGGGCTGGTCGAGGGGTCCGAGCTGGTCCACGGGTCCTCCGGCGCGGGTGGGTGGGCGGGGGTGCCGGTGACATCCTGCTCGATCGCGTCGATCTCCCGCGCCAGGCGCACCAACGCCGCATCGTCGCGGGGGGCGGTGCCCAGCAGCGTCGCCTCCACCGCGGGGACCGGGCGTCCGGTGGCCTCGGCGACACGTGCCGCCAGCAGTTCCGGGGTGGACGCCGAGGCCTCGAACCGGCGTGCCAGCCGGCGCAGGGCGGCCGTCCGCAGGATGGCCGCCGCCCGGTCGCGGGCGTGGGCCTGGCGGTACAACCGGGCGCGGCCCTCCTGGGTCTCGGCAGCCCGGACCACCACCGGCAACGGTTCGCCGACCAGTCGCCCCAGCCGGCGCCCCCGCCAGAGGATCACCATCAGCACGCTCAGCCCTGCCACAGCGGGCATCCACAGCACCCAGCGCGGGGCGAGCTCGCGCAGGGTCGGTGCCGCCTCCGGCGACAGCTCCGCCGGGTCGGGGATGTACCACTGGAGAACCGGGTTGCCGCCCAGCACCCGCAGGGCCAGGGCGGCGTTGCCGTCCAAGGCCAGGAACTCGTTGCGCAGCACGTCGGCCTGACCGAGCACGGTCAGCCGCCGGTCGTCCCGGTCGAGGACGGCGAGCATGCCGTTGCCTGCGCCGTCCCGCTCGGGGTAGCAGAGTCGGGGGAGTGCCGCCGGCTCGTCCCCGGCCGCGGGTTCGTCCGGTCGGTAGAGCCAGCCGCCCCCGCGCACCGTCCCGGCCGCCCCGGCCTCGGGATCCGTGCAGTCCGGCGGGACCGAACGGGCCGAGATCCGGCCATCGGGGAACACCGGGAGGTCGAGCAGTTGCAGGGCGATCGCGTTGGGCCCCAGCAGCACCAGGTCGGCATCGGAGGCCGCCAGCTCGCGCAGCACGTCGTCCGGCACCAGCTGGGGATCGCTGACGAACACGGTCACGCCGGTCCCGGGCGCCAGGTCGGCCGACCGCCGTGCCACGTCGACCCGGACGCCGTTCGCGGCCAGGATGCGCGCCACCGCGCGGGCGCCGTCCGGTGCGGGTGACTCGGGGTCGAGGTCGTCGCGCGCGGTGGGGGTCAGCAGGGCGCCGAGGACGACGACGGCCAGGACGGCCAGCGCGATCACGCCGGGCACCCGCCATCGCCGCAGGGCGCGTGCGGCCCCGGACGGCGCGGTGACCGTCACGTGAGCGGCCGCGTCCACCGCGGTGTCAGCCGCCGGGTCTGCTGTCACAGGGCCCGTCACGCGAGCACTGCCCGGGCGCCGCGCACCAACTCGTCGGCCGCCCGCAGCTGCTCGGCCGACTCCCGGCTGGCCGCCCGGCCGCCGTACCGGACGGCGTCGAAGATCATGGCCGCCCGCTGGACCGCATCGTGAGCCGAGGGCAGCGTGGTGGCGATCTCACCGGCCACCTCACCGGCGGTCCGCCCCGGCCGGGCCGGGAGCAGGGTGCGCTCCTCGAGCTGACGCACCACGGCCCGGAAGCGCTCGATCACCGCGGTCTCCCAGTCACCGGCGGCCTCGGCACGCTCCGCGGACTGGCGGTGCTGCTCGGCGGTCAGCTCGGCCTCGGCGCCGAAGATGCCCTCCCCTCCGGCCCCCGTGCGCACGCTCCCCACGCCACCGGCCCGCCAGATCGCGTAGCCGACCACGAGCAGGACCGCTGCCGCGAGCACGCCGACCACCAGGGCCCAGGGGGCCTCGCCGGCCGGAGCCTGTGAGAGCAACTCGGTCACGCTGTCCCACAGCCAGTTCAGGGCCCGCTCCAGCAGCCCCGGCCGCGCCTGCTGGTACTCGCGGCGGGCGAGTTCCTCGGCCGCCCAGCGGCGGGCCTCCTCCCGGTCGGGATCGAGCCCGGCGATCGGTCCGGCGAGTGTTCCTGTCAGTGGGCTCGTCAGGGGGCCCGTCAAGCAGCTCGTCAGGGGTCCGCTCACTCGGGGACGCCCGCTGCGCGAACCAGTTCGACGTCCAGGCCCTCGGCCCGCATCCGTCGATCGACGTACAGCAGTGCGGTCACCGCGGCCGAGAACGGCGTGAGCACCGTACCGGTGATCATCTCGGCCAGGCCGGACAGCCCTGCCGCGGTCACCAGGCTGCCCGCGCTGCCCTCACCGGCCGCAGCGATGACGCCACCGATCTGGGTCAGCGGCACCGCGAGCACCGAGCTGGCCGTCCCGACGATGATCGAGGTCAGCAGCAGGATGCCGAACAAGCGCCACCACGAGCGCTGGACCAGCACGCCCGAACGGCGCAGAGCGGCCACCGGCCCGATGTTCTCGAGCAGCAACGCGGGGGCGGCGAGCGAGAGCCGCACCCAGAGGTAGACCGTGGCGAGCACGGCGACGATCAGGCCGAGGGGCAGGGAGATCGCGACGCTGACCCCGGCGGAGGCCCCGACCGCCGACAGGGCGAACCCGAGGCCGGTGAACAGTGCCCCGATCAGCGCCAACGCCACCAGGGGCGCCAGCCCGGCCAGCAGGCTGACCCCGATCACCGCCCAGATGCGCGGGCGCACCTTGTGCCAGAGCGCGCCCGGTGGCAGCCGCCGTCCGAGCACCGCCTCGCTGACCGCGAGCACCAGCAGCGCGCTGAGCACCGTGGTGGCCAGGGCCTTGACGATGGTGCTCAGGATCAGCCCGCCGAAGCCGGAGGCGATCGGGGCGAACACCGCGGCATCGAACTCTCCCGCGGCCTCTGCCTCCTGGGCGACCTGGTCGAAGGCCACGGTCTGGGCCAGGAAGTAGTACTGCGGGGCCAGGCCGATCAGGGCGACGGCGACCATCACGATGGCCGAGACCCCCAGCATGGTCCGCGGATTGGTCCGGATCGCCTGGAAGGCCCCGTCGAAGATCTCACCCAGACCGAGGGGCCGCAGCGGGACGATGCCCGGCTTGGGACGCCAGGGCCGACCGGGTGCGGGCGGCCCGTACCCGGGCGGCCCGTACCCCGAGCCGTACCCGGGCGGGGGGCCGTACCCGGGCGGGGGGCTGTACCCGGGAGGCGTTCCATACCCCGGGGGGGCACCGTATCCCGGCGGCGGGCTGTACCCCGGGGGCGGGCCGTCCCCGGGTGGCGTTCCCTGCCCCGGTGGTGGGCCCCCCCACTGCGGGGTGGCGCCCCATTCGCCCGGTCCGGGCTGTTGCGTCACGTGCGCCCCCTTGGCTCGGTTGATCTCGCGCCCTCGATTCTGCCCACAAACGGTGGCCATACGCTCCACCAGAGCGTCCCGGTGCGTCCGCGGTGCCACGATGGGCGCATGAGAGGACGCGTGCTGGTGGTCGACGACGACACTGCGCTGGCCGAGATGCTCGGCATCGTGCTGCGTGGTGAGGGATACGAGCCGTTGTTCTGCGCCGACGGGTCGGGGGCACTCGAGGTGTTCCGGGCGACCCGGCCCGACCTGGTGTTGCTGGACGTCATGCTGCCCGGCCGGGACGGCATCGAGGTCTGCCGGCAGATCCGATCGGAGTCCGGGGTCCCGATCGTCATGCTCACCGCCAAGACCGACACCGTGGACGTCGTGCTGGGCCTCGAGTCCGGCGCGGACGACTACGTGGTCAAGCCGTTCAAGCCCAAGGAGCTCGTGGCCCGGGTGCGGGCGCGGCTGCGCCGCAGCGACGAACCGGCCCCGGAGCTGCTCGAGCTGGGCGACCTGACCATCGACGTGGCCGGGCACGCCGTCCGCCGCGACCACGAGCCGATCGCGCTCACCCCGTTGGAGTTCGACCTGCTGGTGGCCCTGGCCCGCAAGCCCTGGCAGGTGTTCACCCGTGAGGTGCTGCTCGAACAGGTGTGGGGCTACCGGCACGCCGCGGACACCCGCCTGGTCAACGTGCACGTCCAGCGGCTCCGTTCCAAGATCGAACGCGATCCGGAACGGCCCGAGATCGTGGTGACCGTGCGCGGCGTCGGGTACAAGGCCGGACCGGCCTGACCCGGGTGGACCCCGCCGAGCGCCGTCCGTGAACGCCGTCGCCGCCGTGCGCCGCGCGCTGCGACCCCACATCCGTCGGGCGCGCAGCCGGTGGCGGCGGTCCCTGCTGCTGCGGGTGATCGCGGCGACCGTCGCCCTGGGGGTGCTGGTCCTGCTGGTCGTCGGGCAGTTGCTGTTGCAGGCGATCAGCGACAGCCTGGTCGACTCCGCGCGGGACGCCGGGCAGAACGATGCCGCCCAGCAGGTGAAGAACACCCTGGCCAGCCGCCAGGACCAGAACTTCGACGGCGAGCAGGAGTTCCGCACCTGGATCCGGGACACCCTCAACGCGATGCACGGTCCCTCGGACGACCCGCTGCGCTACGTCGCGCTGCGCAAGCAGCTCGACACCTCACCCGGTCCGATCAGCGACCAGAGCCTGGGGGTGGACGCCAGCGCGATCCCCGTCGACCTGCGCCGCGAGGTGGCCGGCAACCCCGACCGGCTGGTCACCGCTGTGCTCACCCTGCCCGTGGGCGAGGTCGGGGAGGCAGTGGACAAGCGGGTGGTCGCCGTCGGCAACCTGGTCGACCTGGGCACGATCGCTGCCGGCTCCGACCAACCCGTCGGTGGCGCCTACGAGCTCTACTTCGTCTACCCCCTCGATCGCGAGATCGACATCCTGGCCGACGTCCAGCGGACCTTCCTGGTCGGTGCGGTGGCGTTGCTGGTCCTGATCGCCCTGGTCGCCTGGGTGGTGACCCGACAGGTGGTCGATCCGGTCCGCCAGGCTGCGCGGGCCGCCGAACAGCTCGCCTCGGGCAGGTTCGACCGGCGGATGCCGGTGCGTGGCGAGGACGAGCTGGCCCGGCTCGGGCGGGCGTTCAACGAGATGGCCGCCAGCCTCGAGCGTCAGATCCACCAGCTGGAGGAGCTCTCGCGGGTGCAGCGGCGGTTCGTCTCGGACGTCTCCCACGAACTGCGCACCCCCCTGACCACGGTCCGGATGGCGGCCGAGGTGATCCACGAGGCGCGCTCCGACCTGGAGCCGACCCTGGCCCGCAGCTCCGAGCTGCTGGTCACCCAGCTCGACCGGTTCGAGTCGCTGCTGTCGGACCTGCTGGAGGTCAGCCGGTTCGATGCCGGCGCTGCGGTGCTGGAGGTCGACCCGATCGACGTCCGCAAGATCGTGCACCGGGTGGTCGACCACCTGCGGCCGTTGGCCGACCGCAAGGGGAGCCGGTTACTGGTGCACGAGCCGCGGGGGACCGTGATCGTCGACGTCGACGCGCGGCGGGTGGAACGGATCCTGCGCAACCTGGTCGGCAACGCGATCGAACACGGTGAGGGCCGCCCGGTCGACATCCGGGTGGCGATGGACGACGTGGCGGTGGCGGTCGGCGTCCGCGACCACGGGGTGGGCCTGAGCCAGGCCGACGTCCGGATGGTCTTCGACCGGTTCTGGCGCGCCGATCCGGCGCGGGCCCGCACCACCGGCGGCACCGGGCTGGGACTGGCGATCGCCCTGGAGGACGCGCACCTGCACGGAGGGTGGTTGCAGGCATGGGGCGAGCCGGGGGCAGGGGCGCACTTCCGGCTGACGCTGCCCCGGTCGAGCGGGCAGGTGCTGTCGGGGTCGCCGCTGCCGCTGGTGCCCGCCGACGCCTTGGTGGCGGAGCGATCGTGAGCCGGGCGGCGACCTTGGCGGCCACCGGGGCCGGCACCGCGCCGGTCCGGCGCACCGGGGTGGCAGCGGTGCTCCTGGTCGCGGTCGTCGGACTGCTGTCGGGGTGCGTGAGCATCCCGGACGACGGCCCGATCGTGCAGGGTCGCGCCTTGATCGATGCCCAACGCCCGCCGCGGGTGAAGTTCTACGAGAGCTACCCGATCACGGGGGCCGACCCGGCCCGGATCGTGCAGGGTTTCATCCGGGCCGCCAAGGACTTCTCCGGCGACCATGAGGTGGCGCGCAGCTACCTCACCCCGGACCAGCGCACCCGGTGGCGGCCGAACGAGGCGGTGGTGGTCTATCGGGGGGAGGCGACGGTCACCGAGCTCGATCCGAGCGGGACCGCGGCGTCCCCGACGGTCCCGTCGCCGAGTGCGACTCCGTCGCCGACCCCGAGTGCGTCGCCGCCGGCGCCCGGGGCCAGGACCACCGTGCGGGTCGAGGTGTCGGTGGCCGCCCGCGTGGACGGCACCGGGATCTACCGCCCGTCCGAGGCCGGCGACGTGGCCCGGATGACGCTCACCCTCGCCGCCGTCGACGGGCAGTGGCGCATCCAGGACGCCGTCGACGGCGTCCTCATCTCCGAGGACGACTTCCTGGCCACGTTCGCCGACGTCCCGCTGTACTTCCCCGAGGCCACCGGGCGCTGGCTGATCCCGGACGTGCGCTGGTTCCCGGTCACCGCCCTGCCCAGTGTGGTGATCTCGGCCCTGCTCGAGGGGCCCTCGCCGTGGCTCACCCCGGCGGTGAGCACCGGCGCTCCGCCGGGCACCGCGCTGACCGCCGCGGGCGTCCGGATCGGCAGCGGCACGCTCTCGGTCGACCTCAATCGCCAGGCGTTGCTGGCGACCGCCGCCCAGCGTCAGTTGCTCTCGGCGCAGGTGCAGACCACGCTCACCGAGGCTGCCCGGGTGCTCGGGTTCCCGTCGGGCCAGTTGGTGCTGACCGTCGACCGGGTGCGGTTCGAGGTGCCGCAACTGGCGGCCCCGGTGCCCCAGCCGGCGGACGCCGTTCCCTTCGACGGCCGACCGGTGGTCCTGGATGCCCAGCACCGGCTGGCCCGGATGGAGGGAACCCGGGTCGTGCCGGTTCCGGGGCTGGCGACCCTCGGTGAGGATGCGACCAGGCCCGCGGTGAACGCGGACGGTACCGCGTACGCGGTGCTCACGACCGGCGGGACCCGGCTGGTCACGGTGCAGTCGGACGGCGGCGCGCGCAGTGTGCTGTCGAACGCCGTCGGGCTGACCGCCCCGTCGTTCGACACCTACGGCTGGGTGTGGACCTCACCGGTGGTCTCGGCCGGGACCGTGACCGCCGTGCGAGGCGGAGTCGTGGTCGAGGTGGCTGTGCCCTGGCTGAGCGGCTACGCGGTGTCGACCCTCAAGATCAGCCGGGAGGGCACCCGGGCGCTGATCGTGGCGCACCGCGGTCGGCGGTCGTCGGTGCTGGTGGTCTCCCTGGTCCGGTCCGCGGACGGCGCCCCGCGCCGAATGGCCACCGCTCCGCTGCGACTGGCCTCGGATCTGCCCGTGGTGCGGGATGCCTCCTGGCTGGACGGGCGCCGGGTGATGCTGCTGGCGATCGGCCCCGGCAGCCAGGTCGAGCGCCTCCACCTCGCAGAGATCGGCGGGCGGACCCTGGCCGGGGCGAGCGTGGTGGGGGCCCTGAGTCTGACCGTCGGCGTCGCACCGGCCGACGCCTGGGTGCAGACCGCCAAGGGAGCCGCCTACTACTCCGGGGTGGGATTGCGTCAGGTCGCCGGGGCGCGCTGGCCGGCGATGCCGGGCTGAGCCAGGTCGAGCGGTCGAGGTCGTGCGGTGCTCGGCACGAGGGCGTCGTGACGTCCCCATCCCGGGTGCGGTGTCCCGCCGTCCACACCGGGGGCGGGCGTGGCCCCCGGCGGCCACCAGCCGGGCGCAGGCTGCCGCCCATGTGGCCGAATCTGCCGACCCTGCCGACCCTGGCGAACCTGCCGTCGCTGTCGTCGGTCAGGGCGTCGGTGAGGTCGTCGGTCGACCTGACCGCCCTGGTCGAGCTCGCCCTGCCGGTTGACTGCGCGGGCTGCGGCGCCGGAGATGTCCGGCTGTGCCCGGGATGCCGTGACCTGCTGGACGTCGAACCCGGTCCGCCGCCGCAGTCCCCGGCCCGCAGGGCCCTGCTCACCGGGGTGCCGGTGGCCACCTGCGGCCGGTTCGAGGGCCGGGTGGCGCGGATGGTCCATGCCTGGAAGGACGGTGGCCGGCACGACCTGACATCGGTGCTGGCCGAGGTTCTGGCCCGAGCCGTGCGATCACTGGAGCCGGCGGCCGGTACGGTGCTGGTGCCCGTGCCCTCCTCGCCGGGCGCCGTCCGCCGTCGCGGTGGCGATGTCGTGGCCGACCTCGCCCGCGCCGCCGCCGTCCGCGCCGGATTGCCCGCTCGCGGTGGCCCCCGCCTTCGTCAGGTGCGGCGCACGCGCGACCAGGCGTCCCTGGGCGTGGGGGAGCGGGCCTCCAACGTGGACCAGGCCTTCGGGCCGTCCCGGTGGATGGTGCCGCGGCCCGGTGGGCGAGGATGCATCGTGGTGGACGACGTGCTCACCACCGGTGCCAGCGCGGCCGAGGCAGTGCGAGCGGTGCGATCCCTGGGGTGGTCGGTGGCCGGGGTTGCGACCGTCTGTGCCACGCCGCGCCGCCTCGACACCGGCCCCGATCGCGCGTCGCGTCCCGGGGCGACGCCCGACGCGCCGATCCGCCCGATGCCCGCTGTCGAGCAGGACGAGACTGGACTAGCGTGGGGCTCGGAACGACTCCCCCTTCGAGACGCAGGAGGCTTTCCGTGGAGATCGTGATCACCGGTCGGCACATCGAGGTGCCGGACCGTTTCCGTCGCCTGGCCGAGGAGAAACTGGTCAAGGTCGGCCAGTTGGCACCCAAGGCTCATCGCGCCGACGTGGAGCTGTCGCACGAGCGCAACCCCCGACAGACCTCGACGGCCGAGAAGGTCGAGATCACGCTGCGCGGCAAGGGACCCGTGATCCGTGCCGAGGCGCGGGCGGACGACCCGGGCGCAGCTCTCGACCTGGCCCTGGGCAAGCTGCTCGAGCGGCTGCGTCGCAGCGGTGACCGGCGCAAGGTCCACCACGGTCGCCAGCGTCCGGCCACGGTCCGGGCGCCGGGCGCGATCGTCGACTCCTCCGCCACCTCCCCCGCGGGGGACGACCTCGAGGACCCGTACGCCGATGAGGGCTCGGACAGCCCGGTCGTGATCCGCACCAAGGACCACTCCGCCCCGCCGATGACCGTCGAGCAGGCGCTCTACGAGATGGAGATGGTCCAGCACGACTTCTTCCTCTTCCAGGACGTCGAGTGCGGGCTGCCGAGCGTGGTCTACCGCCGGCACGGGTGGAACTACGGCGTGATCCGTCTGACCGTCCCCCCGGTGTCGGCGGACGCCGAGCAGAACCACGTCCCCGAGCCCGCGGAGGCGGCCGGCTGACCGAGATCCTGAGTGCGGCCCAGGCCCGCCGCACCGCCGTGGCGGCGCAGGGCCTGGGCCGCTCTGCCGTCCGGGGACAGGTGCGCCAGCACCACCTCGACCGGGTGCTGGAGGCTGTCGCGGTACTCCAGATCGACTCGGTCAACGTGCTGGTGCGCAGTCACTACCTGCCGGTCTTCTCCCGGCTGGGCCCCTACCCCCGCCACCTGCTCGACCGCGCGGCCGGCCGCCACCCTCGCCGGTTGGTGGAGTACTGGGCCCATCAGGCGTCCTACACCGACCCCCGCACGCATGCCCTGTTGACCTTTCGGATGGCCAGGGCCCGCCAGGAGGCCTGGGCCGGCCTGCGTCGCACGGCCTCCGAGCTGCCCCACCTGCTCGAGGACGTCCGCGCGGTGGTGGCCGGGCAGGGTCCGCTCACGTCGGCGGCGATCGAGCAGACGCTGGGCCAGACGCTGCCGGCCCCGCGCGCCGAGTGGGGGTGGAACTGGTCGCACGTCAAGATGGCGATCGAGTTCCTGTTCCGCGCCGGGGAGCTGGCCAGCGCCGGCCGAACCACCCGCTTCGAGCGGCTCTACGACCTGCCCGAACGGGTGCTGCCACCCCTGCCGGCCGGTGCAGGGGAGCCGGCGAGCGAGGCCGACGCCTGCCGGGAACTGGTGGCGATCGCCGCCCGGGCGCACGGGGTGGGCACCGAGGCCTGCCTGCGGGACTACTTCCGGATGACCGCAGTCCAGTCACGCCGGGCGGTGGCCGAACTGGTCGAGGACGGCCGGCTGCTCGAGGTCCGCGTCCAGGGATGGCGGAGGCCGGCCTACCTGGACCCGCAGGCCCGCATGCCGGAGCGGATCGGCGGTTCGGCGCTGCTCAGCCCGTTCGACTCCCTGGTGTGGTTCCGGCCGCGCACCGAGGCGCTGTTCGCCTTCCGCTACCGGATCGGCATCTACACCCCGGCCGCCGAGCGGACGCACGGCTACTACGTGCTGCCCTACCTGCTCGGCGATCGGCTCGTGGCCCGGGTGGACGTGCAGGCCGATCGGGCAGCCCGGGTGCTCGGCGTGCCGGCGGCCTGGCTCGAGTCCCCGGAGGCGCGTGGGCGTTCACAGCCGGACCGGATCGCCCGGTCGCTGGCCGCTGACCTGCTCTCGCTGGCCGGCTGGCTGGGCCTGGACGACGTGCGGGTGGCCCCCCGGGGCGATCTCGCCGAGGACCTGGGTCGCGCCCTGGTCACCGCTCGCCGAGTCGGCACCGTCGATCGGGTGACGAGCGCGTAAGATGCACCCGCGGGGCAGCCGGCGGGGCTCCTCGATCTGCTTCAGGAGTCCACTCGATGCGTTCTCTCGCAACGGTTTTTGCCGCTCTGGCCACGTCGACCGTCCTCGTCCTGACCTCTCCGGCGGCTCCGGTGTCCGCCGCGGGGGTCGCCGGGTCGGGGGTGGCCCCCGCTGCCGCGCGGGCGACGTCCATCGGCACGTTGCAGGCCACCGCCGCCCGCACCGACGTCGTGGTGCGCGGTGTGCGCCGAGCCGCGCAGTCGCAGTGGGTCGACCACGTCGTGGACTCGTCCCTGGTCTCCCTCGACGGGTGCGTGGCAGCCGTGGGTGAGCCGGTGGTCAGGGGCGGGGTCTACCGCACCAGCGTGACCACGCTGTGCCCTGGTGGACTCGCGCGTGCCCGCGCCGCCGCCCGTGCCCTCGTGCGCAGCCGTCCCTGGTACCAGGTCAGCGTTCGCCCCGTGACGGTGGCCGCATTCACCTTCACCACCCCGGTCGAGGTCGGGCGTGGCACCCCGGTCGAGGCCGCACTGGCCCACTTGCCGCTGACCGCCTCCACCTATGTCGAGGGGGACGACACCTCGCTGGTCTTCGTCGGAGCCGGGGTGAGCCAGCGGCAGCTCGACCTGGCCCGGGCGGCCTTCGCGCGTGAACTCGGAATCGGATCCGCCCGGGTTCGGGTCAGCCCGCTGCGCCTGGGCTGAGGGCGCTCACGGGCACTCCTCGGCCAGCAGGTCGAAGCGCAGCATGTCGAGCACCGTGCCGTCGCGCAGGAGCTCGCCGTCCCGGTCGGTTCCGGTGTGCCGGAACCCGACCCGCCGTGCGATGGACTGCGAGCCGAGGTTGCCCTCGGCGGCCCGCAGCATCACCCGGCTCAGCCCCAGCCCGCCGTCCGCCTCGGGCAGCAGGGCATGCCGTGCGACCAGCCGGACGGCGGCGGTGGTCAGGCCGCGACGACGCCCGACGGGGTGGGTCCAGTACCCGACCTCGGCCTCGTGCCGACGCACCTGCAGCCCGATCTCACCGAGCATGCGGCCGTCACCCCCGGCCGCCGTCACCGCCCAGTACAGGGCCCGACCCCCGGCCTGGTCCTCGGCGATCCCCAGCAGGTGATCGCGCGCATCGGCGAGCGTGTATGGCGCCGGGAGCAGGGGCAGCCAGTACTGGGTCTCGACGTCCGAGCAGGCCTCGGCCATCGGCTCGGCGTCGTGCCCGTCGACCGGGCGCACCATCACCGGGCCGCCAGTGATGGCAGGGGGTCGGTACCAGTCCCGATCCGGCCGCAGCGGCCGGCCGCGGCGCAGGGAGCCGATCCACCCGTCCAGCAGCCGGCCGCGTTGGCTGATCAGGCCGCTCACCCGCGACTCGATGCCGAAGCCCAGCCGCCAGGCGAGCCGGCGGCTCGGCCAGTTGCCGACGGCCGCCTGCCAGTGGATCACCTGGAGGTCCAGCGCCTCGAACGCCCAGGGCAGCAACAGGCGCAGGGCGGCCTCGCCGGTCCCTCGTCCCCGCGCCTGTGGCATCAGGATGTAGGACACCTCGGCCGCGCCGTCCCGGGTGGGTCTCAGGTCCAGAGTGCCCAGGAACCGGCCTCCGGCCTCGACCGCTAACGACAGGTGACGTCCGCTCTCCCACTGGGCTCGGCGGCTGGCGACGAAGTCCGCAGCGTGCGCGGTGGTGTACGGCACGGGCACCGTCGTCCAGCGCTGGGTTGCCTCGTCCCGGCACTGGTCCACCAGGTCCGGGACGTCCTCGGGGCGGTGCGCGCGCAGCACGATGCGGCCGTCGGTCAGGACCGGTGCCCAGGGTGGCGGCAACATCCACCCAGCCTGACACGAGGACCGGACTGGCTGTCACGACGTCTACGATGGCGAGCGGGCACCCGTCAGGCGCCCCGATCGTCGTGCCCACAGAGGTAGCGCCCGAGCGCTCGCCGTTCGGTGGAGCCGGTCCAGCAGGGGAGAGTCGTCGTGGTGAAAATCGTCGAGCGGATGCTGCGGCTCGGGGAGGGCCGCACCCTCAAGCGGCTCGCCGGCCTGGCGAACCAGGTGAACGCGCTCGAGGAGGACTTCGCCCGCCTCACCGACGCCGAGCTGCGTGGCGAGACCGACACCTTCCGGTCCCGGGTCGCGGACGGCGAGTCGCTGGACCACCTGTTGCCGGAGGCGTTCGCCGCCGTACGAGAAGCGGCCAAGCGAACCCTCGGTCAGCGGCACTTCGACGTTCAGCTCATGGGGGGTGCGGCCCTGCACCTGGGCAACATCGCCGAGATGAAGACCGGTGAGGGCAAGACCCTGGTGGCCACCGCCCCGGCCTACCTGAACGCCCTGTCCGGCAAGGGCGTGCACGTCATCACGGTCAACGACTACCTCGCCTCCTACCAGTCCGAGTTGATGGGCAGGATCTACCGGTTCCTGGGCCTGAACGTCGGCTGCATCATGGGCCAGATGCCCCCGGACGAACGGCGGGTCCAGTACGCCGCCGACATCACCTACGGCACCAACAACGAGTTCGGCTTCGACTACCTGCGCGACAACATGGCCTGGTCCACCGAGGAGATGGTCCAGCGCGGCCACAACTTCGCCATCGTGGACGAGGTCGACTCGATCCTGATCGACGAGGCCCGGACCCCGCTGATCATCTCCGGCCCGGCCGACCAGCCGCAGAAGTGGTACGTGGAGTTCGCCAAGATCGCCCAGCGGCTGCGTCGCGACGTCGACTACGAGGTCGACGAGAAGAAGCGCACCGTCGGCATCCTCGAGGCAGGGATCGACCGGGTCGAGGACTACCTGGGGATCGCCAACCTGTACGAGAGCGTCAACACCCCGCTGATCGGGTACCTGAACAACTCGGTCAAGGCCAAGGAGCTGTTCAAGCGGGACAAGGACTACGTCGTCCTGGACGGTGAGGTGCTCATCGTCGACGAGCACACCGGCCGCCTGCTCGCGGGCCGTCGCTACAACGAGGGCATGCACCAGGCCATCGAGGCCAAGGAAGGGGTGCAGATCCAGAGCGAGAACCAGACCCTGGCCACGATCACCCTGCAGAACTACTTCCGGATGTACGACAAGCTCTCCGGGATGACCGGTACCGCCCAGACCGAGGCGGCGGAGTTCATGTCGATCTACAAGCTCGGTGTGGTGAGCATCCCGACCAACCAGCCCATGGTGCGGCTGGACCAGCAGGATCTGATCTACAAGAACGAGAAGGCCAAGTTCGACGCCGTCGTCGAGGACATCGTCGAGAAGCACGCCACCGGGCAGCCGGTACTGGTGGGCACCACGAGCGTCGAGAAGAGCGAGTACCTGTCCAAGCTGCTGATCGACAAGGGGGTCTCGCACGAGGTGCTCAACGCCAAGCACCACGAACGCGAGGCCTCGATCGTGGCTCAGGCAGGGCGCAAGGGGGCCGTCACGGTGGCCACCAACATGGCCGGTCGGGGCACCGACATCATGCTGGGTGGCAACGCCGAGTTCACGGCGGTGGCCCGGATGGGCGAGCTGGGACTGGACCCGGCCGAGTCGCCCGAGGAGTACGAGGCGGCCTGGCCACGAGTGCTGGCCGAGGCACAGGAGAGCGTGGCCACCGCCCATGAGGAGGTCACCGAGCTGGGTGGCCTGTACGTGCTCGGCACCGAGCGCCACGAGTCGCGCCGGATCGACAACCAGCTGCGTGGTCGCTCCGGCCGTCAGGGTGACCCGGGGGAGAGCAGGTTCTACCTCTCGCTCACCGACGATCTGATGCGGCTGTTCAACTCGGGCATGGTCGAGTCGTTCCTCAACGCGGCCAAGATCCCGGACGACGTGCCGATCGAGCACAAGATGGTCACCCGCTCGATCGCCAGTGCCCAGAGCCAGGTCGAGGCGCGCAACTTCGAGATCCGCAAGAACGTGCTCAAGTACGACGACGTCCTGAACCGGCAGCGTGAGGTGATCTACAGCGAGCGCCGCAAGGTGCTCCACGGCGCGGACCTGCACGAGCAGGTGCGGTTGTTCATCGACGACGTGGTCACGGCCTACATCGACGCCGAGACCGGCGAGGGCACCGCGGCCGACTGGGACCTGGACAAGCTCTGGACGGCGCTGCGCACCCTCTACCCGGTCTCGATCACCGTCGCAGACGTGGTCGAGGAGGCCGGCGGCCGGGAGGGGGTCACGCACGACATGTTGGTGCGCGAGCTGACCTCCGACGCGCGCGAGGCCTACGCCCGTCGGGAGCAGGCCCTGGGTACCGAGGTGGTGCGTGAGCTCGAGCGCCGGGTGGTGCTGTCCGTCCTGGACCGCAAGTGGCGTGAGCACCTCTACGAGATGGACTACCTGCAGGAGGGCATCGGGTTGCGGGCCATGGCCCAGCGCGACCCTCTGGTGGAGTACCAGCGCGAGGGCTTCGGCATGTTCCAGGCCATGACCGAGGCGATCAAGGAAGAGTCGGTCGGCTACCTGTTCAACCTCGAGGTCGAGGTCGCCCAGCCGGAGCCCGAGGTGGGCGCCCCGGACGCACCCGGTGGGGTGCTGGTGGCCAAGGGCCTGGTCAGCCCCCAGCGCCCGGCGCAGCTGCAGTACAGCGCGCCGACCGAGGACGGCGGGGTCGAGGTCCACGAGGACGGCGCCGACACGTCGGGTCCGCGCAGCGGTGGTTCGCCCGGCGGGCAGAACCGTGCTCAGCGCCGCGCCTCCCGGCGACGTCGCCAGTAGCCCACCGACCGCCGGCACGGGCTCACCCGGTCTCGAGGGCGGTCACCCGCCAGCGGCCGCCGCGCACCTCGAGCCGAACGGCCACCGCGCGTGCCCGCCGTCCGTCGTCCACCACCGCCGTGGACTCGACCACCCCGGCCCGGGGGCTGTCGGCCAGCACGGCCCGCACCCGCAGCGGGCGGCGGGCCCCCGTGGGTCGGGCCAGCCGGTGACGGCGACCGAGGAGCTCGAAGACCTCGGTGCTGGTCCAGCGGACCACCTGGCCGGGTGGGCGGAACCCGGCCGCCACCTCCAGGGCCACCTGGACGAACTGCGCCGTCCAGGCACGAGGCTCGGGCAGGCCCGGCCGAGGCGGTGGGGTGGGCCGGGTCGTCCCCGACTGACCGTCCGGCCGCGGCGTCACAGAGGCCGCCGCCCGCCCGCTCAGGTGAAGCTCCTGCTGGCCCGGCACGATCGGGTCGGGATCGCGCACCAGGCGTAGCGCGGGTCTCGGTTCGGCCGTCGGGATCGGCCGGCACCGCACCGTGCCCGCCGCGGGCAGGTGGTCGGGTGCGCGCCGGCCCGGCTCGACGCACCGCAGGGGCTCGACGGACTGGACTGTCCCGGGGCAGGGGACGGTCTCGACGGACTGGACGGTCAGGGCGGTCACGGTCTCTCCCGGCTGGTCGGTCTCTGCTGCCTGTCAAGGTCCGCGCCACCCCGCCGCTGTGACACCGTGATTCCCGTGAATCCCGACCTGCAGGCCCTGGTCCTCGACTGGGGCGGGGTGCTCACCCCGGCGCTGGACCACGCCATGGGCCGGTGGGCGCAGGAGGAGGGAGTCGACTTCGACCACTTCCGCGAGGTCATGCGGGGCTGGCTGGAGAGCGGCGACTCGCCCACTCACCACCTGGAGCGGGGAACCCTGGCGGAGGCGGAGTTCGAACGGCTGCTGGCGCACGAGCTGACCGTGCGAGGCAGCGCGGTGGACGCCGACGGCCTGCTCACCCGGCTGCTGGCCGGGCTGGCCCACCTCGACCCGAGGATGCTCCAGGCGATCCGGGCCGCCCGGCTCGCGGGGGTGCGCACGGCGCTGCTGTCCAACAGCTGGGGGGAGAACTACCCGGACGCCTTGTGGGAGGACCTGTTCGACGTCGTGGTGATCTCGGGTCGGGTCGGGATGCGCAAGCCGGATCCGGAGATCTTCACGCACACCGCGGCCATCCTCGGCGTCCCACCCCGGGGGTGCGTGATGGTGGACGACATCGAGCGCAACGTCGAGGGTGCCCGGGCCTGCGGCATGGTGGCCGTGCACCACCGGACGGTCGAGGAGACCCTGGCCGTGCTGGAAGAGCTGCTCGGGATCTCCCTGAGCTGACCCTCCGCCGACCCTGCGGGAAGGGCACCACCCCGGCGGCGAGCGCAGCGAGCTGAAACCGGCAGCCCGGCACCGTATGCTCGCCCCCGGCGACCTGCTCGGCGGATCGGCCCGGCCCGCGATCAGGGCACCCAGTCAGAGTGACGGTCTCGGAGGGAACAGGACGTGACGGACCGCCTCACCCCGCTCGACGTCTCGTTCCTCTACCTGGAGGATCAGCGGTCGGCGATGCATGTCGGATCCGTGATGATCTTCGATCCCGGACCGGCCGGACTGGACTACGAGGACCTGGTCCGCCACGTGGAGGCCAGGATCGCCTTCGTCCCCCGGTACCGCCAGCGGGTCCGGACCGTCCCCGGCCACCTGGCCAACCCCGTCTGGGCCGACTACGAGGCCTTCGACATCGCCGATCACGTCCGCCTGGTCACCCTCGCGGCCCCCGGTGACCCCGAGCAGCTCGAGGACCTGGTGGCCCGGATCCAGTCCCGTCGGCTGGACCGCCGGCGCCCGCTGTGGGAGCTGGCCGTCGTCGAGGGACTGGCCGACGGCCGGTTCGCGGTGATCACCAAGGCCCACCAGGCGCTGGTCGACGGCCGGCACGCGCTCGACCTCGGCCACGTCGTGCTGGACGAGGACCCGCACGTCCGCGAGCACCCACCCCAGACCTGGCACCCTGCTCGCGAACCGTCGATCGGCGAACTCGTGGTCGGGGCGATCGCCGAGTCGGTCACCCGGCCCACCCGGATCGTGGAGACCCTGCGGGCGGGGCTGGGCGACGTCCGGCGGACGGCGTCCAAGGCGACCGAGGCGGTGGGCGGGCTGGCCGTGGCCGCCCGGATCGCCGCCAACCCCCCACCGCGCAGCCCGCTCAACGTCGAGAGCGGCGTCGAGCGGCGGTTCCACCTGGTCGACACCGACCTCGACGACTACCGGGCCATCCGGTCGAGCCTGGTGGCCAAGGCCACCGGCGAGGGCCCGGTGACCTCGGTCAACGATGTGGTCCTGGCCGTGGTCGCCGGCGCCCTGCGCTCGTGGTTGCTGGCCCGCGGCGAACCCGTGCCTCCGACCAGCATGGTGCGCGCCCTGGTCCCGTTCAGCGTCAAGCCCTCCGGCCACGAGACGGACGCCGCCGCGGCGCCCGCACTGGGTGGCCGGGTGTCCTCGCTGCTGGTCGACCTGCCGACCGGTGAGGGCAACCCGCTGATCCGGGTCTACCAGGTCAGTTACCAGACCCTCGCCCATCGCGAGGCCGGCCAGGCGGTCGATGCCCGCACCATCGCCGGCATCGCCGGCTTCGCGCCGCCCACCCTGCACTCCCTCGGTGCCCGGGTGGCCAACGAACTGTCCCGGCACATGTTCAACCTGGTGGTGACCAACGTGCCCGGCCCGCAGGAACCGCTGTACCTGCACGGGTCCCGGATGGAGTCCACCTACCCGGTGATCCCGTTGGCCCGCGGGCAGGCGCTGAGCATCGGGTTGACGTCCTATCGCGGGCGGATGCACTTCGGGCTCTACGGTGACCGCGAGGCGATGTCCGACCTCGACGTCCTGGGTCAGTGCCTGATCGACTCCCTCGCCGAGACCCTGGAGGCTGCTCGATGAGCGCCCAGCACGACCCCGCCCCCCGGTCCACCCGGGTGTACCTGCCGGCCACCCTCGGCACCCTGGCCGAGGCCTACGTCTCGGGCGGGTTCAGTGCCGGGTACGCGGCCCACGCGGTGACCGGCGCTGTGCGCGAGTGGTACGTCGAGGGCGATCTGGAGGAGCTCGAGTACGCCGCGATGTCGGAGGCCGCCGACGCCTCGCTGCGCCTGCTGGCCGGTGAGTTGGCCGCTCTGGCCCGCTACGAGTACCGGCGGGTGGTGGTGGCCGCCGACCTGCCCGCCGATTGCGTGCAGCCGGTGGGAGCCGCCCCGGACGGCGCCCCCGCGGGCAGGGGCGGGGGCGGGCCGACGGCACAGCCGGCGCGCTCCGCCGTCCGGCTGGCCTGCCGGGTGCCGCTGTCGGCGGTGGTCAGCGTGCACGTCGACGAGGACGCCACCGCGGTGCGCAGGGCCGTGAGCGCGGCGATCGCGGCCCTCCCGGCCGCAGACTCGGGCGACGACGACGCGGCGTTCACCCTCGACGAGGCTCGGGCTCACGAGCTGCTCTGGTACGACATCAGCGAACTGCCCGATCTCATCTGAGCCGTGATCGCGGGTCAGGCGGGTGGGCTGACCCCCGCCTCGACCGCGTTCCGGGCCATCCCCATGGCGATCAGGGTCTGCCGGATCGTGTAGTCGAAGAACAGCCGCCCGGTCTCCCCGCCGGCCAGCGGTTCGGGTTTGTGGCCGAAGACCTCTGAGGACAGCGCGCCCAACAGCACCATCCAGAACTGGACGGCCAACGCGACGGCGCTGATCGGCAACTCGGCCCGCGGATCGAGAAGCAGCTCACGCAGGCTCGGGTGCAGCTCCGCGGGGACCGTGTCATCGTCCGGCGGCACGAGCAGGCCGGAGTCGACCGCTCGTACCAGCTCGCCGAACATGGCAGCCCCGGTGCGCATCGCCGCCGAGAGGGACTCGGTGCGCGGGGCCTCGTAGCCCGGCACCGGCGTGCCGTAGATCAGGCCGAACTCGTGCGGGTGCTCGACCGCCCACCGGCGGAAGGCGTGCACCCCGGCCAGGATCCGGGTGGAGCTGGCGTCGAGCGGGGCGGCGGCGATGGCCTGCTCGACGGTCTCGCCGACCTGGTCGTAGGCCTCGATGATCAGTGCGGTGAGGATCGCGTCCCGGCTGGCGTAGTAGCGGTAGAGCGCGGACGGCGTCATCCCCATCTCGCGGGCGACCGCTCGCAGGTTCAGCGACGAGGTTCCGTCCCGGGCCATCAGTTCGCGGGCGACCTGGCGGATCTCCTCGGCGGTGGCCTCGTGGCGCCGCTGACGCCGGCTCGACGTCCGGCCGGGCGTCGTCCCGGCAGAGGCTGTCCCGACCACGGCCTCACTGTAGTCATGGGATCAATCGAGAACAACGTTCACTTTGATGAACAATAGTCTTGACAGGCGCTGCAGAAGAGAACACTGTTCTCTCATGACTACATCGTTCTCAGAATCGTGGGTGGTGCGGATCGTGGTCCGCCGGGCGCGCCTGGTTCTGGCGGCCTCGGCGATCGCCGTGCTGGTGGCCGCCGTCGCCGGGGCCGGGGCGATCGGCAAGCTGAAGGGCGGGGGCTTCGAGGACCCCTCGGCGGAGTCCGTGCGGGCCGGTGCGGTGCTGGAGGAGGCCTTCGGTCAACAGGTCGCCAACCTCGTGCTGTTGGTCAGCGCGCCGCCGGGCAGCAGTGTGGACGCCGCGCCGGTGGCAGCAGCCGGCCAGGACGCCGTCCGTCGCCTGGCGGCCACCGAGGGGATCGAGGTGCTGGGGGCCTACTGGGGAGCGCCGCCTCAGGTGGCGGCCGGGCTGCGCAGCACGGACGGCACCCGCGCACTGGTGGTGGCGCACGTCGCCGGCGACGAGGACGAGGTTCTCGGGCGCTCGGCGGAACTGGAGCAGGCCTTCACCGAGGAGGTCGCCTCCGCCGGGGGCACGGTCCGGATCGAGACCGGGGGAATGGTGCAGGCGACGGGCGACATCACCGATCAGGTCGGGACCGACCTGGCTCGGGCGGAGGCCATCGCGATCCCGCTCACCCTGGTACTCCTGGTGATCGTGTTCGGGTCGGTCGTCTCCGGCCTGCTCCCCTTGCTGGTCGGCGGGATCGCGATCGCGGCCACCTTCGCCGTGCTGTCGGGGCTGGCCGAACTGACCTCCGTGAGCATCTTCGCGCTCAACCTGACCACGGCGCTCGGCCTGGGCCTGGGGATCGACTACTCGTTGCTCGTGGTGAGCCGGTTCCGGGAGGAACTGGCTGCGGGACGGCCGGTCCCGCAGGCCGTCGCGGTGACCCTGTCAACTGCCGGACGCACCGTGGTCTTCTCCGCGGCCACCATCGCGATCGCCCTGGCAGCCCTGATGGTCTTCCCGCTGTACTTCCTGCGCTCCTTCGCCTACGCCGGGATGGCCGTGGTGATCATCGCGGCGTTGGCGGCCGTGGTCACCCTGCCGGCGCTGCTCGCCGTCCTGGGCCCTCGGGTCGACGCGCTGCGCATCGGACGCCGCGGGCGCGATCTCGCCCACGGGGGCCAGGCATTCTGGGATCGGCTGGCCCGGCTGGTGATGCGCCGTCCGGTGCGTGCCGCGCTGCCGGTGCTCGCCGTCCTGCTCACCCTCGGGGCGCCGTTCCTCGCGGTCTCGTTCTCGGTGCCGGACGACCGGGCGATCCCGGCCGAGGTCTCCCAGGCGCGCCGGGTCGGCGACGTGCTGCGCACCGAGTTCGCCGGGCAGAACTCCGATGCCGTGCTCGCCGTGCTGCCGGGCGCCACCCCGGCCGAGCTGTCCCGGTTCGCCGAGCAGGTCCGTGAGGTCCCCGGAGTGGCGCGAGTGATCACCGAGCCGGGCATCGTCCGGGCGCCGTTGAGTGTCGACCCGTTCGGCGGGCAGGCGGAGCAGGTGGTCCGGGACGTGCGCGCCGTGGCTGACCGGGCCGGGGGCCCGGAGGTGCTCGTGGGCGGCCCGACGGCGACCTTGGTGGACACCAAGGCGGCGATCGGTGATCGGCTGCCCCTGGCGGCGCTGCTGATCGGGCTGAGCACCTTCGTGCTGCTGTTCGCCTTCACCGGCTCGGTGGTGCTGCCGTTGAAGGCCTTGGTGGTCAACGCGTTCACCATCGTGGCCGTGCTCGGATCGATGGTCTGGGTGTTCCAGCAGGGGCACGGCTCCCAGCTGCTCGGCTTCACCCCGCTGCCCCTGACCATCACCATGCCACTGCTGATGTTCTGCGTCGCCTTCGGACTGTCGATGGACTACGAGGTCTTCCTGCTGGGCCGGATCAAGGAGTTGCACGACGCCGGGATGGACACCACCGCGGCCGTGGCCACCGGCCTGGCCCGGACCGGTCGCATCATCACCACCGCGGCGGCACTGCTGTCGATCACCATGTTCGCCTTCGTCTCCAGCCGGGTCTCCTTCATCCAGATGTTCGGCCTGGGAACGGGTTTGGCGATCGTGCTGGACGCCACGCTGGTCCGCGCGGTGCTGGTACCGGCGATGATGCGGCTGATGGGCTCGGCCAACTGGTGGGCACCCGCGCCGCTGCGCCGACTGCACTCCCGGTTCGGCCTGCGCGAGGGCGGCACCCCCGTTCGGCCCGAACGTCAACTGGCGGAAATCCACTGACGTCCCGAGACCGGAGCTGTCACCGTGTGGTCATGTCACCGGGGCGCCACTGGCTCCTGCTCGGCCGGGATCGGCACGACCCGCCCGAGCAGGAGTCGGTGTCTTCCGGACTCGGCGTGGCCCTCGAGATCGGGCCGGCCGTCGACACGGCTGTCGGTCGGGACGTCGCGGTGCGTGCCACGGCTGCCAGACGGCTGCTCGCCATGACCGCCGATCCGGTCGGTTCGGAGCCGGATTGGACCGAGATCAAGGCGCTGCTCGAGGACCAGGTCAGTCGCTCCCGATCAGAGGGCGCCACCGGGCCACGATGACACCTGGGCCGATGCTCGCGCGACGGTCCCGAGGTGGCGGATAGTCTCGGCTCAGCCCCGGCACCGCCCCACCGCGCATCTGGAGGATCCGTCATGGACGCCGTGACCCGAGTCCCAGTCCCGGTCAACGAGCCGGTGCTCACCTACGCGCCCGGCACCCCCGAGCGGGCCGCGGTCGAGGCGTCGCTGAAGGACCTGACCGCGACCCGGATCGACCTGCCGATGGCGATCGGCGGCCGCGAGGTGATGGGCTCGGGCCGCACGGTGGACGTCGTCCAGCCACACGCCCGTCGGCACGTGCTCGGCACGATGAAGATGGCCTCCCAGGCCGACGCCCGGGCCGCGATCGAGGCTGCCCGGGCCGCCGCGCCGCTCTGGCGGGCGCTCTCCTACGACGACCGGGCCGCGGTGTTCCTCAAGGCCGCAGAGCTGCTCTCCGGTCCGTGGCGGCAGATCCTCAACGGCGCCACCATGCTCGGGCAGAGCAAGACCGTGCAGCAGGCCGAGATCGACGCCGCCTGCGAGCTGATCGACTTCTGGCGGTTCAACGTCCACTTCGGGCGCGAGGTGATCGCCGAGCAGCCGATCGCCAACTCCAAGGGGGTCTGGAACCGCACCGACGCCCGCCCGCTGGAGGGCTTCGTCTACGCGATCACCCCGTTCAACTTCACCGCGATCGGCGGCAACCTGCCGACCGCCCCCGCGCTGATGGGCAACACCGTGCTCTGGAAGCCGGCCCACACCCAGATGTTCGCCGCGCACTTCACGATGAAGCTGCTCGAGGCGGCGGGCCTGCCGCCCGGGGTGATCAATCTGGTGACCGGTGACGGACGTGCGGTCTCGGAGGTGGCGCTGTCGCATCCCGATCTGGCCGGGATCCACTTCACCGGCTCCACCCCGACCTTCCGCCTGCTCTGGCGCACCGTTGCCGAGAACCTCGACCGGTACCGCACCTACCCGCGCCTGGTGGGGGAGACGGGCGGCAAGGACTTCGTGGTCGCGCACCCCTCGGCCGACGTCGAGGTGCTGCGGACGGCGCTGGTGCGCGGCGCGTTCGAGTACCAGGGTCAGAAGTGCTCGGCCGCCTCGCGGGCCTACGTGCCGCGCTCGATCTGGAAGCAGCTGCGCGACGATCTCGCCTCGACCGTGGACGGCCTGACCATGGGTCCGGTCACCGACCTGGGCAACTTCATGGCCGCGGTGATCGACGACAAGGCGTTCGCCGAGCATGCCAAGGCGATCGACCGGGCGAACGCCACTGCCGGCATCACGGTCATCGCCGGTGGCACCTACGACGACTCCGAGGGATGGTTCGTGCGCCCGACGGTGGCCGAGGTGAGCGACCCGACGGACGAGATGCTCACCACCGAGTACTTCGGCCCGATCCTCGCCGTCCACGTCTACCCCGACCGGGCCTACGACCGGATGCTGGCCCAGATGGAATCGGTGGCCGACTACGCGCTGACCGGTGCGGTCATCGCCCAGGACCGGACGGCGATCGCCCAGGCCACCGAGGCACTGCGGTTCGCTGCAGGTAACTTCTACGTCAACGACAAGCCCACCGGGGCGGTGGTCGGGCAGCAGCCCTTCGGCGGCGCGCGCGCCTCGGGCACCAACGACAAGGCCGGTGCCGCGCAGAACCTGCTGCGCTGGACCTCGACCCGCTCGATCAAGGAGACCTTCGACCCGCCACGCAGTCACACCTACCCGCACATGGACTGACCACCCTGCCCCGACCGGGAGACCGGTCCGCCGGCCCGAGAACACCGGCTCGCCGCCCGAGGACGTTGGTCGTCGCGCGGCCACCGGGGTGCGGGCCAGGGTGGGAGTGGTGGAGGCGTACGAGCGGTGCGCCCGCCGCGGAGGTGTGTCATGTCCGAGGTGACGAGCCTGCCCACACAGCAGCAGGGTGTCCAGCGGCGAGAACTCGCCGAGCAGCCGACCGCAGTGCGGTGCGGGCGGGTCGAGGTGGCCGACATCGCGGGCTGGATCGGTCCGGCCTTCGGCCAGGTGATGGCGGCGATGAGCGCCGAGGGGCTGTTGCCGGCCGGGCCGCCGTTCGCCCGCTACACCCGGGTGGAGGGGCTGCCCACGACCTTCGACATCGAAGCGGGCTTCCCGTGTGCACAGCCGATCACCGAGCACGCAGGGGCAGCGGTGCAGCCCTCCTCGCTGCCGGGTGGGGCGGCGGCCGTGGTCGTGCACGTGGGCCCTTATGACGCCATGACGTCGACGTACCAGGACCTCGAACGGTGGGTGGCCGAGCACGACCTGGTGGCCGACGGCGCACCGTGGGAGAGCTACCTCACCGAGCCGACGGGGAATCCGGCCGGGTGGCGGACGGAGATCGTCCAGCCCTGCCGACCTGCCGATTGAGACGCGCTGCCGGGCGGGCCCGACCCCACCGGAGGATTCGGTGGCACGGACCGAGGCTTGGTGATGATCGCGGGTGCGGACTACCGTCGTCGTGACGGTCCGCCGACGCTGAATCCGGGCGGCCGTCCCCGTCGGAGGGGGAGTGCATGCCGACAGCAGCTGGGTACCACGTGGCCGAACGACGGCTGGTGGGGCAGACCACCGCGGTGATCCACGGCTGCCTGCCGGCGTCCGACATCGTCGACTGGCTCGGCCCGGCGTTCGAGCAGGTGCTGGCCACGGTGCGGGCCGAGGGACTGCGACCGACCGGTCCGCCCTTCGCGCGGTACACCGCCGTCCCCACCCCTGCGGGCTCCTTCGACGTCGAGGCCGGCATCCCGGTGGACCGTCGCCTGCCATCGCGGCAGGGGACCACCGTCCAGCCCTCGCGCCTGCCCGCCGGCCGGGCTGCGGTCACCGTGCACGTCGGGGACTACTCGGGCCTCGTGGCGGCCTACGAGGCGATCGAGTCCTGGCTCGCCGAACGCAGCTGGCGACCGTCCGGGGCCCCGTGGGAGGGCTACCTCAGCGAGCCCGACGACCAGCCCGAGGACTGGCGCACCGAGATCGTCCAGCCGTTCAGGACCACCTGACCCGGCCGATCGGCTCAGAGGGTCCGCTCGGGCGGATCAGGAGTTCTCGGCCAGCCACTGCAGGCCGACCCGCTGCTCCACCCGGATCGCGGCCTCGATCGCCGGCTCGGCCGACCTCTCGATCGTGCCGCCGATCAGCGGCACCGAGGCCTTCAGGTCACCGTCCACCCGGACGACGACCCCGCCGGCCTCGACGTCCAGCGCCAGGGTGCCGGTGAGCCGGACCGGGGCACCCATGATCTCGACCACGATCTCCCCGCGACGGCGGCCCTCGGCGTCAGCGGGTTGCCAGTCGTCGTGCCGGGCCACCCGCACCGTTCCGCCCACGAACCGCCGGACGAACTCGGGGACCGAGTCCGTGGGCAGGGTGCGCTCGGTGCTGATCCGGGCCCCGCCGTCGGCGTAGGTGGCCACGTCGACCTCGTAGACCAGCGACCCGGTCGCCGCACAGGTGCGCTCCTGGAAGGTGCGCTCGGTCATCATGGCGAACACACTCTGCGGGCTGGCGTCCGGGTAACGGAGCTCGGCGGTCAGGCGCATGAGCGCGACTCTATCCCCGCAGCTCACGGTCGATCGGTCGCATGCCGAGGAGGGATCGATAGAGTCGGCATCGGCGCGGGCAATGGTGCCCGGTACCCCTGGAGGCGGACGCATGACGGCCCACGCAGTGGCCCTGCAGGAGAACGAACGGGCGTCGATCATCGACCGGGCGGTCGAGGCCGCCGATCGTCAGGGCGCCCGGGACGGCGTCCCCGACCTGCACACCTACCTGACCCGGTACTTCCGGTTCATGCCGGTCGAGGCGATGCGCGCGCGCGAGCCGGTCGACCTGGCCGGCGCCGCCCTGTCCCACCGGATGGCGGCTGCCGCCCGGGCTCAGGGCACCGCCATCGTGCGGTCCTTCACCCCGACCGTCGAGCAGCACGGCTGGTCGACCGGGCACACCGTCATCGAGATCATCACCGATGACATGCCGTTCCTGGTCGACTCGGTGATCAGCGAGCTCAACCGGCTCGAGTGCGGGATCCACCTGATCGTGCACCCGCAGCTCGTCGTCAGGCGCACCGTGACCGGCGAGCTGGTCGAGGTGCTGGACTCGGGTCCCAGTGAGTGGCACTCCGGCGACAGCCCGCACGACAGCCTGGTCGAGTCGTGGATGCACGTCGAGATCGACCGGCAGACCCACCCCGCCCGGCTGGAGGAGATCAGCCACGAGCTGCGCCGGGTGCTCGAGGACGTCCGGGTCGCGGTCGAGGACTGGCCGCTGATGATGGCCCGGGTCACCGAGATCATGACCGAGCTGACCACCGCCCCACCGGTCGGGATCGACCCGCGCGAGGTGGCCGAGGCGCGCACCCTGCTCGGCTGGCTCGCCGAGGGCAACTTCACCTTCCTCGGGTACCGGGAGTACCACCTGTCCTCGGCGACCGGCCCGGCCGACGATGGCCAGGGCGCCGACGGCCAGGCTGCCGACGGGAACGACGGGGCCGCCGAGGGGCAGGGCACCGAGGGACACGACGCGGACGTGCTGGTCGCCGAGACCGGCACCGGTCTGGGCATCCTGCGCCACGACTCCACCACCAGCTCGGGCTACGACCGGCTCAACGCCGACGCCCGGGCCCGGGCGCGGGAGAAGACCCTGCTGGTGGTCACCAAGGCCAACTCGCGGGCCACGGTGCACCGCTCGGTCTACCTGGACTACATCGGGATCAAGACCTTCGACGCCAGCGGTGAGGTCAGCGGGGAGCGTCGCTTCCTCGGACTGTTCGCCTCCAGCGCCTACACCGACAGCGTGCGTCGGATCCCCCTGGTCAACCGCAAGGTGTCCGAGGTGCTCGCCCGGGCCGGGTTCGGGGAGGAGACCCACTCCGGCAAGGACCTGCTCCAGATCCTCGAGACCTACCCGCGCGATGAGCTGTTCGACATCTCGGTCGACGACCTGACCACCATCTCGCGGTCCGTGATGGACATGCAGCAGCGGCGCCGGACCCGGTTGTTCCTGCGCAAGGACGCGTACGGCCGCTACATCTCCAGCCTGGTCTACCTGCCGCGGGACCGGTACACCACCAAGGTCAGATTGAAGATCGCCGACGTGCTGCGGACGGCGTTCGACGCGACGTCCATCGACTTCACCGCCCGGGTGAGCGAGTCGGCCCTGGCCCGGCTGCACTTCGTGGTGCGCGTCTCCCCGGGCAGCAAGCTGCCGGACGTCGATGCGGTCGACCTCGAGGCGAAACTGGTCGAGGCCACCCGCGCCTGGGACGAGGACCTGTCCGACGCGCTGCGGTCCGAGACCGGCGAGGAGGAGTCCGCTCGCCTCTACCGCACCTGGGGCCGGGCCTTCCCGGAGGCCTATAAGGAGGACTTCGACGCCCGGGTCGCGGTCGCCGACCTGCGCCGGCTGGAACAGCTGGCCGCTGGGGTCGGGGCCGAGGACGGCGCCGAGCGGGCGCTGTCGATGAACCTCTACCAGCCGGTGGGGTGCGCCTCGGACGAGCGCCGGTTCAAGCTGTACCGGCTGGCCCCGCTGTCGCTGACCGAGGTGTTGCCGTTCCTGTCCAACCTCGGGGTCGAGGTCGTCGACGAGCGTCCGTACGTCCTGGAACTGGGCGATGGCACGAGCATCGGCACCACGGGCAAGGGCGCCGACAGCACCAACGGCACCAACGGCACCAGTGGCACTCTCACCGGGGTGCGGCGGGGCTACATCTACGACTTCGGGCTGCGCTACGGCGGCCCGGTGCCGGACCCGTCGATCTCGCGGGACCTGTTCTGCGAGGCATTCGCGGCCGCCTGGGCAGGGCGCGCCGAGAGCGACGGGTTCGACCGGCTGGTGTTGCTGGCCGGGTTGAGCTGGCGGGCAGTGGTGGTGCTGCGGGCCTACGCCAAGTACCTGCGCCAGACCGGGACGACGTTCAGCCAAGACTACATCGAGCGGTGCCTGCGGGCGAACGTGCCGATCACCGCGACGTTGCTGGAGCTGTTCCGCGCTCGCTTCGATCCCGAGGCGTTCGCCGACGACGAGGCCGGCCGCTCCGCGCGGGACGCGGAGTGTGACCGGCTGGCGGCCGACCTGCGGAACCGGCTGGACGGCGTGGCAAGCCTGGACCACGACCGGATCCTGCGCTCGATGCTGGCCCTGATCCGGGCCACGTTGCGCACCAACGCCTATCAGCGCGACCCGGGGGACGCCTTCGGCGACGGGCACAAGGACTACGTCTCCTTCAAGTTCGACCCGAGCGCGATCCCGGACCTGCCGGCGCCGCGCCCGGCGTTCGAGATCTTCGTGTACTCCCCGAAGGTCGAGGGGGTCCACCTGCGCTTCGGCAAGGTCGCCCGGGGAGGCCTGCGCTGGAGTGACCGGCCCGAGGACTTCCGCACCGAGATCCTCGGCCTGGTCAAGGCGCAGACGGTCAAGAACGCGGTGATCGTGCCCACCGGCGCCAAGGGTGGGTTCGTCGGCAAGCACCTGCCGGACCCGGGCGTGGACCGCGAGGCCTGGCTGAGCGCCGGGATCGCCTGTTACAAGCTCTTCATCAGCGGCCTGCTCGACCTGACGGACAACCTCGTCGGCGGGGACGTCGTGCCCCCGCCACGCGTCGTCCGGCACGACGGCGACGACACCTACCTGGTGGTCGCCGCCGACAAGGGCACCGCCACGTTCTCCGACATCGCGAACGGGCTCGCGGTCGAGTACGGCTTCTGGCTCGGCGACGCCTTCGCCTCGGGCGGCTCGGTCGGCTACGACCACAAGGCGATGGGCATCACCGCCAAGGGCGCCTGGGAGAGCGTCAAGCGACACTTCCGCGAGATGGGCCGTGACGTCCAGACCGAGGAGTTCACCGTCGTCGGCATCGGCGACATGAGCGGCGACGTGTTCGGCAACGGCATGCTGCTCTCCCCGTGCATCCGGCTGGTGGCCGCCTTCGACCACCGGCACGTGTTCCTCGACCCCACCCCGGACGCCGCGGCCTCCTTCGCCGAGCGTTCGCGGATGTTCGCGCTGCCGCGCTCGTCCTGGGCCGATTACGACACCTCGCTGATCTCGCCCGGGGGCGGGGTGCACCCACGGAGCGCGAAGTCGATCACGATCACCCCGGAGGTCGCCGGCTGCCTCGGGCTGGCGGACGGCGTGGAGTCGATGACCCCGGCGGAGCTGATCCACGCCATCCTGCAGGCGCCCGTCGACCTGCTCTGGAACGGCGGGATCGGGACCTACGTCAAGGCCGCCGACCAGTCGCACGCCGAGGTCGGGGACAAGACCAACGACAGCATCCGGATCAACGGCAACCAGCTGCGCTGCCGGGTCGTCGGGGAGGGCGGCAACCTCGGCCTGACCCAGCTCGGTCGGGTGGAGGCGGCGCAGAACGGCGTGCGGGTCAACACCGACGCGATCGACAACTCCGCCGGCGTCGACTGCTCCGACCACGAGGTCAACATCAAGATCCTGCTGGACCGGATCGTGGCCGCCGGGGACCTGACCGGCAAACAGCGCAACCAGTTGCTGGCCGAGATGACCGAGGACGTCGGCCGGATGGTGTTGCGGGACAACTACGAGCAGAACGTGTTGCTGGGCAACGCCCGCAAGCAGTCCCACGGCATGCTCGTCGTCCACCAGCGCTTCATGCGCTCGCTCGAGGCCCGCGGTCTGCTCAACCGCGAGCTCGAGTTCCTGCCGGACGACGCGGCACTGGCCTTGCGGGCCGAGCAGGGCCGGGGGCTGACCTCGCCGGAGTTCTCCGTCCTGGTGGCCTATTCGAAGATCACGTTGACCGAGGACCTGATGGCCTCGGACCTGCCTGCCGACCCCTGGTTCGGCCGCACGCTGCGGGACTACTTCCCGCCGCAGCTGGTCACCCGGTACGGGGACAACCTGGCCGAGCACCCGCTGCGCCACGAGCTGATCACGACCTGCCTGGTCAACGAGATGGTCAACCGGGGCGGGATCACGTTCGCCTTCCGGGCCGAGGAGGAGACCGGGGCAAGCCCGCAGCAGGTGGCGCGGGCCTACACCGTCTGTCGCGAGATCTTCGAGTTGCGCTCGTTCGTCGCCGACGTCGAGGCGCTGGACAACCAGGTGTCCACCGAGGCCCAGACCGCGCTGTACCTGGCCTTCCGCCGGTTGCTCGACCGATCGGTGCGCTGGTTCCTGCAGACCCGGCCGGGCACCATCGACGTGGGCGCCGAGATCGAGCGCTTCGGCCCGGTGGTGACCGAACTCGGGCCGCGGATGACGGATCTGGCCGTCGGGGGCGAGCGGCGCCAACTGCGCGAGGACGCCGCGGAGTTCGTCCGTATGGGCATCCCGGAGCCGATGGCGGTGCGGGGTGCGGGGCTGCTGAACGAGTTCCAGCTGCTGGACATCACCGAGATCTCCACTCAGGTGGATGCCTCGCCGGCCGAGGTGGCGCCGGTCTACACGGCCTTGTCCGAGCGGTACTGCGTCGATGCCATGCTGACCCGGATCAGCCAGTTGCCCCGGGCGGACCGGTGGCAGTCGCTGGCCCGGGCGGCGCTGAGGTACGACCTCTACGCGGCGCTGGAGTCCCTGACCATCGCGGTGCTCACCGCCTCGCCGAACGCGCCCATGCCACCTGAGGAGCGGATCAACTCCTGGGAGCGGGCCAACACCGCGGCGGTTGCCCGGGCGACCCACACCCTGGAGGAGGTCCGCCGTCTGGAGAAGGGTGACCTGGCCTCGTTGTCGGTGGCGCTGCGCACCCTGCGCGGCGTCGTCCGGAGTACCGGGTGAGCATCACCTTCGCTGAACTGCTCCGTACCACAGGGGATCTGGCCCCACCGGACGCCGACTGGCTGCACCTGCTGGTGGGCGACTGGCAGTTGCTGTCCGACCTGTCCTTCGCCGACCTCGTGCTGTGGGTGCCGGTGAGCAAGGGCCCGGACGCCGGCAGCTGGCTGTCGGTGGCCCAGTGCCGCCCGAGCACCGGTCCCACCTCGTTCCACGACGACCGGGTGGGGCGGCTGGTGCCCCGCAGCGGCGCGACCCTGGTCGAGACCGCCTGGCAGACAGGGCGTCCCGCCCGCGAGCGCGACCCGCAGTGGCTGGACGAGGTCCCGGTCCGCCAGGAGGCGGTCCCGGTGGTCGCCCGGGGTCGCCGGTTGGGGGTGCTGTCCCGGCACACCAATCTCGGCGCCTCGCGGACCCCGAGCCGGCTCGAGCTGACCTATCTGCAGTGCGCCGACGACCTGGTGCGGATGATCTCGACCGGCGACTTTCCCTCGATGGGTGCCCCCACCGGTCCGCGGCGCGGTGCCCCCCGGGTCGGGGACGGCCTGATCCGGCTGGACTCCGAGGGCCGGGTGGCCTACGCCAGCCCGAACGCGGTCTCGGCGTTGCACCGGCTCGGCTACGCCGGCGTCCTGGTGGATCGCTCTCTGGCCGAGGTCGTCACGCCGCTGCTGGACTCGAGCGGTCCGGTGGACGAGTCGCTTCCCCTGGTGCTGTCCGGGCGGGCGCCGTGGCGCAGCGACATCGAGAACCACCGGGCGGCGCTGTCCATGCGGGCGATCCCGTTGACCCTGGCCGGCACCCGGACCGCGGCCCTGGTGCTGCTGCGCGACGTCTCCGAACTGCGCCGGCGCGAACGCGAACTGGTGAGCAAGGACGCCACCATCCGCGAGGTGCACCACCGGGTGAAGAACAACCTGCAGACGGTGGCGGCCCTGCTGCGGCTGCAGGCCCGCCGGCTGGACTCCCCCGAGGGCAAGACAGCACTGACCGAGGCCATGCGCCGGGTGAGCACGATCGCGATGGTGCACGAGACGCTCTCCACCGGGCTCGGCGAGGCGGTCGACTTCGACCAGGTGGTCGATCGCACGGTGGCCCTCGCCGTGGAGTTGGCGGGGACCAGCGGCGGGGTGTCCGTGCGCCGGTCGGGCGAGTTCGGTGAGCTGGACGCCGCGAACGCCACCCCGCTGGCGCTGGTGCTGACCGAGTTGGTGACCAATGCCGTCGAGCACGGTCTGGCGCCCCGGGGTGGGGGCACGGTCAGCCTGACCGCGTTGCGCGAGGGAACCGCGGTGCGGGTGGTGGTGCGCGACGACGGGTGCGGCCTGCCCGAGGGGTTCCGCCCGGGTCAGGACGGCCTGGGGACCCAGATCGTCCAGGCGCTGGTCGGGGGTGAGATGCGCGGGACGATCACCTGGAACAGCCCGTCGACCGGGGGGACCGAGGTGGTCGTCGACGTCACGGTGCCCAGCGCGCGCCCCTCGACCAGGACAGCGAATCGCCCCGGGTCCCGGCCCTGAGGCCGAGTCCGGGGCGATCCGGTGGTGTCGTGGTGGGGGGTGGTGTCCGGCTGTTCACCCTGCGCGGCGTGCCCGGGCGTTGCGTCGCTTGAGAGCGCGGCGCTCGTCCTCGGACAGCCCGCCCCACACCCCGGCGTCCTGGCCTGTGTCCAGGGCCCAGCGCAGGCAGGTGTCGAGCACGTCACAGCGTCGGCACACCGCCTTCGCCTCGTCGATCTGCAGCAGTGCCGGACCCGTGTTCCCGATCGGGAAGAACAGCTCGGGGTCCTCATCGAGGCATGCTGCGCGATGCCGCCAGTCCATGAGGTGGTTCTCTCCTTCGCCCGGTGGGGGCAGTTGTAGTCGTGTCGGCAACCCGGGTAATCCGGACGGAACGTCATCATCCGTGCCGCTGTGCTGTGTGTGAGGTCATCGATGATTCCAGAGAGCGATGGTTGTCGCTCCCGCTTTCGCCAACGCTCAGCCTCACACGCTTGTGCCCGGCTTCACAAGGTTTATCCGTGTCAACAGACCCCTACGAAACCGTTATCTGTTACCCAAGGTCACCTGTGATCAGGTCCCTACAAACAGTAATAGTCGCTGGTGAGCACACCATCAGCCATTCGGCCCATTCGGTTTGGCGACCAACAGTGACGTTCGCCTCACGTCAAGTGTCACCCAGGGTGATGGCCCGCGCCGAGGCCGTCGACGGCTGCTCGCACAGTGTCGCGCGGGCCGATCGAGGGCGCCCGCTGAGCCGTCCGTGGGCACCGGTGAGTGTCCGTGGACGGGTGCGCCCGGGTGAGATGCTGACCCTCATGCTCGCCCGCGTCGTCGCCGTCGCCGTCTCGATCGAAGCCCTCCTGGTGGCCGGGTACGGCCTGTACCTCGGGGTGTCCACCGTGACCGGGGAGGCGCTCGAGCCGCTGGCGGCGATCGTCATGGCGCTCACCTTCCTGGCCCTGGCGGCAGGGTTGGTCGTCCTGGCCCGGGGAGTGCTCGCCCGGCGCCGGTGGGCAGCGGCCCCGGTGATCGTCTGGCAGATCCTGCAGGCAGCGGTGGCGGTGCAGATGTTGTCCCTCTACCCGCCGATCGAGATCGCCCTGCTGGCGCTGTGTCTGATCGCCGGAGTGGGAGTGCTCGTCCTGGCCCGTGAGCTGACCGCCTAGCCGCCCAGATCGCCCTCGTCCAGACCCCGGCGCATCGCGGCCAGGCTGCGGGCGATCAGGCGTGAGACATGCATCTGGGAGATGCCCACCTCGGCCGCGATCTGGGCCTGGGACAGGTTGCGCACGAAGCGCAGCACCAGGATTCGGCGCTCCCGCGGGGGCAAGCCGGCCAGCAGCGGCTGCAGGGTGGCGCGCATCTCGACCGTGTCGTAGTCCGCCTCGACGAAGGGCAGGTCGATCTCGACCCCCTCGGCCGAGGTGGGCATCGGCACCGTGGCGTACATGCCCGCCCCCTCCAGTGCCTCCAGCACCAGGTCGGGCTCGGTGTCCAGGTGGGCGGCCAGTTCGGGAATCGTCGGGGAGCGGCCCAGCTGGTGGGTGAGCTGTTCGCGGGCCTCGCTCACCCGCCGCGCCAGATCCTGGAGGCGGCGGGGCACGCGAAGCGCCCACCCGCGGTCGCGGAAGTGCCGTCGGATCTCGCCCAAGATGGTCGGTACGGCGAAGGCGGTGAAGCTGCCGCGCTCCGGATCGAAGCGATCGACGGCGTTCAGCAGCCCGATCGTGCCGACCTGCACCAGGTCGTCGTACGGCTCGCCGCGACCGGTGAACCGCCGGGCCAGGTGGTGGACCAGGGCAAGGTTGGCCTCGACCGCCGCATGCCGCAGGGCCGGGCGATCGGGGTGGTCGGCGGGCAGGGCGGCCAACCGGACGAGTGGGTCCTCGGCCGGGAGGCCCTGCCCCCCAGCCGTGGGCGCGGGGCGGTCCAGGCGGCTGGTGCGGCCCGTCACTACGCCCTCCGACCTCCGATGTGCGTCAGACGGATCCAACTGCCCGCCCCGGTGTAGCCGGTCTCCACTCGCCCGACCAGCGCCTCGAGCACCGACCAGGCGAAGTTACCGCCCTCCGGCAGGACGCGCGCGGGGCCGCTGACCTGAACGTCCAGCGAGCGCGGCGACACCGTGAAGGTCGCGTGCAGCTCGGTGCCCGGTTCCACCCGGTCGGCCAGCAGCAGGACGCAGGCCTCGTCGACGGCGATCCGCATGTCCTCGATCTCGTCCAGGGTCAGGTCGAGGCGGGCGGCCAGTCCGGCGGTGGCAGTGCGGATCACAGCCAGGTACGCCGGATCGGCCGGTACCCGTAGATCAACTGTGTCGGCCAATACCGTGGTCCCGCCCTGAGTGGCCATCATCGTCATCGAGCAGCCTTCCCCGTTCGTACGCGCGCATCGTCGTCCGATCGGATGATCGCAGTACGGACACGAGACGTTACACCGAGTTGCCATCCTTACTCATCCGAGCGCTGTCGATCCACTACTCGGCGTGGCCACCTGCACCGTTGTCCGGCTCGTGCCTACCACCAGCATGCCTCGCCCGGCAGGGGCTGCGGAACACCCGCGGACCACCGATCCCAGCGCCGCGCCGTCACCGGGCGAGCGCCGCCCGAGCAGGAGGCCGCAGCGCAGCGCCCGCAGCTGCGACACCAGCCCGCGCAGGGCCATCGCGGCCTCCGGGGCCTCGCCGGCCGCCACCACGCGCAGCCCACCCCAGCCCGCCCCCGGCGACACCTCACCCCCCAGATGCCGGCACGCCAGCTCCTCCACCCCTGCCAGTCCTGCCCAGCCGGTGTCCAGCAGCAGGGTGGCCTCGGGGTGACGGGTGAGAGCCGTCCGCAGTGCCTCGGCGGCGCCGTCCCGGCCGGCGATCACCACGACCCCCTCGCCGCCGGGCCAGGGCAGTGGCGTGGGAGCCAGCAGGACCACCGGTCTGCCGAGCTCGGGCAGCACGCAGGCCAGGGTCGCCAGCGCCGTGGAGCGGCCGGAACCCGGTGGGCCGCAGATCAGCGCCCCTGGTACCTGGCGCGGCAGGCCCACCGGCAGGGCGTGGTCACCGCCGATCCCCAGCGGCACCATCGCCGGGGGCCAGCCGGGGCGATCCCGCATCAACTCGGACAGGTCGTGCCGATCCGGCAGCTCCCGCAGGCGCATCGGTGGCGAGCCCGGCCCGGGCAGTGACGGGTCAAGAGGACCAGGAGGGCTGGGGTGGTCGGGAGGGCCGGGGTGGTGGGGTGGGCCGGGCGGCGTCCGGCGGGGCAGTGCCACCTGAACCTCGACCATTCTTCCCTGGCGCACCAGCAGGCCCCGTCCGGGGACCGCGGGTCGGGCGGGCGCGGCAGGCAGCCCGGCCAGCAGAGCGATCGTCGGGTCGGTCGCCGCGAGCACCAGGTGCTCACCGATCAGGGCGCTCATCGGTCCCGACATCAGGGCGCGCCCTCCGGTCACCACCAGCCGGACGCCGTCCGCCGACGCGTACCGGGCCAGGTGCAGCACGTCCTCCAGCACGGCGGGGTCCTCCCGGGACCAGTTCTGCCACAGCTCGTCCCAGCCGTCGATCAGCAGCAGTGCGCCCCGGCCGTCGCGGGTCAGCAGTTCCACCAGCCGGGCGGCACGGTCGGGGTCGCGGGAGGTGAGCACGGTTCCCACCCGCGGCAGGTGCTGCAGCGCGGCGAGCCGTCCGGAGGGGTCGATCACGTGCACCGACCGGTCGGGGCCGGCGGCCGCGGCCAGGGTGCGCAGCACGGTGCTGCGTCCCGACCCGGGCCCGCCCACGACCGCCAGGTGCCCGTGGGTGCCGTCCCAGCTCACGACCTCCCGGCGCTGCTCGTCCGGCAGGTCGGCCAGCGCGAAGGGAATGGCCCCCTCGCCCGCCCCCTCGGCCGCCCTCAGGTCCTCACCCGCCAGGCGGTGGGGGAGCTCGGGCAGCCAGGGGGGCGGCGCGGGACGGCTGCCGACCAGGGTGGCCGCCGCCCGGATCGCGGTCAGCGCCACCCGGCGGTCGCCGTCCGGCAGGTGGGCGATCTGGACCTGGCGCAGGTCCTCGCCGCCGCGGCGGACCAGGGCCCGGCCGGGACGATCGGGGTGCAGGGCCGCCGCGTCCGGGGACTCGATCACGTCCTCGGAGTCACTGCGTTCGCGAAGCCGCAACGCCACCCGCAGGGCGGTGTTGGCCCGGATCTCCCCGGAGACCACCCCGGCCGGTCGCTGGGTGGCCAGCACCAGGTGGACGCCGAGCCCCCGGCCGACCGTGGCCACCCGGACCAGGGCGGCCAGCAGGTCCGGGTGCTGCTCGGCCAGCACCCGGAACTCGTCCACCACGATCACCAGCCGTGGTGGGGGAAGGGAGCCCTGGACCTGGTCGAGGATGGGCTCGTCGAGGGTGGACGCGCAGGCCGCCTCGGCGGCCAGGCGCTCGCGGCGGCGCAGTTCGGCGAACAGTGAGCTGATCGCCCGGCGGGAGCCCGCGGCGTCCAGGTCGGTCACCACCCCGACCACGTGCGGCAGGTCACGCACCGGCCCGAAGGCCGTGCCCCCCTTGAAGTCCACCAGCAGGAACGCCAGCCGCTCGGGCGGGTGTCTCGTGGCCAGTGAGGCCACGAGGGAGATCAGGAACTCGGACTTGCCGGCTCCGGTCGTCCCCGCGACCAAGGCGTGCGGGCCCTCGCCGACCAGATCGGGGCACCACACGCCGTCGCGGGTGCGGCCGAGCGGGGCCGAGAGCCGCTCGGCCCAAGGCTCGCCGGTCGAGGTGGCGAGTTCGGGGCTGCCCGGCCCGTGCAGCTGTGCGAGCCAGTCGGCGGCGATCCGGGCCGGGTCGGTCGAGACCAGGTCGAGCAACCGGACGGTGCTCGCGATCCCCTGGCGGGCAGCCGCATCGGCGTCCGCGTCGTGCAGCCCGGTCAGCCCGTCCGCCAGGGCCTCGGCCCAGACCGCGGGGGGCAGATCGGGGCGGAACCGGCGTGGTGGGCGGTCGTGTTCGTCCACCACCGCCTGCTCCTCGGGAGAGGTGGGCAGCTCGATCACCGCTCGGCAGGCGCGGGGCAGGTCCTGGCGGCGCTCGGCCAGCACGACGAGGTGGTCGCCCGGTTGGGGTGGGATGCCGTCCCCCTCGGCCAGTCGCACGCTCACCCTGGTGCCGGCCCCGTGTCCTTCCCCTTCCCCCTTCGCGTCCCCGGCCCGGCCCCCGGTCGGCGCGGGGTCCGTGGCGAGCGCGGCGTGCGGAAGCCTCCCGAGCCAACCCCAGGGACCGGCCGGCGGCCCGGTCAGCCGCACCTCGGCCGGTGAGCACAGGGTCGCCAGTTGCCCGAACAGGCTGCGCGCCAGGGCTTGGCGCCTCTGGGCAGGACCGCAGATGCCGAGCACCCGCACCCGCGCGAGATCCAGGGTGATCGGGACGTCGATCAGGTGCGACTCGGTGGCCGCTGAGGCAGGGTCGGCGGCGTCCGCGCCCGTCCGGGAACGGCGCACGGTGATCCGGGACGGCGCCTCGCCCAGCCCCAGCCGCAGGTGCAACTGGTCGAGGTCGCCGGCCGAGCGCTCCCAGAGCCGAGCCCCGGGGTCCTGTCCCGCGATGCCGACCAGGTCGTGGGCCAGCTGTACCGGGTCGGGATGGCGTGCGCGGGCGCTGGCCGCCTCCACCTCCCTGGCGGCCACGACCCGGTCCTCGACCGTCCGGCAGAGCCCGGCATGGCGATCCAGTGCCCGCCGGTGCTCACGCCGGCGTGCCCGGCGGTCGAGCAGGTGTTGGGCGAGCAGGGCCAGCGGCCCGACCACGGCCATCACCAGGAACAGCGGTTGGCGTGCCAGGACGGCCAGCGGCACCATCGCCAGGGCGGTGATCGTGGCGGCCACCCAGGGCAGTCGGGCGGCCGGGGGCTCGGCGGGAGGGGCGGGCTGGTCCAGGACGAGGGACTCGACCGGGCTGCTCAGCCGAGGTGCCCGGTGCACCAGCCGTCGTCCGCGGTCGTCGGTGCTCACCCGGGCCCGCGGGGAGTCCGGGTGGTCGCGCAGCACGATCCGGGTGGAGCCGACGGTGAGCACGGCGCCGTCCGCCCAGGGTTCGGGACTCGCCCCGAGCGACCGACCGTGCAACTCGGACCCGTTGGCGGAGAACAGGTCACGGACGGCCACGACCGGGGCCACCAGGACCTCGGCGTGCCGCCAGGAGACCTCGGGATCGTCCAGGGCGATCTCGCAGCCGGGGGAGCGGCCGATGGTCAGCCGGGTCGTCCCCACCGGCACCCGGGTGCCGGCCCCCGGGCCGCAGACAACGTGGAGCTCTCGCACCCGGGCAGTGTCCGTCGGCCGTCCCCCGGCTCGGACCCGGCCTGTGGACACAGCGGGGTCGCTGTGGACAACTCTGTGGACACGCCCGATGCGGCACGATGAGCCGGTGCCCGCCTCGCTCCTGCCCGACCTGCCCAGCCGGCTCGCCGGTATCGATGCGACGTCCCCGGACGCTGTGTTCGAGACCTTCGCCGCCTGGGTGGGCGGGACCGGGCTCACCCTCTACCCCGCTCAGGAGGAGGCGCTGATCGAGCTGGTGAGCGGGTCGAACGTGATCCTGGCGACGCCCACCGGCTCGGGGAAGTCGCTGGTGGCGCTCGGAGCGCACGCGGCCGCCCTGGCCGCCGGCCGCCGGTCGGTCTACACCGCCCCGATCAAGGCCCTGGTCTCGGAGAAGTTCTTCGCCCTGTGCGAGGTGTTCGGGGCCGAGCGGGTGGGCATGCTCACCGGGGATGCCGCCGTGAACCCGCAGGCGCCGGTCATCTGCTGCACCGCCGAGGTGCTGGCCAATCAGGCGCTGCGCGAGGGGGCCGAGCTCGACGTCGGCGTGGTCGTCATGGACGAGTTCCACTTCTACTCCGACCCCGACCGTGGCTGGGCCTGGCAGGTGCCGATCATCGAGCTGCCCAGGGCGCAGTTCCTGCTGATGTCGGCCACCCTGGGCGACGTCAGCGACCTGAGTGAGGACCTCACCCGGCGTACCGGGCGTGCGACCGCGGTGGTCGACTCGGGGGAGCGGCCGGTCCCGTTGAGCTTCCACTACGCCGTGACCCCGGTGCACGAGACGATCGAGGAGTTGCTGGTCACCGACCGTGCCCCGGTCTATGTCGTCCACTTCACCCAGGCGGCGGCCCTCGAGCGGGCCCAGGCGTTGACGAGCGTGGCCGTGGCCAGCCGCGCCGTCCGGGACCAGATCGGTGCCCGGATCGCCGGGTTCCGGTTCTCGGCCGGATTCGGGCACACGCTGAACCGGCTGGTGCGCCACGGGATCGGCGTCCACCACGCGGGCATGCTGCCGCGCTACCGCCGGCTGGTCGAGCACCTCGCCCAGGCGGGCCTGCTGCGGGTGATCTGCGGCACCGACACCCTCGGGGTGGGGATCAACGTGCCGATCCGCACCGTGCTGCTGACCGGGCTGGTGAAGTTCGACGGCCGCCGGATGCGCCAGCTGTCGGCGCGTGAGTTCCACCAGATCGCGGGCCGGGCCGGGCGGGCCGGTTTCGACACCGCCGGCACGGTGGTGGTCCAGGCACCCGACCACGAGGTGGAGAACGAACGCCTGCTGGCCCGGGCCGCCGGCGACGAGCGCAAGAAGAAGCGCATCGTGCGCAAGAAGCCCCCACCGGGCCAGGTCTCGTGGACCCGGGCGACGTTCGAGCGGCTCGAGCAGGCACGCCCGGAGCGGCTCACCTCCTCGTTCGCGGTGACCCATGCCATGGTGTTGAACCTGTTGGCGCGCAACGGGAACCCGGCGGACGCCGTCCGGCACCTGTTGGAGGACAACCACGAGCCCCGGCCCGCGCAGGTGCGGCACGTGCTGACCGCGATCGGGATCTACCGGGCGCTGGTCACCGCCGGGGTGGTCGAGCGCCTCGACCCGGCTGCCGGAGCGGGCGGCGCGGACGGGCGGACCGGACCGCAGGATCGGGGCTGCCGGGTACGGCTGACCGTCGACCTGCAGGAGAACTTCGCGCTCAACCAGCCGCTGTCGCCGTTCGCCCTGGCCGCGCTCGACGTCCTGGACCCCGCGTCGCCGACCTTTGCACTCGACGTGGTCTCGGTGATCGAGTCGACGTTGGAGAACCCCCGGCAGGTGCTGCTGGCCCAACGTCACCTCGCCCGCGGCGAGGCGGTGGCCCGGATGAAGGCCGACGGCATCGAGTACGACGAGCGGATGGAGTTGCTCGAGTCGGTCACCTACCCCGAGCCGCTGGCCGAACTGCTGGGCGCGACCTACGAGATCTACCGCGGTGGGCACCCCTGGGTGGCCGATCACGAGCTGGCGCCCAAGTCCGTCGTCCGGGACATGTACGAGCGGGCGATGACCTTCAGCGAGTACATCCGGTTCCACTCCCTGGCCCGGGCCGAGGGATCGGTGCTGCGCTATCTCGCCGACGCCTACAAGGCCCTGCGCCAGACGGTGCCCGAAGCCCTGCGAACCGAGGAGCTGACCGATCTGATCGAGTGGCTCGGTGAGCTGGTGCGCCAGACCGACTCGAGCCTGCTGGAGGAGTGGCAGGCCCTGGTGGACGGCACCGACGCCGTGTCCTCGGCCGGGCAGCGCCGCCCGGGGCGGGGCGACGAGCCGCCGCCGCTGTCGGCCAACCCCCGGGCGCTGCGCGTGCTCGTGCGCAACGCACTGTTCCGCCGGGTGGAACTGGCCGCCCGCGGCCGGTGGGACGAACTGGCCGACCTGGACGCCGAGGCCGGGTGGGATGCGCAGGCCTGGGCGGAGGCGATCGCCGACTACGAGGACATCCACGGGCAGGTGAGCACCGGAGCGGATGCCCGTGGGCCGCACCTGCTCGTCGTCCGGGACGACGCCTCGACCGGGGAGGCCCCCGGCCGGGTCTGGCGCGTGCGCCAGATCCTCGACGATCCGGACGGCGACCACGACTGGGGGATCTCGGCCGAGGTCGACCTGGACGCCAGCGATGCCGCGGGCGCTCTCGTGCTCACGGTGACCGGGGTGGGGGAGCTGGAGCTGCTGTGAGCCTCAGTGGTGCCGGGAGTGCCAGCTGAGCACCTCACGGTCGAGCCGGTCCCGGTCGGCGTCGGCGATCTCGATGAAGTGCAGGGCGACCTCGCCGCGGTCGGCGTCGACCCGGACGACCTCCGAGCGCAGCCACAGGCTCTCGCCGCTGCTGTCGGTGACCACCGTTTGCAGCCGGTCGCCCGGTTCGAGCACCTGGTCCTCGGGCAGCCGTACCCGGCATCCGGTGGCCGACAGATCCAGCGTCTGGGTGCCGCGGGCGGCCACGCCGTCGCGGACCAGCAGGATCGGCCGGACCAGCCGGGCGCGCACCGCCTGCCGGCGGGACTCCACCGCCAGCCCGCTGACCCCGGTCAGCTCGATCTCGTCCGGGCGTCCGGCGACGGGGTGGGCCACAGCCCGGAGGACGACCAGCGCCTGCGGGGTGCGCAGGCGTACCCAGACCCGTTCGCCGGCCAGCTGACCGACGGCTCCCACCCCGACGCGGACCCGGCTGGTGACCACGATGCCCCCGCCCGGGGACCACAGGGTGACCTCGCCGGCGACCGGCTCGAGGCCGTCCACGGGGACGATCACCGCCGGCGCCCCCAGGTCGGGGACGGGGATTGCCCCCGGGCCGATCTCGGCGCCGGTCTCGGGGCCGGCCCCGGGGGCCGGCTGGGGGATCGGCTGGGTCGACTCGTCGGTGGACTCGAGGTCTCGGCTGGCCAGGGGTGCCACGGGCGTCCTCCCGGGAGGCAATAGGTTCACTTAAAGTACACGATCACTCTCATTCTGTAGTCAAGGGGAGAGGCGACGGAGGGTCGGCGGATCTGCGGTCGCCTCCGAGCACTTGACAGCCTTGTCGCTGCTCGGAGGTGACCGCATGGGCGCCGAGGTGACCGCGCGAACGCCAGCCGAGGCGGGGCCCCGGGAATCCGCCGAACGACCGAGTCTCGGGATCCCCTGGTCGGAGGTGCCGGTCGCGGAATACGGCCGATATTCGGGAGAGATCTGCGAATAACCGGACGAACCACTCGGGGGGCCGCCGGATTCGCACTATCATCCGTGACTTCTGAACTCCAGTAAGCGATGGCGTTTCGCGCCGACGACGGGATCGACGATGACCCCTGTAGTGCCCGCAGCACGACGTGCACCCCTCGCCCGCGACCGGATGCCCCACCCCGTCCCGGCGCCCTCGATGACCACGGTGGGCCACCTGCTGCCCAACCTCCTGCTCGCGGGGGTCACCCATGCCGGTGCCACGGCGCTGGCCTCGGCCCTGGCGCGTCACCCCGAGGTGAAGCTGCCCGCCGTCCGCCGGGTGGATCACTACAGCCCGATGCGATTCGGCCATCCCGTGCAGGCCACGCTCGCCGACTACGACCGCCATTTCGCCACCTGGCGGGGGCAGCGGTACCGGCTCGAGCGCTCGCCGGTGTACTTCGACGGGGGTCGTGAGCTGATCGAGCGCGTGGCCCGCGACCTGCCCGGCGTCCGGGTGCTGATCGTGTTGCGTGACCCCGCCGAACGGATGTGGGTCAGCTATCAGGACAAGGTGAGCCGCGGCCGCTTGCCTCGGGCGATGTCCTACGAGACCTATGTCGAGCACTGCCTGACGTTACGGGGCAATGACGCCGACCGGTTCGAGGGCAACCGCTACTTCCGCACGCTGTCCTCGGGCGTGTACCTCGATCACCTCGAGGGCTGGCTGGAGGCGTTCGGCGAGCGGGTGCGGGTGGTCTTCGCCGAGAACCTGGACCTGCCCGGCTCGTCCACCGTCGACGAGGTGCACACCTGGCTCGGCCTGGATCCGAACGCCCGCGCCCCCCGGGGTGGCAGTGCGGTCACCTCCGACGCGCCCGAGCCGGCCTGGCTCGAGACGTTCGAATCGGACGGCGGTCGCCGGCTGTGGTCCTCGCTCGCGGGCTCGGTCGAGTTGGTGCGCCGCGTGGCCCGGATCCGGCTGCCCCGGCAGTCCGACCGGCTGCGGGGACGGCTGGAACGGTTCTATGCCGGCCCCAACCAGCGGCTCGCCGTCCGGTTGCGCGAGGCCGGTTACCGCGACCTGCCGGCCTGGCTGGACGCCGCCGCGTGATCCCCGGCTCACTCGAGGCCGCGCCGACAGCTACCGTTGCGCTGTGGCCGTCGACTTTCCCTCCGAACTGCGTGAGCTCCGCCAGACCCTGACCTCGATCCTCGAGGTGAGCGATGTCGGGGGGCTGGAGAAGCAGGTGGCCGAGCTCTCGGAGCAGGCCTCGGCCCCCGATCTGTGGGAGGACCCCGAGCGCGCCCAGAAGGTGACCAGCAAGCTGTCCCACGTGCAGGCCGAACTGGATCGCCTGCGCCGGATGTCGGCCCGGGTCGACGACCTCGAGGTTCTGGTCGAGATGGCCGAGGAGGAGGACGACGCCGACACCCTGGCCGAGGCCGAACGCGAGCTGGTCGCGGTGACCAAGGCGATCGGCGAGCTCGAGGTCCGCACCTTGCTGTCGGGGGAGTACGACGAGCGCGAGGCGCTGATCACGATTCGCTCCGAGGCGGGCGGGGTGGACGCCGCGGACTTCGCCGAGATGCTGCTGCGGATGTACCTGCGCTGGGCGGAGCGGCACGGATACTCCACCGAGGTCTTCGACACCTCCTATGCGGAGGAGGCCGGCATCAAGTCGGCCACCTTCAAGGTGGCCGCTCCGTACGCCTACGGCACGCTGTCGGTCGAGCAGGGAACCCACCGGCTGGTCCGGATCAGCCCGTTCGACAACCAGGGACGGCGCCAGACCTCGTTCGCCGGGGTCGAGGTGTTGCCCGTGGTGGCCGAGACCGACCACATCGAGATCCCGGAGAACGACGTCCGGGTGGATGTCTACCGGTCCTCCGGGCCGGGTGGGCAGAGCGTGAACACCACCGACTCCGCCGTCCGGCTCACCCACCTGCCCACCGGCATCGTGGTGACCTGCCAGAACGAGAAGAGCCAGCTGCAGAACAAGGCGGCGGCGATGCGGGTGCTGCAGGCCAAGCTGCTCGAGCGGGCCCGGCAGGAGCGTCAGGCCGAGCTGGACGCACTCAAGGGGGACGGCGGGTCCAGCTGGGGCAACCAGATGCGCTCCTACGTGCTGCACCCCTACCAGATGGTCAAGGATCTGCGCACCGAGCACGAGGTGGGCAACCCCGCCGCGGTCTTCGACGGGGACATCGACGCCTTCCTGGAGTCCGGGATCCGTTGGCGGCGCACCACCGAACAAGGAGAATGACATGCGCAGCGAGATGTTCAGCCAGGCCAATGTCGAGGTCCAGAGCTCCGAGCGATGGGTGCGACAGAGCGACCGCATGCTCAAGGTCACCCTCGGCGCCGACGTCCTGGCCGCCAAGGGCGCCATGGTGGCCTACCAGGGACAGGTGACCTTTCAGCACGAGGGCGCCGGCAGCATGGGCAAGCTGCTCAAGAAGGTGCTGACCAGCGAGGACAACCCGCTCATGCGGGTCGCGGGTCAGGGGGAGGTGTTCTTCGCCCGGCTGTCCGAGCACATCTTCCTGATCCAGCTCGAGGGCGACGGGATCAGCATCAACGGTTCCAGCCTGTTGGTCTTCGACGCCACCTTGACCTGGGACATCCACCGGGTCCAGGGCGCCGGGATGATGACCGGCGGGGTGTTCAACACGGTGGTGTCGGGTCAGGGGACGGTGGCGATCACCTCCGACGGTCCGCCGATGATCCTCGATTGCTCCCAGCAGCCGACCTTCGTCGACATCCAGGCCACGGTGGCCTGGTCGGCCAACCTCAGGCCGCAGGTGGTCAGCAGCATGAACATGCGCTCGATGCTGCGCGGCGGGTCGGGGGAGGCGTTCCAGTACGCCTTCCACGGGCCCGGCTTCGTCGTCGTCCAGCCGAGCGAGGGCTACCCCACGCCGACGCAATCCTCCAGTGGCGGTGGGTTGGGCGGCCTCCTCGGCAACTGATCCCACCCACCCCCCAACCTGCTCATGCTCCGCGGGTGGCCCGCCATGCTCCGGTGGCGCTGCCCGAACGGGGCAATTCATCGGACCTGCAGCTCGCCTGGGGAGTATGGCGCGCTGACGCTCGGGCCCGGGCACGTGGGGGGCTCGGTCTCCTGGAGGGGACGCGCCCTCGGCAGATCACCTCGCCGCCAGGGTTGCGAAGACCTCTACACGTTGTAGAATCATGCTGGCTCGGGCGAGAGTGCGGTCTCCGACCGGGTCATGGCGCGTCTCGTGGATTCAGTTGTGGTCGCCACCCAAGTCGATCCACGGGGCGCGCCCTCTCGCGTCCGCCCTCGACACCCCCCGCCCCAACCCGCTCATGCTCCGTGGGTGACGGCTCATGTCGGACAAATAGGTCCGAATGCGGTCGGCTGGGGAGTATGGCCCGTCGCCCGGGGAGCATGAGCAGGTTGGGGGGTGGGGGTGGGGTCAGCGGAGGTTGGCGTCGGCGAGTAGCTCGGTGGTCAGGTGGTCAGGGTCGCAGAGGTCCTCGGGCAGGCCACGGGCGGTGAACCAGCGGGCCATGGTCGCCACGTCGCGGGCCAGGAAACTCGCTCCCTGCGGGTTGACCACGATGTCCACCACCTGCGGGAGATCGATCAGGACCAGCCGGCCCTGGTGGACCAGGACGTTGAACGGCGACAGGTCCCCATGGGCGAGCCCCTCGGTGGCCAGAGTGCCCAGCGCCGTGAGGGCTTGGCCCCACAGATCGACGAGTTCGGACGGCGCCGGGCGCAGCTGGGCGAGCCGCGGAGCCGCTGTCCCGTCGTCCTCGCCGATGAACTCCATCAGCAGTTCTCGTCCCGCCCACTGCACCGGGTAGGGCACCAGGCCGCGCACCGTGCCATCCCGGTCGGTTGACGCCGTGCACTGCCAGATGCGCGAGAGGGCCTCGAACTCCGCGCCGGCCCACTGCACCGAGATCAGGTCACGGCCGAACTGGGTCCGGCGAGCCATGGCGCGGGTCTCGCGCGAGCGACGGACCCGCCGTCCCTCCAGGTAGCCCGCGTCGCGGTGGAACAGCCGGTGCTCGCTGTCGCGGTATCGCTTGGCGGCCATCAGGATCCGGCGGCTCGTGCCGTCGGAGTCCAGGGATCGCTCCACCAGGTGGACGTCGGCCTCCTTGCCGGTCTTGAGCACCCCCCGGTCGAGGTCGATCGCCGCCGCGGCCGTGATCACCCAATCGGGGCGGGGGTTCGGGCCCGATTGGGCATCGGCCCACTGTGGGACGTCGGTCGCCGCGTCGGCGCGCTCGGGCTCGGGATCGTCGGGGTGCGGCCCCTCGAGCTGGGCCCGCTGGTCGGCCAGAACCCGCGAGGGTCGACGTCGGCGCCCCCGATCGGTCAGGTCGCCGGGGTCGTCGAGGTCATCGGGGGCGGCGCGGCGCGGTGCGCGCGGCGGGTGGTGCAGGTCGTGCTCGGTCACGTCGTTCTCCACGAGGATGGCTGGGTCGGGTGGGCGAGAGGCCGCTCCGCAGGGTCATCTCCGCCTCATCTCCCGACCGTGGGCCGGTCGTCCTCGATGGTCTTCTCCGACGGTTCCCCACGGTGGCCCGGTCGCGGGCTACGGGCAAGTCAATTTCGACCGGCCCCGACCCGGCTCGGCCCGGCTCGACCTGCGTGGACCCGGCTCGGCCGCCTCCCGCGCGTTCAGCGGGATGCGGCCGCCATCAACCGGCGGGCTCGCTGGAGGGTGATGTGGTCCGGTGACCACGGCTCGTGCAGGGTGCGTCCCGCCGATCCGCAGCCCATGCGGTGGATGGCGGCCAGGGTGGTGGCCGGGCCGACCGAGCGCACCGCGGCGTCATCGGCCACCATCTCGGTGAGCATGGTGACCATGCGCAGGCCGATGCCCGGGCCGAGCACGCCGGGGTAGCAGCGCCGCCAGGCCAGGAACCACTGGATCAGCAGGTCGTGCCGGCCACTGAGGTGAGCCCGCTCGTGGGCCATCACGGCGCGCAGTTCCTCCTCCTCGGTGATCCCCAGGGTCCCCCGGGTGAGCACCAGCCGATGATCGCCGAGGCCGGGCAGGTGGTAGGCGAGCGGGCGGGGGTCGTCCAGGACGACGGCGCCCAAGGCCGCGTCGTGGGTCCCCACCAGGTCCACCACCGCCCGATGGGCTCGTCGGCGCCTTGCCCGCGCGAGCAGCCCCACTGCCAGGAAGGCGGTCTGCCAGGCCAGTAACGCCAGGCCCGCCCCGGTGCAGATCCAGCCGGTGACGCCGAGGGGGTTGCGTCCGGCGGCCAGGTCCAGGCCGCAGACCCAGAGGTTGGCGACCAGGTGGCCGCCGCGCTCGGCTGTCCCCAGTGCCAACAGGGTTGCCGCCGTGGCCAGCCAGCCGAGTGTCCCGAGGGCGATCCACGCCGCGAGACCGCGACGTGGTGACCGCCGCGGCCACCCGGCCTGGGCCAGCAGGACCGGGACCGGCTCCGAGGCCAGTGCGGCCAAGGCGCCGAGCAGGGCGGCATCGGCGATCGCCGGCTGGACGCCCACGGTCACCCTTCGCCGCGCCCCGGGTCCGGGCCGTGGACGGCGTCCAGCGCCCTGCGCAGGGCGGCGACGTCCTCGGCCGGGACGCCGTCCACGAAACGGGACAGCGCCAGGGCGTGATCGGTGCTGTCCGACAACGCCTCCAGCATGGTGCGGGCCACCAGCACCTCCCGGTTGACCGTTGCCCAGAACCTGTGCGAGCGCCCGATCCGCTCTCGCTGGACCAGCCCCTTGCGCCGCAGTCGATCGAGCACGGTCAGCACCGTGGTCTGGGCCAGTGGTCGCCCCGGCAACCTCTGGCAGATCTCGACGGCGGACGCGCCGTCCGGTGCCTGCCACAACTCCTCGAGGACGGCGCGCTCGAGGTGCGCCTCGCGGGCCACGGTCCACCTCCACATCGGGACGTGTCGACCACCCCGCGGCACCGGATCGCGGAGATCCGTTGCCGACGTACTTCTACGTAATGTAGAAAGCAGGATATTCGACGTTGCGTAGAAGTCTTGCGTACCTCCCCCAGGAAGGAAAGGCCCCGCCAGATGGAGTCGACCACCAGTCAGCGGGCGCCGGCGACCCCGGGACGGGGCGGCGAGGCCGGGCTCGCGCGCCGGGCCTCTCGGGCCCACCTGATCCCGCGACGGCTCTACCCGGTGTTCCTGGTGGTGCTCACCGCTGCCCTGGTGCTGACCGTGCTGGCCGCCATCTCGGTCGGCTCGGTGTCCCTGCCGCTCGGGACGGTCTGGGCCGTGATGCTCGACCGCTCGCTCGGGATCGACACCGGGGTGCAGATCGACCCCCGGGACTCGGCGATCATCTGGAACTTCCGCGCTCCGCGTGCCCTGCTCGGGGTCGTCGTGGGGGCCGCGCTGGCCGTGGCCGGGGCTGCCCTGCAGGCTCTGGTGCGCAACCCACTGGCCGACCCCTACGTGCTCGGAGTGGTGCAGGGCGGCTCGCTGGGCGCCGTCCTCGTGCTCGCTCTGGGGACGGCGGCGATCGGCAAGCTGGCGCTGTCCGGAGTGGCCTTTGTCGGGGCAACGCTCGCCCTGCTGCTGGTGCTGGTCTTCAGCCGGCGACGGGGGCGGGTGTCGCCGGCCCGCCTGATCCTGGCCGGCGTGGCCGTCGGGTACGTCTTCCAGGCGGCCACCAGCTTCATCCAGCTGCGCATGATCGACGGGCAGAGCATGGCCGGTGTCGTCTTCTGGCTGCTCGGCACCCTGGCTGCGGCCTCCTGGCGCGATCTCGGGGTCCCGACCGTGGTGATGCTCGCGTGCTCGGCCTGGCTGCTGGCGCAGTACCGCACGCTGAACGCCCTGCTGATGGGCGAGGACGCCGCCGTGGCGCTCGGGGTCAAGGTGAGCAGCTTCCGCCTCCAGCTGGCGGTCGTCGCCTCCGTGCTGACCGCCTCGGTGGTGGCGATCGCCGGCGGCATCGGCTTCGTCGGCCTGATGATCCCGCACACGGCACGGCTGCTGGTGGGTGCGGATCACCGCCGGCTGCTGCCGGTGACCGCGCTGGGTGGCGCCCTGTTCCTGGTTCTGGTCGACCTGGTCGGGCGCGTGGTCATGCGGCCACTGGAGATCCCGCTCAGCGTGATCACGGCCGCGATCGGCGGCCCGGTCTTCCTGTGGCTGATGAATCGCAGCGAACGCACGCCGGGGGTCTCCTGATGCAGGTCCAGGTTCGGGGTGCCCGGATCGCCATCGACGGCACGGTGATCGTGGACGGCGCTGATCTGACTGCGGCCCCGGGGGAGATCGTCGGTCTGATCGGACCCAACGGCTCTGGCAAGTCGACCCTGCTGCGCGGCATGTACCGGGCCCTCAGGCCGGTCGCCGGCAGCATCCACCTCGGCGAGGAGGACATCTGGCAACTACCGGCCCGCCGCTCGGCGCTGCGGACGGCGGTGGTCGCCCAGGAGGCGCCGGCCGAGTTCGACTTCACCGTGCGCGAGGTGGTCGCGCTCGGCCGGACGCCGCACAAGCGGCTCTTCGACGTCGAGGACGACACCGACCGCGAGATCGTCGAGGAGTCCATGCGCCGCACCGGGGTGCAGGCCCTGGCCGAGCGGGTCTTCGCCACCCTCAGTGGTGGCGAGAAGCAGAAGGTGCTGCTGTCCAAGGCCCTTGCGTAGCGCACCAGTGTCCTGGTGCTGGACGAGCCGACCAATCACCTCGACATCCGGGCCCAGCTCGAGCTGCTCGAACTGGTGCGAGACCTGGGGGTCACCACGGTCGCCGCGCTGCACGAGCTGAACCTCGCGGCGGCCTATTGCCACCGGATCTACGTGCTCGAGGCCGGTCGCGTGGTCGCCGACGGCACCCCCGAGGACGTGCTCACCGAGGCATTGCTGGCCGAGGTGTTCGGGGTCGCCGTCCATCGCAGCATCCATCCGCGCACCGCACGGATGAGCCTGGCCTTCGCCCCGCTCGACCCTCTCGGCGACTCCACCCCGCAGAGCCCCAACGGGTCGAGCCCGCAGTTGTCCACCTGACCGCACCACACCCTCCAGTGAGAGGAACACCCCCGTGAAACGCACCCTCACAACCGGTCTCGGCCTGGTTGTCGTCCTGCTGGCCGCGGCCTGCGGCTCCGGTGAGGCCACCACGAGCGCCGGAGCAAGCTCGGCCGCCGGATCCTCCGCGGCGGCCTCCGCTCGTGGTCCGGTCACCCTGGACCAGTGCTCGGGGGAGAAGAAGGACCGCAAGGTCACCTATGACGCCGTGCCCCAGAAGGTGTTCGCCCTGGACCCGCAATCCGCGGAGTTCCTGATCGCGCTCGGTCTGGCCGACCGGATCGTCGGTACCTGGGGGATGTACTCCGAGGAGGAGCTCGCGAAACTGCCGCAGTATTCCGGCGAGTTGCGCAAGCTCAAGAACTTCGACGACAAGCAGACCTGGCCGCCACCGATCGAGACCATCGCCGCTGCCAAGGCGGACATCGTCGTCAGCGTCTACCGGCTCAACACGTCCGGCTACCTCGACGCGGCCCGCATGAAGAAGGACGTCGGCATCGACGCCTACAGCTTCACGAGCTACTGCCACGGCGAGGCCATGCGCAGCTTCGACCCGCTCTTCGCCGACATCACCAACCTCGGGAAGATCTTCGATGTCGACTCGGCCGCCGAGCAGCTCGTCGCCACGATGCAGGGCCAGCTCGACGAGGCCGCGAAGATCACCGCCGGTCGTCCGCGAGTCAAGGTCTGGGAGTACGCCGGCGAGGAAGTCCCTGGTCCTGTGGGCGGCACGGGCATCCCCAACGCGATCATCCACCTGGCGGGCGGCGAGAACATCTTCGAGGACTTGAACACCGTCTACGGCGAGGTCTCCTGGGAACAGGTCGTGCAGCGCAACCCTGACGTCCTGTGGCTGATGACCGACGCCGGCGCCGGTGCGATCCAGACCGAGGCCGCGCTCAGGAAGGCCGTTCCGGCGCACACCGGGCTGGCCGGGGTGGCCGGCGTGGCGAAGAAACGGTTCGTCGTAGTCCCGTACACCACCGCCGGCGCGCTCAGTGTGCACAACGCCTCAGCGGTCCTCGATTTCGCCGAGCAGCTCCGAGATATCACTGCGGCTTCCTGAGGCCTCGCCCGCGGCTGCCACCCACTGATCCGGCCGGGCTCAGACCCGGTCACCGACGAGAGGACCCACCGTGAAGCGAACCGTCCTGATCAGCCTTGGGCTGGTCGCCGTCCTGGCCACCGCCGCGTGCGGCTCGACCACCACCACCGATCCAAGCACTGCTGCCGGGACGGGATCTGCGGCAGCTTCCTCCGCTCGTGGCCCGGTCACCCTCGACCAGTGCACGGGGGAGAAGAAGGACCGCAAGGTCACCTACGACTCCGTGCCGCAGAAGGTGTTCACCCTCGACCCGCAGTCGGCGGAGTTCCTGATCGCCATGGGTCTGGGCGAGCGCATCGTCGGCACCTGGGGCATGTACAGCGACGACGACATGAAGCAGGTGCCGCAGTACGCCGAGCAGCTCAAGAAGATCAAGAAGTACGGCGACGACAAGACCTGGCCACCCCCGATCGAGACCATCGCCTCGACCAAGCCGGACATCGTGGTGACCACCTACCGGCTCAACATCCCCAACTACCTGGACGCCACCCGGTTGGAGAAGGACGCCGGCATCAAGGCCTACAGCTTCACCACCTACTGCACCGGTGCCACGTTGCGTGACTTCGAGCCGCTGTTCGCCGACATCACCGCCTGGGGCAGATTTTCGACGTGCCGGACGCCGCGTCGTCCCTGATCTCGACCATGAAGGGCACGCTGGACAAGGCGGCCGCTCTCACCGCGGGCAAGCCGCGGGCCAAGGTCTGGCAGTACGCGGGCGAAGAGGTGCCCTACCCGGTCGGCGGGACCGGCATCCCGAACGCGATCATGTACCTGGCCGGGGCCGACAACGTCTTCGAGGATGTGCCGGCGGTCTACGGCGAGGTCTCCTGGGAGCAGGTCGCCAAGCGCAACGCCTCGGTGCTCTGGTTGCAGACCTCGGCGGGGCCGGGCTTCATCGAGGCCGAGGACGCGCTGAGGAAGGCCACCGAGAAGAACCCCGGGATCGCGGCCGTCGAGGGAGTGGCGAAGAAGCGGTACGTCGTCGTGCCCTACACCACGGCCGGGACCCTGAGCGTGCACAACGCCGAGGCGGTGCTGGAGTTCGCCACCAAGCTGCAGCAGGTGACGGCGGCCGGCTGACCCGACCCGCCCCGCCCGCCCCGCCCCCGCCTGCCCCCGCCCGCCCTCACGGGTGAGTGCGGGGGAGGGTTGGGGTGGGTAGGGAGTGCAGGGGGCACCGGCGAGTCGGGCATCGTGCTTAGACTCGCTGTGCGAGGGTGGGCGGCCGGGCGCCGTCACGCTGCGCTCGATTGCCGTCGAACCACCGAGGACGACCCACAGCCGTGATCCGTTTCGAGAACGTCACCAAGGTCTACGACAGCGCTGCGGCGCTGGCCGGCCGATCGAGGACGATCCGCGGCGGACGGCGCAGGGTGGGCACCGCCGGTTCGCCCCCGCAGCAGGCCGCTCTGGACAACGTCAGCGTCGAGATCGCCAAGGGCGAGTTCGTCTTCCTGGTCGGGTCCTCCGGATCGGGCAAGTCGACGTTCCTGCGGTTGGTGCTGCGGGAGGAGCGGGCCACCCGGGGGCTGGTGCACGTGGCCGGCAAGGACGTCGCCCGCCTGGCCAGCTGGAAGGTGCCGGCGCTGCGCCGCCAGATCGGCGTGGTGTTCCAGGACTTCCGCCTGCTGCCGAACAAGACCGTCTTCGAGAACGTGGCCTTCGCCCTGCAGGTGATCGGCAAGCCACGGCACGCGATCGCCCACACGGTGCCCGAGGTGCTCGACCTGGTCGGCCTGGGGGGCATGGAGCAGCGCTTCCCGCACGAGTTGTCCGGCGGCGAGCAGCAGCGCGTGGCGATCGCCCGGGCGTTCGTCAACCGGCCCTCGATCCTGTTGGCCGACGAGCCCACCGGCAACCTCGACCCGCAGACCAGCGTCGGGATCATGCGCCTGCTCGACCGGATCAACCGCACCGGGACCACGATCGTGATGGCCACCCACGACTTCGAGATCGTCGACCAGATGCGCAAGCGGGTGTGCGAGTTGGATGCCGGCAAGTTGATCCGTGACCAGGACCGCGGCGTGTACGGGTACGCGCGATGAGGTTCCAGTTCATCCTCAGCGAGATCGGCATCGGACTGCGCCGCAACCTGACCATGACCATCTCGCTCATCCTGGTGACCACCGTCTCGCTGCTGCTGTTCGGGGTCGGCGTCCTGACCCAGAAGCAGGTCGGCCTGATGAAGAGCTACTGGGACGACCGGGTGCAGGTCTCGATCTTCCTGTGCACCGCGGACTCGGACAAGACCACCTGTGCCGCCGGTGAGGTCACCCAGGCCCAGCGGGACCAGATCCGCGCCGATCTCGCCTCGCCCCAGCTCGCGCCGTATGTCGACCAGGTCTTCTACGAGTCCAAGCAGGAGGCCTACGTCCGGTTCAAGGAGCAGTTCAAGGACCTGGTGCTCTCGGACAACCTGACCCCCGACCAGTTGCCGGAGTCCTTCCGGGTCAAGCTGAAGGACCCCAAGAAGTACGCCGTGGTCTCGGAGATGTTCCGCGATCGCCCGGGCGTGGACGACGTCGAGGACCAGAACCGGGTGATCGACAAACTGTTCGCCCTGTTCGGGGGGCTGAAGTGGTCGGCGTGGGCGGTGGCCGCGCTCACGTTGCTGTCCAGCGTGCTGCTGGTGGCCACCACCATCCGGTTGACCGCCTTCACCCGGCGACGCGAGACCGCGATCATGCGCCTGGTCGGGGCCTCGAACCTGGTGATCCAGTTGCCGTTCGTGCTGGAGAGTCTCATCGCCGCCATCGCCGGCGCCTTCGGGGCCTCACTGATCCTGGTGCTGTTCACCCAGCTGGCCATCCAGGGCTGGCTCAAGGACCAGGTGCGGTTCATCAGCAGCTGGGTCGACGTCAGTGATGCCCTGCTGGTCGCGCCGTGGATGTTCGGCATCGGAATGCTGATCGCTGGCGTGTCGTCCTTCCTCTCCCTGCGTCGATACCTCAAGGTGTAAGTCACCTCGACCTCTAGTCGAGGTTGAGGTGCGCTCCCAGGGGGCGTTCCCGGTCGAGACGCGGGAGCAGGGCGATGGCAGCAGTCAGCGGACGGCGCGCGCTCGCGGCGGCGTTCGCGGTGACCGCGCTGGTGGTGCCGGGCGTCGTGAGTGCGCTGCCGGCGTCCTCGGCCGTCGGTCGGTACGAGCTGACCGGGACAACCCGGGCCGTGGCCGACGACATCGACAAGCGCAAGAAGTCCGTCGACGCGGCGATCGAGGAGCTGAAGGAGAGCCTCGAGGGGGCCAACGCCGACTTCGTCGAGGCCGCCGTCGCGCTGAAGAAGTCCGAGCAGAACCTGGTTGTCGCCCGGGCCGACCTCGCCTCGGCCCAGGGCCGCCTCGCCGAGGCCGCTGCCCTGGACGCCAAGCTCGGCTCCCAGCTCCAGGTGGCGCGCGAGCAGGAGGCCAAGGCCGAACGCGACCTGGCCGCCGAGGTGGACGCCGAGGCCGACACCCGCGAGGCCCTGGGCGACCTCGCCCGCCACGCATACGTGGGCAACGACATCAGCGGGCTGTCGATCCTGCTCGAGGCCCAGAGCCCGGAGCACCTGACCGAGCGCCTCGCCTACGCCGGGGCCGCCCTGCGGGTGCAGAACGGCGCCATCGACCGGCTGGCCGTCCAGCGGGCCGAGATGCGCGCGCGCGAGAGCAAGCTGGCCGCCGTCCGGGCGCAGATCACCGAACTCAAGCGGCAGTCGGCGATCGTGGTGGCCACCCGGCGCGAGGCCGAGCGGCAGGCGTCGGCGGCCGAGGCGCAGGTCTCGGCTCTGGTGGTGACCCAGCAGGGTGCGGTGACCACCATCCAGGGCAAGATCGCCGATGAGAAGAAGCGCCTGGACGAGTTGGCCGCCGAGCAGGCCAAGCTGAGGGCGATCCTGGCCGAGCGCGCCCGCAAGGCCCGCGAGGCCGCGCGCAAGCGCAACCGCAACGGTGGCGGAGGGGGCGGGGTCCCGGCGTCCAACGGGTTCTTCGGCTACCCGAGCTCGGGGCCGGTCAGTTCCGGTTTCGGCATGCGCTACCACCCGATCCTGCACATCTCCCGGATGCACACCGGCACCGACTTCGCTGCCGGGTGCGGCACCCCGGTGTACGCGGCCGCGGACGGTGAGGTGATCTCGGCGGGCTGGGCCGGCGGGTACGGCAACCGGGTGATCATCGACCACGGGATGGTGGGCGGGGTCTCGCTGGCCACCACGTACAACCACCTGTCCCGGATCGCCCGTGGCGGCGGATCGGTGCGGCGCGCCCAGGTGGTCGGCTACGTGGGGACGACGGGCCTGTCCACCGGGTGCCACCTGCACTTCGAGGCGCTGGCGGACGGCGGGTACGTCAACCCGATGCGCTACCTGTGACCTGTCGAGACCACGCCTAGACTGGTTCGATGCCTCGGGAAACCGGCCGCAAGGTCGTCGCCTCCAACCGCAAGGCCCGGCACGACTATCACATCGACGACACCTTCGAGGCCGGCCTGATGCTGACCGGCACCGAGGTCAAGGCGCTGCGCGCGGGGCGGGCCTCGCTGGTCGACGGGTTCGTCTCGATCACGGACGGCGAGGCCTGGCTCGAGGCGGTGCACATCCCCGAGTACTCCCAGGGCACCTGGACCAACCACGCCCCGCGGCGGCGCCGCAAGCTGCTCATGCACCGCCACGAGATCGCCGAGCTCGAGGCGGCGACCCGCGAGAAGGGGCACACGATCGTGCCGCTCCAGCTGTACTTCTCCGACGGGCGCGCGAAGGTCGAGATCGCCCTGGCCCGCGGCAAGAAGGAGTACGACAAGCGGCTTGCCCTGCGCGAGCGGCAGGACAAGCGCGAGACCGAGCGCGCCGTCCAGGCTCACAAGCACCGCTGACCTGACTCGATCCCGCCCGCCCTCGTGATCATGCACTTTCACCGTTGAAAGTGCATGATCACGGCGGGGGGGCGGGGGCGGGGTGGGTGGGTCAGGCCGGGTCAGAGGAACTCGGGCTTGCCGAAGTACCACCCCTGGCCCCGGTCGCAGCCCATGGCCGCGAGCCGCTCGGCCTGCTCGGCGGTCTCCACCCCCTCGGCGGTCACCGACATGCCGTGGGCGTGCGCCAGGGTGATGATCGCCGACACCACGGCGTCCGCGCGCTCACCGGTGCCCAACTGGGAGACGAACGACCGGTCGATCTTGAGGAAGTCCAGGTCGAAGGCATCCAGGTAGGCCAGAGCGGAATAGCCGGTGCCGAAGTCGTCGATGCCGACGGTCAGGCCCTCGCGTTGGAGCTCGCGCAGCTGGGTCGCGCGCGGGCTGGCGGCGTCCAGCAGGCTGGACTCGGTCACCTCGATCAGCATCCGGTTCGCGTCGATCCGGTTGCGGCGCAAGGCCATTCGCAGCCGGGACCGGTACTCGGCGCTGTCCAGCGTGCGGGGTGAGACATTGACCGCGATCCGCAGCAGCCGGGGGTCGCCGTCCGCGCGCGCGAGAGCCGTGATGGCCAGCTCGCAGATCCGGCTGTCGATCTCGGCCACCAGGCCGGTGTCCTCGGCGGCCGGGATGAACTCCTCCGGCGGCAGCAGCCCCAGCTCGGGGTGCTCCATCCGGGCCAGGGCCTCGCTGCCGACCACCTCACCGCTGGCCAGGTCGACCACCGGCTGCAGCACCATCCGGACGCCGTCGTGGGCGAGCGCGGCGCGCAGGTGGCGTTCGCTCTGGATTCGCCGGTCGGCCATCGAGCGCAGCTCGTCATCGAACAGGGCGACCGCGTTGCGTCCGGCCGCCTTGGCCTCGTAGAGCGCGAGATCGGCTTCGCGGTAGAGGTCCTGGACGGTGTTCTGGGCGCCGTCGCACCAGGTCACCCCCAGGCTCGCGGTGGTGTTCAGCCGCGAGACCCCGGCCAGCGTGTACGGGTGCGCCAGCCGCAGGCGGATGACCTCGGCCAGGTCGGCAATGGCCGCCGGTCCGGGACACGTGGCGATCAGGACGGCGAACTCGTCCCCGCCGAGGCGGGCCACGACGGCGCTCGACGGGACGGCGCCCCGCAGGCGTCGTCCGACCTCGACCAGCAGGGCATCGCCGGCGACGTGCCCAAGGGAGTCGTTCACCGTCTTGAACCGGTCGAGGTCGAGCAGCACGAAGCCGATGCCGAGGCCTGGCCCGGTGATCGATCTGCGGTCCAGGGCCTGCTGAGCGGCGGCCTCCAGCGCCGCCCGATTGCTCAGCCCGGTCACGGTGTCGGTCAGGGCCAACCGTTCCAGTTCTGCCTGGGTGCTGCGCAGCACGGTCACGTCGACCACGTGCAGGATGAGCCGAACCACGCGGTCCAGGTCCTCACCGTCGTCCGCGGCGGCGTGCACCCAGGCCAGGCGGTCCGAGCCGTCGGGGCGGACCAGGCGCACCTCGGCCGAGCGGATCTGGGGTGTGGCCTCGACGGCGATCAGCGCGTCCAGGGTGGCCCGGTCGTCGGGGTGGACCAGAGTCGTCAGGTCCAGCGGTGGCGCCTCCGGCTCGGGTGGCGCGGCGCCGACCAGGGTGCGCAACGCGCGGTTGACCATGACGGTGCGCACCAGCGGGGCGGGACCCGCTGCCGCGGGGGAGAGCTCGAGCATCGCCATCCCGATCGGCGCCTCGTCGAAGGCCAGCCGGAACACCTCGCGGTTGGCATGCAGTTGCTGCACCGTCTCCTGATGGGTGGTGACGTCCATCGTGGCCCCGAGGACGGCGACCGGGTCGCCCTGGTCATCGGTGACCACGTCCGACCACGCCTCGAGGTAACGGGTGCGGCCGTCGGGTGGCAGGGCCCGGAAGACCACATGCCAGCCCTCGCCGGCCGCGGCGGCGGCCATGTCCGAGGAGGCCAGGTCCACCCGGTCGTCGGGGTGCAGCAACTGCTGCCAGTCCTGCCAGGTGGGGGAGGGGCCGGGCGGCAGCCCGATCAGGTCGAACATCTCCCGCGACCAGGTGAGCCGTCCGGTGGCCAGATCCCAGCTCCACAGCGCCACCCCGGTCAGGCGTCGGGCGGACTCGAGCAGGGTCTGGGCCACGCCGGTGTCCGAGGTCCGGTGGCCGATGGCGGCCAGCGCCTCCTGGAGGGAGTCATTGGACAGGCCCGAGGTCACCCGTTGCCGGGGGATGCGCGGGAGCACGGTCGGGGGGCCGTCCGTGCTCCTGGAGGGGTGCTGGGCCGTCACGTGGTGTGCATCGACGGGTGGGCGGGTCGGCCTGATCACCCGTTCGGCGTAACCCTGGCGCCCGGTCGGGTGGGGTTCTCGTCGACCGCGAGCGCTGACCGGGGGAATGTCGCTGTCCGGGACGGCGTTGAGCGCAGTAGTCTGAGCCGGCACCACAGTTGTGAGCACCACGGTGCAGCAGCACGGTTCGGACGGACACGACCCACCCAGGGGGTGACTGGCTTCGACGGCGGATGTCGGGGCAGGTGAAGCGGGCCGAGTAGGTGACGTGATCTCGTTAATCCTCGTCGCAAACCAATAACTGCCAACAAGCAGAGCACCGAGCACTTCGCCCTCGCCGCCTGAGCGAGGCAAGTCTCCGTCAGCCCCGAGCACGCCTTCGGCCCGGGTGCTGACGTCATCCAGAAGGCCACTGGCTGAAAGCCCGGTCACGGAGCTGACGCGACACAAACAGTGACTGAGCCCGGCTCGGCGACTCGTCTGCGTGATCGCCGGGGCTGAGAAAGGCCACAGCAGACTGCGCCCGGAGAAGAACTGGCTCGTCACCGGCGGACGCGGGTTCGATTCCCGCCACCTCCACCAACATGAAGGCCCCCACATGCTCGTCGTGGGGGCCTTCACCGTTCGTCGACGCTGTGGGAATCGGGAGGAGGCTGCCCCGAGGCACGAGGGTGGCGCCGACGCTCGGCGTCGGTGGCCATTGTTGGTGGCCATTCAGGGACCGCGCGTACGCGCGCGACGCGCCGCCATGCCGCGGACAGGGCATGGCGTTACCGCTCAGGCGTCTCGTCGTCCGGCGGTAGGCGATTCCGGATCTTGCCGGGCGGGTCGACGGGTTCCACGGGGCCTTGACGGTTGAGCCACAGTGTAGGGACAATTCTCGTGTTGTACCTACAGGAGGGGTGGGATGGTGTGAGCACGGTCTCCGTCCGCGAGTTCTCCTACAACCCCAGTGCGATGTTCGCGCGCGTCGAGCAGGGCGAGACGATCGAGGTGACGCGGCACGGCCGCGTCATCGCCGTGCTGCTGCCCGGCGGAGGGTCACTGGCGCGCTACATGCCCCTGGTGACCAAGGGTCTGGTGAAGCTCAAGGCCACGACGACCAGCGACCTCGACCGGATACGCGAGGTCGCCGTGCCAGCGGAGGTGTCGCCGCTCGACCTGCTGCTCGCCGAACGCATGGACGACGAGCGTTGATCTACCTGGACGCCTCTGCCCTGGTCACCCTGCTCTCCGGTCGGCGCCCCGCGGCGGAGCTGCGGGCCTTCCTGGCCCGCACTCCCGGCATCCCGCTGGCGACCAGCACCATCGGTTTCGTGGAGACGGTGCGGACGCTCGACCGCGTGGGTAGCTTCCCCACGTTGATGGCGGATCTCGTGCGCGACGTGTCCGAGATCCTGGTGACCGAGGAGGTCCGCGACGCCGCGGCGCAGCTCCCCAGCGGGTGCCGCACCCTGGACTCCATCCACGTCGCCAGCGCTCAGGTGGTCGGCGAGAACTTGCTGGCCCTCGTGTCCTACGACCGGCGCATGCTCGAGGTGGCGGCGGGCGTCGGCGTCCCGACCGCTGCTCCCGGCCTGTCCGGCGAGTGCGAGAAGTCGAAGGGATCGCCGCGGTGTACGTGACCGAGTCTGCCGCGGGGGGACTGGCCGCCGGCCGCGCCTCTGGCCGGACCCGCAGGGCCCGATCGTGGTGCGCGCCGTCCGCAACCCCGGTTTCGAGGTGCCGTCCTCGGGCCGTCGGGGGTCGCGGATAGAGTCGGGGAGTGAGCGCGCGGACCCGGCAGGTGATCTTCGGCCTCACCGTGATCGCGCACCTGGCCGCGCTGTACGCGCCCAAGGCCGGGGCCGCCTCGCCCGTCGTCGGCATCGACAAGGTGGCGCACCTGGTGCTCTTCGGCGGGGTGCTGGCGGTCGGTGCCTGGGCCGGCGTGGCCGTCCGGCCGCTGGCGCTGGCCCTGCTGGCCAATGCCGTACTCAGCGAACTCGCGCAGTACCTCTGGCTGGCCCGGCGCTCGGGTGATGTGTGGGACGCGGTCGCCGACGCGCTCGGGGTGCTGGTGGTCTGGCTGGTCCTGCGCCGGCGGCGCCCAAGGCCGGGGCCACCGGATCCCGACAGCGAGACGATGGCTGCCCGCTCGGCCGCGCGGGACGCGGCGTGAGGCGGCCAGACCACCGCCGCGCCGCCCAGGATCGCCCGCTCGTGGGGCGGCTGCTCGTGGCCACTCCGGTGCTGGACGATCCGAACTTCCGGCGCACCGTCGTCCTGCTGCTGGACCACACCGACGAGGGCGCGATGGGCATCGTGGTCAACCGCCCGCTGCCCGTGGACGTCGCCCGGGTGCTGCCCGAGTGGCAGCCCTTCGTGACCACCCCGGGCCGGCTGTTCCAGGGTGGGCCGGTGGGCCTGGACGGCGCCCTGGGCCTGGTGGCCGTGCCCGGCGACGAACAGGACCCGCTCGGCGTCCGGCGGATCATCGGCGCCCTCGGGCTGGTGGACCTCGATGCCCCGCCGCAGATCGTCGCCGGGGGGGTGGCCGGGCTGCGCATCTTCGCCGGGCACTCCGGCTGGGGGGCAGGCCAGCTGGAGGAGGAGATCGACGAGGGCGCCTGGTACGTGGTGGACGCCGAGTCGCGCGACCCGTTCAGTGACACCCCGGACGGCCTGTGGCGCACGGTGCTGCGTCGCCAGCGTGGCGAGCTGGCGTTCCTGTCGACCTACCCGGACGAACCGTCGGCCAACTGATCACGGACTGTGGGCCGGCCGTGGGCAGGGCGGCCGCCCTGCCCACGGCCAGGGCTCACCGGGCCGCGAAGGCGAAGTCCGGGCCACCGGTGGGGAGGTAGATGACGTATCGATAGGTGCCCACCGACGCGTTCCTGCGCATCGTGGCCCGCACCGGACCGGACCCCGTCGACCGGGTCGAGGAGAGCCCCACCGTGACCCAGCCCCGGCCCGAGAGCCACTTCTGCAGGTACAGCCGGATGTCGGCCGGGCCTCGGGCGGCCAGGCAGGCGCTCCTGGTCGAGGTGCTCCCCACCCGGAAGGAACCGCTCGCGGGAGCGATGGCATACCGAGCGCGGCCGATGGTCGCGGTGATCGGCGTGCCGTACCCCCGACACAGCTCCGCCGGGGCCGGGGTGGGGGTTCTAGACGCGCCTGCCGGACTGCTCTGGGTCGGTGTACTGCTGGGAGTGGTCGGGACGGGGACGGTCGGGACGGGCGCGGTGGTGCCGGGAGTGATCGGGGCCGCGGTGGTCGGTGTCGGGGTGCCCGCGGGGGGGCCGGCGGGGGTGGTGGCCGGAGTGGTGGGGGCGGGGACGGTGACGCTCGGCGTTGCAGGAGTGGGGCTGGCCGGTGCCGGAGTCGTCGGTGCCGGGGTGGTCGGTGCCGGAGGCGGAGTCGCGGGAACGGATCCCGTGGTCCTCAGCGACAGGCCGTAGGTCGCCAGGATCGGGTTGATCGGCTGGAAGTACGTCGTGCCACCGACGGAGCAGTTGCCGTTGCCGCCCGAGGTGACCCCCTGGGCCTGCTGACCGGAGATCCATGACCCGCCCGAGTCCCCCCGCTCGGCACAGGCGTTCGTCCTGGTGAGCCCCGTGACGGTGCCCTGGGGGAACATCACGGTGGCGTTCTTCGCCAGGATCGTGCCGCAGCGCCACCCGGTGGTTGAGCCGGACCGGCAGACCGCAGCGCCGATCACCGCCTCTTCGGACCCGGCGACCTGCACGTTGCCGCCCGCGGCGTCCCGGACCCAGGGTTGCGGTGTCCAGTTGGCGTTCACCCGAACCCAGCCCCAGTCGTGCCCGGGGAACTGCGATCCCTGGACGACACCCTGATTGGCCCGGTTCACCCCGGCCGTGCTCGACCCTGCGCTGCCGCAGTGACCAGCCGTGACGTACCCGCCCTCGACGGAGAACCCCACCGAACAGCGGGAGGTGCCGTTGATGTAGTAGGCGTCCCCACCGCGGACGTCGGCCAACGTCTGCGGCTGCTCGTCACTGGTGACCACGGTGGTCGTGGCCGGATCGACGCCCGCCGCCGAGATGAAGGCGGCGGCGGCCGTGCGTTCGCCGGCGATCACGGTGACGGTGTTCGCCGGAACGTCGATGAACCACGAGGTCACGCCCCGTGGCTCCGCATCGGCTGCAGCGCGGTCGAGCGCGGCCTTGGTCTGCTCCAGGGTGGATCGGCTCGAGGTCACCAGCGCCGGAATGGCCTGTGCTGCCGAGACTGTCTCGGCGGCAGCGGGGTCGGTCACCGCCACGGTGAGCGATCCGCTGTCCTCGGTCAGATACGCGCCTGCGTAGGCCTCGCCGAGCCGAGACCGCAGGTCACGATCGAGGGCGTGGGCTTGGTCATCTCGGATCACCCGGACGATGGCCTCGTCGGCGGTCAGCCCGAGGTCTCGCTGCATGGCCGTCAGAACGGGGTCCGCCGCCACGGGAGCCGGTGTCGGCGCCACGGCCGTCGCGCCGGGTGCGGCGGCCGTCGCCACGGGTGCGGCGGCGGGCTGCTCACTGCGCCCACCGAGGGCGGCGGGGACGGCGGCGCCCGCTCCGCCGGCAGGCTCGGCGTCGGCCGTGGTGGATGGCCCCCAGGTGGCTCCCGGCAGACCGACGCCCACGACAGCCAGGGCGAGTCCGGTCGCGCCGGCGAGGACGAGTAGGTGACGTGGTCGCATGGTGGCCTCTTTCCCCGGGTGATCTGCTGCTCACCACCGTGACGACCCGCCTCTGACGACCGGGGTAAAGCGGCCTTATGGGTGCCTTTGCCGCCAGGCACACTCCCTTGAGGCAGCGTGGCGAGCCAATGCGCCGAACGCGCCGTCCGGCCTGACCTGCGGGCGCGGCTCGGCCTAGACTCGGGCCCCATGAGCTCCGTCGACGACCCCACACCGCTGTCCTCACCGATGACGGCTCCCTCGGTGGACGGCGGGGCCACCGCACTGCTCGAGCGCGAGCTGGTCGAGCAGCCGGTCGAGCCGGGCGACCACGAACGCTTCGCGCACTACGTGCGCAAGGAGAAGATCGTCGAGTCCGCGGTCACCGGGATGCCGGTGATCGCCCTGTGCGGCAAGGTCTGGGTGCCCGGGCGCGACCCCAGCAAGTTCCCGGTCTGCCCGATGTGCAAGGAGATCTACGAGCAGCTGCCCCGCGGCGGCGGCGACGGCAAGGGATCGGGCGCCGACAAGGGGTCCGGGTCGGGCTCCGGATCCGGTGGGGACGCCTAGCCCCTGGAGCCGCCCGCACCGGGCCACCACGGCGGCCATCGTCGCCGTCACGCTGCTGGTCGCCTTCGAGGCCTACGCCGTCGTGACCGCGATGCCGGTGGCGGCGCGGGCCCTGGGGGGCCTGCGCGAGTACGGTCTGGCCTTCTCGCTGTTCGTGACCACCGCCCTGTTGGGCATCGTCGGCGCCGGTGAGCTGGTCGGCCGCCGTGGCCCCGCGGTCACCATGCTGCTCGGACTGGTCACCTTCGGCGTGGGCCTGACGATCAGCGGGACGGCGACCACCTTCGCCACCTTCCTCGCCGGGCGGGCACTGTCCGGCCTCGGCGGCGGCGTCCACATGGTCTGCCTGTACGTGCTGGTGGGTGCCGCGTTCGCGGAATCCCTGCAGCCCAGGGTGTTCGGGCTGATCTCGGCGAGCTGGGTGCTGCCCAGTCTGATCGGGCCACCGGTGGCCGGCCTGCTCGCCACCCACGTCGGGTGGCAGGCGCCCTTCCTGGCCGTGCTGCCGCTGCTGCCCGCCCCGCTGTGGGTGCTCTGGACGCGTCTGCGTGCCGTCGGCGTCGCCTCGGGCGCCCCGGGTGCCGCGAGCTCGGGCGGGGGACGGCGCCGCCTGGGGGCCGCCGTCCTGCTCGCCGGCGGCGCCGGCTGCCTGCAATGGGCCCAGTGGGCGTTGACCGCCGACGCCGCCCCCGGCGTCCTGGTGGCGGCCCTGGGCGCCGGCGGGGCGGCGGTGATGCTGGCCGGGTTGCCGCGGCTGCTGCCGTCAGGGGTGTTCCGGGCCGCGCGGGGGCTGCCCGCGCTGGTGGTCCACCGCACCGGGATCAATGCCGCCTTCTTCGGCTCGGAGGCGTTCCTGACCCTCATGCTGGTCGAGCACCGCGGCGTGAGTCCGGCCCTGGCGGGGGTGGCGCTGACCTTCGGGGCGATCGGCTGGTTTGCCGGGTCGTGGAGCCAGGGCCACTGGCCCGGGGGGTCGACCGGACCCAGCGGAGCCGAGCGCCCCGATCGCTACCGGCTGGTGAGCATCGGCGGACTGCTCATCGGCGCGGCGCTCACCGGCCTGGCGTTCACCCCGCTGACCTGGGTGCCACCGGTGCTGGTGGCACCGATCTGGGTGGTGGCCGGGCTCGGCATGGGGTGGGCGATGTCCTGCTCGAGCGTGCTGTTGTTGCGCCTGGCCCCGGCGGCGGAGCAGGGTCGCAGCGCTGCCGCCGTCCAGATCGGTGACAACCTGGGCAGCATGATCGGCATCGGGGGCGCCGGTGCGCTGTTCGCCGCGGCCTACCGTCCCGGTGAGGTCACCGGGGCAGGCGTCTTCGCCGCGATCTGGCTGCTGCTGGCGTTGGCCGGGCTCGGAGCCGGCGTCGTGGCCCGCCGGATCCGGCCCGTCGCGCCGCCGGTCAATGGCTCCCCTTGAGCACCATCTTCATGATCCGGCTATTGAGCACCAGGAACCGCACGCCCTGGATCAGCAGGCTCTGCCGGGCCCTGATGGTCTTGGCGGTCGGAAGCGGCGCGGCCGCGATGGCCCGGTCGGATTCCAGCAAGGCCGCATCGTCCCGCGGGGTGGGGGAGGGGCTGGGGGAGGGGCTGGGGGAGGGGTGGGCAGAGGTCATCGATTCACTCCGGGATGAAGTGCCAGCCCGGGCGGGCCTTGGCCTTGTAGATGAACAGGTAGTGCAACATCAGCTTCAGCCAGTGCCCGGCCAGGCCGATCTCGCCGATGGTGTCGGTCAGGCTGCGGCCGTGCCCCGGGTACTTCTGGTAGTCGGGGACCACCGGGTACATGGTCATCGACGCCGCCGATCCGTGACGCAAACCCGTTCCGGCCGAGGCCACGCAGGCGGCTCCCATGTCGGCCATCGAGGCCTCGTGGGTGTGCGCGTCCGCTCCCTTGGTGATCCGCTCGACGATGGTCAGGGCCGCCACCTTGCCCATCACGCCGGACGGCATGCCGGTGCGAGGGGGTGAGGGTGCCACGACCGTGCCGTTGGGGCTCGTGCGCGGGCGGGAGATCTGGTGCGGTGGGGCGAAGGCGATGCCGACCGCGAACACGTTCGGGTAGCCAGGGCTCTCGTAGGTGCTGGGCCAGTCCTCGGCCCGCCACTGGTCGTAGCCCTTGGCGGTGTAGTCGGCGTCGACCTTCATGAAACCACTGGGCGCGAACAGGTTCTGGGTGATCTCGGCGCCGTCCCGGTCGAAGGCCTGCAGATCGGCCCCCCGGAAGGGCGGCAGCAGCATGGCGAAGTCGAAGGCCAGTTCGTGCCGGCTGCCGTCCAGCTGCTCGTAGTGCACGACCCCGGGCTCGACGCGTTCGACGTGCGCGCCGAGGATCGCCCGGACCCCGCGCTCACGGAAGAGCGACTCGGTCCACATCTTGCTGCTGGTCCGAAAACCGTTCTGCTCGAACGTCATCCCGTCGACCCCGAAGTCGCCGAGTTCGAACTCGTTGGTCAGGTAGATCACCTCGGCCAGGTCACGCACCCCGGCCTGGCGAAGCTCGTGGTCGACGTTGAAGACGTACTCGAACGCCGCTCCCTCGCAGGTGCACGTGCCGTGGCCCATGCCGACGATCAGGGTCTGGTGCCGGCCCTGGCGCAGCCGTTCGATGGTCTCCCCGAGGGCCTTGGCGGCCTCGGTGGCGTGCCCCGCGGTGCAGACCGACAGGGAGTTGCCGTCGGGGCCGAGCCCGGGGGTGGCGGCGAAGTTGAGGCGGGGCCCAGTGGCGTTGATCAGGTAGTCGTAGCGCAGGCGCTCGGTCTGGCCCGTGCGGTCGGGGCTGGTGTACACGATGTCGACCGCACCCGTGGGGTCGCCCTGGTCGCCCTCGGGGCGGATCGCCACGGCCTTCGCCTGGTGGTAGGTGATGCCCTTGCGGCGGTAGATCGGGGCCAGGGGGAACACCACCTTGTCGGCGCCCATGCGGCCCACGCCGACCCAGATGTTCGACGGGATCCAGTTCCACTGCGAGTTGGGTGAGACCACCACCACCTCGTGGGCCTTGCCCAGCTTGCGGCGCAGGTGCAGGGCCGCCGTGTGGCCCGACACCCCCGCGCCGAGGACGACGATCCGTGCCATGCGCGCCACCTCCGGTAACGACCGGTGAGTCTGTGCTGATATACCCCCAGGGGTATATCAGAGCACAGATGCCCGCCACCGGCCAGAGGGTGCGGCCACGATCAGCCGAACGGCTGGTGGTGAAGAGTCGGGCCGGGAGTGGGCTCGGCACCCGACTAGCACACCCCGGGTCGCCACGCCCGTACCCGGCAACCGTCGGTGAGTCGGGTCGCCGTCCTGGACTAGGGTCCCGTGCTCGTGAGTGGCCGCCAGCACGTGACCCCACGCCGCAGTGAGAACCTCTCCCCGGCCTTCCCGGCCAGGGCCTCGTGGGGGACCGCGGCCAAGCTGCGGGCGTGGCAGCAACAGGCCCTCGACCGCTACCTCGAGACCCAGCCGCGCGACTTCCTGGCCGTGGCCACCCCCGGGGCCGGCAAGACCACCTTCGCCCTGCGGGTCGCCGCCGAGCTGCTCGATCGCCGCGTCGTGCAGCGGATCACGGTGGTCTGCCCGACCGAGCACCTGAAGACCCAGTGGGCCGAGGCGGCCCACCGGGCCGGGATCCGGCTGGACCCCACCTTCCGCAACAGTCACGGGTCCCACTCGCGCTCCTACGACGGGGTGGCCGTCACCTACGCCCAGATCGCCACCCGGCCCGCCTTGCACCGCGCGCGCACCGAGGCCGCCCGAACCCTGGTGATCCTGGACGAGATCCACCACGGCGGGGACGCGCTGTCCTGGGGCGATGCCATCCGCGAGGCGTTCGAGCCCGCCACCCGGCGGCTGTCGCTGACCGGCACCCCGTTCCGCTCCGACGACGCGCCGATCCCGTTCGTCAGCTACGAACCCGACCCCCGGGACGCCGCCGGGGCGCTGCGGTCGCGAGCCGACCACAGCTACGGCTATGCCGATGCCCTGCGCGACCGCGTCGTCCGGCCGGTGATCTTCCTGTCCTACTCCGGTGAGATGCGCTGGCGCACCCGCTCGGGCGACGAGCTGAGCGCCCGGCTCGGCGAGGCGATGACCCGGGACATGGCCGCGCAGGCCTGGCGCACGGCGCTGGACCCGGGCGGGCAGTGGATCCCCGCAGTGCTCGCGGCCGCCGACCAACGGCTCACCCAGGTGCGTCGAGCCGTCCCGGACGCCGGTGGCCTGGTGATCGCCACCGATCAGAGCGCGGCCCGGGCCTACGCCGCGTTGCTGCGCGGGATCAGTGGCGAGGTGCCCGAGGTGGTGGTCTCGGACGACGCCACGTCCTCGCAACGGATCGAGGACTTCACCGGATCCGACCGGCGCTGGATGGTCGCGGTGCGGATGGTCTCCGAGGGAGTGGACATCCCGAGACTGGCGGTGGGGGTGTACGCCACCTCGACGTCGACGCCGCTGTTCTTCGCCCAGGCCGTGGGCCGGTTCGTGCGCGCCCGCTCCCGCGGGGAGACCGCCTCGATCTTCCTGCCCAGCGTCCCCGGCCTGCTGGCGCTGGCCGGCGAACTCGAGCTGGAGCGCGACCACGTGCTGGGCGCCCCGGCGCGTGCCGAGGACGACTGGTCGCCCGAGGACGACGAGCTGGCCGCGGCCAACCGGGCAGAGAAGGCATCGAACGCCTTGGAGGGCACTGCCTTTCAGGCTCTGGACGCCCAGGCAACCTTCGACCGGGTGTTGTTCGACGCCCAGGAGTTCGGCACCGCGGCGGAGGTCGGCAGCGAGCACGAGCAGGGCTTCCTCGACCTGCCCGGGCTACTCGAGCCCGAAGAGGTCACGCACGCGTTGCGGGCCCGCCAGGCGCGCCAGCTCGCCGGTCAGCGCCGGGTGGCCACGGTCACCGAGGTGGCCACGCACCGGGAGCTCACCGCCCTGCGCAAGGAACTGCACTCCTTGGTCGGGGCCTGGGCGCGGCGGACCGGGCAGCCGCACGGCGTGGTCCATGCCGATCTGCGCGCCCGCTGCGGGGGACCCGAGGTGGCCACGGCGAGCGCCGAGCAGGTGCAGGCCCGGATCGCCACCTTGCGCAACTGGTTCGTCGGCCGCCGCTGACCGCCGCCCCGTGACCTCACCACTGCCCCACCCCCTCGTGATCATTCACTTTCGACCCGTCGAAAGTGCATGATCACGAGGGGGTGGGGTGCGAGGGGGTGTGCGGTCAGGGGGAGGGCTGCACCAGGCGGTGGAGGGTGACCGGGTCGGCGATCAGCTCGGTGTAGACCGCGCGGATCGGGCGCAGCCGTTCCAGCAGGGCCTCGGTGATGGCGCGCTTGAGTTCGTGGATCCCGTGCAGGCCGAACAGGGCGGCGATCGGCGTCCGGTCGGTCAGCAGGCCCAGGATCACCGCCAGGTTGGCCACCCCGGGTCGCAGCTGCGGGTCGTAACCCAGGGTCGGGTCCAGGTCGGTGTGCGCCTGCCGGATCGCCGCCGCCACCCGCAGCGGGGAATCCATGATCTGGACGACGCCGCGCAGGTCGGGCTCGCCGTCCACGGTCACCTGCCCCATCGGCACCCGGGGCCGGCGCAGGTCCTTGACCACCGGCTCGGCGCCCGGGCCGATGCCCGAGCTGATGCCGAGGCCGGCGTCCGGGCCGGTGTCCCGTGCGCCGTCCAGGTCGAGCGGGGTGACACCTCCCGTGAAGGCCACCGAGCCCAGCCCGCAGGCGACCAGGGCCGCGGCGGTCAGGGCCGCCTCTCGTGCGGGCCCCTCGATCCGGACGGTCAGGTCGACGAACGGGTCGGCGGCCAGCGCGCGCAGCCGGCGCACGGTACCGAGCAGATCTCCCAGGTGCAGCTCGCGGGCCGGCCCGAAGGCGTGCAGCACCCGGCGGCGGGTCCGCGGGTCCAGAGGTGGCCGATCGCCGGTCACAGCGGTCTGCCCGGTGCCGACGACCCCGGTGCCGACGACCCCGGTGGCGACGACCCCGGTGCCGGCGAGCTGGGAGGCGGCGAGCTGGGCACGGGCCGGGCTCATGCCGACCGCGACCGGATCGCGGTCATCACCTCGTCGCCGATGAACTCGGCGATCGCCAGCGATGCGGTCGCCGCCGGGGACGGCGCGTTGCGCACGGCGGTCACCGCGCCCAGGTGGTTGATCCGGAAGTCGTCGACCAGTGAGCCGTCCCGGTCGACAGCCTGCGCGCGCACGCCGGCGGGCGCCGGCACGACGTCGTCCACGGTGACCTCGGGCACGTACTTGCGGGCCCGGTTCAGGTACAGCTTGCGGCTGGCCGAGCCGGCCATCTCCTCGACGCCCATCTTCCAGTGCTTGCGCGCCAGGGCCCGGAAACCCGGCCAGGCGAGCGTCTGCTTGAGATCGCCGATCGAGAGACTGGTGCGGCCGTAGCCCTCACGGGCCAGGGCGAGCACGGCGTTCGGTCCGATGTCGACCCGGCCGTCCACTCGCTTGGTGAAGTGCACTCCCAGGAACGGGTAGTTGGGGTCGGGCACCGGGTAGATCAGGCCGTTGACCAGGGAGGTCCGCTCCGGCGTGAGGGTGTAGTACTCGCCGCGGAAGGGCACGATCGCCGGTTCCGGGTCGTCGCCAGCCCAGCGGGCCACCACGTCGGACTGCAACCCGGCACAGATCACCAGCCGGTCGAAGGTGAACAGCTCCCGCGGGGTGTGGACGTCGACCACCCCGGCGCGCTGGACGATCCGGCTGACGGGGGTGCTCAGCCGCACCGAACCACCGGCCTTGACCACGTCGTCCGCATAGGCCTCGGTCACCGCGACGAAGTCGGTGATCGCGGTGTGGGGGGAGTGCAGCGCCTCCACCCCGGCGGCGTGCGGCTCGAGCTCGCGGATGCCCGCGGCGTCCAGCGAGCGCAACCCGGCCACCCCGTTCTCGGTGGCCCGCTGCCGGATCCGCTCCAGGGCCGGGCGCTCCGAATCATCCACGGCCACAACGAGTTTGCCGCACTCGTCATAGGGCAGGGCCTTCTCGGCGCAGTACTCCCGGAGCATCGCCATGCCCCGGTGGCAGAGCGTCGCCTTGAGCGATCCCGGCGCGTAGTACAGCCCCGCGTGCACCACGCCGCTGTTGTGCCCGGTCTGGTGGGCGGCGATCCGGCTCTCCTTGTCGAGCACCGTCACCTGGGCATCGGGCATCAGTTGGGTCAGCCGGCGGGCCACGGCCAGGCCGACGATGCCGGCTCCGATCAGGCCGATGCGCTCGGTGGATCGCTCAGGGGACACGGACACGGCTTCCTCGGACTTCCTCGACGGGCTGGTGAACGGCTCCACTATCTCGCACCCCCGGACGGCGAACATCAGGACTGCCGGACTCGCACCACCTCGAGCGTGCTCAGGGTCGGGTCGGCGGCATAGGCGATCCGGCTGCCGTCCGCCCGGGCGGCGGCCACCGCGGCCAGCGCCTCGGGGGTGACCAGCTCTCCCGGGGCCAGTACCGGGACCCCCGGGGGATAGGGCGCGACGATCTCCGCGCACACCCTGCCGGCCGCCTGGGCCCAGGGCACGCGCTCGTGGTCGGCGAAGAAGGCCTCGCGCGGCGAGAGGGCCTGCTGGGTGATCGACCCGGCCGCAATGGCCCAGGCCGGGTTCCGGCCCGGCGAGCGGGCAGGACCGCCGTGCCGGGCGATCGAGGCCTCGAGGGTGCTCAGCAGGCGATCGACGCCGTCCTCGTCGTCCGCGAGGGTGATCATCGGGATCAGGGTGTCCCGATCGGCCAGCTCCACCGGCAGGCCCGCGGCCACCAGGTCGGCCTCGACCGCGTGCCCGTGGGCCCCGGTGCCGGCCAGCTGCAGCACCAGCTTGGCCGGGTCGAGCCGGACGGTCCCCGCTCGGCCGGCGGCGCCCGCCACCCCGGTCCCGGGGTCGAGGACGCGCAGTCCCGGGACGGCGGCGAGTCGCCGGCGGGCCAGGGTCACCAGCCGGAGCAGTTCCTCGGCCAGCGCCTGGCCGTGCAGCGCCAGCACGGCGCGGGCGGCGTCCAGACTGGCCAGGATCGCCCCGGACGGCGAGGTGGTGTGGCCGGTCTCGAAGGCGCGGGTCAGCCGGTCGGCGTCCAGCAGGCCGCCGGTGCGCGTCGTGCGGGCCAGCACGTAGGTGGCTTGGTTGAGTGCGGGCAGCGTCTTGTGCGCGCTGGTGACCAGGGCGTCGGCGCCGGCCGCGAGCGGGTGTGGCGGCAGCGCCGGGTGAGCACCGAAGTGGGCGCCCCAGGCGGCGTCCAGGATCAACGGGACGCCGGCGGCGTGCGCCACGTCGGCCAGGGCCGGCAGGTCGCCGCAGGTGCCCACGTAGCTGGGGTCGGTGAGCAGGACGGCGCAGGCGTCCGGGTGTTCGGCGAGCGCGGCCCGTACGGCCCCCGGGTCCACCCCCAGCGGCAGGTGGGTCTGCTCGTGCAGCCGTGGGTGGACCCAGACCGGGTTCAACCCGGCCAGGATGAGGGCGCTCAGGCCGGATCGGTGCAGCGTCCTGGCGACCACCACCGGCCGGCCCGGCCGGCCGACGCCGAGGGCCAGGGCCTGGTTGCCGTGGGTGGAGCCACCGACCGAGAACCGGCACCAGTCGGCGCCGAAGTGCTCGGCCGCGAGCTGCTCGGCACGGGCGAGCAGTTCATCGGCGGCCTTGATCGGGGCCAGCCCACCGTAGAGCGGCAGGTCACCCTGGGTGAGCCGGCCGAGCAGGTCCGTGCGCTGCTTGTGCCCGGGGATGGTGAACGGCGTGAGCGTTCCCGTGCGGACGGCGTCCTCGGCGTCCAGCCAGGCACGCAGCAGCGGGGCATGGTCGGCGATCCCCAGCGGATCACGGTCGTCGACCGGGGAGCCCCCGGACGCCTGGGGTGGGGGTGGGGTCTGGGTCACGACGTGCACCCAACCAGCCGGGGCGACACGCGACAACGGGCGTGCGCCGGGCAGCCTCAGCCGGCGCGGGGCAGGGACTCCAGTGCCTGGTCCTCCGGTTCGGGGACCGGTTCGCCGGCCTGCTCGGCCCGGGGCAGCGGCACCTCGGGAGCCGGGGTGGGCGGCGGGGGTGGTGGTGGTGGGTCCAGGTGCACCAGGCTCATGCCGATCCGCACGCCGTCCTCGGTGGGCAGGCGGACCAGTCCGACCCGCAGCAGACCGGCCTGGTCGGCTCCGGCGGCCGCGGCGGTCACCACGCCGTCCCAGGTGGACGCCGTCCCGGTGCTGAGCAGGCGCAGGGCCCCATCGAGGGCGCGGGCGCCGTCGGCCGTGAACAACCGGTGGGGATCGAGCGGGCCGGGCTCGGGTGCGGTGATCCCCGCCAGCTCGCGGAAGGCCGGGTTGGCCCGGTGGATCGTCGCGGTCCCGTCGCGGTCGAGATCGATCAACGCGAGCGCCGTCCGGACGTGGTGGAAGGCGGTGCGGTAGTCGGTGCGCCCCAGGCTGGTGTGGAAGGCGGCCGGCGGGCGCACCACCAGGTCGTTCTCCAGCCGCAGCAGGGTGCGCACGCCGAGGGGGACGAAGCAGGCACTGACCATGATCAGATGCGTGGAGGACAGGGGCGTCCCCGGCCAGGCGCCGGCCATGGCGGCGCCCGCGCAGGCCAGCATCTCCGGCAGGCGCAGTCGGGCCAGCCCCCTGCGGCGTGCCGGTGCCGACGACACCGCCTCCACAGCGACCATCGACCGCCCCTCCTCGAGCCGGATCGCGACGTCCCACCCCGGGCGAGGGCTCGTCGGTGATCTGTCGGTCGACCTCGACGAGGCCTTGAGTCGGCGGTGACGACCACGCTGGATCGGATCCGGATCACGTCCGGATCGGGTGGGCCGCGTCGGGAGCGGGACACCGATCCCGGGGCCGCGCAGAGGGGTCGCGCAGAGGGCCTGACCTACCCTGGCCGGATGGCGACCACGCGCGGTTCGACGGATGACCTCGGCGGTTCGGCGCCCGGCCCGGCCGACCGGGCGCAGGTGCTGGCAGCGCTGCGCGAGCACCTGCCCGAGCAGGCGGTGCTGACCGATCACGATCTGGTGCAGGGCTATCGCACCGACCGGGCGATGTTCTGCCCGGCCGGCATGCCGCTGGCGGTGGTGCTCGCCCGCGAGACCGCTCACGTACAGCACGCGCTGCGGGTCGCGAGCCGGTTCGGGCTGCCCGTCGTGCCGCAGGGCGCGCGCAGCGGGTTGTCGGGGGCGGCGAACGCGATCGAGGGCGGGCTGGTGGTGAGCACCGAGAAGATGACCGAGGTGCTCGAGCTGGACGTCGCCAACCGGTTCGTGGTCACCCAGCCCGGGGTCCTGAACGCGGAGTTGTCCCGGCACGTCGAGGCAGCGGGGCTGTTCTACCCACCGGATCCCTCGAGCTGGGAGTTCTGCTCGATCGGGGGCAACCTGGGCACGAACTCGGGCGGGCTGTGCTGCGTGAAGTACGGCGTGACCGCCGACTACGTGCTGGGTCTCGAGGTGGTGCTGGCCTCGGGGGAGGTGCTCAGAACGGGACGGCGCACGGTCAAGGGGGTCGCCGGGTACGACCTGACCCGGCTGTTCGTGGGCAGTGAGGGCACGCTCGGGATCATCACCGAGGCGACCCTGGCCCTGCGGCCGGCGGCCCGCCGTCCCCGTACGGCTGCCGCGCTGTTCGCCAGTGGCCGGGCGGCGGCCGAGGCGGTGGCTGCGGTGGTGGCCGGCGGCCATCAGCCCAGCCTGCTGGAGATCATGGACTCGACCACGCTGCGCGCGGCCAGTGACTACCTGCGAGCCGACCTGCCCGCCGACGCCGCGGCCATGCTGCTGTGGCAGTGCGACACCGGTGAGGGCGCCGAGGCCGAGGTGCGGGCGATCGGCGCCGTGGTGCAGGGGTGCGGTGGCGAGGTGGTCGAGGCAGCCGATCAGGCCGAGGCCGACCTGCTGCTGGCGGCCAGGCGCTGCGTGTTGCTCGCGCTGGAGCGTCTGGGCACCACGCTGATCGACGATGTCTGCGTCCCGCGGAGCCGCCTGGGCGAGCTGATCGACGGGGTGGCGCGCATCGCTGCCGAGCGCTCTCTGGTGATCGGGGTGGTGGGTCATGCGGGGGACGGCAACATGCACCCCACCGTCGTGTTCGACTCTCGCGATGCCGAGCAGACGGCCGCTGCCCTGGCGTCGTTCGACGACGTGATGGCGCTCGGGCTGGAACTCGGCGGCACGATCACGGGAGAACACGGGGTCGGGGTGCTCAAGAGGGAGTGGCTGGCGCGCGAAGTGGGCCCCGTGGGGCTGAGGGTGCACCGGGACCTCAAGCGCGCCCTGGACCCGGCCGGGATCCTCAATCCGGGCAAGGTGTTCTCCCTGGCCGACTGATTCTCCCTGGCCGAGCGAGGGTGGTCCGGCTGCCCGACTCGGGACACCCTCGCCCCAATGGTCACTTTGTGCACTTGGTCCGTGACACTCCGATTAACTTCGTGTCGGGCAAGTGGGCACGGATTGCAATGAACGTGGCACTCTGAGTGCATGAACTCGGGGACGGCCGGCGCGGCGACCTCTGTCGAGCACCCGCCGCTGCGCGTGGTTCAAGGCGGTCAACTGCGCCTTGACCTGCTCGAACGCCGTCTGGGACAGATCGAGTCACTGCTCGCCTCGCGCCCTGACGGTTGCGACGAGGCCACGTCCCGGGTCTGGCTGTCGGAGGCCGAACGTCTGCTGCCGCTGGCCGGGGACTTCGACCGCGCACGGCTGCTCCAGGGCTGCGCCGTGGTGCGCGAGGAGCTGGCCCGGACCGGGCGGCCGTGCGAACGCCAGGCCTACCGGGACGACGCGGACGCCGCCGCCCTGTACGAGCAACTCGGCGAGGCTGCTCACGCGGCCACCTGCTACACCTCGGCGGCCATCTCGGCTCTGCGCTCGGAGGAGGTCTCCGAGGCGCTCGAGCTGGCCGTCCGGGGGCTGGTGGCCTTCGAGTCCCTCACCCCGGTCGAGCTCGAGCGCGACCGGGCGGCCGAGGCCCGCATGGCGGGCATGCTCGCCCTGCTGTGCTGCCAGTTCCTCGACCATGAGCGGGCCCTGCGCTTCGCCGAGATCGCGGTGGGCCAGATCGCCGTCGGCCACCGCCGTTGGGGCTCGGCCGCGGGACTGCTGGCCCGGATCGCGCTGGTGCGCGCGCGGGAGCTGGCCGGTGACCCGCTCGCGGGCGCCGCCACGGGTCCGTCCAGCCGCCGCGAGCACCTGCTGGACACCGTCGACCACATCGGGCGCACCCTGGCGGACGGCGCGCGCGGGGCCTCGAGCCTGGTGATCGGCCCGTTGCTGCTGGCCGAGGTGATGGTCGAGCGCGGCGAGGCCGCCCGGGCGTGGGAGCTGCTGGAACGAGCGGACCACGCGGCGCGCGGTCCCCAGGTGGGGTGGACGTCCGGACCGGATCTGGCCGGGCTGCAACTGGCGCGCGGGCGGTGCCTGGTCAGGCTCGCCAGGCCGGTCGAGGCGCTGGCAGAGCTGGACGGCGCACTGGGCGCACTGCACCCCGACCGCGATCTGGTGGACCACGTGCACGCCCTCGAGCTGCGCTCGCTCGCCCGGGAACGCTCCGGGGACGCCGCCGGCGCGCTGGCCGACCTGCGCCGGCTGACCGACCTGGTCTGGGTGCGCCACCGCCGGCAGATCGGCGGGTTCATGGAGCAGATCTGGGGCCGTGCCGGAGCCGAGGGCCGCCGGCGCGACCTGGAGGCCCGCGAGCAGGTGCTGATCCGCACTGCCGAGCAGGACCCGTTGACCGGCCTGGCCAACCGTCGGGGAGTCGAGCGGTTCTGCTCCACCCTGGCCCCCACCGAGCCGATCTGCCTGGTCATGATCGACATCGATCACTTCAAGACGGTCAACGACCGGTTCGGGCATGCGACCGGTGACGCCACGCTGCGCGAGGTGGCCGAGGTCCTGGGGTCCTCGGTGCGCTCGGTCGATCGCGTGGCCCGCTGGGGAGGGGAGGAGTTCCTGCTCGCCCTGCCGTCCAACTCGGTCGACTTCGGGGCGGAGGTCGCCTCCCGGGTGCGGCGCCGGGCGCAGGAGCACCACTGGGAACACCTGGCACCCGGGCTCGGGCTCACGGTCAGCGCAGGAGTGGCCTGCGGTCCGGCGAGCGAGCTGGCCGACGTCCTGCACCGTGCGGACGCCGCGCTGTATGCCGCCAAGCGGGCCGGGCGCAACCGGGTCGTGACCGGCTGATCGCCGACCGGCAGCCAGGGCGCCGGGGATGCGGCACCCTTGGGGCATGAGCGCCCAGCCACCCGGGTGGTACCCCGACGCCGCTGACTCCGGGCTGGAGCGGTGGTGGGACGGTCAGGCCTGGAGCCCGGTCACCCGTCCGGCTGCCGTCGGGCCCTGGGCCAGTTACCCCAACACCTCGGGGACGCCGTACGGCACCGCCACACCGCCGGGTCCCGGTCCTGCCGGGTACGGGTCGGCTGGTCACGGGGCGCCCGGGTACGGGCCTGCCGGGTACCCGGCGGCCGTGCCGACCGTCGACGGCCGCGTCCTCGCCGGGCGGCCGATCCGGCTGCTGGCCCGCTTCATCGACGGGGTGGTGACCAGCGCGGTCACCGCGGCCATCGGGTACCAGGAGGTCACCCGGCTGGTGACCGATCTGGGCGACTACATCGCGACCCTGCCGGGGGACGGCAGTGCCTCACCCGACCCGGTCCGGATCGCCGAGATCATCGAGCAGCCCAGCGCCACGCTGGCGGTGATCGGGCTCGTGGTGGCCGCGATCTACCACGTGAGCATGGTCGCCATCCGGGGCGCCACCCTGGGCAAGCTCGCGGTCGGCGTCCGGGTGATGGTGATCGGCCGTCCCGGCGCCCCGGGGTGGTCCAAGGCGCTGATCCGCTGGGCCGCGACCTCGTTACCGGCGCAGATCCCGTTCCTGGGCATGGGGTATGCCCTGCTCGATGCGCTGTGGTGCCTGTGGGACGGGCGGCGGCAGTGCGTTCACGACAAGGTCGCCGGCACGGTGGTGGTTCGTCGCTGAGAGTCCGCTGATCGCGACGCACAGAGGTCGAACGCCCGCCAGGGCCCGACCCGGGGCCCGTGATGGTGCACTCTTGGTCGCATGACGACCTCGCCGCCCCCCGGTTGGTACCCCGACGCCACCCTTCCCGGGCACGAGCGCTGGTGGGACGGCGCCGCCTGGACCGCCAGCACCCGGCCCGAGTTCTCGGGCGAACCCGAGCTCCGGCCTCTCGCCGCTGCCGACTCCTCGGAGGCCGAGTCCCGGATCGCCGAGGCCCGGCCAGCTGCTGACGCCGGGTCGCAGCCGTGGGCCGGCCAGGACCTGCGGCCCACCGAGCAGGCGGAGCCATCCGAGCCGTCGCCCCGGTCGTGGGAGCCGCAGCCGCAGGCTCCGAGCGCCTCCGGGACCTCGCAGTGGCCGGGGCCAGCGTCCGATCCGTGGGCTGCCCCGAGCCCCGCCGCCCCTGAGCAGTCCCTGCCCGAGCGGTCCTCGGCTCCCACAGCGCCGTCGTCCGGCGCCCCGTTCGCGCCGGCACCGGAGGCGGCGGGCGCGGGCCCGGCGTCCCCGGGCAGTGGGTCGCTCTGGGCGGCGCCGGCCGGTGAACCCGGCGGGTCCCCGTGGGGTGCCCCGGCACCCGGTCCCGCCTTCGGCGCGGCCGGCTCCGAGCCGGGCCCGGCGTCGGGTTCGGCATCCGGGCCGGCGCCGGTGGCGCCCTACCCCGCGCCGTCCTCGGCACAGGGCTTCCCTCCGCCGGCCGGCACGCCGTACGCGGCCGCTCCGCCGGCCGGCTACCCCGGGTACCCGGCGTCCGGGCAGCCCGCGGGGGTGGGCTACCCGGCCGCGAGCGGGGGTCAGTGGGGCCAGTGGGGGGCTCCGTCCAACCTGGCCAATGTCTGGGCACGCCTGGGGGCCCGGATCATCGACGGGCTCGTGCTGGGCGTGCTGTTCCTGATCGTCGGCTTCCCCTTCTACAGCGGGCTGGGGCAGGACTTCCGGGATCTGATCGACGCCGCCGAGGCCGGGGTGACCGAGCCGGATGTCGGCCCGATCATCGTCTCCTTCCTCATGCTCACCCTGGTGTCCACGGTGCTCACCGCGGCGTACGAGATCGTGCTGATCGCGCTGCGGGGCGCCACCCTGGGCAAGATGGCCCTGGGATTGAAGGTCGAGCGCGAGGGCGCTCCGGCCGGGGCCGCCGGGCCGGGCTGGGGACCGTCGGTGATCCGCTGGGCGACCGCCGTCCTGCCGCAGATCGTGATCGGCTTCCTGTGGCTCATCGACCCGCTGTGGTGCCTGTGGGACCCCAAGCGACAGTGCCTGCACGACAAGGCCGCCTCCACCATCGTCGTGCATCGGTGAGCCGGGGGCCGGTCGCCCCCGGTCCGTTGCCGCAGTCGGGTCAGTCGTCGGGGGCGATCAACCCGAGGCGCACCAGTTCCGCGATCGTGCCCTCGACGTCGTCCGCCTGAACGGCCACGCACAGGGTCCGCAGGCGCGCGGCGTCCGCCTCGGTCAGGGCGCGCAGGGACGCGACCACCGGTGCCGGGTCGGGTTCGGCGAGAACCCGGGCCAGGTCGGGCCGTGAGGCGCCCTCCAGGGCGGCCCGGACGGCGGCCAGCACGTTCAGCACGCCGTACCGGTGGTCGGTGGGCGCGGTCGGCGGGCTGGTCAGGGGCAACTCGGGCCCACCCAGGCGCCAGCGGAGCCGGTGGGAGACGGCGGCGTCCAGCAGGGCCGCCGCCTGGTCGGGGCCGTCGTCCAGCACCAGGGTGAGGCCTTCGGCGCCGTCCGCCGCGATCACCGACAGGGCCTCGGCCCACCCGGGGCCAGGGGCGATCTCGATCCAGGCGGGGGCGGTGAAGTCGAGGGCCGCGAGCAGCCGAGCGGTGGTCTCGGCGCGTGACACCCGGGCGCCGGGCCCCGCCTCGGGCAGCGGCAGGCGCACCCCGATCAGCTCGACCCGGTCGTCCTCGGCGATCAGGTCCCGGGCTGCGCGGACCTGATGGCGATCGCTGCCGCTGAGCAGCACCGGGCGGGCGTGGTCGGCAGCTCCCAGTTGGGCGGTGGTCTGCTCGATGGTGGCCGCGTCCAGGACCAGTGCGGCCAGGGTGTCGCCGTACCAGGCGCCGCGGTGATCGCGGTGGGCGGCCGGTGAGCCGGTGTCGTCCAGCAGGTTGTCGAGGAGCCCGGCGGCGGCCACCGGGGCGGAGCCTGACGTCATGCCCGGACCCTATCCCTGGCCATCTGCTCTGAAGGCCGATAGTCTGAAGTCAAAGTATTTCCGCCGCACTCGCGGTCGAGACGACAGCTCGAGGGGGCCGGGATGGCCGGACTGCACGTGCCGAAGTACCCGATCCGGGTCGTGACCGCGGCCGGACTGTTCGACGGTCACGACGCCGCGATCAACGTGATGCGCCGGATCATGCAGGCCCAGGGCTGCGAGGTGATCCACCTGGGGCACGACCGGTCGGTGGCCGAGGTGGTCGACGCGGCCATCTGCGAGGACGTCCAGGCCGTGGCCGTGAGCTCCTACCAGGGTGGGCACGTCGAGTACTTCGGCTATCTGGTCGACTCCCTGCGTGAACGGGGGGCCGGTCACGTGCGCATCTACGGCGGGGGCGGCGGGGTGATCGTCCCGGAGGAGATCGCCCTGCTGGCCGAGCGCGGGGTGAGGATCTTCTCCCCGGCCGACGGCCAGCGGCTGGGCCTGCCCGGCATGATCAATGTGATCGTCCGCGAGTGCGATGTCGACCTGTGCGACCTGCCGGCCGCCGCCGGTCCGGACGGTGCCCTGGCCCGCACCATCACCCGGATCGAGGCCGGCCGCCCCGAGGTGCCGCTCGCGCCGGGCGCCGCCGGTCGCAGGGTGCCGGTGCTCGGCATCACCGGGACGGGTGGGTCGGGCAAGAGCAGCCTGACGGATGAGCTGGTCCGCCGGCTGCGCACCGACTACGACGATGCCCTGAGGGTGGTCGTGCTGGCGGTCGACCCGACCCGGCGCCGCGGGGGAGGGGCCCTGCTGGGTGACCGGATCCGGATGACCTCGCTGGCCCCGGGCCGCACGTTCTTCCGCTCGCTGGCCACCCGCGGGGCGCCCACCGAACTGCCCGAGCGGCTGGCGGAGGTGATCGCGGCCGCGCGGTCCGCGGCCGATCTGGTGATCGTCGAGACCCCGGGCATCGGCCAGGGGGACAGCGCCATCGCCGAGCTCGCCGACGTCTCGCTGTACGTGATGACGCCCGAGTTCGGCGCCGCGTCCCAGCTGGAGAAGATCGAGATGCTGGACGTCGCCGACGTGGTGGCCGTCAACAAGGTCGAACGGGTGGCGGGCCGCAGCGGTGAGGACGCCCGGCGCGACGTCGCCCGCCAGCTGCTGCGCAACCGCGAGGCGTTCGGCCGGGACTGGCAGGACCTGCCGGTGTTCGGCACCAGCGCCGCGCGGTTCGCCGATGACGGGGTGAGTGCGCTCTACCGCTTCCTGCGGGATACCTTGATCGACAAGGGATTACGCCCCTCCCCCGGCAGGCTGCCGTTACCTCCGCAGGAGCTGCGGCAGTCCACCGGGCTGCGCGGCGTCGTCCCGCCGCACCGGGTGCGCTACCTGGCCGAGGTGGCCGAGGCCGTCCGCGCTCACCACGTCCGCACCGCGAGCCTGGCCGAGGCAGCTCGCCGCCGGCAGCACCTGGCCACCGCCGTCCGCGAGTTGGACGCCGCGGGTGCCGACAGCGGTGCCGCCGCCGCCCTGGCCGCCCGGGCCGAGGCCGAGCTGGACGCGGACAGCCTGAGAGCGCTCGACACCTGGCCAGCCGTGGTCGAGAGCTACCGGGGTCAGGAGCTGGTCTACGCCGTCCGCGGCCGCGAGGTGCGCACCCCGCTGCGCCGGACCACGCTGTCCCAGACCTCGATCCCTCGGGTCGCCCTGCCCCGGACCGGGGATCACGGTGAGCTGATCACGTACTGGCGCAGCGAGAACCTGCCCGGACACTTCCCCTACACCGCCGGGGTGTTCCCGCTGAAGCGGGACGCCGAGCAGCCCACCCGGATGTTCGCCGGGGAGGGGGACGCGTTCCGGACCAACCGCCGTTTCCACCTGCTCTCGGCCGGTCAGAAGGCCACCCGGTTGTCGACCGCCTTCGACTCGGTCACCTTGTACGGGCGCGATCCCGACCTGCGCCCGGACATCCACGGCAAGGTCGGCACCTCCGGGGTCTCGATCGCCACGGTCGATGACATGCGTGAGCTGTACCGCGGTTTCGACCTCTGCTCGCCGACCACCTCGGTCTCGATGACCATCAACGGCCCGGCGCCGACCGTGCTGGCGATGTTCTTCACCGCGGCGATCGAGGACGCCGTCGAGCGGTTCGCCGCCGAGCACGGGCGCGAGCCCGACGAGGCCGAGCGCCGGGACATCCGGGGGCGCACGCTGTCCACGGTCCGCGGCACGGTGCAGGCCGACATCCTCAAGGAGGACCAGGGACAGAACACCTGCATCTTCTCCACCGAGTTCGCCCTGCGGTGCATGGCCGACATGCAGGAGTTCTTCGTGGCCAACGCGATCCGCAACTTCTACTCGGTCTCGGTGAGCGGCTATCACATCGCCGAGGCCGGGGCGAACCCGATCAGCCAGCTGGCCTTCACGCTGGCCAACGGCTTCACCTACGTCGAGAGTTACCTGGCCCGCGGGATGGCGATCGACGAGTTCGCGCCCAACCTGTCCTTCTTCTTCAGCAACGGCATGGACGCCGAGTACACGGTGCTGGGCCGGGTGGCGCGACGCATCTGGGCGATCGCGATGCGGGAGCGGTACGGGGCCGACGAGCGGTCGCAGAAGCTCAAGTACCACGTGCAGACCTCGGGCCGCTCCCTGCATGCGCAGGAGATGGACTTCAACGACATCCGCACCACGCTGCAAGCCCTGTGCGCGATCTACGACAACGCGAACTCGTTGCACACCAACGCCTTTGACGAGGCCGTCACCACCCCGAGCGAGCACTCGGTGCGCCGTGCCCTGGCCATTCAGATGATCATCGACGCAGAGTGGGGGCTGGCCGGCTGCGAGAACCCGCTCCAAGGCTCCTACGTGGTCTCGGAGCTGACCGACCTGGTCGAGGAGGCGGTCCTGCGCGAGTTCGAGCGGTTGGCCGAACGCGGCGGGGTGCTGGGCGCGATGGAGACCGGCTACCAGCGTGGCCGGATCCAGGACGAGTCGCTGCTCTACGAGCAGCGCAAGCACGACGGGTCGTTGCCGATCATCGGGGTCAACACCTTTTTGGATCCCCGCGCCGAGACCGGCTCCGACGTCTCCGCAGGGCTCGAGCTGGCCCGGGGGACCGACCGGGAGCGGGCCTCCCAGCTCGCCCGCCTGGCCGACTTCCACGCCCGGCACCGGGAGGAGGCCCCCGGTGCGCTCGCCCGGTTGAAGCGGGTGGCCGCCGAGGGCGGGAACGTCTTCGCCGAGCTGATGCACACCGTGCGGGTGTGTTCCCTGGGCCAGATCACCCAGGCGTTCTTCGAGGTCGGCGGCGCCTACCGCCGGACGGTCTGAGGATGGCCGGTGCGCGCGCCAGGCCGCTGCCGTTCGACCCCGTGGCCGAGGCCCGCGGCCACTGGGAACGCGCCGGGTGGGCGGAGGCCGCGCCGGGGATGGCCGCCGTCACCTCGATCATGCGCGCTCAGCAGGTGCTGCTGGCCAGGATCGAGGAGGTGCTGCGCCCGCACGGGCTGAGCTTCGCGCGGTACGAGGTGCTGATGCTGCTGTCGTTCAGCCGCACCGGCGCCCTGCCTCTGGCGCGCCTGGGCGAGCGGCTGCAGGTGCACCCGGCGAGCGTGACCAACCTGGTCGACCGGCTCACCGCCGCCGGCCTGGTGAGCCGGGTGGCACACCCCAGCGATCGCCGGGCCACCCTGGCCGAGTTGACCGAGGCGGGCAGGTCCCTGGCCCTGGCGGCCACGGCGGACCTGAACGCCACGGTGTTCGCCGCGCCCGGCCTGACCCCGGACGGCGTCCAGCGACTGGTCGAGGTGCTCACCGAGCTGCGCCGCGACGCCGGCGACTTCACCCCGTGATCATGCACTTTTGGTCATTCGAAAGTGCATGATCACGGGGGGTCGAGCAGGACCGGGTGACCGGTCAGGGTGACGCCGGCCCGGCGGAGGTGGTCGAGGGCGGCAAGGGTCGTGGCCCGGGCCACCCCGGCGGTGAGGTCGAGCAGGACGTGGGTGGCCAGCCCGGCCGCCGCGGCGTCCAGGGCCGTGGCCCGCACGCAGTGATCGGTGGTGATCCCGACCACGTCGACACTGTCCACCTCGCGCTCGCGCAGCCAGCCGGCCAGCCCCACCCGCTCGCCGTCCTCGGTGTCGGTGGCCCCCTCGAACCCCGAGTAGGCCGCCGCGTGCTCGCCCTTGGTGAACCAGGCGTCGATCAATCCGGCGGCGATCACCTCCCCCAGTGCGGGATGGCTCGCCGCGCCGTGCGACCCCGCGACGCAGTGCACCGGCCAGGTGTCGACGAAGTCCGGACCCGGGGGAGTGGCGGCGAAGTGCCCGCCCGGGTCGACGTGCCAGTCCTGGGTCGCGGCGACCGCGGTGTACTCGCCGCGGCGCTCGCCGACGAAGGCGGCGATCTGTTCGGCCACCCCGGCGCCACCGGCGACGGCCAGGGAGCCGCCCTCACAGAAGTCGTTCTGCACGTCGACGATGATCAGTGCGCGGGTCATGGCCTCTCCTCCGTGCTCGTGGCCTCGAACCAGTCTCCCGCGGGGACCCGGGCAGGTCTCCTCCCGCGACACTGTGCGCTGCTCCACCTGTGGAGCAGCGCACACGCTGACGGATGACACCCCCTGGGTTCCCCGGATGGCACCGGTGACACCCCCGGGTTCCCTGGATGGCACCGGCCGCCGCCGACCGTCCGGGACTCGCAGGCAGCGTCACCCCTCGAGAAGGGTCGGGATCGCCGGCTCGCCCCGGGAGAGCTGCCGGGCGGTGGCGGGCAGTTCGGCCAGGGACGCCGCGTGCCGCTCCCGGGCGACCGCCAGCGGTTCGAGGCCGACCGGCTCGCCCCGGGTGATCAACGGGATCAGCAGCGGGCGGTCGGGGCCGTCGTCCGGGGTGTCGGCCGGCGGGTGACCCACGCCGATCACCTCGGCCGTGGCCACCGCTGCGACCCGGCGGCGCATCGCCCACTTCCGGCCGGCGATGCTGGTCTTGTCCAGACTGCGCTTGGCCACGCCGACCAACTCCCCGCCCGCGCCCTCGCGGGCGACCAGCTTGTAGACCAGCCCAGCGGTGGGCGCACCCGATCCGGTCACCAGTGACGTGCCCACGCCGTAGGAGTCGACCGGGGCCGCGGCCAGGGCGGCGATCGCGTGCTCGTCCAGATCGCTGGTCACCACGATCCGCGTGCCGTGGGCCCCGAGGGCGTCCAGTTGAGCACGCACCGCGATGGCCTGGTCGAGCAGGTCGCCCGAGTCCAGCCGGACGGCGCCGAGTTCGGGACCGGCCACCTCGACTGCGGTGCGTACCCCCTGCTCGACGTCGTAGGTGTCCACCAGCAGCGTGGTGCCCGGGCCGAGCACCGCCACCTGGGCGGTGAAGGCCGCCCGCTCGTCGTCGTGCACAAGCGTGAACGCGTGCGCGGCGGTGCCGATCGTGGGGATGGCGTAGCGGCGTCCGGCGTCGAGGTTGGACGTTCCCGCGAACCCGGCCAGGTAGGCGGCTCGCGCTGCCGCCACCGCGGCGTGCTCGTGGGTGCGGCGCGAGCCCATCTCCAGGCAGGGGCGGCCCTGGGCAGCGATCACCATCCGGCTCGCGGCTGCGGCGATGGCGCAGTCGTGATTGAGGATCGAGAGCACCAGCGTCTCCAGCACGACCGCCTGGGCGAAGTCGGCCTCGACCACCAGGATCGGCGAGCCGGGCAGGAAGACCTCGCCCTCGCCGTAGCCGGTGACCTCACCGCTGAACCGGTAGGCGGCCAGCCAGTCCAGCGTCGCACCGTCGACCACCGAGGACAGTGCAGCGAGCTCGACGTCCCCGAACCGGAACTCCCCGATGGCCTCGAGCAGCCGCCCGGTGCCGGCGACCACCCCGAACCGACGTCCCTGGGGCAGGCGACGGGCGAACACCTCGAACACGCACCGCCGGCCGGCTGCACCGCTGCGCAGCGCTGCCTCGACCATGGTCAGCTCGTACCGGTCGGTCAGCAGGGCCGTACTGGTCATCCGATCACGGTATCGACGCCTGGCCCGGCTGCCTTGGCCCTGCGCCCGAGCTCCGGCCGGCTGTGGCCGGTGCCTGCAGGCCTCCGACGATCCAGGTGAGCAGCATGCCCCTGACCTCCTCGGACATCTCCCCACCGAGCGGGGAGCCCGTTGCCCCTCCGGCCAGCGCCCCGACCGCGGCGAGTACGGCGTCGTGGCGCAGCATGAGTTCGTCGCGGTCCAGGTGCGGCACCGCGGCGGCGAGGCGTTCGATCAGATGGGTGTCCACGACATCGCGGATGGACTCGAGATTCGCCAGGAGTCCCGGCGCCCGCTCGGCCATCCCGCGCTGGATCAGTGCCCAGAGCCGCGCTTCGCGGTCGTCGCGCTCGCCGGTGCCGAGTGCGGGCGCCAGCCACACCCGTACCAGGTCCGCGAGCGGTACCCCCGAGGGGACGTCGTCCAGCCGGCGGCGCTGCACCTCGACCACCTCGCGCAGCGCCTCGCCGTAGACCAGGGCGAGCAGGGCGTCCTTGGACCCGAAGTGGTAGCTCACGGCCGCCACGTTCGCGTCGGCGCGCTCGGTGATGTCCCGCAGGGTGGTCGCCGCCTGCCCCTGCGCGAGCAGCAGGTCCTCGGCGGCGGCACGCAGGCGTTCGACCGTGGACGGCGACATGCGGCAATCATGCCAGTCCTTGCGACCGATTGAAACAATTGATTGAATCGTTTGATTGACGGGAGCGAGGAGCGCACATGTCGGGTTGGCTGGAACGGGTCGGACGCAGCGCTGCACGACGCCCCTGGGGGACGCTGGCCGGGTTCCTCGTCATGCTCCTGATGCTCGGCGGGATCGCCGGCGGCGTCGGAGCAGGCTTCACCGACGAGGTGCGTCTGGGCGAGACCGGGTCGCAACAGGCCTCCGACCTGCTCACCGAGCGCTTTCCTGCCGTGGCCGGGGACACCGCCACCCTCGTGGTGCACTCGACCGCCGGGCTGCGGACCGAACGGGCCACGGCGGCTGTCGACACGCTGATCGCGTCCGTGTCGTCCCAGCCCGATGTGGTGTCGGTGGCGCCGCTGCAGATTTCGGCCGACGGCTCGACGGGCTACCTGACCGTGCTCTATCGCGCCAAGGCCGCCGATCTGTCAGCCGAGCACCTGCACCGGCTCGAGCAAGCTCTCCAGCCGCTGGGGCGATCCGGGATCGAGGCGAGCATGCGCGGCCCGGTGGTCGACCGGTGGCGTGAGCGCCCGGTGCCGATCGGGGAGGGCGTCGGCCTGCTCGCGGCGATCCTGCTCGTCACCCTGCTCTTCCGCTCCGTGATCGCCACCGTGGTCACCGTGGGCTCGGCCCTGGTCGGGCTGGTCCTGGGCAACACCGTCCTGGCTGTCGTCTCCGGCTTCGTGGACATTCCGACGGTCGCCCCGACCATTGCGATCATGCTCGGTCTCGGGGCGGGGGTGGACTACGCCCTCTTCCTGGTTGCGCGGTACCGGGCTCGGCTGCGGGCAGGGGATGACGTGCTCACCGCGGCGGCCACGGCCACCGGCACCACCGGCTCTGCCGTCATCACGGCGGGCGCCATCGTCGTGGTCTCGATCTGCGGCCTGGCGGTCACCGGGATCACGATCATCGGGCGGATGGGACTGGCCGCCGCCATTGTCGTGGCCGTCGCCGCGATCACCACCGTGACCCTTGTACCCGCCGCCATGCGCCTGGCCGGACGCCGCGTGTTGCCGAGAGCCGAGCGAGCACCGCTCGAGGTCACACAGTCCGGGCAGCGGCCGGCGCAGGACGAGCGCGAGGGGCGTTGGGCGCGCGACCTTGCCCGCTCGGTGGCCCGCCGTCCCTGGGTCAACGCCGTCGTCTCGGCCGCCGTCCTGCTCTCCCTGGCCACCCCGGCACTCGGCCTGCAGCTCGGCCAACCGGACGACGGCAACCGCCCCGTGGGCGACACCATGCGGATTGCCTACGACCGGCTCGCGGAGGGTTTCGGCCCCGGATTCAACGGGCCCCTGCTGATCGCCGTGGACCTTCGGGAGGCTGCCGACGCCACAGCCACGGTGCAAGCGCTGGCGGGCGCACTGTCGGGCACACCCGGGGTGGCCGCTGTCGCGCCACCGCAGCTGGATCCCACCGGACGGACGGCGGTGATCACCCTCGTCCCGACCACGCCACCCCAGGCAGAGCAGACCAGCGAGCTCGTGCGCGCGCTGCGCGAGCGGGTGCTGCCCACTGCGGTGGCCGGCACCGGTGCCACCGCCTACGTCGGCGGCCAGACCGCCACCTTCGACGACCGCGCCACCAAGGTCTCCGACGCCCTCCTGCCGCTCATCGTGACCGTGATCGGTCTCTCTCTCATCCTGCTCGCCATCGCCTTCCGGTCCCTGGTGCTACCGGTGGTGAGTGCGGCGCTCAACCTGCTGTCCATCGGGGCTGCCTACGGCGTTGTCACGCTCGCATTCCAGACCGGCCCCGGGGCCGAGTTGCTCGGGGTGCACGAGCAGCCCGTGGTCTCGTTCGTGCCCATGCTCATGTTCGCGATCCTGTTCGGCCTGAGCATGGACTACACCGTGTTCCTGCTGTCGGCCGTGCGCGAGGAGCGGCTCGCGAGCACTGGGGCGCGCGCCGCCGTCCCGCTCGCCGTTGGCCGGACGGCTGGGCTCATCACCACGGCCGGCGCGATCATGACGCTGGTCTTCCTCGGGTTCGCGGTCACCGAGGAGACCGAGGTGACGATGATCGGGCTCGGCCTGGCGACCGCGGTCCTGATCGATGTCACCCTCGTCCGGCTGTTCTTGGCGCCGGCCGTGCTCGAACTGCTGGGGGAACGGGCCTGGTGGCTGCCTGGCTGGTTGGATCGACGACTCGGCCAGGGTCTGGCGTTGACCCACTGAGGACCCACTGGGCGAGCGTGGCGGATCGGCGCCCGCCGAGCGCCTCGGCGATCTCTGCCCAGGACCACCCGCTGTGGTGGGCGTTGTCGACCTGCGGGGCCTCGATCTGCTCCAGCAGGCGGGAGAGGGCGGCGACGGCGCGCAATCCCACCGCGGGCTCGCCTCGCCGGCAGGCTCATCGGTGATCGAGCACGGTGATCCCCGGTGCCGTCGGCGCGTGCGCGGTGGGCCCCCGAGTCGCCGGTTCGACCAGCACGATCGCCGTTCTAGAGTGGGGTCCGTGTCGGTGGCCCCCGTCGAGGTCGAGCGCCCGGAAACCGTCGAGTCCGTGGACGTCGACCCCGGATGGGTCACCATCGTCTGGAACGACCCGGTGAACCTGATGTCGTACGTGACCCACGTCTTCCGGACCTATTTCGGCTACCCGAAGGCCCAGGCCACCAAGCTGATGATGGACGTGCACACCAAGGGCAAGGCCGTGGTCAGCCACGGCACCCAGGCCGAGATGGAACGGGACACCCAGGCCATGCACGAGTACGGGCTGTGGGCGACCTTCTCCAAGGACGGCTGAGCGTGCGCCGTCCCCGCTCGCCCTTCGAGCGCGCTCGCCCCCGCGGCTCGGTGCGGGTGCGCCTGCACGACCAGGACCGGGCCCTGCTGGCCGGGCTGTTGGACGACGTGGCGCGGATGCTGGAGCCGGCCGAGGCCGAACCTGCCGACCCGCCCGAACCTGCCGACCCGCCCGAACCTGCCGACCCGCCCGAATCGGCCGACCCGCCGGAGGCGGCGGACACGATGGTGGACTGGGCCCGGTTGGAGGCCTCACTCACCGTCGACCCCCCACAGGATCCGGCCATCGCCCGGCTGCTGCCCGACGGCCACCGCGAGGACGCCGAGCTCGCCCAGAGCTACCGCCGCCTGACCGAGCACACCCTGCGCCGGGCCAAGCAGGAAGGACTCACCCGGGCCGCGCAAGCCCTGCTCCGCCCGGACCCGATCGTGCTCGACGCCGGGGAGGCCGGCGCCCTGGTCAAGGCGCTGACCGACGTCAGGCTGGTGCTGGCCGAGCGGCTCGGCCTGCACACCGACGAGGACGCCGGGGTGCTGCACGCCCGGCTGACCCTGCTCGAGCTGCGCGCGGAGCGGGACCCCGAGCGCGGTCTGAGCGAGGCCGAGGAGCGCTGGCTCTGGCTGGCCACGCTCTACGAGGCCCTCACCGGGTGGCAGGAGGCCCTGGTCGGGGCGCTGGCCTGAGCCATCGCTCGATCCCTCCGGCGCCCGACGGATCCGATCGTCGAGTCCGCGGTTCACTGCGGAAACAGTTGCCCCAGCCGGTCGTAACCGAATCGTTCCTTGTCGGCGGCGCCAGGGTGCCGTGTACCTTGCGGCGATACCCACGGCCCAGGGGAGAGCACGCGTGAGCACGAACGGCACCGCCGCGGTGGCCCTGCGCGGACTGCGCAAGGAGTTCGCCGGGCGTGGCACGGGCGAGCCCACCGTGGCCGTCGACGGGGTCGACCTGGACATCGCCGAGGGAGAGTTCGTCACCCTGCTCGGGCCGTCGGGGTCCGGCAAGACCACGGTGCTGCGCATGATCGCCGGCTTCGAACGGCCCACCGCGGGCCGGGTGGTGCTGCGCGGGACGGACGTGACCGACCGGCCGCCGTTCCAGCGCGAGGTGAACACCGTCTTCCAGGACTACGCGTTGTTCCCCCACCTCGATGTGCTGCGCAACGTGGAGTACGGCCTGCGGGTGACCAAGGTGCCCGCCGCCCAGGCGCGGGAGCGCGCGCGCTCGGCGCTGGCCGCCGTCCGGCTCGAGGGTTTCGAGAAGCGCGCGCCGGCGCATCTGTCGGGTGGACAGCGGCAGCGGGTCGCCCTGGCTCGGGCGCTGGTCAACCGTCCGGCCGTCCTGCTGCTCGACGAGCCCCTCGGCGCGCTCGACCTCAAGCTGCGCGAGCAGATGCAGGTCGAACTCAAGGCGATCCAGCGCGAGGTCGGGATCACCTTCGTCTTCGTCACCCACGATCAGGAGGAGGCGCTGACCATGTCGGACCGGATCGTGGTCTTCGACCGCGGCCGGGTCGAGCAGGTCGGTACTCCCGCCGAGGTCTACGAACGACCGGCGACCGAGTTCGTCGCCTCGTTCGTGGGCACCTCGAACCTGCTGCAACCGGACGCCGCGCGCCAGGTGATCGGGCACGAGGGCCTGTACTCGATCCGGCCGGAGAAGATCAGCGTGCTCCAGGACGGGGCTGCCCTGCCGGACGGCGCCCAGGGAGCCTCGGGCACGGTGGCCGAGGTGGTCTACGTCGGGTCGGCCACCCGGTTCGTGGTCGACCTGGACGCCGGGGGGCGCCTGATCGCCCTGCAACAGAACTCCGACACCTCCTCGATGGACGTGCTGGCCTACCGCGGGCGCCGGGTGCTGCTCAGCTGGCGGCGCGAGCACGGGTTCGCCGTGCCGCGGGCCCAGACCTGATCGACGACTCGTCCCGACCACTCATCACCATCCGACGAAGGAGACCGACCGTGCGTACACCCACCACTCGATTGGCCACGGGGGCGGTCCTGACCGCGGCCGCGCTCGTGCTGGCCGCCTGCGGCGGCGGCTCGTCCGATTCCGGGTCGGCAGCCCCCTCGGCGGCGCCGGGCGGGGCAGCCTTCGCGGGCCCGGTCGGGGCCGGCGAGGGAGCGCTCACCGTGCTCGCCTGGCCCGGCTACGCCGAGGACGGCTCGACCGACCCGAAGATCGACTGGGTCACCCCGTTCGAGAAGGCCAGCGGCTGCCAGGTGGACGTCAAGACGTTCGCCACCTCCAACGAGGCGGTCACGCTGTTCAAGAGCGGGGGCTACGACGTGGTCTCCGCCTCCGGCGATGCCTCTCTGCGCCTGGTCTACGGCGATCTGGTGCAGCCGGTGAACACCGACCTGGTGCCGAGCTACGCCGACGTCTTCCCCGATCTGAAGGACAAGCCCTGGAACTCGGTGGGGTCCACCCGGTACGGCGTCCCGCACGGGCGGGGAGCGAACCTGCTGCTCTACACCAAGGCCTCCCACCCCACGGCCCCTGACTCGTGGAAGGACATGTTCGAGGCCACCAGCCCGGCCAAGGGCAAGATCAGCCCCTACGACGACGCGATCTACATCGCCGACGCCGCGGTGTACCTGATGGCCACCAAGCCCGACCTCGGCATCAAGAACCCCTACGCCCTCGACCAGAAGCAGTTCGACGCCGCCATCGAGCTGCTGAAGCAGCAGAAGGGCATGGTGGCCGAGTACTGGGGCGACATCACCAAGCAGGGCACCGCGCTCGCCTCGGGCGCCGTCCTGCAGTCCCAGGGCTGGCAGGTGACGGCGAACCTGGCCAACGCCGACGGCGACAAGGTGGGCACCGTCAAGCCCAAGGAGGGCACCACCGGCTGGTCGGACACCTGGATGATCAAGAAGGGCACGAAGAACGTCAACTGTGCCTACAAGTGGCTGGACCACATCGCCTCGGCCCCGGTGAACGCCCAGATTGCCGAGTACTTCGGTGAGGCCCCGGCCAACGCCAAGTCCTGCGACCTGACGGTGAGCAAGACCCACTGCGCCGACTTCCACGCCGCCGAGACCGACTACTGGAAGGACGTCTGGTACTGGACCACCCCGACGGCCAAGTGCCTGGACGGGCGCACCGACGTCACCTGTGTCACCTACGACGAGTGGGTCAAGGCATGGTCGGCGCTGCGGGCATGAGGCATCCGACCGGGAGGAGCCGATGACCGCTGCAGCCTGGCTGCACCGTCATGTCGGGGCGCGGCTGGCACTCCTGCTGGCCGCGCCCCTGACCTGGCTGATCGCGGTCTACCTGGCGCCCTTGGGATTGCTGTTCCTGACGGCGTTCTGGCAGACCGACAGCTTCACCGGCCTGGTGCAGCGCCGCCTGACCACGGCCAACTTCGTCGACGTGTTCACCGAGCCGGCCTACCTGACCGCGCTCGCCCGCACGGTGGGCGTGGCGCTGGTGGTCACCCTGGCCTGCATCGTGATCGGCCTGCCGATGGCGCTGTTCATGGCCAAGGTGGCCGCGCCGCGCTGGCAGCCGGTGCTCCTGGCCCTGGTGCTCACCCCGTTGTGGGCCTCCTACCTGGTCAAGGTGTACGCCTGGCGCACCATCCTGGGCGCCACCGGTGGGCTCGGTCTGGGCGCCGTCGTGCTGGTGCTCACCTATCTCTGGCTGCCGTACATGGTGCTGCCGCTCTACACCGGGTTGACCTCGATGCGGGCCTCACTGCTGGACGCCGCGGCCGACCTGGGTGCCCCGCCCGGGCGGGTGGTGCGCACCGTCGTCCTGCCGTTGCTGGCGCCCTCGGTGATCGCCGGGTCGATCTTCACCTTCTCCCTGAGCCTGGGCGACTACATCACCGTGCAACTGGTGGGTGGTACCAGCCAGATGCTGGGCAACGTGGTCTACGCCAACTTCTCCACCGACCTGCCGTTCGCCGCCGCGGTGGCCACCCTGCCGGTGCTGGTCATGATCGGGTACCTGCTCGCCGCCCGGCGCAGCGGTGCCCTGGAGCAGCTGTGACGGCCCCGAGGTCCGCCAGGAGGCGACCGTGATCGATTCCCGGACGGCGCGCTGGGCGCTCGGTGCGGCGATGGCGGCCGGACTGGCCTTCATCTACCTGCCGCTGGCCGTCGTCCTGGTCAACTCCTTCAACGCCAGCCCGACCTTCGGCTGGCCGCCGACGTCGCTGACCACCCGCTGGTGGAGCGCCGCGGTCGACAACGCCGGGGTGCGCGAGGCCACCTGGACCTCGATCCAGGTGGCGGCCGCCGCCACCGCGATCGCGCTGGTGCTGGGGACGCTGGCCTCGATGGCCGTGGCCCGGTACGAGTTCTTCGGCCGGGACGTGGTCTCCCTGCTGCTGGTGCTCCCGATCGCGCTGCCCGGCATCGTCACCGGGATCGCGCTGAACAGCCTGTTCACCAGCTTCCTGGGCGGCCTGACCTTGATGACCCTGATCATCGGGCACGCCACCTTCTGCATCGTGGTGGTGTTCAACAACGCCACCGCCCGGCTGCGCCGCCTGTCCGGGTCGGTCGAGGAGGCCTCGATGGACCTGGGGGCCACCCGGGCGACCACCTGGCGGCTGGTGACCTTCCCCGCCCTGCGCGGGTCGTTGTTCGCGGGCGGCCTGCTGGCCTTCGGGTTGTCCTTCGACGAGATCATCGTGACCACCTTCACCGCCGGCCCCGGGATCCAGACCCTGCCGTTGTGGATCTTCCAGAACCTGTTCCGGCCGAACCAGGCGCCGGTGGTCAACGTGGTGGCTGCCGTCCTGGTGGTGGTCTCGGTGGTCCCGGTGTACCTGGCCAACCGGCTGACCGGTGAGCAGAGCCTGGCCGGGGGGCGGATGTGAGCGAACGGACGGTCCCGGTGAGGGACTCGGGTGGCTGAGGGCCACCGCCGGGCCCGGGGACGCCATTACCCTCGTGCCGTGCAGCATGACCGCGCAGATGCCCCGATCGGCATCCTCGACTCGGGCGTGGGCGGCCTGACCGTCGCCCGGGCCGTGCTGGATCAGCTTCCCCATGAAGGGGTCCTCTACGTCGGGGACACCGCTCACGGACCCTACGGGCCCAAGCCGATCGCCCAGGTCAGGGCGCACGCCCTCGAGGTGATGGACCACCTGGTCGAGGCGGGCGTCAAGATGCTGGTGATCGCCTGCAACTCGGCCAGCGCGGCCACCTTGCGCGATGCCCGCGAGCGGTACCGGGTCCCGGTGATCGAGGTGATCCAGCCCGCGGTCCGCCGCGCGGTGGCCGCCACCCGCGGCGGGGTGGTCGGCGTGATCGGCACCCGGGCGACGATCACCAGCCGGGCCTATGAGGACGCCTTCGCCGCGGCGACCCACCTTCGGCTGGTCTCGGCCGCCTGCCCCCGGTTCGTGGAGTTCGTCGAGGCCGGGGTGACCGCCGGCCCCGAGCTGCTGGATGTCGCTCACGAGTACCTCGACCCGGTCCGCGAGGCAGGGGTGGACACCCTGGTGCTGGGCTGCACGCACTATCCGCTGCTCACGGGCGTGATCTCCTACGTGATGGGTAACGAGGTGACCCTGGTGTCCAGTGCGGAGGAGACGGCCAAGGACGTGTACCGAACCCTGATGGCCGAGGGCCTCGCCCGGGACGTCGCCGCGCCCGCCCCGGTGCACCGCTTCCTGGCGACCGGGCCGGCCGAGCCCTTCGCCCGCCTGGCCCGGCGGTTCCTGGGGCCCGAGGTCGCCGCGGTCGAGCAGGTGGGGGTGTTCGCGTGAGCATGCGCCTGACCGTCATCGGGTGCGCCGGTTCGTTCCCCTCGCCGGAGTCGCCGGCCTCCTGCTACCTGGTCGAGGCCGACGACGAGGCCGGGCTGACCTGGCGGGTGGCCCTGGACTTCGGCAACGGTGCGCTCGGCCCGCTGCAGTCCCACATCGACCTGGACGAGCTGGACGCCGTGGTGCTCAGCCACCTGCATCCCGACCACTGCCTGGACCTGTGCGGGCTGTACGTGGCCTTCCGCTATGACCCCCGCGGACGGCGGGCGCACCGGATGCCGGTCTACGGCCCGCACGGCACCCTGCGCCGGCTGGAACGCGCCTACGGCAAGCACGAGAAGGGCTCGCTCTCGCTGACCTATGACGGCTACACCCTGGTGGACGGCGACCCGGTCGTGATCGGGCCGTTCACCATCACCCCGCGCCGGGTGGAGCACCCGATCGAGGCCTTCGCCCTGCGGGTCGAGGCGGGCGGCGCCGTCCTGACCTACAGCGGTGACACCGACACGTGCGAGGCGCTGACCAAGCTGGCCACCGGGGCGGACCTGCTGCTCGCCGAGGCCTCCTTCATCGAGGGACGAGAGCCCGAACGCGGCATCCACCTCACCGGGCGGCGGGCCGGGGAGACCGCCCGGGACGCCGGCGCCAAGTCCCTGCTGCTGACCCACCAACCGGTGTGGACCGATCCGGCGGTGGTGGCCGGCGAGGCGCGTCAGGTCTTCGACGGGCCGGTGGACGTCGCGCGGCCGGGGATGGTCGTCGACCTGGGCTGAGCCGGATCGGTCACCGATGGCCGGAGGGCGATGGCCGGCCGCGGTGTCGGACCGGTCGCATAGGCTCGGGGAATGGCGAATCCAGCATCCCCCGGTTCCCGCGTCGACGGGCGCAGCCCCGACCAGCTCCGCCCGGTGACCATCACCCGCAACTGGCTCGATCACGCCGAGGGCAGCGTGCTGGTCGAGTTCGGTCGCACGCGAGTGTTGTGCGCAGCCAGCTTCACCGAGGGTGTCCCGCGGTGGCTGCGGGGTAAGGGCAAGGGCTGGGTCACCGCCGAGTACGCGATGCTGCCGCGCTCGACCAACACGCGCGGCGACCGGGAGTCGGTGCGGGGGAAGATCGGTGGACGCACGCACGAGATCTCGCGCCTGATCGGCCGGTCGTTGCGGGCCGTGGTCGACACCAAGGGCCTGGGGGAGAACACCGTCGTGCTCGACTGCGACGTGCTGCAGGCCGACGGTGGCACGCGCACCGCCGCCATCACCGGTGCCTATGTCGCTCTCGCCGATGCGATCGGCTGGGCGCGTGGCCGGGGGATCATCCCGGCCTCCGCCCGGCCGCTGACCGGTTCGGTGGCCGCGGTCAGCGTCGGGGTGATCGGCGGGGTCCCGGTGCTCGACCTGTGCTACGAGGAGGATGTGCGGGCCGAGACCGACATGAACGTGGTCACCACCGGCGCCGGCGCGTTCGTCGAGGTGCAGGGGACTGCCGAGGGGGCACCGTTCGACCGGGCGGAACTCGACGCCCTGCTCGACCTGGCCGTCGGGGGTTGCGCCGAGCTGACCCGGCTCCAGGTGGCCGCCCTGGACGGCACGCCATGAGCGCCCGGATCGTGTTGGCAACCCGCAACACGCACAAGGTGGGCGAGCTGCGCCGGATCCTCGCCGATGCCCAGCTCGACGTCGAGGTGCTCGACCTGGCGGCCTACCCGGACGTGCCGGACGTCCCCGAGACCGGGGTGACCTTCGCCGAGAACGCCCTGCTCAAGGCGCACGCCGTGGCGCGGGCGACAGGGCTGCCCGCGGTGGCCGACGACTCCGGGCTCTGTGTCGACGTCCTCGGCGGGGCGCCCGGGGTGTTCAGCGCCCGCTGGGCGGGCAGGCACGGTGACGACCTGGCCAATCTCGACCTGTTGCTCGCCCAGCTCTCCGACGTGGGCGAGGACCACCGGGGTGCGCACTTCGCCTGCGCGGCCGTGCTGGCGCTGCCCGATGGCACCGACCGGGTGGCCGAGGGCCGGATGCACGGCCGGTTGATCCGGGAGGCATTGGGCGCGAACGGGTTCGGGTACGACCCGATCTTCGTGCCGGACGGGGAGCGTCGGACCTCGGCGCAGCTCACCCCGGCCGAGAAGGATGCGATCAGCCACCGCGGGGTCGCGTTCCGGGCCCTGGTGGGCCACGTGCGAGAGCTGGTCTGAGGTCGTGGGGCCGGGAGCGAGCCGGCGGGCGCTGCTGCTCGGTGGCCTCGGGCTGGGCCTGGGCGGTGCCTCGGCACTCGCCGGCTGCACCGCGCCGTCCGGCGGGCCCTCGTCCTCGGGGCCGCCGGGATCGGGGGCGGGCGCGGTTCCCCCGCTGCCGAGCCCCGGTGCGCGGGCGGTGCTGCCCGAGGGGGTGGAACTCGGTGTCGACGGGGTGGTGCCGTTCCGGGTGCCCACCGAGGATTTCTTCCAGATCGACACCACCCGCGGCCTGCCGAGGGTGGATGCCTCCACCTGGCGGCTGCGCATCCACGGTGAGGTCGACCGCGAGCTCCGGCTGACCTACGCCGACCTGCTCGCCCGCCCGATGATCGAGCGTGACCTCACGATCTCGTGCGTGTCCAACGAGGTCGGCGGCGACCTGATCGGCAATGCGCTCTGGCTGGGCACCCGGATCGCCCCGATCCTCGCCGAGGCCGGGCCCCGGGCGGGTGCCGACATGGTGCTGTCGACCAGCTACGACGGCTGGACGGCCTCGACCCCGATCGAGGTGCTCAGGGACGACCGGGACGCGCTGTTCGCGGTGGGGATGAACGGCCAGGTGCTGCCCGAGCGGCACGGCTACCCGGTGCGGATGGTGGTGCCGGGGCTGTACGGCTTCGTCTCGGCGACCAAGTGGCTGGTTGATCTGGAGGTCACCCGGTTCGCCGACGCCAAGGCCTACTGGAGCACGCGGGGATGGTCCGAGCGGGGGCCGGTGAAACTCTCCTCGCGCATCGACGTCCCCCGGTACGGCGCCCGGGTGCCCGCCGGCCCGGTGGCCGTGGGTGGTGTCGCCTGGTCGCCGCACGTGGGGATCCGGGCGGTCGAGGTGCGCGTGGACGGCGGCGACTGGCAGCCAGCGCGCCTGGGCGCCGTCCCCAGCGCCGACACCTGGCGGCAGTGGGCCTTCACGTGGCAGGCCGTTGCGGGGGATCATGAGCTGAGCGTGCGGGCGATCGATGCGGCGGGCCAGGTGCAGACCGGTGAGGTGGCCCCGGTCGACCCGGACGGCGCGACCGGCTGGCACTCCATCGAGGTGAAGGTGACGTGAGTCTGCGGTGAATGCGGCAACCGATTCGACGGCGGACCCGGCGCGCGCACCCGTCACTGCCGCGGTGAACCTGACCCGCTTCGCCTGGTGGTCGATCGCGGCGGCGGTGGCGACGATCGGGCTGAAGGCGGTGGCCTACCTGGTCACCGGATCGGTCGGGTTGTTGTCGGACGCCGCCGAGTCCGGGGTCAACCTGGTGGCGGCGATCGTCGCCCTGACCGCCCTGCGGGTGGCGGCCCGCCCGGCGGATGACAACCACCACTTCGGTCACGGCAAGGCCGAGTACTTCTCGGCCGGCGTCGAAGGGCTGATGATCTTCGTCGCAGCTGCGCTGATCCTGCTCGCGGCCGTCGATCGGCTGATCCGCCCGCAGGAGCTGGAGAGCCTGGGTATCGGCCTGGCGATCTCCACCGTGGCCTCGGTGATCAACGGCGTGGTCGGCATCCTGCTGCTGCGGGCCGGCCGGGCCCACCGGTCGGTGGCGCTGGAGGCCGACGGCAAGCACCTGCTGACCGACGTGTGGACGTCGGTGGGCGTGATCCTCGGCGTCTTGGTGGTCGCCCTCACCGGGTGGGAACGACTGGACCCGATCGTGGCCATCCTGGTCGGGCTCAACATCCTGATCACCGGCTACGGGTTGATCTCGCAGTCGGTGACCTCGTTGCTCGACGCCGCCCTGCCGGAGCAGGACCTGGCCACCATCGAGCAGGTGCTGGCGGGCTACCGGAACCAGGAGGTGGGGTTCACCGGCCTGCGCACCCGGGCCTCCGGGCGGCACCGGTTCGTCACCCTGACCGTGCTGGTGCCGGGGGAGTGGAGCGTCGTGCGGGGCCACCTGCTCGCCGACGAGGTGGAGAGGGCCCTCGCCCGGGCGCTGCCGGACTGCGATGCCCAGACCCACCTCGAACCGCACGGGGCTCACGATCATGTCGCGCGGGTGTCGGAATCAGCCGAGCGCTGACCTCCCGTCGTCCCCCGCCCGCCCCCGGCCCCGCCGCGCACGCGCGTCGGGCCTGGTGCGGGAGGCGGGACTCGAACCCGCACGCCCGAGGGCACAGGAACCTAAATCCTGCGTGGCTGCCAGTTACACCACTCCCGCAGACCGGCCATCCAGACTACCTCACCAGGTCACCGTCCCCGGCGGCGAGAGGCGCTTCGTGATCATGCACTGTCGATCATCGGAAGTACCTGATCACGAGAGGGCGAGGTTGTGGCTCAGACCCCCAGGGCCTTGCGCAGCGAGGCGACGTGGCCGGTGGCCTTGACGTTGTACCGCGCCAGCTGGACCACGCCGTCCGGGTCGACCACCACCGTCGAGCGGATCACGCCGACCACCTTCTTGCCGTAGAGCGACTTCTCGCCCCAGGCGCCCCAGGCCTGCATGACCTGCTTGTCGGGGTCGGACAGCAGCGGGAAGGTCAGCTGATCGCGGTCGACGAACTTCGCCAACTTGGCCGGGGCGTCGGGCGAGATGCCGAGGACGACGTATCCGGCGGAGGCGAGCGGGGCCAGGCTGTCGCGGAAGTCGCAGGCCTGCTTGGTGCACCCCGGGGTCATCGCCGCCGGGTAGAAGTAGACGATCACATGCCGGCCGCGGTGGTCGGACAGGCTCACCTGCGACCCGTCGGCGGCGGTCAGGGTGAAGTCGGGGGCGGGCGATCCCGCGGAGAGCTGAGGCACAGGTGGACTCTAACTCGGCAGCCGACCCTGCCGACCGGCCAGACCCGAGCGCACTGATCACTCCGGGTGTCCGGTTGTCCAGGCCTCCAGGCCACACGAGGGCTGCTGGGGATGCCACTGCTGGTGGATGCCCGCTGGACTGGTCACCGAGCCCGTCGGCGACGCATGGTGGACCGATGGCGCACTTCGTCGTGGCGATGGACAAGTTCAAGGGCTCACTGGGTTCGCGGGAGGCCGGCGAGGCGGTGGCGGCCGGGCTGAGCGCCAGCAGTGACACCCCGGTGCAGGTGATCGAGATCGCCGACGGGGGCGATGGCCTGGTCGGGGCCCTGGCCACGGCCGGCTTGTCGATCGAGCAGCTCGAGGTGGACGGCACTCCGATCGACGTGGCGACCTTCGGGGCCGAGGTGGTCATCGAATCGGCACAGCTGGTCGGGCTCGTACGCGGCGGCGTCCGGGTGATCGATCCCCTGGGGGCCTCCTCCGAACCGGTCGGCCGGGCGATCCGTGCCCTGCTGGCAGGCCCCCGGCCGCCCCAGCGGGTGATCGTCGGCGTCGGCGGGACGAACTGCACCGACGGCGGTCTGGGCCTGCTGCGTGGGCTGGGCGCCCGGGCTCTGGACGAGCACGGCGAGCCGGTGCCACCCGGCGGTGCGGGGCTCTCCCGGCTCGCGCGGATCGACACCACCACCCTGGACGACGCGGTGCGACCGGAGCTGCCCGGCCACACCGAGCTCATCTTCGCCACCGACGTCACGGTTCCCCTGCTCGGACCCTCCGGCGCCGCCCGGATGTTCTCGCCGCAGAAGGGTGCCGCCCCCGAGGAGGTCGAGGTGCTCGAGGCCGGCCTCGAACGCCTGGCGGCCGTCCTGGACCGGATGGCCGGCACCGGCCCCGCCGATTCGGTGGGACTGATCGCCGGCAGCGGCGCAGGTGGGGGAATGCCTGCGTGCGCCCTGGCCCTGCTCGATGCGCGGATCACCGCCGGCGCCGATCTGGTGCTGACCGCCGCCGGTGTCCCGTCATCGCTCGGCGATGCCCGCCTGGTGATCACCGGTGAGGGAGCGATCGACCGGCAGACCTCCCACGGCAAGGCCCCCGGACGCGTGGTCCGGTTGGCCGAGGCCGCCGGGGTGCCCGTCGTCCTGATCGGTGGCCGGGTCGACCGGGCGGCGGTCGCCGATCTCGGCCCGGCGGTCGCTGCCTGGTACAGCCTGGCGGACCTGTCCCAGGACCTCGGTGACAGCATGCTGCACGCCGCCGAGCATCTGGAGGCGGTCGGCCGGATCATCGGCCGGGCCTTCTGAGCGCGCGGCGTTGCCGCTGTGTGATGGAGCGGCGTTGCCGCTGTGTCGTCGGAGCGGCGTTGCCGCTGTCGGCCTCGGCACCCATCGCCTACGGTGATCGATGGAGGTGGTGTCGGTGGGCACGAATCAGAACGGGGTCTCGGGCAGCGCGGCCGAGCTCGAGCAGGTGATCGCCCAACGCCGCGCGCACCTGGCCGCCACGGTCGACGAACTGGTCGTCCGGGCCCAGCCCAAGGCGATCGCGGCCCGCTCGGTGGCCGACGCCCGCCAGCGCCTGACCGCGGTGACCCACACCGAGGACGGCGCGCTGCGCACCCAGCGCCTGGCCGCGATCGGTGCCGCCGTCCTCGCCGTGATCACCACGCTGAGCCTGATCCGTCGCCGCGCCAACCGACGGCGAGCCGATCGAGCGGCCCGGTACTCCGACTGACGGGCCGACCGATACGGTTCGGTGCGTGACCTCGTCCGCTGCCACCATGCTCCCCACGTCCGGCGAGAAGCTGCCGATTCGCATGCTGAACGACCGCGTGCTGGTGTCCAGTGACGGCGAGGGCGGTGAGCGTCGCTCGACCGCGGGCATCGTGATCCCGGCCACCGCCGCGGTGGGCAAGCGACTGGCCTGGGCGGGGGTGGTGGCCGTCGGTCAGCACGTGCGTCAGGTCCAGGTCGGCGACCGAGTGCTCTACGACCCCGAGGACCGGGCCGAGGTCGAACTCGGTGGTGCCCAGTACGTCCTGCTGCGGGAGCGGGACATCCACGCGGTCGCGGCCCCCCGCGTGGAGGACGGCCAGACCGGCCTCTACCTCTGACCGCCGTGACCGCCCTCCTGGCCAGGGTCGTTCCGGGTAACCCGCTCAGCGCGCCCGGGCCGAGCCCGCTCACCCTGGTCCGCTCCCTGGCCCGCATCCGGCGCGACCCGATCGGATTCCTCGAGGACCAGGTGGCCCTCCACGGCGACCTGGTCTCGCTGCCCATCCCGGGACAGCCGGTGCTGGTGGTCAACGATCCGGCCGGCGCCCGTCGCGTGCTGCAGGACAATCCCGGTGGGTACACCAAGGCCACCATCCAGTACGGGTCGCTGTCGACGGTCACCGGGATCGGGCTGCTCACCGCCGACGGCGATCAGTGGAAGGCCCGGCGGCGCGTCGTCCAGCCGGCCTTTCACCACGGCAAGCTGGAGACCGTCGCGGACGCCGCCGCCGCGGCCGGCGCCCGGCTGCGGGCGCGGTGGGACGCGGCGCCCGGCCAGGTGCTGGACGCCGACGAGGCCCTGCTGCACAGCATGCTCGAACTGGTCGGCCACACCCTGTTCGGCGTCGAACTGGCCGGCCCTGTCGGCAACCGCCCCTCCGAGGGTGCCGGGGACCGGTCGGTGCCGGCGCCGACGCCGGACGGCGAACGCATGGTGGCCGCCGCGGACGTTGCGCTGCGGATGGTGATGGCCAGGTCGCAGTCGGGGCGCCCCGCCTGGGCCGACCCGATCCGCAGCGCACGGCTGCGGGTCGCGATCGCCACCCTGGACGAGGTGTGCGCCCAGATCGTCGCCGCGCGGCGACGCCGGGACGCGGCGGGTACCGGCGGCTCGGACGACGTGCTCGGGTTGCTGCTGGCCGCCCAGGACAGCGGGGCGATGAGCGCCACCGAGGTCCGTGACGAGATGGTGACCACCGTGATCGCCGGCCATGAGACCGTGGCCAGCGCCCTCACCTGGACCCTGCACCTGCTCTCCACCCACCCGGAGGTCGCCGAGCGACTGGCGGTCGAGCTGGACGACGTGCTGGGCGCCGGAGATGTCCGGCCGGGCGACGCCCCGCCCGGAGCCGGCCACCGTCTGCCCACCTGGGACGACCTGCACAGGCTCACCTACACCCGGGCGGTCTTCGACGAGGCACTGCGGCTCTACCCGCCGGCCTGGGTGATCACCCGTCGGGCGAGCGCGCCGGACGTGATCTGCGGGGTCGGCATCCCGGCCGGCACCCTGGTGGTGATCAGTCCCTGGCTGCTCCAGCGGCGCGAGGCCACCTGGCCCGAGCCCACCCGCTTCGATCCCGAACGGTTCCTGCTGCCCGTTCCCGGCGGGGCCGCCCGGGCCGCCCGTCCGCGCGGGGACTACCTGCCCTTCGGCCTGGGGCCCCGGCTGTGCATCGGGCGCGACCTCGCCCTGGTCGAGGGGCCGCTGCTGCTGGCCTGCCTGCTGCCCGGACGCCGGGTGGTCCCGGTCCGTACCGAGGCGCCGGTGGTGGACGCCCTGATCACCCTGCGTCCGCGCGGAGGACTGGCACTGCGCCTGACCGATGAACATGACACATCAGGGTTCTAGTACCAAGGTCCACTGCCCAGTAGTACCCCGCCGCGATCACCGTGATCGTCATGTCCACCCAGCCCTTGCCGCGCTCGCGCTGCCGGCACTACGTCTTCAGCTCGCACGACGGATTCGGCCTGGGGCACCTCAGGCGGAACACCCAGATCGCCCACGCCCTGCTGGCAACCGATCCCGGGGCCCGGATCACCATCGTCACCGGGGTGGCGATCCGCCCCCGCTGGATCGGTGACGCGCGGATCCGTACCATCACGGTTCCTCCGCTGCTCAAGGGCTCCGACGGGGCCTACCGCAACCCCGGCATGGCGTTCGAGCAGGCGGTCGGCATCAGGACCCGGGTGTTCGAGTCGGTCATCGAGCAGACCCGGCCCGCCGCGGTGATCGTCGACCGGCACCCCTTCGGACTGGCCGGTGAACTGCAGGCGGGCCTGCGTCGGGCCCAGGCAGGTGGCGCGGCCCTGGTGCTCGGGTTGCGCGACGTCCTGGACGAGCCGACCCGGGTGCGCGAGGAGCTGGACGGCGCCGGCTGGGACGGGGTGCCCGACCTGTTCGACACCCTGCTGGTCTACGGCGAGGCGGCGCTGTGCGACCACCGTGCCGAGTACGGCGTGCCACTGGCACCGATCTACACCGGCTGGGTGGGCCCCGCCCGACCCGAACCGTCGGCCCCGGCCCGCGAGGCCGGTCTGCTGCTGGTCAGTGCCGGCGGGGGTGGGGACGGGCGCCCGGTGTTCGACCTGGGCGCCGAGGTGCTGGCCCGTCGCCCGTCCTGGCGCGGTGTCATCGTCGCGGGGCCGTACGCCGCCGACCTGACCCCATCCGACCTACCGGCCGCCGCGGCGGCGCGGATCACCATCGAGCGGGGCCGGCCGAGCTGCGTGGACCTGCTCGCGCGGGCCGGTGCCGCCGTCCAGATGGCCGGCTACAACTCGACTGTCGAGGCGATCGCGTGCGGCCTGCGCCCGGTGCTGGTGCCGCGGCGCAGCCCGCGCCGCGAGCAGGCGATCCGCGCCTCGCGGCTCGCCGCCCTCGGCCTGGCCGACGTGGTCGACGAGGGGGCCCACCCGGACGAGGTGGCCTGGCTGCTCGATCGGCAGCTGGCCGGGCGTCCGGGCGGCTCCGAGGCCGTCTCGCCGTACGTCGACGCCGTCCGGGTGGCCGAACACGCTGCGTCCGTGGGACTTCGGCTGGACGGTGCGCAGCGCGCCGCCGCCCTGATCGCCGACCTGGCCCGCGATCGGGTGCCGGTTCGCCCGGCCGCTCGATCCCGGGTGGTCTCGCGGCGGGGTGCCCGATGAGCCGGACGCCGGGCGCCACGACCTCGCGTGCCACGACACCCACCACGACGTTGGGTGCGATGCGTCGGCTGAGCCCGTTCCTGCGCCCCTGTCGCAGAGCCCTGCTGCTCGGTGCCCTGGCTGCCCTGGCCGAGATCGCGGTCAGCCTCGCCCTGCCCTGGCCGATGCGGCTGATCGTCGACCGGATCCTGGTCACGCAGACGCCGCTGACCAACCCCCAGCGTGGCCTGATGATCGCGATCGGGCTGCTGCTCTACCTGACCCTGCTGGCAGCCCTGTTCGACTACGTCTCGACGAAGCTGTTGTCCTCCAGCGGGTTACAGGTCGCCGCCGACGTTCGCGGGGCCGTGTTCGCCCACCTGCAGCGGCTGCCGTTGCGCTACCACGGCAGCCATCCGGTGGGCGATCTCACCACCCGGGTCACCAGCGACGTCGACCGTGCGCAGGACCTGGTGGTCTCGACCCTGGCGGTCCTGCTGCCCAACCTGATGCTGGTCACCGGCATGCTCGCGGTGATGCTCGCGCTCGACCCGGGCTTCACCATGCTGGCCCTGGTCGTGGTGCCGCTGATGGTGCTCGCGGTGCACCGCTCCACCCTCGCGCTGCGCCAGGCCGCGCGCCGGGCCCGCAAGGCCGACGGCGCGGTGGCCGCAGCCACCACCGAGGGCCTGGGCGCGATCCACCTGGTGCAGGCGTTCACCCTCGAGGAGCAGCAGCGGTCCCGGCTCGACCGGCTCACCGGAACGAGCCTGCAGGCCGGGCTGGAGGCGGTGCGCCTGCAGGCCCGGTTCAGCCCGATCGTCGACACCACCTCGGCGGCCTCGGCCGCGGTGGCGCTGTGGTTCGGGGTGCAGCGGGTGATGGACGGCGAGATGACCCTCGGCGTCCTGCTGGTCTTCATGTCCTACCTGACCACGCTCTACAAGCCGGTCAAGGCGCTGTCGAAGCTGAGCGCCACGATGGCCAAGGGGGTGGCCAGCGCCGAGCGCGTGATGGACGTGCTGGACGAGGAGTCCGAGGTGCGCGACCTGCCCGGCGCCCTGGTCGCGCCGCCGCTGCGTGGGGCGCTGCGCCTGCGGGAGGTGACCTTCTCCTACGGGCGCGAGCCGGTGCTGAACGGCGCCGACCTGACGGTCCGGCCCGGCGAGACGGTCGCCCTGGTCGGGCCCACCGGCGCCGGGAAGTCCACCATCGCCGCACTGTTCGCCCGCCTGATCGAGCCCCGGTCCGGTTCGGTGGAGCTGGACGGTATCGACGTGCGCCGGATGACGCTGGACTCGGTGCGCTCGCAGATCTCGTTCGTGCTGCAGGAGTGCATCCTGCTGTCGGGCAGCATCCGCGACAACATCGCCCTCGGCCGCCCGGGCGCCGGTGACGGCGAGATCGAGCGGGCCGCGCGGCTGGCCCTGGTCGACGAGTTCGCCGCCCGGATGCCGCTGGGGCTGGACACCCCGATCGGCGAGCGGGGGGTGGACCTGTCCGGTGGGCAGCGGCAGCGGGTGGCCATCGCTCGGGCCATCCTGCGCGACGCGCCGATCCTGATCCTCGACGAGCCGACCAGCGCCCTGGATGCCGAGTCCGAGGAACTGATCGTGGCGGCGCTGGGCAACCTGCCGGCCGGGCGCACCACGCTGGTGATCGCCCATCGCCTGTCCACGGTGCGCCGCGCCGACCGGATCGTCGTCCTGGACGGCGGCCGCGTGGTGCAGCAGGGCACCCACGCCGAGTTGCTCGGCCAGGAAGGCCTCTACCGCCGGCTGTCCGTCGCAGCGGCCCGCTCATCGGCCGGCCCCCGGATCGAGGAGTCCCCATGGACGGTCTGATCACCACCGCCGACGGCAGTGCCACCTCGGTCAACTCGCTGCCCTCGCAGCCGTTGCAGCCGTTGCAGCCGCCGCCGGCGTTGCCCGGCGGGCTGCGGGTCCACTACGTGCTCAAGCGCTACCCGCGCACGAGCGAGACGTTCATCGTCCGTGAACTGCTCGGGCTCGAGCAGGCCGGGGTGCAGCTGGCGGTCGATGCGCTGCTGCCCCCCGAGGACGCCCCGGTCCCGGCCGGGGTCGGCGACGTGCGTGCCGCCGTCCGGTACCTGCCCCGCCGTCCGCGGCTGCGCGATCCGGGAGTGTCGCGGGCCCACGCCCGGCTCGCGCTGCGCCGGCCGCTGGCCTGGGCCCGGACGGCGTGGCGCGCGCACCGGGACGGCACCTGGCGGCGGTTCGTGCAGGCGGGGTTGGTGGCCGACCGCGCGCGGCGTGAGCGCGCCGACCACCTCCACGCCCACTTCGCCACGGCCGCCGCCGAGGTCGCCCGCGATGCCGCCGCACTGGCCGGGCTGACCTTCACCGTCACCGCCCACGCCAAGGACATCTTCCACGTCGACAACGTGGACCTGCTCGCGGCGCGGGTGCGCGGGGCCTGCGCGGTGGTGACCGTCTCGGCGCACAACCTCGAGCACCTGCGCGGGGTGCTGCACGGTCACCGGTCGGTTGACCGGTCGGTCGAGCGGGCGATCGAGCCGCCCGTGGTGCACGTCCCCAACGGGGTGCGGGTGGTCGCGGACGGCGAGCCCGACCCGGGCGGGGTGATCCTGTGCGTGGCCCGCATGGTCGACAAGAAGGGCATCGACGTCCTGATCCGCGCCTTCGCCTTGCTCGCCCCGCACCGTCCGGCGGCCCGGCTGGAGCTGATCGGTGGTGGCGAGCAGACCGAGGACTGTGCCGCGCTGGCCGCCGAACTCGGTGTGGCCGATCGGATCACGTTCCGCGGGGCGGTGGCCTACGACGAGGTGGCGCAGGCGTTCGGGCGGGCCGCGATGGCGGTGCTCGCCTGCCGGGTCGCGGCCAGCGGCGACCGGGACGGCATGCCCACCTCGCTGGTCGAGGCGGCCGCGCACGGCCTGCCGCTGGTGGCCACCGACGTGGTGGGCCTGGGCGAACTGGTGCACCACGGCGACACCGGGCTGCTGGTGCCGCCAGAGGACCCGCAGGCCCTGGCCGCCGCCCTGGCGTGCCTGCTGGACGACCCGGCCCGCGCGCGCCGGCTCGGTGCGGCGGCCCGCCGCCTGGTCGCCCGGCGCTACCACCCCCGGCAGTCCACCGCCGAACTCCTGGATGTGTTCACCGCCGCCTCGCGGTCCCGCGGAAGGGCGTCACGGTCCCTCGGAAGGAGGACGCGATGAGGATCGCCGTCCTGTGCAGTGACCTGGGGGTGCGGATCCCCGGCGACAAGGGTGCCTCGATGCACCTGAGCGCGATCACCGCCGCCTTCGCGGCGCTGGGCCACGAGGTGATGCTCATCGGCGTCGCCGGGCACGGCGAGCCGCCGACCGAGCTGGCCGGGGTGCACCGGCTGCTGCTGCCGCACCCGGGTCGCAGCGAGGGCATCGAACGCGAACGGCGCAAGCTGGCCTTCACCGACCACCTGCACGACGTCGCGCTACCCGAGCTGACCCGGTTCGGCCCCGAGCTGATCTACGAGCGGTTGGCCCTGTTCGGCACTGCCGGAACGCGTTCGGCCCGCCGTCTCGGTGTACCGCACGTGGTGGAGGTGAACGCCCTGCTCGCCCGCGAGGAGGCCGCGTGGCGCGGACTGCACCACACCGGCGAGGCCACCCGCCGCGAGGTCGAGGTGCTCGCGGCCGCCGACCTGCGGGTGACGGTCAGCCAGGAGTGGCGCCGCGCCGTCCGCGACCTGGTCGGTGACCTGGCCACCGTGACCGTGCCCAACGGCGTGGACGCCGCGACGTTCCGGTCGCTGCCCACCCGCGGTGCCGCTCGTGCCGACTGGGGCCTGCCACAGACCGGGGCCCTGGCCGGGTTCGTCGGGGCGCTGCGCGGCTGGCACGGCGTCGAGGTGGCGATCGATGCCCTGGCCCGCACCCGCCGTCCGGTCGAGCTGGTCGTCGCCGGCGACGGTGACCTGCGCGCGTCCCTCGCCGAGCGCGCCGTCCGCGCCGGGGTGGCCGAACGGGTGCACTGGCTGGGACACGTTGCCCACCATCGGGTTCCGAGCCTGCTCGCAGCGCTGGACCTGGCCCTGGCGCCCTACCCGAGCCGCGACTTCGCGTTCTCGCCGCTCAAGCTCTACGAGTACCTGGCCGCCGGGGTGCCGGTGGTGGCCAGCGATGTCGGGCAGGTGCACGACGTGCTGCAGGCGGCCGGGTGCGGGGTGCTGGTCGAGCCGGGCCGGGCCGACGCGCTGGCGGCAGGGATCGACCGGGCCCTCGACGGCCGGGCGGGCCTGCGTCGGCGGGCCGCCGCCGCCCGGCACCGGGCCCTGGTCGAGCACGCCTGGCCCCGGCGAGCGGCGGACATCCTGTCCGCGCTCGCGCAGCTGCGGCCCCAGGCACGCGCTCACGCCGTCGAGGGGGTGCGTCAGGATGCGCTGGCCGGCTGACCACCCCGCCGTGACCGACCCAGCCCTGGCGGCCTGGTCGGGCGGCGCCGACGAGGTGTGCCCGGACGCCACCGTGGTGCGCGTGCTGCGTCACCTGCCCGGGCGCCGCGTCGCCACCCTGGTCGAGACCCCCACCGGCCCAGCGGTGCTCAAGGTCTTCGCCCGGCCCCGAGCGCGCGGCAACGAACGCCGGCTGCGGCTGCTCGCGGCCTGCCCGACGACCGGCGCCATGGTGCCGCAACCGCTCGGAGCCGACTCCGCCGGTCACGTCGGCCTGGTCGGGTACGTGCCGGGCCAGGTCTTCGACACCCTGGACGACGAGACCTTCGTGCACACCGCGGGGCTGGTCGGTGCCGCCCTGGTCCGGCTGCACTCGGCCTGGATCACCCTCGACCGCAGCTGGACCTGGAGCCAGGAGGTCGACCTGCTGCAGCGGCGGATGACCGCCACCAGCGAGCCGTGGATCGCCGACGCCGTGGCCACCACCCGGCACCTGGCGGCCGAGCCCTCGGTGGTCTCCCACCGCGACTGCCACCCCCGCCAGGTGGTGCTCACCGGCGACGGCACGGTGCGCTGGATCGACCTGGACGATGCGGCGCAGGCCCCGGCCACCCTGGACGTCGGCAACATGCTCGCCCACCTGGCCCGGGACGGCGCCACCGGGCAGCGCAGCGTGCCGGTCTCGGCGGCGGCCAGTGCTGCCTTCCGGGACGCCTACGGCAGCGTGCCGGGGGATCTGAGTGCGTGGCACCACCTGGCCCTGCTGCGTCTGGCCGGGCTCGCCGAGTCCCGGCACGGCCGACCCGACCAGGCCCGGCGCATCCTGTCCCTGCTGGAGCCGGGACGGGCGGTGAGTGTGGCATGACCACCCACCTCGCGGCCGGTCTGTGGCACTGCGCCCCGCCGCCGGCGGGCGCCGAGCAGGTGGCGCAGATCCTGCACGCGCAGGGTCTGGACGTCAGCGACGTCCGGGTGCTGGACGACCGGCACGCCGATCGCCCGGTCTTCCGGGCCCGGATCGTCGCCGGGGGACTGACGGGCAACGGGGACTCGGCCGACGTGGTGATCAAGTACCACGGCACCGCGGCCGCGGAGGCCCATGAGGTGTCCCGCCGGCTCTGGGCCGGCCCGCTGGGTCCGGGTCGCACCGCGGGTGACGGCACGGGCGAGACCGCGGCCGGTGACGCGGCCGGGGTTCCCTGTCCGATCGCCGTGGCGGCGCCGTCCGGGCTCGTGATCACCGGTTTCGTGCCGGGCCCACCGGCTGGGCGGCGCGGAGTCCCGGCCGACCCAGCGCTCACCGCTGCCGCGGCGCACCTGCTCGCCCGGCTGCACCGGACCCCCGTGCCTTCGGTCTCCCCGGCGGGTCGCGCGGTCGTGCCCGGCCCCGGCGCGACGAGGGGGCCGTGGCGGGTGCGTGATCACCGCGGCATCCTGCGGTCGCTGTGGCGCAAGGTGAGTGACCTGGTGCCACGTGACGAGGCGACGGCCTCCCGGCTCGGGGTGGTGGTCGCCCTGCTCGACCGCGGCCTGGCCCTTCGCCCCGTCCACGATGAGCCCCTCGTGATCACCCACGGTGACTTCTCCCCGCGCAACGTGCTGCTCGGCCCGGATGGTCCGGTGCTGATCGACGTCGATCGGGTGCGGATCTCACTGCCCGGGCGTGACCTGGCGTACTGGGGGGCCTGGGACTGGGCGACCCGGGCGATGGCCGGTGAGCAGCCGTCCTGGCGGGTCGCCGACGACCTGGTGTCGGCCTACCGGCGGGCCGCGCCCGAGATGGCCGTCGCCGAGGTATCGGACGTCGAGGCGACGATGGCATTGCACCGGGTGGCCGCCCTGGTGCGGATCGCGCACGGCTGGTCGGCGCTGCGCGAACCGCAGAACGCCCCGGTGAGGGAGTGGATCGTGGCCGAGGCGCTGCGCTGGGCCCGCCGGGTCGATCTTGGCGGTTGACGCTCGGTGATCATGCCGGCCGGTGAGTGTGGTCCCGCGTCCAGGCCAGCAGGTCCTCGAGTGGCCACGTGTTCACGATCGAGGCGGCCGGCACCCCGGCGGCCATCGCCCGATCGCATCCGATCAGCTGCCAGTCGAGCTGGCCCGGGGCGTGCGCGTCGGTGTCGATCGCGAACAGGCACCCCTCGGCCACGGCCCGGCGCAGCAGGGCCATCGGCGGGTCCAGCCGCTCGGGGCGGGAGTTGATCTCGACTGCCACCCCGGTTCGGGCGCACGCGGCGAACACGGCCGCGGCGTCGAAGGTCGAGGGTGGGCGGGCCTTGCCGCTGCGGGTGCGGCTGGACAGGCTCGAGGAACCGTAGCTGCGGTCGATCACGTACCGGCCGGTGCAGTGGCCGAGCACGTCGGTGTGCGGGTTCTCGATCGCTGCGATCATGCGGGCGGTCATCGGCCCGGACGGCATCCGAAGCTCGGAGTGCACGCTCGAGACCACGACGTCCAGGGCCGTCAGCAGGTCCTCGCTCTGGTCCAACGACCCGTCGGTGAGGATGTCCACCTCGATCCCGGTCAGCAGCCGGAAGTCGGCCGGGGCGCCGGCCAGTTCGTCATTCACCGAGCCCACGACCTCGAGCTGGCGGCGCAGCCGCTGCGGGGTCAGCCCGTTGGCCACGGTCAGACGGGGGGAGTGGTCGGTCAGCGCGGTGTAGGAATGGCCCAACCCGGCGGCGGTCACGGCCATCTCACCGATCGGCGAGCCGCCGTCCGACCAGTCCGAGTGCGTGTGCAGGTCGCCGCGCAGCGCCGTGCGCAACTCGTCCCCGCCCGCGGCCAGCCGGCCGCCCGTCCGCTCGGCGACCTCGATCAGGTACTCCGGTTCGACGCCGGCCACCGACTGTTCGATCACGGACGCCGTCCGCTCGCCGATGCCCTTGATCCCGCGCAGGCCGCCGCTCGCGGCGAGCAGCGCGACGTCCTCGGCGGGCAGCGCGGCCAGCGCGGCGGCCGCCGTCCGGAACGCCTTGACCCGGTAGGTGGACTCCAGCGCCCGTTCGAGCAGGAAGGCCACTCGCCGCAGATCGGCCACCGGATCACGTGCGGAGTTCACCGGTTCAGCCTCGCACGTTGGGCGCAAAGGTGACGTCGGACCACTCACGCTCCGGGCCGCCAACCCCGATACTGACCGGCATGGCCAAGAAGGCGAAGCGTGCATCCAAGGGCAAGAACGACCATGTCGTCGAGATCGAGCAGAAGTTCGACGTTCCGGTCGACTTCACCCTCCCCGATCTGGCCGATCTGCCCGGTGTCGCCCGTGTCGACGAGCCGGTGACCTACCAGCTCGAGGCCACCTACCTGGACACCGCGGACCTGGACCTGTTGACCCACAAGTGGATCCTGCGCCGGCGCACCGGGGGTTCGGACGCCGGGTGGCACCTCAAGCGCCCGCTGGCCGAGGGCGAACGCGACGAGATGCACTTCCCGCTCGGGCGCTCGGCCCGCACCATCCCGGTGGCCGTCCAGCGCGCGGTCGCCGTTCACACCCGGGGCAAGCCGCTGGCGCCGATCGCCCGGCTGAGCACCGAGCGCACCGTGCGTGCGCTGCGTGATGCCCGCGGGGCCGTGCTCGCCGAGGTGATGCTGGACGCCGTCGACGCGGCCTCGCTGCACCCGGACGGGTCCGTGCGGGACGCCTCGACGTGGTTCGAGATGGAGACCGAGCTGGGCACCGGCGATCTGGTCCTGCTGCGCGCGCTGGACGAGCGGATGCGCAGCGCCGGGGCCTGGCCCAGCCCGAGCGTGTCCAAGCTCGCCCAGGCCATGCAGGAACGGCTGGCGGTCGAGCCGCTGAACCGGGTCGCACCGCCGCCGCAGTTCGGGCCTGCCACCGCGGTCGGGGTGGTGCTCGCCTACCTGGCCGGCGAGGTCTGCCACCTGCAGGAGAACGACCCGCTGGTCCGGGTCGACGCCGAGGACGCCGTCCACCAGATGCGCGTCGCCTCCCGGCGGCTGCGCAGCGCGCTGGCCACGTTCCGCCCCCTGTTCGACCGCTCGGTCACCGACCCGATCCGGGTCGAGCTGCAGTGGATCGGCGCCGAACTCGGCAGCGCCCGGGACGTCGAGGTGATCCGCGACCACCTGGTGCAGGCGGTGACCGCCGAGCCGGCCGCGCTCCAGCACGGGCCGGTGGTCAAGCGGATCCGGAGCACGATGGCGGCCCGCTACAAGCAGGCCCACACCCACGGGGTCGCCCAGCTGAGCAGCGAGCGCTACTACGCGCTGCTGGACTCCCTGGACGCCCTGGTCGCCACCCCGCCGCTGGCCGAGGACGCCGGCGGGCGAGAGGTGGAGTACCTGCTCAAACTGGTCCGGCGCACCTGGAAGCGGATCGAGGACCTGCACGACCAGCTGGAGCTCACCGACGACCGGCACGAGCGGGACGTGCACCTGCACGAGGTGCGCAAGGCGGCCAAACGGGCTCGCTACGCGGGGGAGGCGCTGGCCCCCACGTTCGGCAAGTCCGCCTCGGACTATGCCTCGGCGATGTCCTCGATCCAGAGTTCGCTCGGTGATCACCAGGACTCGGTGGTCATCCGCGAGGAGCTGGTGGCCCTGGCCGAGGCGGCCCTGGCCGCGGGCGAGCCCACGTTCACCTACGGCCGGTTGCACGCGCTCGAGCAGGTCCGGGGTGCCGAGACCGAGGAGGCGTTCGCTGCTGCCTGGTCGAAGGCATCCGCCCGCTCGGTGCTGCGCTGGATGAAGGCCTGAGGGCGGGGGTGTCGACCAGGGGTCGGCCTCAGCCGGGTGTCCCGGGCTCCAGGGCCTCGCGCAGCCGGTCGAGAAAGGCGCCCTGAGCGACCACGATCCGTGCGCGGGCGTCGTCCAGGTCGAACCACGCGACCCGGTCGAACTCGGGGAAGCTCTGCATCCGTCCCGAGCGGGGCGGCCACTCCACCTGGAAGGTGTTGCTCACCGCGTCCGCCGGGTCCAGGTCGCCCTCGACCGCCCAGGCGGTCACCTTCTTGTTGTTCGCCTGGACCGCGTCACCCAGTGGCAGGTACGTCGCGTCATCCGGGAGCGGGACGCCGACCTCCTCGGCGTACTCGCGCCGAGCGGCGACGAACGGGTCCTCGTCGGCGCCGTAGCCGCCCTTGGGGATGCTCCAGGCGCCCACGTCGCGACGTTGCCACAGCGGGCCGCCCATGTGACCGAGCAGCACCTGAACCCCGCCCTCTCGGCGGCGGAAGAGCACGATGCCGGCGCTGAACCGGCGGGGCTTGACCGAGACCTTGCGGGGGGCGCGAGAGCTGTTCATCGCCGGTACTGCCTCCGGGAAACGCACGGGTGGCCGGCCGCGGGTGGCCTTGGGCCTGATGCGGCGCCCTGAGGCCCCGGCGGTGGCCTCCACGGTAACCGGCGTCGATCTGCGGGGGGAGTGACGTCATCCGGACGGCCTTTCGTCTCGCTATGTGCAACGCGTTCCGTCTGTCGCTACGATTTCGGGGCGGGGTTGGGGCGTCGACCATGAGGTGACAGATGGCTCAGCGGTATGACTACGTCATCGTCGGCGGCGGGTCGGCCGGGTCTGCCCTGGCCAACCGGCTCAGCGCGGACGGCACGCGCTCGGTGCTGGTGCTCGAGGCCGGACGGCGCGACTACCCGTTCGACGTGTTCATCCACATGCCCGCGGCGCTGACCTACCCGATCGGCAGCCGCTTCTACGACTGGAAGTACGAGAGCGAACCCGAGCCCTACATGCACGGGCGGCGGATCTACCACGCCCGGGGCAAGGTGCTGGGCGGATCCAGCTCGATCAACGGCATGATCTTCCAGCGGGGCAACCCGCTGGACTACGAGCGCTGGGCTGGCGACCCGGGGATGTCCCGCTGGGACTACGCCCACTGCCTGCCCTACTTCAAGCGGATGGAGAACTGCCTCGCGGCCGCTCCGGACGATCCGTGGCGCGGTCACTCCGGCCCGCTGCTGCTCGAGCGGGGCCCGGCCACGAACCCGCTGTTCGGCGCCTTCTTCGAGGCCGCGCAGCAGGCCGGCTACCCGCTCACCCCCGATGTCAACGGCTACCGGCAGGAGGGCTTCGCCCCGTTCGACAAGAACGTACGGCGCGGACGGCGGCTCTCGGCCGCGCGGGCCTACCTGCACCCGGTGATGCGCCGTCCCAACCTGACCGTGCGCACCTCCTCGCTGGTCACCAAGGTGCTGTTCACCGGACGGCGCGCGAGCGGCGTCGAGGTCGTGCGCGTGACGCCGTTCGGGCGGGTGCCCCGGCGCGCGGCGGAGCGGATCGACGCCGGTGAGGTGATCCTGTGTGGCGGGGCGATCAACACCCCGCAGATCCTGCAACTGTCCGGGATCGGTGACGCGGACCGGTTGCGGGCGTTGGGAATCGACGTGGTGGCCGACCGCCCGGGGGTGGGTGAGAACCTGCAGGACCACCTCGAGGTCTACATCCAGCACACCTCGACCCAGCCGGTCTCGATGCAGCCCTATCTCAAGCACCGGCACAAGCCGTGGATCGGCGCCGCCTGGCTGTTCGGGCGCACCGGTCCGGCGGCGACCAACCACTTCGAGGGGGGCGGGTTCGTGCGCAGCAACGAGCAGGTCGCCTACCCCAACCTGATGTTCCACTTCCTGCCGATCGCGATCCGCTACGACGGGACCCAGCCCCCCGGCGGGCACGGGTATCAGGTGCACGTCGGGCCGATGTACTCCGACGCCACCGGCAGCGTGCGGATCCGCACCGCCGACCCGCTGACCAAACCGGAGTTGCGGTTCAACTACCTGTCCACCGAGCAGGACCGCCGGGAGTGGGTCGAGACCGTCGAGGTCACCCGGAACATCCTGAGCCAGCCCGCGCTGGCACCGTTCAGTGGCGGTGAGATCTCACCCGGTGCCTCCGTCCGCACTCCCTCGGAGATCCTGGAGTGGGTGGGCCACGACGCCGAGACCGCCCTGCACCCCTCGTGCACGGCGAAGATGGGCATCGGTGAGGACGCCGTGACCGACCCGGACACCCTCGGCGTCCACGAGGTGGAGAACCTGCGGGTGGTGGACGCCTCGGTGATGCCGTACGTGACCAACGGCAACATCTACGCCCCGGTGATGATGCTCGCCGAGAAGGCGGCCGACCTGATCCTCGGTCTCGAGCCCCTTGCCCCCCAGCCGACGCCGTTCTACCGGCACGGCGTCAGCCCGCTGACCGAAGGTGGTCTCTCATGAGGAGGATCCTGCCCGGGGGTGACCACGAGGCCCTGTTGCGCTTGCTGCACCAGGCCCGGTACGAGGTACTGCCCACGGCGACCATCGAGGACAAGGTGCTGGCGGCGGTGCCGCGGGAGGTCACGATCACGGTCACGGCCTCCCCGGTCAAGGGTCTGGACCCCACCCTCGAGCTCAGCGAGCGGTTCGCCGCTCACGGCTACACCGTGGTGCCGCACATCGCCGTCCGGTTGCTGCGCGGCGAGCAACACCTGGCCGAGGTGGTCGACCGGTTGAAGGCGGCCGGGATCACCGAGGTCTTCATGCCCGCCGGGGACGCCGACCCGCCCGCCGGTGAGTGGGACGCCGCCCTGCCGGGCCTGCAGGCCCTGGGCCGGCTGGGGGACCCCATCCCCGAGGTGGGGATCACCGGCTACCCCGAGTCGCACCCCTCGATCGACGACGACGTGACCGTGCAGGCCATGTGGGACAAGCGGTCTCATGCCACCTGCATCATCTCGAACATGTGCTTCGACCCGAAGATGATCTCGCACTGGGTCAAGCGGGTGCGCCGCCGGGGCGTCGACCTGCCGATCAAGATCGGGGTCGCGGGACCGGTCGAGCGCACCAAGCTGCTCACCATGGCGACCAAGGTGGGCGTGGGGGAATCGACCCGGTTCCTGACCAAGCACGCCGGCTGGTTCGCCCGGCTGGCCGGGCCCGGGTACTCCCCGGAGAGCCTGATCGCCAAGGTGGCCCGTGACGTCGGGGACGAGAAGTACCGGCTCTCGGGGCTGCACATCTTCACCTTCAACCAGGTCGCCGAGACCGAGGCCTGGCGGCAGACGCTGCTCGCCCAGGGGTGAGGGCGCCCCACCGGTGAGCATCGCCGTGATCGGCGCCTACCTGGTGGGCGCTGTGACAGGGCTGGCCGCCCAGCGTCACCCTCGGGCCGCGCGGGTCTGGCCGGTGCTCGTGCGGGCCCAGATCCTGCTCGCCTCCGCCCTGCTGTCGGTGGCCGCCGCCTGGCGGCTGAGCGCGAGCGCCGACGCGCTCTGGCCCGCCCTGCTGGTCGTGGTCTTCGCCGTCGTCCTGGCCGCCTCGTTCGCGTTGACCCCGCCGCCGCTCCGGGCAGGGCTGTCGGGGCTGCGAGCCTGGACGGCGTTCGCGAACACCTCCTACTTCGGCATCCCGGTGGCCGGCGCGCTCGCCGGGCCCGCCGGGGTGGGGGCCGCCGTCCTGGTCGACCGGCTCGGCCTGCCGGTGTGGTCGCTGACCTTGTGGATGCTGCGCCGGGACGCGCCCATCGCGCAGCACCGCCGCACGTCGTGGGTGGACCAGTCGCCGCTGATCGCCTTCCTGATCGGCCTGGCGCTCAAGCTGACCGGTCGCGCGCCGGAATGGACCGTGACCATCTCGGTGATCGCGGCCCCGGTGCTGGCGGCGTCCGGGGCGGCGATCTTCGTGGGTTCGGTGCTGCACCCCAGTCAGCGCCTGGATCCCCGCCCCGGGGTGGGGATCTGGCTGCGGCTGGTCGCCGTCCGGGTGGGGCTGGGGACGCCGCTGGTGCTCTGGGCGCCCTCACCCGCACTGGCCGTGGTGGCCGTGCTGTCGGTGCTCTCGATCCCGGCGTTCGGGCCGCCACAGATGTCGACCGTGTACGGCTACGCCGACCCCACGGTGTCTGCGGCCTCACGGTACGGATGGATGTTCGGGATGGTGGGTCTGGGCATAGCGTGGTGGTTGAGCCGGTAGCCGCAGGCCCGGCGTATCGGGCCGTCGTGGCCCGGATCGGCCGAGCGCTCGGCGTTTCAGGAGAGGAGCGCGTCGTGGCCCGGACAGTGAAGAAGACCAGTGCACCAGGTGAAGATGCTCTCACCGCAGTCGAACTGGCGGCGATGAGGGAGCGTGCCCAGGAGGCCCGGGCCTCGCGCCGGGCTTCGGGTGGCGGTGGGCGGGAGGCCGCCGCCCAGGCGGTCGTGGACCGGATCGCGCAGATGGACGAGACCGATCGCGCGATCGCCGGACGGCTGCACGAGATCATCACCTCGACCGCCCCCGAGCTGGCCCCCAAGCTGTGGTACGGCATGCCGGCCTACGCGCGGGACGGCAAGGTCGTCTGCTTCGTGCAGGAGGCGAAGAAATTCGAGACCCGGTACCTCACCCTGGGTTTCCAGGACACGGCGCACCTGGACGACGGGGTGATCTGGCCTACCTCGTTCGCGGTGATCCGGCTGACCGCAGAAGTGGAACGGCGGATCGCCGAGCTGGTCCGGCAGGCGATCACCGATCCGGCACTGGCCTAGGCTCGCACCCGTGGACCTGGTCACCTGTGTCGTGGACGGCGGCATCGCCCAGGTGCGGCTGGATCGGCCGGACAAACTGAACGCGCTGACCCTGGACACGCTGCACCAACTGACCGCCCTCGCCCGCCGGCTGGGTGAGGATCGCAGCCTGCGGGCGGTGGTGATCGCCGGCGAGGGCGACGCCTTCTGTGCGGGGCTCGACTTCGCCACCGTGCTGGCCCGGCCCGCCCGGGTGGCGGCCTCGTTCGTGCCGTCGCCCTGGCGGGGCACCAACGCCTTCCAGGAGGCGTGCTGGTCGTGGCGCCGGCTGCCCGTGCCGGTGATCGCCGCCGTGCACGGGCACTGCCTGGGTGGGGGGTTGCAGATCGCGCTGGCGGCCGACTTCCGGGTGGCGGACCCGGCGTCCACCTGGTCGGTGCTCGAGGGCAAATGGGGCCTGATCCCCGACATGACCGGGATGCGCAGCCTGGCCGAGCTGGTCGGCCTCGAGACCGCCAAACGCCTGGTCATGACCGCCGAGCTGATCGACGGTCGCCGGGCCCACGAACTCGGGCTGGTCGGCGCCCTGGCCGATGACCCGGTGGCCGAGGCCACCGCGTTCGCCAGGCAGCTGACCGGGCGCTCGCCGGATGCCCTGGCGGCGGCCAAGCGGCTGTTCACCCGCAGCTGGACGGCGAGCGCGCGGCGCACCTTTGCCCGGGAACGGCTCGAGCAGGCCCTCCTGCTGATGGCCCGCAACACCGCCATCGCCCGCCGGGCGGCCTTCGAGAAGTCCACCCCGGACTTCCGGCCGCGCGCCCGGTGGCCCTAGAACGACTTTCCCCTGAGGCTGTTTCGAGGAGCGGCTGGTTCGAGGAGCGCAGAGCGGTGAGTGCCGATCGGGGGCGGAAGTCCTCGCTCGTCGTGCGTCCGGCCTGGGCAGGGGACGCCGCGGCGATCGCCGCCGTCCAGATCGCGGGGTGGCGCGCCGCCTACCGCGGCATCATGCCGGATTCGCACCTGGCGGCCCTGGACGGCGCGGCCCGGGCGGTGTTCTGGGGATCGATGTTCGACCCGACCGGCGCCGTCCGGCCGGGCCTGCTGGCCCCGCGGGTTGCGGTGCACGGCGACCAGGTGGTCGGCTTCGTGGCGATCGGTGAGGCCGGTGCGGCCGGTGGGGCGGACGGCGAGGCGTCCGACGGTGTGGCCGACGAGGGTCGTGTCTTCGCGATCTATGCCGATCCGGCGTGGTGGGGCCGGGGGGTCGGCTTCGTGCTGCTCTCGGTTGCCTGTGAGGTGTTGCGCGACAACGGGTTCACGCTCGCTCGGCTGTGGGTGCTGGCCGACAACACCAGAGCCCGGCGGTTCTACGAGCGTCTGGGGTGGGCTCCGGACGGAGCAGTGCAGCAGGAGGACTTCGGCGGCGTCCTGCTGAACGAGGTCCGCTACGCCTGCGCTCTCTGAACGCTCGCCAGGGGCTGCGGGCCGGCCGATACGCTCGGGCGATGAGCGCGGCGTCGTCCGGGTTGCCTGTCCTGACCGCGGACTGTTCGCGCTGCCAGGGACTGTGCTGCGTGGTGCCGGCGTTCGCGGCGTCCTCCGACTTCGCCTTCACCAAACCGGGCCGGACCCCCTGCCCTCACCTGGCCACGGATCACCGGTGCGGGATCCACCCGGTGCTGCGGGAGCGGGGCATGGTCGGGTGCACCGTCTACGACTGCCTGGGGGCCGGGCAACGGGTGTGCGCGGCCTTCGCCGGGCGCACCTGGCGCGATGATCCCGTCACCGCCGAGGCCATGTTCACCGCCCTGGAGCAGGTGGAGGCCCTGCACGAGCTGGCCGGGTACACCGCCGACTGCCTCACCCGCGAGCTGGCGGAGGAGCTCCGGAGCCAGGTCGCCTCGCTCGCCGCGCAGGTCGAGCGGGCGGCCGCCACCTGGCTCGAGCTGGCGGTCGCCGGTCGACCGGATCCCGGATGGCGGGGCCGGTTGTCCCAGCTGCACGAGTCGGCCTCGACCGTGCTCGGCGAGGTGAGCCGGCAGGTGCGCCACGCCGTCCGGGAGGATCCAGCCGATCACCGACACGCCGATCTGGCCGGTGCCCGGCTGCGGGGCGGCGATCTGCGGGCCGCGTGCCTGCGCGGAGCCTGTCTGCTCGGAGCGGATCTGCGGGGGGCGGATCTGCGCAGCGCCGACCTGCTGGGGGCCGACCTGCGGGGGGCTGACCTGCGCGGCGCCGACCTGACAGGCGTCCTGTTCCTCACCCCCCGTCAACGCGCCGCCGCCCGCCACTGACCCCCAACCCCACCAAACCTGCTCATGCTCCCCAGGTGACGCCCCATGCTCCGTGCAGAACGCTCGACAGCGCTCCTGCGCGGAGCATGGAGCGGCGGCCAGGGAGCATGAGCAGGTTCGGAGTGGGGGTCGGCGTCAGCCGAAGCTGTCGACGTGCACCCGATCCCGACCGACGGCGTGCCGGTCCAACTGCTCCTGGACGGCGCGCACCATCGGGGGCGGGCCGGCGAGGTAGACCTCGGGGGAGGGCGCCCGGGCCAGCACCGGGTCGAGGGCGTCGGTGACCAGGCCGACCGTGCCCGACCAGCCCGGCCCGCAGTCCAGGACGGCGCCGTGCACCCGGGCGTTGCCCAACGGCGAGACCAGGCGGGTGAGCTCCTCCCAGCAGACCAGGTCGGTGAGGGTGGCGGCGCCGTAGACGACGTCCACCGGGCGCGAGCTCGCCTCGGCGGCCACCTGGCGCACCAGGGCCAGGATCGCCGAGATGCCGGTGCCGCCGGCCACGAGCACGGTCGGGCGTCCCGGTGCCTCCTCGGCGGGGCGTAACCACATGTCGCCGTAGGGGAGTTCGACCGGGATCTGGTCGCCGCGGTGCAGCGCGAACAGCCGCTGGCTGCCCTCCCCGCCGGGATAGCACTTGGCGATGAACTCCACCTGGTCCTCGCCGGGGGGCCCGGCCATGGACAGGCATCGCCGGAGCCCAGGGGCGAGTTCCAGCACGGCGTACTGCCCCGGCCGGTAGTCCGCGGCGACGGGTGAGCCGGAATCGTCCGTCAGCCGGAACCGGAACCGCGAGATCCCGGGGGCGAGCGGCTCGGTCTCGGCCAACCGCGCCCGCAGGTCGCGGACCGGGCGTTCGGGCGGTGGCCGGCTCTCGACCCGTGTCGTCTTGACCACGAGGTCAGCGGTGGTCGTGCTCTGGCAGAGCAGAACCCGGCGCCGGCGCTCGTCGCGGGCGTCGATCGCCGGAGCCTGCGGGAAGAGGGAGACCACCTGCCCCTCGACCAGGGTCGCCTTGCAGGTTCCGCAGCTGCCCCAACCACACTCGAACGGCAGCCACACCCCCGCGCGGCGGGCGGCGGCGTGGATGCGCTCGCCCTCGGCCACCTCGAACGTGGCCTCGCCGCCCGCCGCGCCGCCGACCACGGTGACCCGGTGGGCGGGGACCCCCCGACGATCCCCGCCCACCGGATCGGTGGGCGTGCCGGCGCCCGACACCGTGGTCACAGGTCGCAGGCCGCCAGCAGGCGAGCCCGTGCCTGGCCTGCGGCCTCGATCACCTGGGCAGCGGCCATCGGCTGCGGCGCCCCGGCGAACAGCTCCGCGAGCCCGGCCACCGCGGCGTCCGCCCGGAGGGCGTGCACCGCGAGCCAGGAGCGCAGGACGTCGGCCATGGCCGGGTCCTGCCCGATGGCGTACTGCACCAGGGCGGCGGTCCAGGCCCGGCTGCGCGCGGCGTCCCGGTCGAACTCGGCCAGCAGCAGCGCCAGGAACTCGTCGTCGTGGGCGATGGCCAGCGCCGTGAGCTGGTCGTTGACCACGGCGTCGACCGCCGGCTTGACGGCCAGGTTGAGAGCGGTGAACGCCTCACCCCAGTCGTAGACGCCGAGCATCCGCTCGCAGGCCTCGCGCAGCGGCTGCCAGGCCGCCTCGTTCTGCCAGGGGTCGCGGGCCGTGGCCGTGGCGGCGATCTGCTCGCCGTGGGCGTTGGCCAGCAGTCGGGTGACGTAGGCGAGCCGTTGGATCCGGCGCATCTCGTCGCCTGCCTGGAAGTTGGCGCAGTTGACGATGAACGCGGACGGCGCCATCTGGGCGACGTACAGGCTGGTCATCTGCAGCACGTGCAGCGGGAACCGCCACGGCACCAGTACCCGGGTCAGGGCCTCGACCCACTGCGGGTCGAGGGTCTGGACACTGCCCGTGGCCTCGTGGTGGTCGATCAGACCGTCCAGGTAGGTCTCCCGGTCGTGCTGCACCATCACGTAGTCGGAGTAGGTGAGCTTGGCCGGATCGCGGAAGCCCTCCCAGTCGGCCACGGTGAACGGGGAGCCCTCGCGGTTCGTCAGGTACCACTCGTTGATCGGCGCGTTCGGCGACATCTCGAACGGGGCCGGTTCGCGCCGGTAGTGGTACAGGAACTTGGCGGCCGTGGCCTCGTACACACTCGGACGGCGCGTGACCTCGCCGAGCAGGCTCCAGGTCTTGGGCTTGGGGCGTGCGGCCCTGGCTGCCCGCGCGGGCCGCTCGGCGCGCCCGCCCGTCGTGGGGTCGGTGACGGTCATGTCAGTCCTGCCTCTCCAGGTACCAGACGACCTCGTCGTCGTCGAGCTTCATCCGGCCGGCGAAGCCGGCCAGGGACGGTTCGAGCTGGTGCAAGTGGAAGCTGCGCCCGAGGGCGTCCTCCAGGCTGGCGCGGGTCATCCGGCAGCGGTTCGGCAGGCCGATCCGGATGTAGCCGCCCTGGTCGTCGACCTCCACGTCGGCGTCGGGGTTGTCCATCTCGATGGCAGTGATGACGGCCTCGGCGAGATTCGAGTCCAGCCCCCGGACGACGGGGCCGACCATCTTCACCCGGCCGGAATCTGTGCCAGAGCCTGTTTCGGTGGTCATGAGCGTGAATGTCCTCTCAACGGACTGGTCGCGGCCTCAGGTGCTGAAGCGAAGGTGATGGGACTCGCCGTCCTGCGGGACGCCGACCTTGATGTCGTCGCCGTCCACCTCGACCGGGTACTCGTAGAGGTGGCAGCCGGCCGGGTTGACCCCGGCGCCGGTGGTCATGTCGAACTCCCAGTTGTGGCCTGGGCACAGCAGCCGGTTGGTGTCCGGGTCCCACTTGCCGTCCGCGAGCAGGATCTCCTGGTGAGGGCACAGACCCTGGAAGGCCTTGATCCGACCGTCGTACAGGTGCACCAGCAGCACCTGCTCGTCGGCCACCTCGACGTCCAGGATGTCGCCCTCCCACAGCTCGTCACCGGCTGCCGCGACGCTCCAGCGGATCTCGGTCATGTCTGCAGGACCTCGAGCACGTCCATGGGCGCGCATCCCGTGGAGGCGATGGTGGCGTCGTCCGCGAGGATGGTGCCCTTCCAGCGCACTTTCAGCGGACCGGGCCGGACCGCGACCCGCTTGCCCACGCCGTGATACGCGATCTTCTCGGCGACCACGGTCATCGGATCGGTGTCGTCGACCGGGGCCAGCACGATGACGAAGTCGCCCTCGACGATCCCCTGGACCGGGAACAGCGCCATCTCAGCCCACCTTCCGCTCGGCGGCGGGAGCCGGGTGGCCCTCGAACGCCCACGCGTAGTTCGTGCCGTCCTGGCCCATCTCCTCGGGCGACAGGCCCATGTAGGCCAGCGCGCCCTCGATGGTCGGCGGTTGGATGACCCCACCGAGGAACCGGTCGATGATCGACAGATGTCCCTTGAACTGGTCGGGGGACTGCTCGAAGACCCACTGGCACGGCTCGGAGCAGAAGGTGTACCGGCGACCCTCGAAGTCGAGGATGCGCGGCAGCGGGCTGTCCAGGTATCCGGCGGCGTATCCCGCCGGCGTGCACACCGGGATCTGGCAGGCGTTGCACACCATCGGGAAGGTCTCCGGCAGGGTGAGCTCGGGGTGACCGGCGCGGATGTTCTCGCCCATGACATCCCAGTACTTGCCGAACGAGGCGTTCCAGCCCGGGTACTTCTCCTCCAGCCACTCGCGCTCGGCCGGTCCGGCCCCGGCAACCGGGCTCCACCAGGCGGTGGGGCGCCAGTAGTACACGCCGAGGTGGTAGGCGTGGTGGAGCCACTCCATCTCGTTCAGCAACTGGTCCCAGTACCAGGGCTTCTCCAGCCCGAAGTCGCGGAACTGGTCGATGAACTGCTTGGTGATGAACTCGGTCATGAACTCCTTGAACGAGTGCGTGCGGTGCTCGAGCGGGGTGTAGTAGTCCATCGACAGCCCGGTCAGCAACGAGAACAGCTTCCACGCGCGCCAGAACATGCGGTCGAGCAGGTTCTGCGCGATGTCGACCTTGCCCTCCTTCATCAGCACCTTGATGGTGGGCTCGCCCTGCTGGGCGTGGCGCGCCTCGTCGGTCTGGATGGAGGAGATCAGGGCGCCGAAGTCGATGTCGCCGACCTTCATGGCGTCGGCCGCCATGCCCAGGAACTGCAGGTTCGTGAAGCCGGTCTCGAAGGTGTAGGTGAGCTGAATGGCCATCGAGACCGCGTCGTTCGCGGTGAACATGTCGTCGAACAGGTGACGCGCGGCGATGATGCCCCACTCGTTGGTGTGGTAGGCCTTGTGCGCCCAGTCCAGGCGCGGCTCCTTGTTCAGCGCCTGATAGGGGAAGTAGGTCTGCAGCTGGCCGTGGCGGGTCTCGTCGAGGGTGCCGAACATGGCCATGTTGCGCCACGCGGCCGCCCGGCCGAACCGGGCCATCCGGGCCTCGCCGATGCCGGCCTGGTACTCGGCCACCGCGATCGCGCCGTAGTGGGCGATGATGGCGGCCTTCCAGCCCGGGTCGAGGTTGTCGAAGATCTTCGAGCGGCTGACCACGTTGTTGACCGAGAACAGCCCGGCGTCCTTGCCTGCCTGGTTGTGCACGTACTCGGAATAGGTGATCTTGTACGGCTCGTCCCAGGTCCACCACGACTCGGCCGGCACCCCGAAGCTGTTGGACAGCTGCGGCGGGAAGGCCTCGTCCTCGGTGACGTAGGTCAGGTCCCAGTTCATGTCGCGAGTGAGGTCGTACCACTCGGACCGCGGCAAGCGCGGCATCGCGGCTCCTTCCGATTCGCCTGCGCCGGCGGCGGCGCACGGTCACCCACCTGTGCGCCGGATGGTCAGCGCCCCCTGAGGATCGGCAAGGTGTGCCGCGCGGCGCCATGCCCTGGCAGGGCCGATCGGGGCGGAGACCTGGCCGCTGGCGGCCACGTTTCGGTGCGCGGAACACCCTCTCGACGGGGCGGTGAACGGCTGTTACATTCCCCGCACCCACGGGAGGTAACCGATGAGCGCGACCGCAACCGAGTTCGTGCCGGGCGACCACGTCTGTGGCTTCTACTACGGCGAGGACGAGCGCGACGCCATGTTGCTGCCGTTCCTGCGGGAGGGTCTGGCCGGGGGCGACAAGTGCCTGGTGGTGGTCGACTCGGCCGCGCCGGAGGACGTGATCGCCGGCATCGGGGGCACCGAGGACTCGCTCGCCTCGGGGCAGCTGGAGTTCTACGACGCCGATCAGACCTACCTGAGCACGGGGGAGTTCGATGCCGACCGCATGATCTCGTTCTGGGAGGACCGAGCGCGGGGTATTGCCGAGGAGGGGCGGTTCAGCTTCTCGCGACTGGTGGGCGAGATGTCCTGGCTCGAGCGGGTGCCCCCGCCCCGTGGGTCGGTGGTGCGCTACGAGTCCTGGGCCGATGGTTTCGCCGCCCGCTACGCCCAGACCGTGCTCTGCCTGTACGACCTGCGCCGGCTCGGCAGCGGAATCCTGATGGATCTGATGCGGACCCACCCGAAGTTGTTGCTGGGCGGCCTGGTGCTCGAGAACCCGCACCACATCTCGGCGGATGAGTTCAACGCGGCCCGCGACTGACTCCCTGACCGAGGTCGAACTCGTTCTGCGCGAGCAGCTGTCGAGTTTGCGCGGGCTGCTGGCCCTCTCGATGCTGTTGACCGACCGGCGGCACGAGGACGAGATCGTCCAGTTGGTGACCAGCGCGGTGCCGGCACTGGTGCGCGCGCGGCCGGTCGGCGTCCGGCTCACGGCGCGTGATGCAGTGCGGTGGTACGCGACGGCGGGGGCCTTCGATGCTGCGGTGGTGCGGGCGGAGGTGGCGACCCAGCTGCGGGTGCTGCCCGACGCCGGGGGAGCGCTGGCGGTGGTCGGCGAGCCGTGGGCCTGGGCGCTGACGCTGCGCAGCCAGGACGAGCGGATCGGTCACCTCCTGGTGGCGGCCGACGAGCCACCGTCACCGGACGACATGCTCCTGTTGCGCTCGCTGGCTCAGCAGACCGGCATCGCCCTGGCCAACGCTCGCTTGCTGTCGAGCCATCGGCAGGCGAACCTCGACCTGGCCCGAACCGTCGAAGCACTGCGCCACCAGACCGCGATCCACGATCGCTTCACCCAGGTGGCGCTCAGCGGCGGCGGGCGCGAGGGCATCGTCACCGCGCTGTACGAGTTGACCGGACTGGCGGCCAGCATCGAGAACCGGGCAGGCGACGTCCTGGCCTGGGCCGGTCCCGAGGTTGACCTCCCCTCGGCCGCGCAGCTGCCCGGACGGCGCGACCGGATCGTGCACCGGGCCATCCGGGCCGGTCGCCCGATTCGGATCGACGGGCGGTTGCTCATCGCCGCCAGGCCTCGCTCGGACGTGGTGGGGGTGCTCAGTCTGATCGACCCGGACGGCGTTGCGGGCGAACAGGAGACGGTCGCCCTCGAGCACGCCGCCACGGTGCTGGCGATCGAGCTGGCCCGGCTGCACAGCCTGGCCGAGACCGAGCTGCGGCTGGGGCGTGACCTGGTGGCGGATCTGGTGGCCGGCACGGATGCCCAGGCGCACGAGCGGGCGCAGGCGCTGGGTCACGACCTGCGCCGTCCGCACCGGGTGCTGGTGGTTCGGGGGGGACGACGATCGTCGCCGGAGGAGCTGGTGCTGCGGGTTCGGGAGGCCCTCACCGGGGCGATGGCGCGGCGCGAGGAACCGCCCCCGATGCTCATGCAGACCGCCCAGACGGTGGTGGCCCTGGTCGCCGAGGACCCGGCGGGTGAGGACCAGGGGGAGGTGCTGGCCCGGACCCTCGGCCCCGGGCACCTGATCGGGGTGGGCGGGGTGTGCAGGGAGCCACGCGACTTCGCGCGCTCTCACCGCGAGGCCTTGCTGGCGGCGCGGCTCGGTACCCTCGGGGGCCGCGCGGGCGGCGTCCGGCGGTACGACGATCTCGGGGTGTTCCAGCTGCTCTCGGACGCCGCCGACCCGGTGGTGCTCGAGACGTTCGTGAGCCGGTGGCTGGGGCCCCTCCTGGACTACGACGCCCGCCGGGGGGCGGAGCTGGTGGCGACCCTGGCGCGCTTCCTGGAGTGTGGGGGCAACTACGACTCGACGGCGACCGAGTTGGCGCTGGGGCGCAGCACCGTGCGCTACCGGCTGCGCCGCATCCGCGAGCTCAGCGGCCACGACCTGGCCGACCCCGACACCCGGTTCAATCTGCAGCTGGCCACCCGTGCCTGGGCCACCCGCCGCGCCCTTTCCGAGTAGCACGCCGTGGCACCCGCCCAACCTGCTCATGCTCCGTGGGTGACGGCTCATGCTCCGCAGGGACGCGCCCGGATGCGTCAGCTGCGGAGCATCGGTGCACGGCTGCGGAGCATGAGCGGGTTGTCAGCGGGTTACCGAGGGCGGGAGGTAGCCGCCCGACCGGGTGATCGAACAGCGTGTCCTCGGGCCAGGGCATCGACGCGACGCAAGGCGTCGGGTATGCGGAACGGTCCCGCCATGGCGCTGACCAGGTCGGCAGCGAGGTCGAGGTCGAGACCGGCCGCGGTGACGTACAGCGGGCGGGTCGCGGAACCGCGTCGGACGGCGACGGCGTGGGTGGCGGTGGCAAACGCCGTCTTGGCGATGCCGATCACCGGGACACCGAGTGCAGCGTGGGTATGAGCACCCAGCCCCGGGCGTCCCTGCGGGTCGAGGTCGACGTAGCCGTCGATCACCAGCAGGCGCGGTACCCGCCCGTCGAGCACCACCTGGACGGCGGGCAGCTCACGTTCGGAGAAGTGTCCCGGTCGGTAGGTGCTCACCTGGTCCACCCGTGCCACGAACTCGCCGGTGATCGCGGCGAATCGGGCGTCCTCGGCCACGACCAGGGCGGCCCGCGCCCCGCCGTCCGGCGGGTAGTGAACGTCGACCGCCCCGTACGCTGGCTGTGGATGGTTGCCGGTGATCACGGGGGTGAACCTCTCAGGTGTCACGCAGACGTGTGTCACCCGCTCGGTGCATAGTCTCAGTTATTCTCCAAGTGAGACTAAGATGGGAGCGTGACCTCAGATCGACCCGGCTGGCCGAGCGTGGCCTACGAGACCCTGCCGTGGCGCCAGACCCTCGCGCCCGGGGTGGCCTCCCGAACCCAGCTGCGTCGCCACGCCGGTCCGTACCGAGCGGCAGTGCTCTCGTCGATCGCCTCCCTACCCGTGGCCCTCCGGCCGGAGACAGCCGCCGCCGCAGAGCAGGCCTCGCTGGAGATCTCCCGGTTCGACGCCGAGATGGGTGGTGAGATCGCCCCGTTCGGCGCCGTGCTGTTGCGCTCGGAGTCTGCCGCCAGCTCGCAGATCGAGGACCTCACCGCCTCGGCTCGGGCCATCGCCGAGGCCGAACTGGGGCGGTCGGGTCGCCGCAACGCAGACCAGATCGTGGCCAACGTTCGCGCCATGGATGCGGCTGTGAGTCTTGCTGAATCCCTGGATGCCAGGGCGATCCTCGCCATGCACGAAGCGCTGATGTCGCCGACTCAGCCGGCCTTCGCCGGTCGGTGGCGCGATGAGCAGGTGTGGATCGGGGGTTCGACGCTCGGGCCGCATCACGCCACCTTCGTGCCGCCGCATCACGACCGGGTACCTCCGGCGATCGATGATCTGGTGGCGTTCCTCCAGCGGGATGATCTTCCGGTGCTGGTTCAGGCTGCTGTGTCCCATGCTCAGTTCGAGACCATCCATCCGTTTCCGGACGGCAACGGCCGGACCGGGCGCGCGCTGCTGCAAGCCCTGCTGCGCAACAAGTCTCTGACTCGCAATGTCACCGTTCCGGTCTCGGCCGGGCTGCTGGTGGACCTCGACGGGTACACCGCCGCGCTGCAGGCGTATCACCGGGGTGAGCTGGCCCCGATCGTGGATCAGCTGGCCTCAGCAGCCTTCGCCGCGGTGGGTAACGGGCGGGCACTGGTCGATGACCTGCGACAGATCCGCGTCGGGTGGCGCGAACGGATCAGGGCCAGGCGCGATTCCGCGGTGTGGCGGTTGGCCGACGTGCTGGTGCGCCACCCGGTGGTCGACTCCGGTCTGGTCGCGGCGCAGCTGCAGATTGCGCCACGCAACGTGCACCGTCACCTCGAGACGCTCGTCGGTGCGGGGGTGCTCCTCCCGTCCACCGACCGCTCGCGCAACCGGGTGTGGCGAGCGCCCGAGATCCTCGAGGCGCTTGACGCCTTCGCTGCCAGGGCAGGCCGGCGGGGCAGCCGGTGAGGTCTCAGGACGTGGCGCGCAACACCGTTCGAGGGTCGTCGCGACGCCGGGCCAGGTGGGTCCGCTCGGCCGTGTCGTGGGTGAGGGCCAGAGCGCGCTCGTACGCAGCCGATGCCGCGTCGTCCTGCCCGAGCGGGCAAGCAGGTGCCCGCGCAGTGCCCAGGCGAGGTGGAACCGACTCGCGTGCGCATGATCCGTGCAGACCACGTCCAGGGCGATCCGGTCGAGGGCTTCGCGCAGGTCTGGTCGCAGCTGGCGGCGACGGTCGGGCCGAAGCTGTTCTCGGGGGTGAACCCCTTCACGGTTCCTCCCTGGCGCCGCTCGAGGTGCTGTGGCCGCGAGTGCTCTCGAGCGAGGTTCCGCAGGGCCGGGTTGGGCCGCCAGCTGATTCGGACGTCCCAGCTGGGACGTGCGAATCTCACGATGTGGAATACGAATCCGGGCTGGTTGAGGGACGGCCGTCTGGCGACCCCGATCGCCGGGACGCCGAACACGGCGTGGGCATGAGCACCCAGCCCTGGGCGTCCCTGCGGGTGCCGGCCGGTAGGCGCTCACCTGGTCCACCCGTGTCGGGCGGGTGCCGCTCGGCGGTGATCACATTGAAGATCACGTTGAGGGTTCTGTGAGGGTCTCGAGATCACGGTGAGGTCGTGCGCACGGAAGTGACGCAATCCCGCACCGTGATCCTCAACGTGATCATGGGGGAGGGGGGCGTCAGATCAGCCGCGCCAGTTCGGCGTCGAGGCCGGACTCGCCGGTCACCACCACCTCCAGGGGCAGCCCCATGAGCCGCGCGGCGGCCTGCGCGGCGGTGCGCAGTTCGGGGGTGGGGTGCTGCGCCAGCCAGACCACGCGCGTGTAGTGGCGGAAGTAGTCCTCGCGCAGCTCGGGGTGGCGGTCCAGTCCGAGTTCGACGACGACGCTGCGGTGGAACGAGACGGCCAGGAAATCGGTCAGCAGGTAGGTGCCGGGTTGCGCGGCCAGCATCGCCTCGATGCGCTCCGGCCCGGCGAACACGTCGTAGCAGTGTGCGCCCCGCAGGCAGGCGATCCCGAGGCGGGCGCACACGTCGTCCAGGGCGCCGTAGGTGCCGCAGTCGGCGTAGGCGACGGCGACCCGCCGTCCAGCCGCGAGGAGGGACGCCGCGAGCTGCTCGACCTCGCCGGCGATTCTCTCGGGGTGGTTGTGCAGCAACGGTGGCAGTGGCCGCACGTCGACGTCCCACCCGCGCGCCGCGGCGATCCGCACGACGCCTTGGGCGATGGCCCCACACGCGATCACCACAACCCGCTCATGCTCCGCAGGGACCGAGTCGACAGTGCTGTCAGGCGTCGAGATCGCGGTCTGCGCGGAGCATGGCGCGTCACCTGCGGAGCATGAGCGGGTTTCGGAGCGGGTGTCAGGGCGGGTTTCAGCTGGGGAAGGAGAGTTGCTCGACGAAGAGGTCGTTGAAGTCGGCTCGGTCGGAGAGTTCGACATAGCGCACCTCCTCGAGCAGGGTGTGGGCCCCGGCCCGTTCGCGCACCGACAGCAGCGTCATCTTGGCGCCCTCGCCGGCGACGTTGCCCGCGCTGACGATCCGCAGCACCGGAACCTTCGGCACCAGACCGATCCGGACGGCGTTCGCCGCCGACAGGTACGACCCGAACGAACCTGCGAGCAGCACCTGCTGGACGTCGGCCACCTGCGCCCCGAACTCCTCGAGCAGCAGGTTCCACCCGGTGGCGATGGCCGCCTTGGCGAACTGCAACTCCCGGACGTCGCGCTGGGAGAGGTAGATCGCGTGCTCGACGTCGCCGACCTCGCCGGACCAGTGCAAGACGAAGACCCGCTCGCCGCCGTCCAGTTCCACCAGCCGGTCGGCCAGGCCGGGGATCATCGCCCGGGCGGCCTCGGCACTCACCAGCCGGCCCGAGGAGTCCAGCAACCCGGTGGCCACCAGCTCGGCGACGGCATCGACCAGCCCGGACCCGCACAGCCCCACCGGTTCCCCGTTGCCGATCACCTGCAGGCCCACGCCGTCCTGGCTCAGCTTGACCACCTCGATCGCGCCGTCCGCTGCCCTCATGCCGCAGCGGATCGATGCGCCCTCGAAGGCCGGCCCGGCCGGGGCGGCGGTCGACAGCAGCCGCGCGGAGTCCCCGAGCACGATCTCGCAGTTGGTGCCGACGTCGATGAACAGGCGCAGCCGCTTGTCGCGATCCATGCCCGAGGCCAGCATGCCCGCGACGATGTCCCCACCGACGTAGGCCCCGAGCGAGGGGAACACGTAGGCCCGCGCGCGCGGGTGCAGCGCCAGGCCCAGCTCGCCGGCCAGCACCTCGGGAAACTCCTTGGTGGACATGACGAACGGGGCCACCCCGAGCGGTTCGGGGTCGATCCCGAGCACCAGGTGGGTCATGGTGGCGTTCCCTGCCAGGGCGACCTCGTAGACCGTGGCCGGGTCGACCCCCGCCTCGGCGCACACCTCGCCGGCCAGCTCGGCCAGGGTGGCCTGAGCGGCCTCGCGCAGCCGGCCGAGCGCGTCCGGGTCGAGCATGGTCGCGCTGATCCGGCTGATCACATCGCCGCCGAACGGCTGCTGCCGGTTGAGCATCGAGCGCACCGCCGCCGGCGTCCCGGTGGTCAGGTCGAGCAGGGTGGCGACCACGGTCGTGGTTCCCAGGTCGAACGCGATGCCGTACCGGGTGGCCGTGGTGTCGCCACCCTCGACGTCGATCAGCACCTCGTCGACGATCACGGCGGTGACCTTGAAGTCGTTCTCCCGCAGGACCTTCGGCAACCTGCGGATGGCGTGCAGATCAGGTCGGGGTTCGAGGTCGTCGATCGCCTCGAGCACCCGCTGGACGTCGGTGCGCTGGTCGGCCAGCGACGGTTCGTCGAGTTCGACGTAGCGCTTCTGGACGGCGGGCCGCAGGATCACCTGCCGCCCCACCCCCACGGTGGCCGCCTTGGGCCGGGTGAGCAACGGCGGCACCTCGACCGTCAGTTCGCCCTGGGCGCTCGCCAGGCAGGCCAGTCGCCACCCCTGCCGCAACTGCTCGGGGGAGAAGGCTCGTGGGTCCTGCCGGGCCACGGGTACCGCGCCGCCGACCACGCGCACCTTGCACTTGCGGCAGGTGCCGTGGCCACCACAGGTCGAGTCGATCGCGATGCCGTTCCAGCTCGCCGCGTCGAACACGCTGACCCCGGCCGGGACCCGGACCTCGCGGTCACCCGCAGGGGCCCCGGCGGCCTCCCCGGTGCGCACGAACGTGATCCGGGACCGCCCGGGCTCCTCGGTGGTCAGCGCGCCGGGGTCGACGTGGTGGGCCTGGGGGTGCTCCCCGAGCAAACCCTCGCGCAGGTAGCGCTCCCGATCAGGGCCGGTGGACTCGTTCACCCTGGGTTCCCGTGCTCCGCCTCGTCCGGTACCGGTTTCAGCCGGCCGCCGTCGCCGCGCCGGCCGCCGCCGCGGCCTCGGCGGCCTTCTGCTTGGCGCGGAACGCCGCGATCCAGTTGGCGCCCCACTCGTCGTTGCCCATCATCAGGTCCGCTGCCTTGACCGACTCGACCATCTGCGGGGTGCGGGCGTCCATGATCGCGCTGGTCAGGCCGGCGTGGATCGCCATGGGCAGGAAGGCCGCGCCGAGCGCGTGCCGCCCGGGCATGCCGAAGGAGACGTTCCCGGCACCGACGGTGGTGTTCAGGCCGAACTCGTCCCGGATCAGCGAGATCGCCTGCATGGTCCACTTGCCGTACTCGTGGTTGGCCCCGACCGGCATGGCCAGCGGGTCGATCACGATGTCCTCGATCGGGATGCCGTACTCGGTCGTGGCCACCTGGACGATCTTTCGGGTGATCTCCAGCCGCTTGGCCGGGTCCTCGGGGATCTCGTCCTCCTCGTTGGGCAGGGCGATCACTGCGGCGCCGTACTTCTTCACCAGCGGCAGGATCGCCTCCAGCCGCTCGGCCTCCCCGGTCACCGAGTTGACCAGCGCCTTGCCCTGATAGGCGGCCAGCCCGGCGTCCAGGGCCTCGACCACCGAGGAGTCGATGCACAGCGGCAGATCGGTCAACGACTGGATCAGCCTCACCGCGTCCGAGAGCAGCTGAGCCTCGTCGGCCAGCGGCACGCCCATGTTGACGTCCAGCATCATCGCCCCACCGGCGACCTGGGCGTGGACGTCCTCGATCACCCGGTGCATGTCACCGGCGCGCAGCTCCTCCTGGAACTTCGGGCGCCCGGTCGGATTGATCCGCTCGCCGATGATGCAGAACGGCTGGTCGGGCCCGATCACGAGCTCGCGGGTGGCCGAGCGCAGGACGGTGTGCATGCAGAACTCCTTGTCGGTGAACGGATCCGGCGGGCGAACGTCTCGCCGTCCGGGTCGGGTGGGCTGTCAGACTGCGACGGCCCGGCGGTGCTCGATCAGGTCCTTGGCCCGGCGCACCGTGGTGGCGGCGTCCGGGGCGTACCCGTCGGCGCCCACGGCATCGGCGTACTCCTGGGTGACCGGCGCGCCGCCGACCATCACGATCACCGAGTCGCGCAGGCCGGCCTTCTCCAGGGCGTTGATGTTCGCCTTGAACATCGGCATGGTCGTGGTGAGGAAGGCGGACATGCCGACGATGTCGGGCTTGTGCTCCTCGATCGCGGCCACGAACTTCTCCGGCGCCACCTGCACGCCGAGATCGATCACGTGGAAGCCGGCGCCCTCGAGCATGATGTTGACCAGGTTCTTGCCGATGTCGTGCACGTCGCCCTTGACCGTTCCCATGACGAAGGTGCCGACCGTCTCGGCGCCGGTGTCGGCCAGCAGCGGGCGCAGCAGGTCCAGCGCCGCGCTCATCGCCTTGCCCGCGATCAGCATCTCGGGGACGAAGAAGTCACCGCGTTCGAAGCGCGCTCCGACCTCCTCCAGCGAGGGGATCAGGGCCTCGAACAGCAACGAGTCGGGGCTCATACCGATCTCGAGGCCCTGCTGGGTCAGTTCCAGCACCCGGGGTCGGTTGCCCACCAGGGTTTCGTCGTACAGGGCCTTCAACAGGTCGGCCTGCGCGGCGTCGGTCATGCGGCACCTACCTTTCGTGAGAACCCGAGTTGTGTGGACACCGTCATCGCCTGCTCGGCGACCAGTGTGCCCAGTCCCGGCAGCCGATCGGCCGGAATCCGCGCGGTCGGCCCGGACACCGACACCGCCCCCACCACGGCCCCGTCCGGTCCGCGCACGGGGGCGGCGACGGCGACCAGGCCCACTTCCAGTTCCTCCACGGCCGCGGCCCAGCCACGCCGGCGCACCACCGCCAGGTCGGCGTCCAGTGCTGCCCGGTTGACGATCGTGGACGGCGTGCGCGCCTCGAGTGGGCCCTCGGGCAGCGGCAGGCGCCCGAAGGCGTAGAACACCTTGCCCAGCGCCGAGCAGTGCGGTGGCACCTCGATGTCGACCCAGTTGGTCGCCCCGAGCAGGTAGCGTCCGTCGACCTGGGACACCTGCACCACGCCGTCTGCCCGGGGGACCGCGAAGTTGGCTGTCTCGCCGGTCTGCTGGGCCAGGCGATCCAGCGCCGGCTGGGCGAGCTCGGCCAGGTCGTGCAACTGGTTGCCGGCGTTGTGCCGCGCCGCGTACAGGGCGAACAGCGCGCCCGGGCGGAAGCTGCCCTGTCGGTCACGCTGCACCAGCCGATTGCGTTCGAGTGCCTGCAGCAGGCGTGAGGTGGTCGACCGGGCCAGCCCCAGTTCCTCGACCAGCCAGGTGAAGGTGCGTGCCTGGTCGGCGGTCACGATCAGGTCCAGCAGCGCGGCGGCGCGGTCGACGGCCTGGCTGCCGGCGGTTCCCACCGCCGTGCGACCCGTCGACTGTTCCATATCATGGAACCGCTGTTTCACGGCGAAAGCGTAGGATCGGCGCTCGTCCGCGGTCAAGCACACCTGCACGAGCGCACCACCCGCCGTCCGGTACGGTCACCGCACCCGCGAGTCGAAGGAGCCCCGATGTTCCGAAACGCCATGCCGCGCTACGAGATCCTCTCGCAGGAATCCCTGGCGGTCCTGGACTCCGGGTGGCGTCGGCTGGTGTCCGAGATCGGGGTCGAGTTCTGCTCCGAGCGTGCCCTGGACCTGTTCCGGGCGGCCGGTCAGAAGGTCGAGGACCAGAACGTCCGCTTCGATCCCGACTTCGTGCTCGAGCAGGTCGCCAAGGCCCCGCGGGAGTTCGACGTCCAGGCGCGCAATCCCGCCCGGTCGGTGCACATCGGTGGGGACGACATGGTCTTCGGTGGCGTCTACGGCCCGCCGTTCGTGCGCGAGGGCGAGGTCCGCCGGGACGCCACGATGGAGGACTTCCGCAACTTCACCCGGTTGGCCCAGTCCTTCGACGGGCTGGACTCGGCCGGTGGGGTGATCTGCGAGCCGAACGACGCGCCGCTGGACAGCCGTCACCTGGACATGACCTACGCGCTGCAGACGCTCACCGACAAGATCTACATGGGCAATGTGGTCAGCGGCGTCAACGCCCGCGACACCCTGGCCATGACCGAGATCCTGTTCGGTGCCGGTCGGGGCCGCGAGGCCGGCCGGGCGGCGATCGAGGCGACCCCGGCCACCATCTCGCTGATCAACTGCAACTCGCCCCTGCGCTGGGACGACCGCATGCTGGACGCGCAGTTCGAGTACAGCGCGGCCAACCAGCCCGTCGTCCTGACCCCGTTCCTGCTCATGGGAGCGATGTCACCGGTCTCGATCCCGGCCACCCTGGCCCAGCAACTGGCCGAGGCGCTCACCGGCATCGCGCTGTCGCAGCTGATCCGGCCCGGCGCCCCGGTGATCTTCGGGTCGTTCCTGTCGAACATCGACATGCAGTCCGGCTCACCGCAGTTCGGCACCCCCGAGTCGGCGATGGGCCTGCTCTGCACCGGACAGATCGCCCGCCACTACGGGTTGCCGGTGCGCTCGGGCGGAGGCTTCACGTCGTCCCAGATGCCCGACGCCCAGGCCGCCTACGAGGCGCTGATGACGATGCTGCCGACCTTCCTGGCCGGCATCAACTGGGTGATGCACACCGCCGGCTGGCTCGACGGCGGCCTGGTCGCCTGCTACGAGAAGTTCGTGATCGACATGCAGATCCACGAGATGCTGCAGCACGCCTTCACCCCGATCGAGTTCACCGAGGAATCACTGGCCTTCGGAGCCCACGAGGAGGTCGGCCACGGCGGGCACTTCCTCGGTGCCGAGCACACCATGGAGCGGTTCCGCACCTGCTTCTACCGGCCGTTCCTGTCCAGCTCTGACAACTACGACCGGTGGATGCGCGGGGGTGCCAAGGACGCCGCCGCGCGGGCCGGGGACATCTGGCGGGCCAGGCTCGACGCCTACGAGCAGCCGCCCATGGACGACGCGGTGCGCGAGGAGCTGGAGGCCTACGTCATCCGGCGGCGGGCCGAACTCGGCGACTGACTCACGATGGGCTGACGGTGTTCGACTGCGCCGAGGCCGGCCCGGCGCCCGCGCTGTTGGTGGCACTCACGGTGAAGGTGTACCCGATGCCTGCGGTCAGTCCGGTGACGGTGCAGGACGTCGAGGCGGTGCTGCAGCTCTTGTTGCCCGGCGTCGAGGTGACGGTGTAGCCGGTCACCGAGGCACCACCGTTCCAGGACGGCGCGCTCCAGGAGACGCTGGCCTGACCGCTGCCGGCGGTCGCGGTGGGGGTGCCGGGAGCCGCCGGGGCGATGGTCTGGCTCCAGTGCCGGGCGAGGTATTCCTCGACTGTGCGCCGCTCGGAGGGGTTGAGAGCCCGATCGAAGACGAGCACCTCGCCGATGTCCCCGTCCAGCGGGTAGGCGTAGTCGGCGGTGGCCGGCGTGCCGGCAGCCCCGATGTTGAGATCGTCCGGGGTGCTGAACCACGACCCGGACAGCGAAGCGCTGCTCAGGGCGCCCCGACCGTTGACGGTCACCCCGCCGGTGAGGGTGCCGGCGGCCGAGGCGTAGATCGCCGAGAACACCGCGGTGCCGCTCGCGCTCGTCGCCGGGTAGCCGCTCGAGCCGGCTCCCGTGGTGTAGAAGTCACCCTGCACGCTGTCGATGGTGGTGGTGCCGCCGTAGGCGTGGGCGAGCAGCCCGGTGTTCCAACCGCCCCACGCGGCCAGGATGGCGGCGTTGTTGGTGCCGACCGTTCCGTAGGTGGTGCGAGGGTTGGCCACGACGAAGATCGATCGGTCTGCGCTGCCGATCGCCCCGATCCCGCTCGCCGTGATCTCGTAGTGGTCGGCGGTGGCCTTGGCCATGCGCAGCGCCGCCAGGCCGTTGATGGCCGAATCCGTCAGCACGGGTGAGGCGGATCCTCCGCGAGGAGCGAGCCACCCGTTACCGGAACGGTCCTTCCAGCACCCCACCCCGCTGCCCGTGGTGGCGCCCGAGCCCGAGCAGTCCACGGCCGGCGACAGCGAGGCCGGGTGCCGGGCATCGAGCCAGACCCGCAGGTCGGCGGAGGCGAACAGGGTTGTCGGATAGGACGTGGCCGTGGCGGTTCCGGGCGGTCCGGCACCGACGGCGTTGGTGGCCGTGACGCTCACGGTGTACTCGATGCCGTTGGTCAGGCCGCTCAGGGTGCACGAGGTGGACGCCGTGCTGCACGACGTGCCGCCAGGGGAGGCGGTCGCGGTGTAGGAGGTGACCGCCGCCCCGCCGTCCCAGGCCGGCGCCGTCCAGGAGATGGTCGCCTGCCCGTCACCGGGGGTGGTGGTGACCGTGGGGGCGGCGGGGGTGATGGTGGCGCCCCACTTGCGCGCCAGGTACTCCTCGACCACCCGCTTCTGGGCGGTGGTCAGGGTGCCGCTCAGCACGACCGTCTCGGCAACCGGACCCTGCCAGAAGGTGTCAGTGGCGACGCTGGAACCGAGGCTGCCGGTCGTCGTCGCCGTCGAGAACGTGACCGCGGTGGCGGAGGACCAGCTCCGGCCGTCGGTCGCCGACCGTATCGTGCTGCCGGCGCCCGCAGCCTCGGCTGCGGCGAGGGTCGGTGCCGTCGACCACGTTCCCGACGTGCTGCCCGGTCCGAACCGGTTGTCGAACTGGACCACGCCGGTCGTCGGGGCCTTGAACAGGGTCCGGGTCTGCCCGGCGCCCGTGCCGCCCCAGTCCAGCACGGTGGAGTAGGAGCCGTTGGTCGGGCTGGAATGGGCGGCGACGACGAATTCGGTGCTGGACGTCGTCCCGGTCGGCATGAGCGCGGCGCTGAACCCCAACCGGTCGTTGCTGCCGTCGAACCCGGGGACGGAGTGGGTGGCGACGGTGGTCAGGGTGGGCTGGTTGCCGCTGGTGGTCTGGGTGGCGTGGTTGGCGTTGGGGGATTTGTCTCTCCAGCAGCCGACGGTGGTGCTGGCCTGGGCGCCGGTGCAGGTGTCGGCGGCGTACAGGGTGGCGGGGTCGGCGCCGTCGAGCCAGAACTCGAAGGCGCTGCCGGTCATGATCGTGGCGGGGTACGGGGTGACGGTGGCCGCCGCCGAGGCGGTGCTGGTGCCGATGGCGTTGGTGGCGGTGACCGTGACCGAGTAGGTGATGCCGTCGGTCAGGCCGGTCAGGGTGCAGGGGGAGGAGCCGCTGGTGCAGGTGATGTTCGACAGCGAGCCGTGGCCGGTTCCGGCGGTGGGAGCGGCGGTGGCGGTGTAGCCGGTGATCGCTGATCCACCGGTGGAGGCAGGTGCGGTCCAGGTGAGCGATGCCTGACCGGAGGTGGTGCTGCTCGCGGTCGCGGTCAGGCCGGTGGGGGCTCCGGGTGGGCCGGTGGGGGTGACGGGGTTGGAGGCGGCCGAGGCGGGTCCGGTGCCGACGCTGTTGGTGGCGGTGACGGTGACCGTGTGAGGGGTGCCGTTGGTCAGGCCGGTGATCGTGCAACTGGTGCCCGTGGTGGTGCAGGTGTTCCCGCCGGGGGAGGCGGTGGCGGTGTAGGAGGTGATGGGGGAGCCGCCGTCCCAGGCGGGCGCCGTCCAGGTGATGTCGGCGTCGCCGACCCCGGCGGTCGCGACAGGCGTTCCGGGGACGGAGGGAGTGATGGCTGTGGCCCACTTGCGGGCCAGATACTCCTGCACCACCCGGCGATCGGCCGCGGTCAGCGCGGCATCGGTCACGATGACCTCGTGGGTGTACCCGGTGAACAGGGCACCCACGTGCACCGTGGAGGCTCCGGTGGTGTTCACGGCGGTGGTCGCGCTGACCGCCGCCGCACCGTTGGTCTGGAGGTTCATCGACCCGGACAGGTGCTGGAGGTCGGCGATCACGAGGGCGTTCTGGGTCCAGGTGCCGCTGGTGGCGTACGTGCCGGAGTTGGTGCCCGCGGACACGGCGCGGGAGGTGTTGCGGAACCACAACTCGCGGCGCGCACCACTGCCTCCTGTGCCCCAGAAGAGGGGCCAGGAGTCGCTTCCACTGCCGGCGCTGGTCGCCGTCGCGGCCACAAAGGCCGTCGAGGACGTCGTGCCGCTGGGCAGCGTCGCCGCGGTCGAGCTGAGCAAGTCGTCGGTGGAATCGCCGAGTGGGACGAGCCGGCCGCCGACTGTGGTGGCGATGGGTCTGTTCGCAGCGGTGGACTGGGTGAGGGCGTATCCGTTGGCGGACCGGTCCTTCCAGCAGGCGACCTGCGATCCCGCTGCCGCGGCTGTGGTGCACGCGGTGTCCGAGTAGAGACGTCCTGTGCCGTCGGCGTCCATCCACAACTCGACTGCCGAGGAGGTGAGCACGCTCGCGGGGTGGGTGGTGACGGTGGCCGCCGACGAGGCGGTGCCGGTGCCGATGGCGTTGGTGGCGGTGACGGTGACGGTGTAGGTGATGCCGTCGGTCAGGCCGGTCAGGGTGCACGGTGAGGAGGCGCTGGAGCAGGTGAGGTCCGGCAGGGTGGCGTGGCCGGTTCCGGCGGTGGGGGTGGCGGTGGCGGTGTAGCCGGTGATGGGGCTGCCGCCGGTGTCGCTGGGTGCGGTCCAGGTGACCGATGCCTGCCCGCTGATGGTGCTGCTGGCGGTGGCGGTGAGGTCGGTGGGGGCGTCGGGGGTGGTGGCGGTGGGGGTGACCGAGTTGGACGCGGCCGAGGCGGGTCCGGTGCCGACGCTGTTGGTGGCGGTGACGGTGAAGGTGTAGGGGGTGCCTGCGGTCAGGCCGGTGACGGTGCAGGAGGTGGACGGTGGTGTGGCGGTGCAGGTTTGGCCGCCGGGGCTGGCCGTGGCGGTGTAGCCGGTGATCGCCGAGCCGCCGTCCCAGGCGGGTGCCGTCCAGGACACGCTCGCCTGGGTGTTGCCGGCGGTGGCGGTGACGGCGGTCGCCGCTTGCGGCGTGATCGAGCTGTCCCATTTGCGGGCGAGGTAGTCCTGGATCTGGCGTCGTTCGGTCGTGGTGACAGCGCGGTTGAGGATGATCACTTCGCCGATGTCGCCGTCGAGGTTGTTGGCCCAGGCGGCGACGGTGGTGAAGGTGGAGCCGATGCGCAGCAGGTCGGGATAGTTCATCCAGGGGCCGATGGTGGCGCTGCTGGTGGTGGGGGTGCGACCGGCGACGGAGGCGTCCTGGCTCAGGGTGGCGCCGGAGCTGGACGAGACGGCGGTGTGTACCTGGCCCCCGGAAAGGCTGACGGTGGGGGCGAGGTGGGCGCCGCCGGAGCCGTAGCTGCTGCCGTTCAGGACGGTGACGTTCGGGTAGCCGTCGAACATCATGCCGCTGGTGCCGGGCCAGGTGGCGATGCCGCCCCAGAGGTTGTCGGTGTTGTTGGTGGTGGTGCGCCCGATGGCGACGGCGAAGATCGAGCGGTCGGCAGAGCCCAGGGCGCCGACGCCGGTGTTGGTGATGGAGTAGTAGTCGGGGTTGGTGCGGTTGAAGCGTAGGGCGGGGTGGCCGTTGATGGCCGTGGCGGTCAGGACGGCTTTGGTGGCACCGGAGGTGGCGTTCCAGGTGGTGGAGGCACGGTTCTTCCAGCAGCCGATGCCGGTGCCGGTGGCGGCGTTGGAGCCGGAGCAGTCGGTGGCCGCCGACATCGAGGTGGAGTGTTGGGCGTCGAGCCAGATCTTGGTCGCGGTCGAGGTCATGATCGTGGCGGGGTAGGGGATCGCGGTGGTGGTGGCGGTGGTGGTGCCGTTGGTGTTGGTGGCGGTGACCGTGACGGTGTAGGTGGTGCCGTTGGTCAGGGCGGTGAAGGTGCAGGTGAGGGGGTCGGTGGGGGTCAG
>JAEUJN010000063.1 GCA_016794595.1 Kineosporiaceae bacterium
CAGCGACGGTGCGCGCTAGCGTCATCACAAGGCTCCGGTCGGACACGGCCCGCCCCACGGGCCACCTGCCGCCTGGTGCGGCCCATCACGGAGACACCAGCGTGTCACCGTCTGCTCCGACCGGAGCCGGCACCGACAACCGACCACCACCACACGCTCGTCGGGCTGGGGCGAAGCCCCACTGGGGCGTGTCTGCTGGATCTTGGTGGATTTGGTGGCCAGGGTGTCGGTCATGGGAACGCGGCGGGTGTTGACCGACGAGATGTGGACCGAGTTGGAACCGCTGCTACCGGATCGCACCCCGCGTCGGGGTGGCCGGTGGCGTGATCACCGGGAGGTGGTCGAGGCGATCATCTGGCGGTTCCGGACTGGGTCACCGTGGCGGGACCTGCCCACGGACTTCCCGCCGTTCCAGACGGTGTGGGAACGCTTCGACACGTGGGCGCAGAACGGGGTCTGGGACGAGATGCTGCGCCGGTTGCAGGGCCAGGCTCATGCGGTCGGGGAGCTGAAGTGGACGGTGGCGGTGGACTCGACCGTTGCCCGGGCCCACCAGCACTCCGCCGGTGCCCGCAAGGACAGCGTGCAGGTCGCACCGACCGAGCAGCCCACCGAGCGGCCGGTCGAGCGGCTCACGGGGGGCTGGATCGAATTACAGGAATTCTCGGCCCGAGCCCGCTGATCATGCGTTGGGTCGGTCTCGGGGCGGGTTGACCACCAAGACCCACATGGCGGTGGACGGCCGGGGTCGCCCGCTCGCGGTCCGGGTCAGCGCGGGTCAGGCCGGCGACAACCCCGAGTTGATGCCGGTGTTGTCGGCGATCAGCGTGCCGACCGGGCGTCGACCACGCTCTCGCCCCGATGTCCTGATCGCCGACAAGGCCTACTCGCATCCCTCGACCCGCAAGGCCCTGCGCGGCAAGGGCATCAAGACCGTCATCCCCGAACGCGCCGACCAGAAGGCCCACCGCACGAACCGCGGCTCCGCAGGTGGCCGGCCACCGGCGTTCGACCCCGAGGTCTACAAGCAACGCAACGTCGTCGAGCGCGGCTTCAACCGGCTCAAGCAATGGCGCGGCGTCGCCACCCGCTACGACAAGAAGGCCCGCAACTACCGCGCCGGCATCATCCTGGCCGCCATCATCCTGTGCTGGCTCCCATGATCCACCAGACAGGCCCTAGTCGAAAGTGCATGATCACGGGGGGCTGGGTGGGGGGGTGGGTGGGGTTTTGGGTGGGGGGGCTGGGTGGGGATTGGGTCCTCGGGTGGGCCCGCGGGCCCTGCTGGCGGGTGGGGACCGGCTCGTAGTGTCCCTGTCATCAAGCACGGCCCGAGGGCCGCGAGGACCGGCCCAGAGCCGATGACAAGGGGAGTCGACACGATGTCGCACAAGCTGGCAGCCCGTTTCGTCACCACGATGCACCTGCTGCGCGATCGCCGTGAGGCCGGTGCGGCCGGCCTGGAGTACGCCGGCATGGTGATCGTCGCGGCGCTGATCGTCGTCGCCGTCTACGGCGCGATCGACGGCGCCGACATCGCCGGCAAGGTGAGCGACGCGGTCAACAAGATCCTCAACGGGTCCTGACCGCGGGTACGGGGGCCACAGGACGTTCCCTCGCGGGAACGAGCCGGGGGTGCCGGGTGGACTCGGGGGTCAGGACCGGCACCCTCGGCTTTCTCTGTGGACCGAGCACGGACCGCACGAGCACAGTGAGGACACGCGTGAGACCACGGGCCGATGAACGGGGGCAGACCGCCGCCTGGCTGACCCTGGTGGTCGCCGGCGGGCTGCTCGCCCTCGGCGTGACCTCCTTCTCCCGCCTGGCTCGCGCCGAGGATCAGGCGGGTTCGATCCAGACCTCGGCGGACGCCGCTGCGCTGGCCGGGGCACAGCTGATCGGCAAGGAGGCACCGGTCCACCTGGTGGAGCTCCTGGAGTCCCACCGGCTCTGGCCCGAGTGCGGGTGGGGTCAGGGTGCCGCGGATGACTTCGCGGCGCGCAACGGATCGGACGTCGTGTCGTATTGCTTCTACCCGGGTTCGGGGCGGGTTGAGGTGACGGTGCGCAGCCGGGCCGTGGCGGAGTCGGGCCGGCGGGAGCAGGCCACGGCGTTCGCCCGGCTCGGCGTCCGGCTGGGGCCCTGCCTGATGCCCACCCTGCCCACACCCACCCCCACGCCGCCCGGTGGCCCGCCACCGGGGCCCACCCCGACCCCGCCGGACGTCGAGGACGAGGCACACTGCGGTGACGTGACCATTCCGGTGACCATCCCCGGCGATGGCAGCGACCCGGTCTTCCATTGGGACGCAGCGCATTTCGCCGGATTGTTCGAACCCCGGCTCACCGACTGAGCCGCCGGCGGCCGGTCTCGGCCGATCGGTCGCACCGCTCAGCGGCTGACCGGCACCGCAACCGGCGCGAACCCGCCCATCCGGACCTCGACCCGGTCGACACCGGAGGCCAGCGGCGGGTACAACGCCGTGAGTTCGGCGACGTCCGCGTATCCCGTCCACGCCCGGCTGAGCACGCCCCGGCGCACCTTCCAGTACGGGTGGTCGAACGTGTCGACCCGGTACACCTTGCCTCCCGCGACGTCGACCAGCGTGGGGAAGGTCAGCGGGGAGTCGGTGCGCAGCAGCGATCCACCCTCACCGGTCAGGCGCATCAGCAAGCGTGTCGCGTGAGCCCCGGCAGTCACCTCGACCACGTGCACCGTGACGGGCTGGACGTTCTGGCCCCAGCGACCGGTGGCGGTGCCGGCCGCGGCGGTGGACGGGGTGTAGCCGAGCACCACGGCGCTCTGGTCACTGCCGGCAGCTCCCGAGGCACCCTCGGAGGAGGTGGCCCCCGAACTCCCGGCAGCCCGGCTCGGCGAGTCCGGCGGGGATCCGTCGTCCCCGGTGCACCCGCTCAGCGACCCGGCGACCCCCGCGACCACCAGCAGGACGGCGGCCAGCCGGCGGCTCACTGCGGGCCCCCGGGGGTGAGGGAGACGGTCACCCGTCGGTTGCGCTGCTTGCCCTCCGGGGTGTCGTTGTCCGCGATCGGCTGCTTCTCTCCCTTGCCCTCAGTGCGCAAGGTGACCCCTTGCCCGAGAAGCGGTTTCAGGATGGATGCCACCGCCTCGGCTCGCCGGCGGGACAGTTCGAGGTTGTGGGCGTCGGTGCCGTCGGAGTCGGTGTGACCGACCACGGCCAGGGTCCCGGCCGCCCCCTTGTCACGCAGTGCGGTGGCCGCCTCGGCGATGGCGCCTCGTCCGGCGGCGGTGACCGTCGCCGAGTCGACGGCGAACAGCACGTCCGTGGCCAGGTCGACGCTGTTGGTGTCGGTGGTGACCGAGCCCTCCAGGTTGCTGATCTCCTGGTGGAGCGGGTAGATCGACGCCCGAGGGTCCGCCGTCGTCGCCTGCGGCGGGGGATCCACCCGGGGCCAGGCCGTGCCCAGAACAGGGGCGAACCCGTTGGGCGCCAACGGCTCCAGCGGGCCGTCCCCGACCGGGACGTCGAGCATCACCGATCCACGGATCGAGACCTCGACCGACTGGACGCCCGCCGGGATCGGCGCCAGCCCGACAGCGAACACGTAGGCCTTGCCGAGTTGCCAGCGGTCCGGGCTGCTCAACGGGTTCTGCGAGCAGACACCGTCCGGCAGCGGCCCGTAGACGAGGCCGGCGACCGCATCGACGGCCGCGGCATCGCAGAACTTCTCCCCGACGTTGCTGTCCCAGAAGACACTGCCCGTACCCCCCAGCGACCCGGACGCCGCCAGGAACGGCGAGTCGGTGCCAATGTCCGCCCCCGGCGGGAACCCGGCGCTGTAATAGAGCACCGTCGTCCCGGGCAGCCGGCGTACCGCGTGCACCGTGAGCACCAGAGGGGTCCCGCTGGGACGGATCCCCAGCACGGCGGTCTGCCCCTCGACCGGGATCGCCACGGTGTCGGCACCGGCACCGGAGGCCGTCGTCGAGGTGAGCATCAGCGCCACGGCCGCGCTCGCGAGGCACTGACGCGCCCGCCCTCGCCACCTCGGCTCGGATTCGGTCATCTCGTTCATTGATCGCCACTGTACCGAGTGCGACAAACCGCCCCGGCGATCAGGCTCGGGGAGCGCCGTCGTCCTCGTGCAGGGCCTCGAACTCGGCCTCGCCCGCGGTATCGGCGTCCACGTCGAGCCGCAGGTGACCGATCATCGATTGCAGCACCCTCAGGGCGCTCGCCGCCCGCGGACCCCAGGTGGACAGGTAGGAGTACTGCCACCACCACAGGGCCTCGTCGACGCGACCCGACTGGTGATGGCGCAACCCGTGCACCAGCTCGGCAGCAATGTCGGCCAGGTCGTCCGACAGGGCGCCACGCACGACCTCGACGCTGGTCAACGGGTCCACCACGTCGGTGTAGTCGTCGACGCCCTCGAACAGGTTGGCCAGGCCGACCCGCATCGGGTCGATGTCGGCGTCCGGCCCGGGGTCGGGCTCGAACCGCTCGCTGGGCACCACGTCGGTGATCGCCCCGAGCCGGGCTCCGGACAGCAGGATCTGCGACACGGCGAGCATCAGCACCGGGATGGCGCTGTCCGGATGGCTGCCGGAGGCCACCTCCGTCACCGCGTCGAGATAGGTCTGGGCATCCGTCGCGGTCTCGGTGGCCAGTCGTCGCAGCTCGACGGCCTCGGCCTCGTGCCGCGACTCATCGGTCGTGATCATGGAGTACACCTCACCCACTCATGGCGGATCCGGTCACACATCGAGCAGTCGCCGCCCCTCGAAAGCCCGGCCCAGCGTCAACTCGTCCGCGTACTCGAGATCGCCGCCCACCGGAAGCCCGCTGGCGAGCCGAGTGACGCGCAATCCCAGGGGCTTGAGCAGCCGGGCCAGGTAGGTGGCCGTGGCCTCGCCCTCGAGGTTCGGGTCGGTGGCCAGGATGATCTCGCCGATCGCCCCGTCGGCGAGCCGGGTCAGCAGTTCCTTGATCCGCAGGTCATCCGGGCCGACCCCCTCGATCGGGCTGATCGCCCCGCCGAGCACGTGGTAGCGGCCACGGAACTCCCGGGTCTTCTCGATCGCCACGACATCCTTGGGTTCCTCGACCACGCAGAGCACGCTCACGTCCCGACGCTCGTCACGACAGATCCGGCACAGATCGTCGGCCGAGACGTTGCCGCACACCGAGCAGAACCTCACCTTCTCGGTGACCTCGGTGAGAGCACTGACCAACCGGCGCACGTCCACGGGGTCGGACTGGAGCAGATGGAAGGCGATCCGCTGGGCGCTCTTCGGACCGACGCCGGGCAAACGCCCCAGTTCGTCGATGAGGTCCTGGACCACGCCTTCGTACACAGTTGTGAGCCTACGTGGTGCCGACGATCGGCGACGAGGCCCGGCCGTGGGTCTCGATCACCGCATCGCCCAGCGGTGGCCAGACCTCGAGTGCCCAGGCGTCGAACGGGCGGTCGGTCAGGCAGATGCACGCCACCCCGGCCACCGGGTCGAGCCAGAAGAAGGTGCCCGCCCCGCCGAAGTGCCCTGCCGTCCGGGCGGACAGCAGGCTGCCCGCCCAGTGCGGCCCGCCGCTCGCGGTGCGCCGTCCGAAGTTGCGTTCGAACCCGTAACCCCAGTCACACGGATCGAACCGGCCGACCCCCGGAACCACCCCGCTGAGCCCCGGGAACTGCACCGAGGCCATCGTGGCCACGGTCTCGGGAGCCAGCAGCCGAGGCGCGAACAGCTCGGCGGCGAAGCGCACCAGGTCATCGACCCCGGCATGGACGGCGTGCGCCGGTGAGCCCTTCAGCCGCGCACCGGTCATGCCTAGGGGTTCGAGCACGGCCTCGCGCAGGTAAATCTCGAACTCGATCCCGGTCGCGGCGGTCAGGTGGTCGGCGGCCGCCTCGATCCCGGCGTTGGAGTAGATCCGTCGCTCCCCCGGCCGGGAGAGGATCGGGTCACCGGCGTCGAACCCCAGCCCCGAGGTGTGCGCGAGCAGGTGCGCCACCGTGGCCCCGTGATCCCGGACGGCGGCCGGCCCGGCCGGGTCGTCGAGCCCGATCGCCTCCTCCTCGACGGCGACCATCAGGGCATAGGCGGTGAGCACCTTGGAGATCGAGGCCAGCCGGAACGGAGCCCCGGTGTCACCTCGCTGTTCGAGCACCTCGCCGCTCGGGCCGACCACCGCGACCGCCACCGACGACACCGGCCACCTGTCGACCTGGGCCAGCGCGCTCACGGCTGCCTCGTCCGGCGCGTTCTCGGGGTCACCTGACGCTGCTCCTCATCGTGCCCGCCCACGGGGCTCACTCGTCGCGCTCCTCGATCACGGTGCCGCCGAGCAGTTGCTCCACCACGGCCCGGCCCACCATGCCCGATCCCTCGATCTCCGGGTCATCGCGGCTGATGTCGTGGTCCAGCGCCGCCGACACGGTGGGGCGCGGGGGCGAGGTCTGGCGGGCCGGTTGGACCGGTTGGGTCGGACGCCCCGAGGGGTGGGCAGGCGTCTGCTGCGACGTCCGCTGCGGAGCCTGCTGGGGAGCATGGTGGGGAGCTTGGTCCGACGTGTGGTGCGGAGCCCGCTCCGACGCCTCGTGCGCAGCGCGGACCGGCGCCTCGACCGGCGCCTGCCGGGCCGGTCCCGGGTGAGGCCGCGCTCCTCGCCCGCCCCGAGGGCCGTCGTCCGGTGGCGGCGGTGGCGCGTCGTCCGGCGGCGGTTCATCCAGCGGGGGCGGGATGTCCTCGTCGGGCGGCGCCGGCACCACCGAGTCCCGGCGGACCGGCTCTCGCCCAGCAGGGCGACCCTCCGCCGGCCGGGAGGTCCGTGACGGCGCCGGCCCGGACCGCGCCGGCCCGGACGGCGGGCGCTCCCCCGGCGGAGTTCCCCACCCGCCGTCGCCGGGGTCACCCGGACGGCGCCCGGCAGCCTGACCTGAGCGCGGATCGCCGTGACCGGCGCCCTGCCCACCACCGCCGGGGCCTGCGGCCCGTCCGGACGGTTCGGCCGGCGAAACGCGTTCCCCGACATGGGGTTCCACGCGGCAGTCCAGCCCGATCACGTCGATCAGTGCCTGGCGGAGGAACTCCTGGTGCGCGCCGCGCCCGAAGGCCGAGGCCAATCCGGACGTGCCGAAGCCGATCAGCAACCGAGACCCGTCATAGTCGATCACCTGGGCGTTCTGCGAGATCAGCGACCAGGTGGCCCGCTTCAGATGGGAGAGCGCGTTCAGGACGTCGGGCCACATCCGGCGGATCTGCTCGGTGGTCATGGTCCCCGCACCGAGTGCCGAGGCCTCGGAGACCGGCGCCTCGAGCGCAGCCTGCGGCGGCACCTCCGGCGGGCGGTCGGCCACGGCGGCCGGCTGCCGACGCGAGGCCTCGGGTTGAGGCCGGGGTTGAGGACGGGGTTGAGGCTGGGGTTGAGGCCGGGGAACGTCCCAGCCCGCGGCCACCTCGGCCGCCCGCACGGGGTCGGGCGCTCGAGTCGGGTCGGGAGTCGTGGTCACCGGGGCGGCTGCCGCGACGGGTGCCTGCGCCGGAGAGCGGACCTGCTCGGGGGAGGTCGACTCGCCGAGGCCCGTCGTCGACGGGCCGGGCGATGACCCCGGGGGCGGCGCTGCGCGACCGGACGGGGCGACCCCGAGCCGCTTCTCGATCCGGTCGAGCCGGGCCCGCAGCCCTCGCTCGGAGTCCTCGGCACCCGGGAGCAGGAGCCGCGCGCACAGCAGCTCCAGCTGCAGCCTCGGCGAGGTGGCCCCGGTCATCTCGGTCAGCGCCGCGTTGGTCACGTCCGCCGCCCGGGACAGTTCGGCCCGGCCGAACCGGCCCGCCTGCCCGCGCATCCGCTCGAGCTGGTCGGCGGGCAGCGATCGCAGGACGGCGTGACCGCCGTCCGGCACTGCGACCACGACCAGCAGGTCCCGCAGCCGCTCCAGCAGATCCTCGACGAACCGGCGGGGATCGTGGCCGGACTGGATCACCCGGTCGACCACGCCGAAGACCGCGGCACCGTCGCCGGCCGAGAGGCCGTCGACCACGTCGTCCAGCAGGGTGGTGTCGGTGTACCCCAGCAGGGAGACCGCCATCGGGTAGTCCAGACCGTCCGGCCCGGCACCGGCGATCAACTGGTCGAGGACGGACAGCGAGTCCCGCACCGACCCACCGCCGGCCCGGACGACCAGCGGCAGCACCCCGTGACCGATCGCCACCCCCTCGGCCTGGCAAAGCTCGGCCAGGTAGGCCTGGAGGCGCTCGGGTGGCACCAGGCGGAACGGATAGTGGTGGGTGCGCGAGCGGATCGTGCCGATGACCTTGTCGGGCTCGGTCGTCGCGAACACGAAGCGCACGTGCGCCGGGGGTTCCTCGACGATCTTCAGCAGGGCGTTGAACCCCTGGGTCGAGACCATGTGGGCCTCGTCGATGATGAAGATCTTGTACCGGTCCCGCGCGGGGGCGTAGGCGGCACGTTCGCGCAGGTTGCGGGCGTCGTCCACCCCACCGTGGCTGGCGGCGTCGATCTCGACCACGTCCAGGCTGCCGGGACCACCCCGGGCGAGGTCGGTGCAGGACTCGCACACCCCGCACGGGGTGGCCGTCGGTCCCTGGGCGCAGTTCAGACAGCGGGCCAGGATGCGCGCCGAGGTGGTCTTGCCGCACCCGCGGGGACCGGAGAACAGGTAGGCGTGGTTGATCCGGTCCTTGGTCAGGGCGGCGACCAGGGGGGCCGTGACGTGATCCTGCCCGATCACCTCCGCGAAGGTCTCCGGCCGGTACCTGCGGTACAGCGCTGTCGACACGCCTGAACCCTAACCGCGACCACCGACGGGCGCGCCCTCCTCCGGCGTCAGGGTCCAGGGGTCCAGGGGTCCAGCGGGCGCCCACTCGACACCGAACCCCGGCCCGGCCTCGGCTAGAGTGAGCCGCAGACCCCTCGCGTGGCGTCATCCCGCTGAACTCCCCCAGGGCCGGAAGGCAGCAAGGGTAGGCAGGCTCTGGCGGGTGCGCGGGGGGTCCCGTCGTGCACGGCGGGAGGCTGCCGGGGCACGTGGCGGACGGCGGGTGGCCGACTCACCCGATCGCCGTCGGCACCGTCCGGTCCCGGGACGTCGCCCAGCTGCCCAGGTCGGAGACGTCCCCCAGCGTGTGCGCCGCCTCGGGGCGGGCGTAGTACCAGCCCTGGCCGAGGTGAACCCCCAGTTCGCGGGCCAGGACGTGCTGTTCCTCGGTCTCGATGCCCTCGGCCACCACCCGCAGCTCGAGCCGGCGGGCGATGCCCACCAGTCCACCGACGATCGACCGGGCCGCCTCGCTGTGCGGCAGCACCCGGGTGAACCGCTGATCGATCTTGAGGCCGTCGATCGGCAGGTCCACCAGATACCCCAACGAGGAGAAGCCGGTACCGAAGTCGTCGATCATCACCGGCATGCCCATGGCCCGAAGGCTGTGCAGGGGCGAGTCGGAGGAAGCCGCCTGGTCGAGCAACTGGTCCTCGGTCACCTCCAGCTCCAGCCGGCTCGCCGAGACCCGGTGCGCCGCGAGCAGGTGCTCGAGCTGACCGGGGAACCCGGGAGCGACCAGGACCTCGGGCGGGATGTTGACCGCGATCGCCACGTCGGGTGGGGACGAGGCCAGAACCGTGATCGCCTGGGTGAGCACCCAGTCCGTCAGCTCGGGCAACCGGCCGCTGCGCCGCGCGTAGTCCAGCATCTGGGCCGGCGGCATGACCGTGCCGGTCTGGTCGATCCAGCGCAACAGAGCCTCGGCGGTTCGCACCTGGCCGGTGGCAAGGCTCACCAGCGGCTGGAGGTGCAGCTCGAGGGAGCGGTCACGCAGCGCCCGGGAGACGACCACGTCGGTGGTGGCGCGGGCCAGGGCCGCGCGCGCCAGCCCGGGCTCGAAGACGACCCACGACACCCGGCGACGCTTGGCCTCGTACATGGCCAGGTCGGCCCGGCGGATCACCTCCTCGGGCAGCATCGTGGGGGCGGCCAGGGCGATGCCAATACTGGCGCCCAGCTGGTAGTGCCGGCCCTCGATGTCGAACGGCACCGACAGTTCCCGGGCCAGGCGGTCAGCCAGCCGTTCGGCGTCCCCTTGCCCGGCCGCCAGCACGGCGACGAACTCGTCCCCGCCGAGCCGCCCGATCAGCTCCCCGTCCCGGATCTGGCGGCGCAGCCGCTCGGCCACCTGCTCGAGCACCTTGTCACCGACGCTGTGCCCCCCGGTGTCGTTGACCTGCTTGAACCGGTCGATGTCCACGAACAGGACGGCGCACCGCTCACCCCCGCCGATCATCGCGGCGATCCGGCTGAGCACCCGGCCGCGGTTGACCAGCCCGGTGAGCGGGTCGTGGTAGGCCAGGAAGTGCAGCCTCTGCCGCAGCCGCTCCCGTTCGGTGACGTCCCGGACCGAGGCCAGCACGCCGTCCTCCCGCAGGGAGAGCGCGGCCTCGAGACTCACATGGCTCTGCCGGCCCTCGATCAGCACCGTTCCGCCCTCCGAGCGCAACCGGTCGAGGGCGGATCGGAAGATCGACTCACTGACCGCGATCGCCTCCCAGACCGGTCCTCCCTCGAGCGCTGCGCCCGGACCGATGACATGGTCGGCAGCCGGGCTGACGTAGCTCAGCCGCCCGTCGGACGAGCAGATCAGGATGGCGTCCGTGGAGTCGGCCAGCAGGCTGCGGTAGTAGGACTCGCGCAGGCGCACCTCGTCGGTGACCCGGGTCAGCCCGCGCAGGGTGAGCATCTGGCGGGTGATCAGCGCGGCCAGGCACACACACCCGATCACGTAGATCATGGGCCGGTTGAAAGCCGGTTCCAGCGCCAGGCCGGGAACGCACGCGATCAGGGTCACCAGGCTGAGCACGTAGGGCAAGAAGGTGGACCGCGGCCGGGTGGCCCCGACCCTGAGCGGGACGCGGCTGCGGACGGCCAGGGCAGTGAACACCCCACCGAGGACGTAGCCGCCCCCCAACGCCACCCCCGGAGCCCAGGTGGGGATGGGCGTCGACGTGCAGGTGTCCACGGTGATCAGCACCCACCCGAGCGCGTGGGATCCGGCGCTCGACAGCAGCGTCACCTTGCGCCCCGAGGAGACCAGTTCACGCAGCGCCTCACTCGTCACCCACATCATCACCAGGGCCCAGAGGGCAGCCAGGGAGGCCACCAGGTCGGCGGCGACGCGCGCGGAAGGGGTAACCGGCGAGGGGGACAGGACCAGCAGCGCCCCGTACGCCAGCAGGATCGTGCACCCCGCGATCATGGTGGCGTCCAGGGCCGCCTCGGCCCAGTCGGTCAGCACCGTCTGGCTCACCGCGAGCACGCTCAGGATCAGCGCGACCCCGGCCACGATGCCGGTGCCCGAGCGTTCCGGGAAGAGCACGAGTCGCGCCGCGTCACCGAGCACGGTGGTGGGCACCATCAACGGGGCGAGGATCCGCAGCCTTCGCCCAGGGCCGTCACGGAAGGCCGAGAGGGTGAGCTGGAAGTACCTTCCCGCCCCGACCGACAGAGTGATGCCCACGAGCACGAAGAGCACGGACGCCATCGACCGCCACGACTCCCCTCACCCGAGCTCGAGCAACCCTGGACGGATCGGCAGCCGCCGGTTCGAGCTGGAGTTGCCCGGGGCAACCCTCCCTCGGACGGGCGGTAGACTCCCCGGCGGAGGATTCGCCTAGTGGCCTAGGGCGCACGCTTGGAAAGCGTGTTGGGTTAACACCCTCAGGGGTTCAAATCCCCTATCCTCCGCCACGATGCGGGGCACCCGGACGATCTTCCCGGGTGCCCCGCATCGTGATTGAGCACAGGGATTCGAGGAGGAAGTGACCGCGCTCGACACTGCACCGTCGACGCCGTCACTCCCGTCGGCGGTGGATGCTCACCGCGTAGCCCCCACCGGCGACGAAGGGGGCGCCGTCCCAGGTCGCCGTCCGATCGATCAGCTCGAGGCCCGCCCGCTCGCACCAGGCGTCGTACTCCGCCAGGTCGAAGGGGGCCTCCTCCAGCGGCAGGTGAGCGGCGTCCAGGCCGAATCCGGCCACCACCAGACCTGTGGGCCGGACGGCGCGAGCCAGGGTGTCCACCACGGCCTGCTCGGTGCCGGGGGCGACCAGGGGGATCACGTTGCCGGCGGCCACGACCAGGTCGAAACCGCCGGGCAGCCCGTGCTCCGCCGGATCGAAGGCGGCCAGATCGGCCTCGACCCACGGCAGGTCCGGGGCCACGGCGCGCGCCTGGGCGAGCATCCCGGCGTCCAGGTCGACCCCGGCCACCTGGTAGCCGCGCCGGGCCAACTCGATCCCCACTCGCCCGGTGCCGCAGCCGGCGTCCAGCACTCGGGAACCGGTGGGGACCAGCGCACTGCACAGGCCCGCCTCCCCGTGGACGTCGACCCCTCGGCGCGCGAGGTCCTCGAAGCGGCGCCGGTAGGCCGCCGCCGCCTCGTGCTCCTCGCCCCGGTCGAGCTCGCGCCAGCGACTCATCCCGGCAGCCTACGGGCCGAGGTCGCCTGCTCCGGGCAGGTCGGTGACACCTCCCCCGACGGGTGCCCGGCTCGAGGCAGAGTGGACACATGAGACGTCCCGCCCTCGGAAGGGCCTGCGTGGCCGCGCTGGTGGCATCGGCCGTCCTCCTGGGTGGGTGCCGGTCGACGGACCCGGCTCCCCTGCCTGCGGCGACGAAGCACCTCGACGGCGGCCTTCGGTCCGACCCCGCCCCGGTGCTCCAGCGGCTGCCCGGCCTCCCGCAACCGCGGACCATCAGCTGGGCGAGCGGGGTGTTCGGCGATCCACGCAACCCGGGCCCCTCGACGTACTGGATCGACGCCGTGGTGACCCTGGCCGCGCCCGATGCCGCCCGCCTGGCGCCGATGGCCACCGAGCCGCGCCCGGCGCCCACCGACCTCGCGTCCCCGGTCGCCGCGCTGCTGCCGGCCGGCGACCTGCTCGGGTCCGCCTCCCTGGACGCCGCCGCGTCACCGGTGACCGGGTGGGGAGCTCGGGTGTACCTGGTCGAGGGCACCTCGACGCTGCTGATCACCGCGGTCGGTGAGTGAGTGGTGAGCGCGCCGCCGAACACCCCGCCGAACTCCCCGATGACCGAGCCGACCGTCCTGTCCCGGCTGAGGGAACCCGACGGGGAGTTCACTCCCGAGGTCGTCTACCTGAACACCGCCTCGCTGGGACTCCCACCCCGCCGCAGCCTGACGGCCCTGGCCGAGGCGCTGGACGCCTGGCGTGCCGGCCGGGCCAGTCCGCCGGACTTCGACGTCCCGGTGAACGCCGCCCGCGAGCGGTACGCGTCGCTGGTCGGCGTCGAGGCGTCCCGGGTCGCGGTGGGAGCGCAGGTCAGCCCCTTCGCCGGATTGGTGGCCGCGTCGATCCCCGCGGGTGGCGAGGTGCTCACCGCGACCGGAGAGTTCACCAGCATCGTCTTCCCGTTCCTGGCCCAGGCGGATCGCGGCGTGCGCGTGCGGGAGGTGCCCCTGGAGGAGCTGCCCGGCGAGATCACGGCGCAGACCGCGCTGGTGGCGGTGTCGGCCGTGCAATCGGCCGACGGACGACTGGCCGACCTCGACGCCCTCGACGCGGCGGCGGGGGCGACCGGTACCCGGGTGTTGCTCGACCTCACCCAGGCAGCGGGCTGGCTGCCGGTCGACGCCTCCCGGTTCGCCTACACCGTGTGCGGCGGCTACAAGTGGCTGCTCGCCCCTCGCGGCACCTGCTTCTTCACCGTGCGGGCCGATGCCGCCGACGACCTGGTGCCGCACTCCGCCGGGTGGTACGCCGGAGCCCACCCGTGGGACAGCATCTACGGCAGCCCCTTGCGCCTGGCGACCGACGCCCGGCGGTTCGACATCTCACCTGCGTGGCACAGCTGGGTCGGGCAGGCCCCGGCCCTGGACCTGCTCACCGAGATCGGGGTGCCGGCGCTGCACGAGCACGCCCTCGGCCTGGCGAACGACTTCCGGGCCCGGCTGAGCCTGCCCCCGGGTGACTCCGCGATCGTCACGCTCGCCACGGCCCCCGACATCGAGACCCGCTTGCGGCAGGGCGGGATCGCCGCCGGGATGCGAGCCGGCCGGCTGCGGCTGGCGTTCCACGTCAACAACACCGCGGACGACGTCGCGCGCGCCGCCGCCGTCCTCGCCGGCCACGTCACCTGACCCGTGGGGTCGAGGGGTCAGGTCATCACGTCGATCTGGTGCACTGTTCCGGCGGACCCGTTCTCGGCCAACCACAATCCTGTGCTGCGCACCGCTCCCAGGGTCTCGCCGTCGGTGATCAGCCGGTACGGGCTGGCCACCGATCCGGTGGCGATGGCGCCGACCCCGCGCTCGGCCAGGGTCTCGAGTCCGGCGTCCGGGGCCCCCCACAGCCGCAACTGGGCGAAGGCCGGATCGGCCTCGTCGATCCACCCGTTGCCGTCGCTGTCCAGCGCCGCCAGCTCGGCGAACCCGTCGTCGGTGCGCGGGCCGAACAGCTCCGAACCGTCGTCCACCCGGCCGTTGCCGTTGCGGTCCAGCGCCAGGTAGGCCAGCCCGTCGCCGACGAACGGCACCTTCTCGGCCGTGCCGTCGCCGTCCAGGTCGACGTCGGCCGTCTCGGATCGCAGCGACGGCGTGGCGCCGAAACTCAACGCCAGCGGATCCTTGGGGGCCGGCTCGGAATCGCCTGCGGCGTAACTGATCCGCGTGGTGCGAGCGGACTGCCGGTACAGCTCGAGGTCGACCTCCACCTCGATCGTCCGACCGTCGGCGGTGGTGACCTTCCCCGCGATGTCGACCTCGGCCGACTCGCTCTCGACCACCGTCTCCGACGCCTCGATCCGCACCCCCCACCCGGCCCGGGGGCGCCCGTCCTCGGTCCGGGGCCGCACGTCCTCACCCACCTGCGGGCCGTGACCGTCCCGCCCGCCGGTCAGCTCGGCGGCGTCCATCACCTCGACCCGCTCGCCGGTGAGCCGCTCCACCAGCGCGATCAGCCTGCCCAGGTGACCGTGGCGCACTCCTTCCCCCCGCTCTCCGCGGTCGCAGTGGCCGGGCGCGTCCACCCCACAGTCCAGCCCCGCCTCACGCTCGCGCGCCGGCGGTGGTTCCGGCCGCGGACGTGCGGTGGCGCCGGGAGCCTGATCCCGCCAGGAACGGACGCTGACCTCGGTGCTGCGGGCAGAGGTGCGCTGGAACGACGAACTCATGCTCAGCTGACTGTTCTGAATGATCACTGGGCACCTCCTGTGCCGTGAGCGGGCGTCCCTGCCCTGGGCTCGCGCCCTGGATGTTCGCGGTCCCGGGCATGCCTGCGCCGCGTTCCGGGCCCTGTCGGCTCGGCGGCGGTCAGCGTGAGCCGGAGGGCACGGACTCACCCGAACGCCGTAGCGCTCCCACCGGCGCGCCGTTGCCTGCCGGGCGAGTGGGTCGGCGTGGCTCAGCGGCGGCGGCGCGCCGTCCCGAAGATGCTGCGGGTGATCTCCCGGCCGAGCACGGTGCCGGCCGAGCGCAGGAAGCTCTTGAACGCCGAGGACTTCACCACGCCCTCGACAATGCCCGGCTCCTCCCGCGGCGCCCTCGAGGGGGCCCGCTCAGCCCGTTGCGGCGCAGCAGGGTCGGGCTCGGGACGTCGAGCAGGCTCCTCGCGCAGCGTGGACTCCACCGATGGTGACGGAGCCAGCTTGGCCGCCAGCCGCTCGTAGGCCGACTCGCGGTCGATCGCCTGCGCGTAGTCGGCGTTCAGCGGGGACGCCGTCACGGCAGCGGTCATCGCCTCGGCACTCGCCGGAGCCATCAGCGACTGCGGCGCCCGCAGCCGGGTCCAGGCGACCGGGGTGGGCGCCCCGCGCTCGGAGAGCACGGTGATCACGGCCTCGCCGATGCCCAACTGGGTGAGCAGTTCCTCGAGGTCGTAACTCGACTTCGGGAACGTCGACGCGGCCGCCCGCAGCGCCTTGGCGTCGTCCGGGGTGTAGGCGCGCAACGCGTGCTGCACGCGGTTTCCCAACTGGGCCAACACATCGGAGTCGACGTCCTTGGGTGACTGGGTGACGAAGAAGACCCCGATCCCCTTGGACCGGATCAGCCGCACGGTCTGGGTGATCTGGTCGAGGAAGGCCTTGCTGGCGTCCTTGAACAGCAGGTGCGCCTCGTCGAAGAAGAAGACCAGCTTGGGCTTGTCCAGATCGCCGGCCTCGGGCAGGTCCTGGAACAGATCGGCCAGCATCCACAGCAGGAAGGTCGAGAACAGCGCCGGCTTGTCCTGCACCGCAGGCAGTTCCAGACAGGTGATGATGCCTCGGCCGTCGCCCGCGGTGCGCAGCAAGTGGCGGGTGTCGAACTCCGGCTCGCCGAAGAACACCTCGGCACCGGCGTCGGCGAAGGCGATCAGCTCGCGCAGGATGACCCCGGCGGTCGCCTTGCTCAGCCCACCGAGGCCCTGCAGGTCCGCCTGGCCCTCGTCCGAGATCAGGTACTGGATGACGGCGCGCAGGTCCTTCAGGTCCAGCAGCGCCAGCCCCGCCTTGTCGGCGAAGTGGAACACCAGTGCCAGCGAGGAGCTCTGGGTCTCGTTGAGGTCGAGCACCTTGGCCAGCAGGGTCGGGCCGAAGGAGGTGATCGTGGCGCGCACCGGCACCCCGGTGCCCTGACCACCCAGGGCGAGGAACTCCACCGGGTAGCCGGTGGCCTGCCAGTCCTGGCCGATGCTCGCCGCGCGCGCGGTCAGCTTCTCGCTGGCCTGGCCCGGCTGGCTCACCCCGGACAGGTCCCCCTTGATGTCGGCCATGAACACCGGGACGCCGTGCGCCGACAGTTGCTCGGCCATCAGCTGAAGGGTCTTGGTCTTGCCGGTGCCGGTGGCACCGGCCACCAGGCCGTGCCGGTTGAGCATGCCCAGGGGAACCCGGATCTGGGCTCCCGGGGACGGCTCGCCGTCCACGAGCAGGGCACCCAGCTCGAGCGCTGGACCGGTGAAGGCGTACCCCCGCGTGATGGTCTGGACGGCGTCGGCGTCCCCGGCGGCTGCGGTCATGATGGTGTCCCTTCCCTGCTCCCTGGTGGCGCAGCGTATCCCGTGGGGTGAGGGCTCGAGCGATGTGCCGATCACGCCCGAGGGGCGGTCGAGCTGCGCCCTGATCCGTGATGATCAATACCGCTCACCCCGGCGCCAGGCCTTTCGTAGACTCGCTCGGGTGATATTCAAGGCCGTCGGCGACCACCGTCCCTACCCGGACCACGGGTACACGACGCCCCGGCAGTGGGCGAGCCTGGCCCCCACCCAGGTGCGGCTGGAGGACCTGGTCACCACCCGCACCACCCTCGACCTGACCCAGCTGCTCAGCGAGGACTCCACCTTCTACGGGGACCTGTTCGCCCACGTGGTGTCCTGGCGCGGGACCCTCTATCTCGAGGACGGCCTGCACCGTGCCGTCCGGGCGGCGCTCGGCCAGCGCCCCCTGCTGCACGCGCGCGTCCTGGTGATCGACGACGACGCCGGGGGCCGGGCGGCCGACTGACCAGGTCAGCGGCCTCTCAGCGCGTCGGCTGGACGTGACGGCACGGCCGGGCCGATCCTGACGGCGATGGCTGGTCGAGAGGACGACGCCTGGCGCACCGAGGAGATCACGCCCGGCGTCACAGACTACGGCCCGGGCCCGTCACCGGCCCGGGCGGCCGGCGCGCGCACCGACCAGGGCCCGAGCCTGTTGCCCGGACCCGACGCGAGCAGCACCGAGTTGTTCCCCAGCGCCCGGCGATCCCGGCAGGGCGTCACCCGGCGGGAACGCCGCCAGACCATCACCTTCCTGGCCTTCTTCAGTGTCATCGTCGTGCTCGGACTGCTGGCCCTGGCCGCCTACTTCGGCAAGCTGGACATCGGCGTGGGCAGCGGCCGCCCCGATCCCCTGCCCACCTGCCCGCCGGCACCGAGCGCCAGCCTGCAGTCGTTCGCCGACACCAGCGTCAACGTCTACAACGCCTCCAGCCGCAGCGGGCTGGCCATGACCACCATGCGTGACCTGCAGAAGCGCGGCTTCACGGTGCCCTCGGCCCCCGCGAACGACCCGCTGCGCGCCAAGGTCACCACGATGGCCGTGATCCGCCACGGTCCCAGCGGCGAACTGGCGGCCCGCACCGTGGCCAGCGTGGTGGCCGGCGAGGTCACCTACGTGCGGGACGACCGCCCGGGCACGGACGTCGACCTGGTGCTCGGGCAGACCTTCGCCCTCAAGGCCCTGTCGGCAGCGGCATCCCCCAGCCCGTCGGGACCGGCACCGTCGCCCACCTGCGTCCCCGCGAGCTAGTCGCTCCCACGGCAGGCAGGGCCGGGCGCCCCAGGGGTTCGCCCACGTCCAACGTCCTGATACCGCGGGAAGTACGGCCTGTTAACTTCGGGCCGGTGTGCCGGAGGTCCGCGGCACCCCCTTGTCGGCGTCCGAGAACGAAGGCGGCATCGTGGTCACTCACTCCCCCCTGAAGACCGGTTTGACCCGCGGCGCCACGGCGATGTTGTTCTTCGGCTTCGCGTTCGCCGTGATGGCCGACCCCGTCTCCTCCGTGGCCTACGCCGTCGAGGCGGCACTGCGCGCCCTGGACGGGCACCTGGAGGACCTGTTCCCGGCAATGGCGCTGGTGATCGGCGTGGTCTGCCTGGTGACGATCAACTACTGGTACCTGGTGCGGCGATTCCCCCAGGGGGGTGGGGACGCCGAGGCGGCCGGCCGGGCATTCGGCACCGCGTGGGCGTTCCCGGTGATCGGAGCGCTGATCGTCGACTTCGTGCTCACCATCGCGATCTCGATCTCGGCCGCCTCCAGCGCGATCATCGCCTACATCCCGTCCCTGCTGGACCTGCGCATCCCGCTGGCCATCGCCTTGTGCGCACTGGTCGCCGGGCTGACGCTCTTCGGCCACGGCGGGCGCGTGCTGTTCGCCACGTTCACCATCTCGTTCCTGGCCATGGCCGTCATCGTCATCGTCAAGGGCTACCTCTCACCGTTCGCCGTGCTCCCCGAGTCGGCGGTGCGCATCACCGGCGAACCGATGTCCCCGGCCATCGTGGCCATCCTGTTCGCCTTCCCGGTGGCGATGGCCCTGGCGACGGGCATCGAGGCCCCGCTCACGTCGATTGCGCAGCTGGGCCAACTGGACGACGACGGCAAGCGGCGGTTCGGCCGGGGCACCCTGGTGCTGACCGTGGGGATCGTCGGCTGCATCACCTTGGCGTTGACCGGGCTGGCGATCAAGCTGAACGTCGGCATCCCCGAGGAGGGGTCCACTCAGATGGCCGACATCGCCCGAGTGGCCACCGGAGAGGGAACGGTGTTCGCCCTGTTCCAGCTCGCCAGTTCGATTCTGCTACTGGCGGCGGCCTCCTCCTCCTACCAGGCAGGGCCCGGGTTGCTGAAGGCGCTCGCCCGGACCGACGCCGGCCACGGGCTGGGGTTACTGCCCCGATCCCTCGGGCACGCCAACAAGCACCACACGCCCTACTGGTCGGTGGCGGTCTATCTCGGGATCTCCTGCCTGGTGATCGTGGCCGCTCGGGCGGAGGAACAGGAGCTCGTGCTCTTCTATGCCGTCGCGGTGTTCGCCAGCTTCCTGATGGGCCTGGCGGCCATGGCGCGCTTCTCGTGGCTCGAGGGCAACCGGCCGTTGCTGGCGATCAACGTGGTTGCCGGCATCGCCGTCCTGTTCACCCTGCTGATCAACCTGGCCCGCGGGTACCCGCTGGTGTCCTTCGCCGCCGTGCTCCTGATCGCGGCGGGGTTGCACCGGGCCTGGGTGCGCGCCGGCCGGCCCGAAGGGGTCACCGAGCTCGAGCGCCACGCCGAGGAGGACGACTACTGAGCCCCTGTGTGCAGCGGTCGCCGGCCGTACCGGTGACCGCTGCGCACGAGTCCATCGCGCGCGTCCGCGCAGGGTGAGCCTCGATACTCACTGCCATGCCCTCTCTCCCCGCCCTGCGCCGGCTGCCCTGGACCACCTGGCTCCCGGTGGCGGCGCTGCTGGTGTTGGCGCTGACCTGGGGGCGCAGCCTGCCCGGACCGGTGGCCACCCTGGTGGCGGTGGTGCTCGGCGCATCGGTACTCGCCGCGGTGCACCATGCAGAGATCGTCGCCCTGCGGGTCGGCGAGCCGTTCGGCTCCCTGGTGCTGGCCGTGGCGGTGACCGTGATCGAGGTCGGACTGATCCTCACCCTGACCGCCGCCGGTGGCCCCGGGGTCGAGACCCTCGCCCGGGACACGGTGTTCGCCGCCGTCATGATCACCGCCAACGGCATCGTCGGGTTGTCGATCCTGGCCGGCGCCCGCCGGCACGATCTGGTGCACTTCAACGCCGAGGGCGCCGGCGGCGCGCTGGCCACGGTGGTCACCCTGGCCGGCCTGTGCTTCATCCTGCCCAACGTCACCTCGGCCGCCCCCGGGCCGGAGTTCTCCCCCGGCCAACTGGCCTTCGCGGCGGTCGCCTCGCTGATCCTCTATGCCCTGTACGTGACCACCCAGACCGTGCGGCACCGCGACTTCTTCCTGCCGGTGGACAGCGACGGAGCGACGATCACCGAGGAGCATGCCGACCCGCCGTCCGACCGGGCCACCCTGATGAGCCTCGGGTTGTTGCTGGCCTCGCTGGTGGCCGTCGTCGGGCTGGCCAAGGTCGAGTCGACGACCATCGACTCCCTGGTGAGCGCCGCAGGATTGCCGCAGGCCGTGGTGGGAGTCGTGATCGCCCTGCTGGTGCTCTCCCCGGAGTCGCTGGCCGCCGTCCGGGCCGCCCGGCGCAATCGGATGCAGACCTCGTTCAACCTGGCCTACGGCTCGGCGATCGCCAGCATCGGGCTGACCGTACCGGCGCTGGCCCTGGCGACGATCTGGGTCGACAGCTCGCTGCTGCTGGGCCTGACCCCGATCCAGACGGTCCTGTTCGTCCTGACCGTGGCGGTGAACATCCTCACGGTCGTGCCCGGCCGCGCCACCCGCTTGCAGGGTGGGGTGCACCTGGCCATCCTCGCGGCGTTCCTCTTCCTGTCCATGAACCCCTGACCCTGTTGTCGATCCCCTGAGTCCTCGCCGCCGGACACCGAACCGTCACCGAACCGTTCCCCGTCCGTGGCGACCGTCGGGCAGGGAAATCCGCTCCGCTCAGGCGTTCTCATCCTCGAGGATTCCGTTGCGGGGTTGTGTCGCCCGCCCGGCCCCGGCCAGGCTGGACCGGGTGAGCACCGACACGGTCGCCGTGGACGCCGCGGCGGAGGACACACCGATCCGCGTCTACCTGCTGGACGACCATGAGCTGCTGCGCCGGGCGCTGGTCAGCTTCCTGCACTCGGTCGGGGGCTTCTCGGTCGTGGGGGAATCGGGGACGGCGGGCGAGGCCGTCCGGCGCATTCCCGCCCTGCGACCCGATGTGGCGCTGATCGACATCCGGCTGCCCGACGGATCCGGCGTGGAGGTCTGCCGCCACGTGCGCTCGCGGGATCCGGCGATCAAGGTGCTCATGATCACCTCGTTCGACGACGACGAGGCCCGGCTCGCCTCCTTCGGGGCCGGGGCGTCCGGCGTGGTGCTGAAGGACATCTACAGCGACGACCTCTGCCGCACGGTCCGCCGGGTGGCGGCCGGGGAGACACTGCCCGCCCCTGCCACGGACGCCCAGGAGTCGCCCCGACCCTCCGCCACCCGACCCGGTGACCCGCGGGTGGCCGCGCTCACCGGCCAGGAGCAGCGCATCCTGGTCTTGTTGGGCGAGGGTCTGTCCAACCGGCAGATCGCCGAACGACTCACCATCGGGGAGAAGACGGTGAAGAACTATGTCTCCTCGATCCTGCACAAGATGGGCTTCGAACGGCGCACGCAGGCCGCGGTGTTCGCCGTCACGACCGAGTGATCCCGGGCGCACGGTGAGCCCGGCTCGCGGTGATCCGGGCTCAGGCCGGTAGCGGCACCGTCCAGGCAACCCGGGTCCCCGACGGCTCGCGATCACCCACCTCGAGCGTGCCGCCCAGGGTCCGGGCGCGGTGGGTCATGTTGACCAGCCCGCGGCCCGCCCCTGGGTTCGGGCCGATCCCGCGGCCGTCGTCATCGACCCGAAGGCTCAGCCGGTCGACGTCCCAGCGGATGGTCACCTCGATCCACCCTGCCCCGGCGTGCCGGACGACATTGGAGACAGCTTCCCGCAGAACGGCGATCGCATGGTGGGCCACTTCGCGCGGGACCGTGTCCACGGGCCCGTCCAGTCGCAGTACGGGGTGGAAGCCGAGCGCCCGTTCGGCGTCCGCCACGATCTCCCTCGCCAGGGCACGCATCGTGTCGGGGGCGCCGGGATTCAGGCCGGTGAGCGTCGCCCGCAGATTGCGGACGGCGCGGTTCAGCTGTCCGATCACGGCCTGTGGTGGGGGGCGGTCGTCGCGCGCGCCGTCCAGTCCCGCGACGAGCTGCATCCCGACGCTGATCACGTCCTGCAGGACGACGTCGTGCAGGTCCCTGGCGATGCGCTGGCGGTCCTCCAGCAGCGACAGCCGCGCCTGGGCCGCCCGCGCCCGACCGAGGTCGACGGCGAGGGCGAGGTGGGCGGCGAACTCGACCAGCAGCTCGAGCTCGGCCTCGGTGAAGAGTGACTCGCCGGGCCTTCTGGCCAGGGCCACCACCCCCAGGTCACCGTCCGTGGGACCGGCCGCGAATCGCAGGGCTGCGCAGGGGCCGAAGTGCTGGGCCACCAACGGATTCAGCGTCGATGGGGGGTTCGGGTAGGCCAGCACTCGATGACGGCGCAGCTGGTCGAGGAACCCCGGCGAGCGGGGCAGCACTCCCTCGACCACGGCGGCCGCGACCGGCCCGACCCAGGCAGCCGGCTCGATGACGCCGCCGGCACCGGGGAAGGCGAGGGCGACATCGGCCGCCTGGAAGACCTCGGCGGCCCCATCGACGATCAAGCGGTAGATCTCGCGCTCGGGGCGGCCGGCCAGCACCTCGGTGGTGATCCGTGCCAGGACGGCGTTCATCCGCGCGCGCTGCACTTCCCTCCGCTCGGCACGGCGGCGCTCGGTGACGTCCACCAGGTGCAGGAGCACCGTGTGGCCCTCGAGATCCGGGAAGTCCACCCGGTTGGCGCGGGACTCGACCCACACCCGCCCGCCGTCCGCGCGAGCCAGGCACAGCTCCCCCTGGGCAAAGTCCTGACCGTGCGGTGGATCCAGGGCCAGCAGCAAGTCGGGCAGGTCGTCCCGGGCGCAGAGGCGGTCGGCGAGGGGGCGCCCCACGATCTCGGCGATCTCCACCGACAACAGGTCGGCGAGGGCCTGGTTCGCCCTGACCACCCGGTGCTCACCACTGTCCTCCCGGCGGACCACGGCCTTGGCGATCGGGGCTCGATCGAAGGCGATCCGGAACGACTCCTCACTGACCCGGCGGCGCTGCTCGGCGGCCTGACGGTCGGAGACATCGCGAGCGATCATGATCACGTGCCCGTGACCGGCGCGTCCCGACCCGTCGGGGTGGAAGCCGACCCGGACCTCCAGCGGCACGCGCCGGCCGCCGTCCAGGGTCATCTCGGTATGCACCACCGCTTCTGCCTGCCCGCCCAGGGCCACCTCATCGGCGACCCGGCGCAGACGCTCGCGCTCGCCCTCCGGCAGGTCGACCGCGAGCGCAGGCAGCCGCAGCTGGTCGTGGGTGAGGCCCAGGGACGCCAGGGCGGCCGTATTGGCGTAGATCCGCTCCCGCGAGGGCATCTCGATCACCAGGACGGCATCGGCCACCGCGTCGAGGGCGAGCAGGACGGCGGCGGCGCGCCCGGCCGCCTCGGGATGCCCGCCGGGGACAGGTTCGAAAGTGTCCACGCCCGCTGTCAGCCTCCCGGTGCCGCGATCCTGGGCGCATCCTCCCGCGGAGGCGGGCATGGTCGCTCGTCCGCCTGGACGTCCGGCACGGCGGTGCGCGACCGGCGGTACTGGCGTACCCTCCGGCAGGCAGGCGGTATCCGGGCTGCGGCGAACCGAGCCCGATCCGGTCCGGACCGCGGGGGGAGATCGTGACAGAGCCGACGGCGAACGACTGGGTGGGGTCCGGCCACCACGCCCCCGACGCCCGCCCGCTGCCTGATCCGGGCACCGTGATCGGCCACCACGACGAGCCGGACTGGCCCTTGGCGCCACCTCCCCTGATGCCGTCGGCGACGCTGCCCGAGCCGCCGGCACCGGCACCCCTGTCCCCGCCGACCACGCCGGCGCCCCCCGCCTCGGCACCGACACCAACGCCTCCCGAACGCGGCCGGGCGGGCAGGGTCCTCCTGCTGGTCGGCGTCCTGCTGGCGCTCGCCGGCGGGGTGTGGGCCCTGTTCCTCCGGTCGCCGGAGGACTCCTCGACCTCCGCGTCGAGTACCCCGGCGGCCACCCGGGCTGTCGCCGCCTCGGCTCCGGCGCCCACCCGGAGCACCCCGAGACCGGCCACCCGAGCGACCAGTCCACTCCCCCGGCGCCCGGCCGGTGACGTCCCCGAGGCCTTTCTGGGCACCTGGACCGGGCAGATCGTTCAGCAGGGCTCGCGCTACTCGCCGTACACCGTGAGGGCGCAGGTCAGCCAGGGCCGCCTGGACTCGACGATCGCGACCGCGACCTACCCGACTCTCGGCTGCCAGGTGACGTGGCGGCTGCTCACGGTCACGGCGCGGGTGATCGTCGTCCAGGAGACGGTCGACAGCGGCCCGTGCATCGACGTGCCGATCACGCTGACGGCGGGCGCCGACGGCCGGGTTCGGTACGTCTTCCAGGACGGCGTCGGCACCGGGGTCCTGAGGCGCGCCTGACCCCGGGGTTCCGCGGGACGGCGGACGGCGCCCGTGGCTTTTCTGGATTGGCTCCAGAAAACTCGCTTGCCGGAACGAGATACCCCCTGGGAATGGCCACCGAGGCCCTGCCTGCCCGACCGAGTTCATGACCTTCGCAACCAAGGAGAAGGACTTCGAGGCACTGAACACCGAGCTCGTCGGGCGCTCGGTCGACGGCCTCGACAGCCACGCCGCCTGGCTGCGCACGATCAAGGAGAAGATCGACCACCGGGGATGCGGGACGTGGAGGTGGAACTTGCCGCTGATCGACGACGTGTCCATGAAGGTGGCCACCAAGTACGGGATGATCATGCCCGGCGGCGAGGACACCCCCAGGGCCGTTCGCGCGGTCTTCGTCATCGACCGCCAGGGCGTGGTGCGCGCGATCTTCCAGGAGCGGGTGGACGCCCCTGCCGAGAAGGTGACCGCGATCGACTGGTTCCTCTCCACCAAGGACGTCAGCGCCGACGAGGTGTACGCCGCGATCCAGGGCTGAACGGACGACCGCTGCCCTCGGGGGCCGGGGATGGAATGCCGGGGCGGCCGATCCCGCTCGGGCCTCGCACCCGGCCCGGTTTGCCGCCTGGCCCGCGAGTGGTCGAGAGGGGCACCGTTGATCATGGATCGAGGGTGCATCGTCGCCCAGTCGGCAGGACCGGGCACGAGCCGGACGCCGCGGCCGAGGTTGCGCCCCACACCGGGGTATCGATTGGGGAGCACTGGCGGGTAGCGGGTATCCTCGCCGACGGTGGCGTGTCCGAGCGGCCAAAGGAGCACGCCTCGAAAGCGTGTGTGGGGGCAACTCCACCGTGGGTTCGAATCCCACCGCCACCGCCACATGAAGCCCCGGGCAGCGCCCGGGGCTTTCGTGTGGCGGTGGCGGGTGGATGACGGGAGCCGGAGCGTGCAGCGACGCAGGAGCTGACCGCGACGGCGGCTCCCACCGCCACCGCTCCACCTGCGGAAACGCGGTAATACCCCCAAGGGGTATGGCTGCGTTTCCGTGTCTTCGTCTCAATTGTTCGTCTCAGTTAGCGTCTCAGTTGCCCTCGGCGGCGCCTTGGTGAGGGCGGGCGCCGTGTCCGTGAGCGTCCGTTGACGTCCGTGGACGGTTGGTTCGGCGACGGACCCACCGGTGAGCACGCCGGATAAAGCGTGGGTGTCGAAATAGGGGTAGTGCACCTCGGCTGCGCATCCGTGACATCGCCGGCGGTGTCGGGAGAACCCGCGACGCAGACGCCGGCCCGTCGCAAGGCCGAGTCATACGCCGAGGCTGCCGGTGCAGGAGTCGGAAGTGGGTGGATATCGATGACGTAGACCCCTGCGGCCACGCGGCCTGGGCAATATCGAGGGCGTGGGAGGGCCTCGGGCGCAGCCAGGGTGCAGCCAGCGAGCACGGTCTGGCATCGAGTGAGCCTGCACCGCAAGTGCACCACCGATGTCTAGAGTGGTACACTCCAGGAGTGCCTACGTCGCGACCTCGCCATCAGGTCACGGAGACCGACGAGCTCGCTGCCGCGTTGGACGAGGCGGCGGTGCGGTGGCCGGGGCTGAGCCGCGGCCAGCTGATCACGCGATTGGCGTTGGAGGGGCATCGAGCCGTCGTCGTTCGGCAGCGTCAGCACCGCACTGCACGACTCGAGGCGCTCAGGCGTCACGGTGGCGCGCTCACCGATGTCTACCCGCAGGGGTACGTCGATTCATTGCGCGAGGACTGGCCCGAGTGATCGTCCTCGACGCCAGCGTCCTGATCGGCTACCTCGACGCCGGCGACGCGCACCACGAACGGGCCATAGCGCTGCTCACCCGCGAGATCGGCGACGACTTCGCAGTGAACCTGCTGACCCTGGCCGAGATCCTCGTCGCGCCGACCCGAGCCGGACGAGCCGACGTCGTTCTGGGCATCCTCGCCGACCTCGGGGTCGAGACGCTGCAGTTCCCACCCGACTCGGCCGTGCCGCTGGCGCGGCTGCGCACCGAGACCACGCTGAAGATGCCGGACTGCTGTGTCCTGCTCAGCGCACGCAACCAGCAGGCACGACTGGCTTCCTTCGACGAACGAGTCATCAAGGCAGCCCGAGCCATGGGCCTGGATGTCGCCGACGGATAGCGCCACCAGTAGATGCGCTCTGCGGCATGAGCGGAGGCTTCTCGATGGCATGCTGGGCGCATGAACGAGCGAGAAACGGACAGCGAGGCTGTGCTGCCCGGCGTCGCTCCAGTGGAACGCGCCGCGCCAGCAAGTCAGCTTGAATGTGATGGCGAGATCTTCGAAGTGCGACCCGACGAGTTCGGCGGCGCCCATTACACGTGGCGCAGCGGCCCGAATCCCGGCTACGGCTTCAGCACGAGCCCGTCGTCTGACGATGTCGAGCAGCACCAGACGAACATTCGGAGCTTCCTCTCAATGATCGATCCACGGACCGGCTACATCGAAGACGACTGACGGCGCGACTCGCGGCAATAGTGTGCGGTCGCACGCGGGGCGGCAATAGGCGGTTGTTCATTGGATCGAGGGCTAGCGGCATTTCGATCCGCTCGCCCACAGCTGCTGTTCACTGAGTTGCCGTAAGAACGCAGCGCGTCGACGCGCCATGCGGCTCCTCTCGCGGGCGGTAAATGCCTTGTCACCTTCTCGCTCATGCGCAAGCAGTCGAAACCGCGGAAGCCTGACCAGGCCAGTGTCAAGACCTCGGACATCGGCGGGTAGGCCGTCCAGGGCAGTCGCAAACGCCTCGGGCGCGCGTTCCTTAGCGCCCGTAGATCTCGTATCAAACTGTTGACACCCAATTCGCGAGCCGCTTTGCCGGCCTGTGCCGGTAGATCGCCGACGTCAAGCACTCGCTTCAGCACGTGGCCACGTCGGTCAGTCGCTATGCGATCGACTACACGAAACACCTCGGTGCATCTCTCACTGTTGCTTCCAAGGGTCAACAGGATTCCGCCGGGCGTGAGTGACCTTGTCAGATCGATCAACTCCGCCTCCAGTTCGTTCGTCATCTCGGGTTGCGTAAGAAGTTACACATCACGATCAAAGTCATACGCGGAAGGTGGGTAATTCCCACTGGCCAGCACATACTCCCTGGCTGCGGCATCTGACAGATACTCATCAGCCCTCTCCCAGTCTTGTTGCTCCTGCCGCGCCGATTGAGAAATGCCTTCATCATGCAGTTGACGCACCGAGAATCCGCGCAGGTCCGGATACACAATGCCACCCACACGCGGGTCGTCAGTGTTCCCACTGTCACGCACATGAACGATTTCAGAAAGGCTGTGGATAACGCCCCAGCCGAAGGAGAGCGCCATGAACACCGTTCACATCCGGCCCGGCGAGGGCCGGCACTATCCGATGATCGACGGCGACCACATCGCGAGGGCCGCCGTTCAGGCCGATCAGCAGTGCGGGCGTCAGAACGAGGCGTCCACCCGCTCCGAACCTGAAGGGGGACGATCACCTCGCCACCCTGCCGTCGATGACGGAGGACCATCCGGCAGTGGCCGAACTCGTCCGCATGGCCCAGGAGTCGGCGGAGGCTTATCTCGCCGGCGACCTGGACGCCTACGAGCAGGTGCTGTCGCACGCGGACGACTTCACGCTGATGCCGCGGTTCGGCGGGCCGACCCGGCAGGGCTTCGTCCTGGACGACGAGGCGCGCGAGGCGACTCGGAGCACGTTCCGCGGCGGCAAGGTGCAGGACGATCTCGACGCGGCTCGACGAACGAGTGGCGGTGTTCCGGGCTTGTCGCCACGGAGGTAAACGGAGCCGCAGCCGACACAGGGCGACTGCGACCGGTTCCCGGTGGCCGGCCAGGGGTGTCAACTACCCGACGATGGGTGGCTTCACCGTGATCGTCGTCGCGGCCGTGGCGGTGGGCCCACCGAGCCAGGACTGCATCTGCCAGGTGATCGTGCAGGTGTAGTCGCCTCCCTGGGTGGTGATGGTCGAGGTGAACCGGGTGGGCGAGATCCTGGCGACCGGACCGGGAGTGCAGCCCTTGTCCGGCTGGGTGGTCGGTGTGTTGCCGAAGCCCGTTGACTCGGTGAGGGTGACGGTGACCTCGTTGTTCCCCGTGACGTCCGCGGTCGTCGGGTCAGCCACCAGGTCCAGGGGTGGCGCGGTCACCGTGACGTCGAACCCGACAGGCGCTCCGGGCTCGATGTTGGGTGATGCGAGCGCGGCCACCTCGATCGGGCAGGTCACCGGGAGCAGGGACGCCGGGCCGGCGCCGGCGTTGACGCCTCCAACCAGGGTGAGCACGCCGTCCTCGACCCGGCATCGGAACCCCCCGGTGGGGGTGTGGTCGGGGTCGAGTCGGTAGCTGAGCAGGGCATCAGGCTCGACACCGGCCGTCAGCTGATGGGCGAAGTCCCGCGCGTAGGCCAGCGACGCGTCGTCCGCCGTGATCGTCGGTCTCGCCTTGGCGATCGTGATGGCCAGGCTCGCGCTCGCCGTCTGCTCGGTCGTGGTCGACACCGCCGTCGCGGTCACCCGGCAGACACCCGCCGCGTCCAGGCTCACCCGCGCATCGGCGATCCGGCAGGGCCCGCTCGCGGTGTAGGTGATCCGGGCCGGCTGACTCGCGGTCGCCTGGAGGCGGAACGGGGGATCTCCCCAGGTCTTGGCCAGCCTGTCCTGGG
>JAEUJN010000116.1 GCA_016794595.1 Kineosporiaceae bacterium
GCTACTTCTCCGAGACCTCCATGGCCCTACTGGCAGCCGACCCAGCCAGCCTGGATACTGAACCCGCCGCGATCACCAGCGGCACGTGAGCACCGAGGACCCCATCCTCAAAGCCCACCACCCAGCGGGACTCAATCCACGGTGCCTCGTTGGGCACCCTGATGCAGATGGCCGGGCATTCCACCGCTGCAGCGGCCCAGCGGTATCAGCACGCCACAACCCAGCACGCTCGTCGGGTGGCTGAGGCGATCGACGCGGCGGCGGCCGGCGCACTGAGCGCCTCGGCGGAGCGTGCCTCGGGCTGAGAGCGACGGCTGCGTCACCGCGACGGGTCGACCTGGCCGGCGGCGATGAAGGCGTCGAGGTCGGCCGGGTCGAGCCGGACGTAGCGGCCGACCTTGTAGAACCGGATACGACGCTCGGCTATCAGACGCCGCACGAACCGCACCGGGGTGCCCAGCCGTTGAGCTGCGTCTACGACGTCGACCAGATCGGTGGTGTTCGGGGTCATCCCGCGATGCGTCGCAGCGAATGTGTGTCGGTCGGTCATGGCGGCCTCCTCCATCGGTGGGCTTCCCTCGCTATCCAAGTGCGCAGGAACAGCGGGCAAGACGGGACCGTAGGAGAAGCTCTCAGAGATCCCTGAGGACTCCCGCTCAGCACTTGGCGAATCCATCAGCCCAGGACCCCGCAATCCTTTGCTGGACAAGCGACCTGCCACGCCCGTTGCGCCGGGTGAGGTCCTGGACAAGCGACTTACCAATGATGTGATGGCAGCCCCTACGACCTTGCGGATGCTCGCAGCGATCGATCCGAGGCGGTTCCAGGTGGCGAAAGCCGGTCGGAAGAGCCAGGCGGTGGCTCCCCTGGATGAGCTAGAGAACCTGAACGCTGTCCCAACGGTCTGACTCAGATCACTAATCGCGGGCACCGACATGGATCTCAGCGTCCGATGGTCGGTCCGTCGAGTCCGGCCGCGTGAGCCGTAGACCGGAGGTGCTGTGGATCGGGGGTCTCGTACCAGAGGCGTTGGTGGCCAACGTTTTCGAGTGCTTCGGCGTATTCGGTGGCGGAGGTTTCGGCGGTGCTGGTGGCCATGATCTGTTCCAGGATCCGCCGCCCGGCCACGCGGGTCGTGCCACTGCGGTGCGTCTCGTCGTCCGTCGGGTGGTCGGTGTCGATGTAGACGTGGTTGGCGTCGCGGCCGCGGGTGAGGCCGACGTAGAGGTGTTCTCTGGCCATGCCGGGGGCGGCGACCAGGTGGCAGGTGTCCACGGTCCGGCCTTGGGCGCGGTGCACGGTCGCCGCGTAGCCCAGTTCGACGTGCTCACCGACGTAGTAGCGGGGCAGCACCACGACGTCTGGCCGATGATGCCAGGCCCGGGCCTGGTCGAAGGTGGCGGCTGTGGTGGCGGGGGTGGTGTCGGGGCCGGTGCGGGTGAGGTAGAGGTCGCCGCCGGGGGTGGTCTGTTGGACGGTCCAGGTGTCGCCGTTGCGGACGTAGCGTCCGATGCGGTCGGTGAACCCGCGGGCGTTGAGCCGGGTGACGACGGTGTCGCCGGTGCCGGCGGTGGTGGCGTCGCGCAGCGGCACGCCGACCGGCGATGAGGCGCCGGTCAGAATGCGGTCGGCTCGAGCCCGCGCGTTGAGGGCGGTAACGGTCCCGCGGTCGTGGGCCAGCAGCAGACTGTCCCGGCCCGCGGCGACGTCGTCGCGCCAGGCAACGTAGGCGGCCTCAGCGGCGTCGGCGTCGGCGATGTCGCTGCTGTTCTCGTGGACGCGGTGGTGGGCGGCGTAGGTGTCCAGTACCTGGGGGTGGCCGTGTCTGAGGCGGCGGCTGGCGGGGCCTTCCCAGGGGTTGCTGAACCGCCATAGTGCGGTGAGCTCGGCGGCTCGGGTGCGGCGGGCCAGGAGCCCGAACGCGGCGCCGGCTTCGACGGCGGCGAGTTGGTGGTGGTCGCCGACTAGGAGCAGCTTGGCTCCCGCGGCGCTGGCTTGGCCGGCGAGGGCGTCCAGGGAGGCGGTCGAGGCGAGCGAGGCCTCATCGACGATCACCAGTTGCCCTCCCCGCAGGGGCCAGCCCCGGTTGGCAAGTCGTTCGTTCAGGGTGTCGTAGGTGTCGTGCAGCCATTTGGCGGTGTTCTCGCAGCGGATGCCGAGGGAGGCGGCGAGCACCTCGGCAGCGGCCGCGGACGGTGCGAGCCCGATCACGCTGCCGTGGCCGTGGGTGTGCTGCCAGGCCCGGGCCACCCGGTTCAGCAGGGTGGTCTTGCCCGAACCCGCTGGACCGACCAGCACCTCCACCCTGCGCCCCGAACCGGCCGTCAGCACCAGGGCAGCCGCCTGATCCGCCCCGAGCCCCACCGAATCGGCTGGGCTGAGGCGGGTGGTGGGTGCGGTCAAGTCCGTGGCAGCGGCGAGGAGTCGATGTTCGGCGTCCAGGACGGCCTGGCTGGTCCATCGGGCCCGCGCCAGAGCACTTCTGTCGAGTGCGGTCGGGTCGTGCAGGCGGACACAGAGCGCCTGAGCGGACTGGGTGAGGGCATCGACGGCGTAGAGGCGGTCGGCGGTGGTGGCGAACCGGTGCGGTTTGAGGGCGCGGGCTGCTTCAGCGGTGAGGTTCCAGGCCGTCCAGGTCGAGCGGCGCGCAGCGACGCCGTCCACGATGGACGCGGCGAGTTCCTCCAGTGGCAAGAGCAGTGGCAAGGGCGTTGGCAAGGGCATTGGCAAAGGCGCTGGACTGTCGAGGGCGGTCCTGACGGCGTCGGGCCCGGGGTGTCCGCTGATCTGCTCGGCGCGGCCGGCCCACTCCGCCCGCAGCTGAGGCAACGACCGGACGGTCTTGTCGGGCCGGGTGGCCAGGGTGGCCTGCTGCCGGAGTTTGATCACTTCGACCCGGTCGGGGCGGCGGCCGTGGGCGGTCTCGAACGCGGTGAGCAGGCTGACCAGGGTGGCGTCGATCGAGGCGCCCCGTGAGGAGAACGCGGTGATCAGGCGCTCATCGACCCCATGCACATCGAACGCCGGATCGCGGCGGATCCCGCGGTCCCGCCAGCCGAACTCCAACGGCAGCCTCGAGGTCAGGTGATCGGCGAGGAGCCCGTCATACAGTTCGGAGAACGCCACCGTTGCGGCGTGCAGGCCCCGGGCATCGATGGCCCGCCAGAGGCCGTCGCTGCCTTGAACGCGGTTGGCGATGGCCAGGTGGGTGTGCAGGTTCGGGTCATGGGCACGGGAGTCGTAATGGTCGAACCCCGCGGCCACCGGGCGTGTCTACTGGATTGTGTAAGGGGTCGCTCCTGTAGATGAGGAGCATGACCGTGATGGGTGTTCAGTCCACCGATGTGGATCTTGATGTGACCGCTTCGGCCGATCATGATCGCCAACTGGGTGGTCCCGGGGAGC
>JAEUJN010000119.1 GCA_016794595.1 Kineosporiaceae bacterium
TCTCCCCCGCCCCCCCCGCCGAGGACCCGGCTGAAATCAAGCGGCGGGCCGAGATCCGCTATCGGCTGGATTCGCAGCGGCGCGGCCCCTGCGGGCCTGTGGCCGGCGTGCCTCCACCCGGTGGAGGCACGCCGGCCACAGTGCTCGGGGGCTGTGGGGCTCACGAGGTGGTCAGCAGGACGGTCAGCGCATGGCCCGAGCGGTGCGATTGCAGGCGCAGCGCGGTCGCGGTGTCCACCGCGAGCACCAGCTGATCCGGCTCACCGGATCCGGCCGAAACCCCGGTGCCGAGCAGCCCGCCGCTGCCCGCCTCCGAGGTCGCCGCACCGCCGAGGGCCAGCACCAGCACGTCTCGGGCCACGATCATCGCCTCGGCTGCCCCCGCGCCGGCTGTGCCGGTGGCGAGTGAGTCGGCCGTGGGCGCGGCGATCAGGTCCACCCGGTCACCGGGGCGGACCAGTCCGGCGATCGGCGCACCGAGCCGGACCAGCGTGGCCCGGGTGCCGTCGGGCTGGCCGACCAGCAATCCCGGGCCCCGGACGCGGGCGTCGGTGATCGGCTCACCTCGCCGCAGCGGAGAGGCCAGGATCCGGCCGACCGGGTCGGGGATCGCCCCGGCCGGCACGGTGTCCGGGGCCCAACGGGCCGTGGTGACGTCGCTGCGTGTCACCACCCTGCCGGCGGGGAGATCGCCGTCGGCCACCAGTACCTCGACGGTGGGTGCCGGCTGGGGCGCCAGGGCCCGCAATCCGGTGACCACCGCCAGCGCGACCAGGGCCGCGACCACCAGCCTGCGGTGGACCCCGACCCGGCGCCGCCACCTGAGCCAGCTGCGCTGCCATCGCAGGCCCCGGGCCGGGTCGTCGACGGTGGTCCCGGGGCGATGACCTCTCCCGAGGGTGCCCAGCCGGCGGCGCAGGCTCGAGGGCGCCCGGAGGGTCCCGGCACGCTCGCGCACCTCAGTCGACCGTGAACGGGACGTGCAGGCCGTCGAGGGCCCGCCGGCATGGGCAGGCACTGTCCGGAAGCAGCTCGGCGACCACGCGGGAGAGCACGCTCTGCAGCCGGGTGACCGAGCGAGCGAAGGTCTGCATGACCTCGGCGTGGGTCACGCCCTCGCCGTGCTCCACCCCGGCGTCCAGGTCGGTGACCACGGCCACGGAGGTGTAGCAGAGAGCCAGTTCGCGGGCGATCGAGGCCTCGGGCAACCCGGTCATGCCCACCAGGTCCCCGCCCGCTGCCGCATGCCAGCGGGACTCCGCCCGGGTGGAGAACCGGGGCCCGTTGACCACCACCAGGGTGCCGCCGTCGACGGCGGGCCAGCCGGCGTCCGCGGCCGCTGCCAGTACCGCGTGCCGCCCCCGACGGCAGTAGGGGTCGGCGAAGGCGACGTGCGCCAGCGAGGAACCCCAGCCACGCGCGCCGTCCGCATCGGTGGTGCCGTCGGCGTCGAAGATCGTGTGCGCGCGACCCGAGGTGCGGTCGATCGCCTGGTCCGGCACCACCAGGGTTCCCGGCCCCAGGTCCGCTCGCAGCGACCCGACGGCGCAGGGGCCGATCACCTGCCGGACGCCGAGTTCACGCAGCGCCCAGAGGTTGGCCCGGTAGTTGACCCGGTGCGGGGCGAACCGGTGGTCGCGCCCGTGACGGGGGATGAAGGCCACGGAGCGCCCGTTCACCTGGCCCACCACGGGCAGTTCGCTGGGTTCGCCGAACGGGGTGCGTACGCTCACCGGCACGGCGTGATCGAGCCAGGTGTAGAAGCCGGATCCGCCGATCACGCCGATCTCGGCGGTGACCTCGGTGGGGTCGGCGGCGAGATCGGCGGGGGAGGCCGCAGGAGGGATCGAGTCGCTCACCCGGGCGACGCTACAGCGAGACCGCCCCGGGCCAGAGGCCGCGGGCAGGGCCTGTGGACAGTGAGAACGCCGGCGCCCGCTGGGGACGCAACGATCGCCTCGTGCCGGTCAGGCCGCCGTGGTCTTGGCCGCGGTCGAGCCGCCGCTGGATCCGGCCGAGGAGCCGGAGGAGGTCGAGCCGCCGGTCGAGGAGCCGGAGGAGGTCGACCCGCCGGAGGACGACGCACCGGTGGAGCCGGGGGAATCACTCGACGACCCTGTGGACGGGGTGCCCGAGCCGCCGGCCGCGGCGGTCGTGGACGAGGAGGATCCGCGCGAATCGGTGCGGTAGAAGCCCGATCCCTTGAACACGATGCCCACGGCGTTGAACAGCTTGCGCAGCCGCCCCTGGCACTCGGGGCATTCGGTCAGGGCGTCGTCGGTGAACGCCTGCTGCGCTTCGAAACGGTGGTCGCACGCTGTGCACGCGTAGGCGTACGTCGGCACGAGATCCTCCCAGGGGCGCGCCCGGCACGGGGCCGGGGTCAACTCTTGGCACTCCAACGCCACGAGTGCCAACAGTATGCCCGATGCCGGCGACTCAGCGGGCAGGTCCGCGACGCAACCACCCGGCGAGCTTGCCGTCCCGGCTGACGTCGAGCAGTCGCTGCACGGCCGCTGCCCGCACCGATGCGGCCGAGACCACGATCAGGTCGTCCCCGTGCCGCAGCGAGGTGGTCGGTCCCGGCACGAACGGCTCGCCGTCCCGGATGACCAAGGTCACGTTCGCCCGGGCGGGCAACCGCAGCTCGAACACCTCCACCCCGTGCAGGCGCGAGGTCGGCCCCACCCGGATCTGGATCACGTCGGCGTCCAGGGTGCCCAGCGGGCTGGACTCGACGTCCAGATCGGTGGTCTCCAGCTCGGCCGTCAGGCCGAGCCTGCGGGCCACCCAGGGCAGCGCCGGCCCCTGGACCAGGGTGAACACGACCACCAGGACGAACACGGTGTCGAACAGCTCGATGCTGCCGGGCAGGCCGCGACTCCAGGGCACGGTGGCCAGCACGATCGGCACCGCGCCGCGCAGGCCCGCCCAGGACAGGAAGGCCTGCTCGCGCAGGGACACCCCGAACCAGCTCACGCTGGCCAGCACCGACAGGGGACGGGCCAGGAACAACAGTGCGAGCCCCAGCCCGATCGCGGGCAGGATCGCCAGCGGCAGGCGCGCGGGGGAGGCCAGCAGTCCGAGCAGGACGAACAGCCCGATCTGGGAGACCCAGCCCAGGCCCTCGGCGAACCCGCGGACGGCGGCCCGGTGCGGCAGCCGCATGTTGCCCTGCACCAGCGCCGCCAGGTAGACCGCCAGGAAGCCCGATCCGTGCAGGGACACCGCGGCGCCGTAGGCGAGGGTCACCAGCCCGAGGACGGCGATCGGGTACAGACCCGAGGCCGGCAGGGCCACCCGGCGCAGCCCCTCGGCCCCGACGCGTCCGATGAGCAGCCCGATCGCGGCCCCGATCACCAGCTCGATCACGGCCTCGCCGACCAGCATCCACCAGCCGTGGAACGGCTCGCCCAACGAGCGGGAGGTCAGGGCCACCACGGCGATCACCACGGGGGCGTCGTTGAACCCCGACTCCGCCTCGAGCATGCCCACCAGCCGCGAGGGCAGGGGCACGGTGCGCAGCACGGAGAACACCGCGGCGGCGTCCGTGGAGGACACCACGGCCCCCAGCAGCAGCGCGGTCTGCCAGGCGAACCCGAACAGCAGGTGTGCGGCGGCGGCAGTGGCCACGATCGAGACCACGGTGCCCAGCGTGGCCAGCACCCCCGCGGGCGCGACCGAGGCGCGGATGGTCGACCAGCGGGTGGTCAGCCCGCCCTCGGCGAGGATCAGCACCAGGGCCCCGTAACCGATCACTCCCGCGAGCTGGGCGTCCTCGAAGGCCACCCCGAACCCGGATTCGCCGATCGTCAGGCCGATCGCCAGATAGACCAGCAGTGAGGGCAGCCCGACGCCGAGGCTCAGGCGAACGGCCGCGATGGCGATCAACAGCACGGCCGAGGCGACGAGCAGGACCCCCCCGAGGTCGTCGACGCTCACCGGGCGCGGGACGGCGCTCGCGCCATCCGCGCTGTCATCGCAGGCGCAGGCACCGGCGAGGTGTGGCCACCGCTGCGACCGGGCGGTCGTGAGGTTCGACGGGCACCGGTTCGACCGCGGCGTCCAGGACCTCGGGGTCGTGCACCAAGGCGATCACCGGCACGCCGGGGTGAGCCAGGTCGAGCACCCGGTCGTAGTACCCGGCGCCCTGCCCCAGCCGGTGGCCCAGGGTGTCGACCGCCAGTGCGGGCACCAGCAGCACGTCGGCACCGTGCACCGCGCCCTCGCCCAGGCGTTCGCCGGTCGGCTCGGCGCCGCCGAGCCCGGCGGGCGGCACCAGGTCGCCGTCGTCCTCGGCCCAGTCCAGCCGGCGGTTGGGCAGCACGATCGGCAGCAGTACCCGGACGCCGGCGTCGGCCAGCGCCGTCCGCAGGGGTTGGGTGCCGGGTTCGTCGTCCATCGAGGCGTACAGGGTGACGCAGGTCGCGTTCACCACCTCGGGCAGTTCGAGGACGACCTCGGCCAGCGCCAGGGCGTCCGCCTCGCGATCGGCCTCGGGACGCCGGCGGCGTTCGGCCCGGATCCGGCTGCGCAGAGCGGCCTTGGCCCGAGCGCGGTCGACCAGGTCGGCCGCACCGTCGCCGGGCTGCAGGGTGGTGGGCGAGATGATCGGCTCCCCTCGGTGTCGGCGCGAGCGGGGGACGGCCCCATCCTGCCGTTCCGGGGCAGCACAACCAACTCGACAGGGCCGTCCGGTCCTGTCCTGCCCGGCCGAGGGGAATCGGTGATCATTTGCGCCGGTCGTGACATTCCCCTCACGCACGGGTCACATGCCCGGTTGAATGTCGTTGGTTACTACGTGCCACCATTCGATTACTCTATGGACGCGGCGGACGGCGGGTGTCCGGTGGTCAGCCACCGGCGCCGGGAGGGCGGGGGTGAGTGTCCCTTCGGGCGCGCCTGGGGCTGGTGCTCGCCGGGGTCTTGGTCGGCCCGGTGGTGGCAGCGGTGCTGGTGCTCACCCTGCTCGCTCCCGCCTCGGCCGATCGGGTCCAGGACGCGGCACTGACCCGCTCGCAGGCGGCGATCACCGCGGTGCTCACCGATCGGTGCGGTGCGCTCGAGCGGGAGGCGGTCGGATTGGCCGCTCGCCTGTCCGGCCAGGCCGGCCTGGACGTCCAGGTGGCGCGCGCGGCACTGTCGGCGGCCTCCGGTGGCCGCGGGTCGGCCGGCTCGCCGGGCCGGGATCCGGACGGCTCGGTGCCCTCCGGCGTCAAGTTGTCGGTGTGGGTGGGCGACACCCTGGTCGCCGGCAGCACCCCCGATCACCTCACCGAATCCCTGCCGGTGGGCAGCGCCTGCGCCACCCCGCCGGCCGAGTCGCTCGCCGGCCCCCCCGCGCTGCTCGTCCACACGGTTGCGGTGGTGGACGTGACCGGGCGATCCGTGGGCCTGGTCGCGGCGGTGCAGGAGCTCACGGACGAGGAGCTGGCCCGGCTGCGGACCCGGCTGGCGATTCCCGACTCGGTGGCACTGCTGGCCCCGGGAGGCCGGGCCGGTGCGGGGGATCCGGCGGAGGGGAAGGCCGACTGGTGGGTGCTGGGTCTGGCCGGCCCCGAGCCGCAGGGCCTGGACCTGGGAGCCGTGCTCGAGGCCGCGGCGTCCTCGCCCGGGGGCACGTCGGGTCACGTGCGCTACCTGCTCGCCACCCCGCCCGGGCTGCCGTTCGCGCTGCTGGTCTTCGCCCCCCGCGAGGGCGGCGGACCGGGGGCGCCGGCGATGGTCCTGCTGCTGGTCTGCGCCGCGGCGATGGCGGCCGCGCTGACCGTGCTGGCCGGCCGGTTGACCCGGCCGATCACCGTCTTGACCGACACGGCGCGCCGGCTCGGCGAGGGCGACCTGCAGGCGCGCTCACGGGTGCGCGGTGATCACGAGATCGGCCTGCTCGGGACCACGGTCGATGCCATGGCCGACCGGCTCGAGGCCACCATCGCCGAACTCGAGCATCACCGGGACGCCCTGGCCGACACCTTCACCCACGTGGGCGAGGCGCTGGCCAACACGCACAACCTCGATGCCCTGCTGCGGGCGGTGGCCGAGGCGGCCCGGCGCGGCGGCGATGCCGCGGTGGCCACCGTGCTGCTCGGGGACGCCACCGGGCTGGCCGAACGGGTCAGTGTCGCCGGCGACGGCGAGGACGCCGGGTGGCTGGCAGCGGTGCTCGGCCGGCTCGGCGAGCTGGCCACGCGCGCGGCCGACACCGGGCAGGAGTGCACCGCCGACCTGTCCCCGGTCGCGGGGGGCGCGCTCGCCGTGCCCATGCGCCGGGGCCCCCGGCTCCAGGGGGTGCTGGCCGTGGCCCGGCGCACCGGGGCGCTGGACGCCACGGCGCGGGACGCCGTCCGGGCCGTGGGGGTGCACGCCGGGGTGGCGGTGGCCAACGTGCACGAGCACGCCGACGCGCAGCGGATGTCGATCACCGATGCGCTGACCGGGGCCGCCAATCTGCGGCACCTGACCGCCACCCTGGCCCACGAGGTGGAGCGTGCCCATCGGTTCGGGCGCACGCTGTCGGTGCTGATGCTGGACCTGGACCACTTCAAGCAGGTCAACGACACCCTGGGTCACGCCTTCGGGGACGTCGTGCTGCGCGAGTTCGCCCAGCGCCTGCGCCGTTGTCTGCGGGAGGTGGACCTGGTGGCTCGGCGCGGGGGCGAGGAGTTCGCGGTGGTGCTGCCCGAGACCGGCACCACGGGGGCGGAGGCGGTGGCTCGCCGGGTGCTGGCCCGGGTGCGGGCCGACCCGTTCAGCGACGGGGGCGATCCGGCGCAGACCATGCCGGTGACGGTCTCGATCGGGATCGCGACCTATCCGGAGCACGGGGGCAGTGCGGCGGACGTGCTGCACGCCGCCGATCTGGCGTTGTACGCCGCCAAGCGTGCCGGCCGTGATCGCTGGTCGGTGGCCCAGAGCCCGGCAGAGTCCGATGATCCCGACCTGTCGGGCAGGGTGAGGCCCTCCAGTTCGCGGCCCCGCGTGCCGAAGGCTCGATAGATGTCCGGTGGCGAGGGAACGCGTGATCGGCATCTCGACCGATCGTGCGAGACAACCCGCACAGATCTGTCGATGGCGGTAAGAATGGGGCCAACGCCTCACGTTCTCGAAGTGTCAATCCCGACGTTGCCGTGCTGTTGTCCTGCTCGGCGGCAGGGGAGTTGCCGGGGGTGAGGTCGGTCGTTCGGGGGCCGGGCGGATCCTGACGCACGTCGGTCCGTGCCGTGACAGGCAGTTGCGCACAGACAGTCGCAGGCAGGCAGTCGCACCACAGTGTTCTCACGGGTAGCCAGGGCGTCAGGGGAGTGGACGTGACAGACGTGATCAGCAGCCAGGCACCGGCCACCGGGGCCCAGGGCGGTTCCGAGGACGGACTCGGCCCGGCGGTGACCAAGGCGGTGATCCCGGCCGCGGGGCTGGGCACCCGGTTCCTGCCGGCGACCAAGGCCACCCCCAAGGAGATGCTGCCGGTGGTCGACAAGCCGGCCATCCAGTACGTGGTCGAGGAGGCCGTGGCGGCCGGGCTCGGCGACGTCCTGATGATCACCGGACGCAACAAGAGCTCGCTGGAGAACCACTTCGACCGGGCCTGGGAGCTGGAGGAGGCACTCCAGGCCAAGGGCGACCTGCTCCGGCTGGCCCGGGTGCGCAAGTCCAACGTGCTGGCCGACGTGCACTACGTGCGCCAGGGCGACCCGCGCGGCCTGGGGCACGCCATCGCCTGTGCGGCCCATCACGTGGGCGACCACCCGTTCGCCGTGTTGCTGGGTGATGACCTGATCGACGTCCGGGACCCGCTGCTCTCGCGCATGATCGACGTGCAGCGACGCAGCCGCGCCTCCGTGGTGGCCCTGATGGAGGTGCCCCGCGAGCAGATCCACCTGTACGGCTGTGCCGCGGTCGAGCCGACCGGCGAGGACGACGTGGTGCGGGTGACCGGCATGGTCGAGAAGCCGGACGCGGCCGATGCCCCCAGCAACCTCGCGGTGATCGGCCGGTACGTGCTGCACCCGCGGATCTTCGAGGTGCTGGCCACGACGGCCCCCGGCCGGGGCGGCGAGATCCAGATCACCGATGCGTTGCAGACCCTGACCGACGCCTCCGGCGAGGGCGGCGGTGTCTACGGGGTGGTCTTCCGCGGCCGCCGCTACGACACCGGTGACCGGCTGGACTACCTCAAGGCCGTCGTCCAGATCGCCTGTGATCACCCGGATCTGGGCGCCGACCTGCGCACGTGGCTGCGTGGCTTCGCGGCCGACCTGACGGACTGAGCCGGCCCGCCCCGGCGCTTACGCTGTGCCGGTGATGTCGGTCGAGGAACATCTGGCGCGGTGCCTGCAGGGCGTCGCTGAGCTTGCGCCGCGCACGGTGCCGCTGCTGGAGGCGCTCGGGTGCCGGCTCGCCGAATCGGTGCGCTCGCCGATCGCCCTGCCGCCGTTCGCGAACTCGGCGATGGACGGCTACGCCGTCCATGTCGAGGACGTCGCGGCCGCCACGACGCGTGATCCGGTCGAGTTGCCGGTGGCCGACGACGTGCCGGCGGGCCCCGCCCGGGAGCTCACCCTGAGCCCGGGCCAGGCGATTCGGGTGATGACCGGGGCGCCGATCCCTGCGGGGACCGGGGCCGTGGTGCCGGTGGAGTGGACCGATGGCGGCACGGACCGGGTGCGCATCCACCAGGCGCCGGCAGCGGGGCAGTTCCTGCGGGCGGCCGGCGAGGACGTCGAGGCGGGCGAGGAGGTGCTGCGCCCCGGCGTCCGGCTGACTGCCCGGCGGATCGGCCTGGCCGCCGCGGTCGGGCGGGCGGAGCTTCGGGTGCACCCGCGCCCGCGCGTGGTGGTGGTCTCGACCGGCAGCGAGTTGGTGCCCCCCGGGCAGGCGCTCGGCTTCGGCCAGATCTACGACTCCAACGGGTACGCGCTGATCGCCGCGGCGATCGAGGCGGGGGCCACTGCCCGCTACGCCGGGTTCGTCGGGGACGACGAGGAGGCCGTGCTGACCGCGCTGACCGCTGCCGGCCGGGACGCCGACCTGCTGGTCACCAGCGGCGGGGTCTCCGCCGGGGCACACGACCCGGTGAAGGCGGCCCTGCGCCGCGTGGGTGGCGTCTGGTTCGGGCCGGTGGCGATGCAACCCGGGATGCCGCAGGGGCACGGCACCTACGGCCCGGCCAACGTGCCGGTGATCACCTTGCCGGGCAACCCGGTCAGTTCGATGGTCTCCTTCGAGGTCTTCGTCCGGCCGGTGCTGCTGGCCATGCAGGGCGCGGACGACGAGCAGCGCCCCCGCGTGCGGGCGCGGGCGGCGATCGGCTGGAACTCCCCGGCGGCCAAGCGGCAGTTCGTGCGGGCGGTCCTGGACCAGCACCTGGACCAGAACCCTGACCAGAACCCGGAACAGGACTTGGAACAGAGGACGGACAGAGCCGGTGGGCCGCCCGGGTGGCGGGTCACACCGGTCGGGGCGCAGGGGTCCCACCTGGTCGCCGACCTGGCCGAGGCCACCTGCCTGGCCGTGGTGCCGGAGGATGTCACCCGGGTCGAGCCCGGCCAGGAACTGGAGTGCATCGTGCTGGACGGCATCGTGCTGGACGGCACCCGGTGACGGCCGGCGGGCACCCCGGGGAAGCGGCCCTGCGGGGGGAGGCGACGGCGCCGGGGTTGACGCACGTCGATGCCCGTGGACAGGCGCGCATGGTGGATGTCTCCGCCAAGGCGGTCACCGCGCGCCAGGCGTCGGCAGCCGGCCGCGTGCTGTGCTCGCCGCGAGTGGTGGAACTGCTTCGCGGACAAGGGGTTCCGAAGGGTGATGCGCTGGCGGTGGCCCGGATCGCGGGGATCCAGGCGGCCAAGCGCACCCCGGAGCTGATCCCCCTGGCCCACCCGATCGCCGTCCACGGGGTCAGGGTCGAGCTGCGGGTGGTCGACCAGGGGGTCGAGATCGAGGCCACCGTGCGCACGGCCGACCGCACCGGGATCGAGATGGAGGCCCTCACCTGTGTCGTGGTCGCCGCGCTGGCCCTGGTCGACATGGTCAAGGCCGTCGACAGGCACACCCGGATCACCGACGTCCGGGTGACGGCCAAGAGCGGCGGCCGCTCGGGGGACTGGGCCGAGAGCCGGGACGAGAGCAGGGCCGAGAGCGAGGGGAGTACGCCGTGATCGCGCCGGGTCTGAAGAAGGGTCACGCCCTGGTGATCACCGCCTCGAACCGGGCGGCGGCCGGGGTGTACGAGGATCGCGGGGGGCCGATTCTCGCCGACGGGTTGCGGGAGTTGGGGTTCCAGGTGGACGGGCCCCGGGTGCTGCCGGACGGGCCGAGGGTCGGCATGGCCCTGTTCGATGCGGTGGCGGCCGGGTACGCGGTGGTGCTGACCACCGGTGGCACCGGGCTGACCCCGGGCGACCAGACCCCGGAGGCCACGCGCGCGGTGATCGATCGTGAGGTCCCCGGGATCGCCGAGGCCATCCGGGCGCGGGGGGTGGCTGCGGGGGTGGCGACGGCCGCACTGTCCCGGGGCCTGGCCGGGCTGGCCGGCAGCACGTTGATCGTCAACCTGCCTGGATCGCCCGGTGGGTGCCGGGACGGGATGGCGGTGCTGCGCGAGATCCTGCCGCACGCTGTCGACCAGATCGGTGGCGGCGACCACTCCTGAGCCGCCGCCGCCCGCGAGAGAACCCGTGAGAGAAGTCGGGCGCAGACGGTGACTGCCCGGCGCGCGGGTGACTCGCGCGCCGGGCAGTCGTCCTCCCCCCGTCTCGGGGGCCCGGGTCAGCAGGCGGGGCCGATGCCGGCTGACCCGTGGATCGGGGTGGTCAGCCGGCGATCACCGAGCCGCTGGTGGCGCTGCGGTTACCCGCCTTGTCCATCGCGCGCACCGTGTAGGTGGCCCCGGCCGCTGCCGGCAGGGTGGCCTTCCAGCTGGTGCCGCTCCAGACCACGTGGTTGCCGCGGTAGAGCTGGAAGCGCAGGCCGGACTCGCCGGCGGTCCAGGACACGGTCACCGTGGCGTCCGGGTTGGCCACGAGGGTGGGGGTGCTGGGCGCTGCCGGAGCGGTGGTGTCCACCCGCGGGAAGCGCGAGAACCCGCCCGAGGTCTGCCAGGTGGTCGCGGCCACCTTGGTCCGGGTGGTGTCGCCACCGGCCCAGAGCATCCCGTTGCTGTCCACCAGCATTGCCCACGGCCCGCGCACGGCCCGGGTGTCCATCTGCGGCAGGAAGCTGTTGATCATCCGGCCGCTCGCGGCGTCGTAGGCGCCGATGTAGCGCAGCGCGTCGACGTCGTCGAACGTGGACGGCGTCGGCCAGCGGCGTCCGTCGCCGTAGTTGCTGGACAGGATGCAGTGGCAGGAGCCGTAGACCACCCCGCCGTCGGCCGCCGAGGACTGGAAGTCCCCGCCTGTGCCGGAGTCGCTGCGGGTGATGTTGCCGCGCAGCAACGAGAACGACGGCTGGTCGTAGACGAAGAACGAGTGCTCCGAACCGCCCAGCCAGAACCGGTTCCCGATCTCGATCCCGGTCTGCTGGTAGCCGTTCCCGTTCGAGCTGGGCACCCAGGTGGCCAGGCCGGTCACCGGGGTGGCGCTCGCGCCGGTGCCCACGATGGCGAACCGGTAGGCGGGCGTGGCGCCGTCGTTCATGGTGGCCATGAACCCGCCGTAGTAGGCCCGGTCACCGGCCGCGCTCAGCTGCACGAAGATCGGGGTGCCGTCGAAGGCGGGGTTCCAGGCGGCGTCCGGCCGGCCGGTGGTGGCATCGAGCCGGGCGGCGCGCTTGAGGTAGGCGAAACCCGTTCCGCCACCGGCGACATGGGTGAAGCTGCCGCCGAGGTAGAGGGTGCTGCCGGTGACGCCGAGGGCGGTCACCGTACCCGGCTGCACCACCCCGCCGCCGCGGTACTCCAGAGCGCTGCTGAAGGTGGGGTCGGCCTGACCGGTGCTCGGGTCCAGGACCGCCAGGCCGGCGCTCGCGGTCCCGTTGACGGTGGTGAACTCGCCGCCGACGGCGAGCTGCCCGGTGGGCAGGGCGACCAGGGCGTTGACCTTGCCGTTCAGGGCCGGGCGGAAGCCCGGGATCCAGCGCCCGGTGGCGACCTCGAAGGCGGCCAGGTAGGGCTGGGCGGTCGAGGTGGAGTTCTCGTAGTTGTCGACCTGGGCGAAGTTGCCGCCGACGAACATCGTGCCGCCCACCTGGGCCAGGGCGCGCACCTCGGTGTCGCGCTCGGTGGTGAACCCGTTGGCCAGGCCGCTGACGCCGGCCGGCTGGGGGGCAGCGAGGTTGGAGGCGACCGGCCGCACGGTGCTGGCCGGCAGGCCGCCGGACAGGGAGGGCCAGGTGAGGTCGTTCCAGCGCAGCCGCGGGCGAAGGTACAACTGCGCGAACGGGACTGCCGATCCGGCGTTGGTCGCCGACCACAGGTAGCTGGTGGCCGCGTTGGTGCCGACGACGGCCGGGCCGTAGGCGAACCCGGGAAGCCAGTTGTTGGAGAGGATCTTCGTGGTGCGCATGCTGGCGGCACCGGTCGAGCCGTTGCTGGCGGTGCTGCCGCCGGTGACGATCGTGGCGTCGTAGCTCGAGTTGTCCAGGGGGTAGAAGGCGTTCAGCGCCCAGCGCCAGTCGCCGAACCGGCTGGGGTGCATGCGCACCTCCTGCCAGGTGGTGCCCGCGGTGTCGGCCGCCCGGCGCACCCGCAGCCCCTCGGCCAGGGTCTGCACGGGGGTGCCGTTGAGCAGGCCGCGGACGGCGTCCCCGGTCAGGTGCTTGGGGGCGAAGGCGGCGGTGCCCTCGGTCACCGAGGCGACCTCCAGGCTGCTGCCCTGGCCCTCCTCGAGGAACGACCATCCCTCACGGCCGCGGCCGATGAGCACCCAGCCGCCGCCCTCGGTGACCATGTCGCAGTAGAACTGCTCGGGGGCGGTCATGGCCGGGGTGTAGAGCCAGTAGAGGCCGCTCGGTGAGGCGGGGTAGGCGAGCTTGATGTCCACGCACGACGCCAGGGCGGTGGCCGCCGAGCGGCCGTCCCGTCCGTCCGGGGGCATGGCCCCGACCGGCCCCAACGGGGGTGAGGCCGGGGGAGCGGGGGGCGGCGGTGGTGGCGGGGCCGCGGGTTTGACCTGACCGCCGCCGAGGGTCTCGGCGGAGGAGGGGGCGGCGACGGCGAGCGATGCCGTCGTGACGGCCGCCGCGAGGCCCATGGCCAGGGCGAGCCGCGCGGTGGTGGGGTTGGTCAGCCGGTACATCGTCACCCTTCGTCCAGCTTCGAGTGGTCCCTCCGCATCCGGAGGATCGATTACTCAGAGTGAAAGCGTAGGAACACGTCACCCGCTGTGACCAGGCCACTCTCCAGAGTTCGCCCACGTGCAGTAACCGGCCGTGATGCCGCTACCCGCGGTGTGCAGCCTCTCGCGCGCCGCGGTGGAGCAGGTGGACGGCTGATCGCGGTCCCGGCTGCGCCAGGGGGGTGACACACTGCTGCGCATGGACGACGCGGGCCGCGGGCGGGTGGGAGTCGATGGCTGACGCCCCGCCGGTGGGCCGGCGTCCGTGGCCCGTGGTGCTGACCGAGGGGCCGGTGACCCTGCGTCCCCTGCGCCGCCGGGACGCCGCTCGCTGGCGCGAGGTGCGGGCGGCGAACCTCACCTGGCTCACCCCGTGGGAGGCCACTCACCCCGACACCGCGGACGTCGCCCCGAGCTTCCCGCAGATGGTGCGGGCGTTCACCCGCGAGGCCAAGGCCGGGCGCATGCTGCCGTTCGCGGTGCTGCTCGACCAGCAGCTCGTCGGGCAGCTCACGGTGGCCGGAATCACTTGGGGCTCACTGCGTTCCGCGCACATCGGCTACTGGGTGGACCGTGCCGTCGCGGGGCGTGGGGTGATCCCCACGGCGCTCGCCCTGGCTGCCGATCACTGCTTCCTGAGCCTGGGACTGCACCGGATCGAGGTCAACATCCGGCCGGAGAACCAGGCGAGCCTGCGGGTGGCCCAGAAGCTCGGGTTCCGGCCGGAGGGCATCCGGCGCCGGTACCTGCACATCGACGGCGACTGGCGCGATCACGCCACCTTCGCCCTGACCAGCGAGGAGGTGCCGGGCGGCCTGATGCCGCGCTGGCGCACCCTGGTCGAGGACCGCCGGCTGGACGCCGTGGGCGGCTTCCCGTTCTCGGATGCCGGATCACCCTCGATGTCACCCCAGTCACAGCAGTAACAACAGTTGCCAGCAGGCTCTCCAGCGACACACCGATGACGATGCGTGAGGTACTCCTCAGCCGGGCTTAACGTTGCCTTTCGTGCAGCCCAGCTCCCTCGTCTTCGTCGCGATCATCGCGGTGTGGGCTGCTGTCCTCCTGCCACTGTGGGTATCGCGCCGAGAGGCGCTGGGCCATTCGCACGGCACCGATCGTGACTCTGAGCAAATGCGGGTGCTGGCTCGCCGGGAGGCCCGGCCCACCAGGCCGGGGGCACCGTCGACGGCCCCGCTGCTACCCTCCGCCACCGCGGCCCCCTCACCGGCCCCCGTGGCGGCCCCTCACGGCCGGGCCGCCGTCCCTCTGATCACGACCGGTCGCGGTCCGGGACCACTGGACCGGCCACGGGACCGGCCCGTGACGGCCGCGGGCAGGTCGCCGCGAACGGCCGCCGCCGCCCGGCGCGCACGGGTGCTGACCACCGTGGCGGTGTTCGCCGCGACATCGTGGGCCGTGGTGGCCCTGCCTCAGGTGTCGTTCTGGGTCGCCGTGCCGGCCACGGTGCTGTTGGTGGCCGATCTCGTGGTGCTCGGGGTCTCGGGTCGCCGCCGGAGCGCGCGACGCCGGGCACGGGCCCGTCAGAGCGCGATGCGGGTGGTTGCCGCCGAGCACCGGACGGCGTCCCGCGCGCGGCGGGCGCCGGCCGCGGTCCCGCGGCAGGACCGGGCGATCGCTACGCCCCCCGGCGCCGGACCCAACGAGCTCCGGCTCGACCTGGACGCCGCGGCGTCCGGCGAGACCGGGGCCCGCGCGGCCGAGCGGGCGGCGGCCGAGCGGCGCTCACCGACCGAGGCGGACGGCGACACCTGGACCCCGGTGCCGGTGCCGCGGCCGACCTACATGCTCAAGCCGGTGGTGCCGCGCTCGGCGCCGGCACCGCTGGGCAACCCGGTGGACGGCGAGTCGCTGATCACCCCGTCCGCGGCTCCGCGGGGTCAGGGCGGTGCGGGTGCCGCCGCGTCGTCTGCTGCGGCCGGGACCGGCTCGACCGCAGCGAGCGAGGGGGTCGCGCCGGCCGGGGCGCCGTCCGCGCCGTCGGTCGATGCCGGACGCCCGCCTCGACCGTGGGAGGTCGAGCACACCTGGGCCGACGATCTGGACGTGTTCCTGGCCCGGCGTCGGGCGGCCAACGGCTGAGAGCCGCGACACCCCGTGGGGGGACGGGGTGCCGCGGCGTTCTCGGTGGCCCCGCCGGGGCGGGTCGGGCCGAGCCGTTGCGAGCTCAGCCGGCTCAGCCGGCTCAGTCGTCGGGGAACCTCTCCGCGTGGACCACCGCCCGGCGCACCTTGGGACGCAGGGTGGCCTCGAACGACTCGCGGCGCAGGGCTTTCAGCAGCGAGACACACAACCCGATCAGGATCAGCAGGAATGGTCCCGCGACGATGATGATCAGGGTTTGGAGCGCGCTGAGGCCGGCGGACGGATCGTTGCCGCCAGAGGCGAGCAGGACGGCGGCCACGGCGCCGGTGGCGATGCCCCAGAAGACGGTCAGCACGCGGTGGGGCTCCTCGGTGCCGTGCTGGCTGAGCATGCCCATCACGATCGAGGCGCTGTCGGCGCCGGTGATGAAGAAGATGGCGATCAGCAGGACGGCGAGCAGCACCGTCAGCCCGGACAGCGGGAACGCGCGCAGGGTGAAGAACAGGGCGTTCTCGGTGCCGGTCTCCAGTTCGGCGGCCATGTCCCGGCCCCGGTTGAGCTGGAGGTCGAAGGCGGCGCCGCCGAGGATCGAGAACCACAGGAACGAGACCAGGCTCGGGATCAGGATCACGAAGATCACGAACTGGCGGATGGTGCGGCCCTTGGAGATCCGGGCGATGAACATGCCGACGAACGGCGTCCAGGAGATCCACCAGGCCCAGTAGAAGATGGTCCAGCCGCTGATCCACTCGCTACCGCCGAAGGCCCCGGTGCGGAAGCTCATCGAGGGCAGGTGGGTCAGGTAGCCGCCGAGGGACTCGGTCATCGTGGACAGGATGAAGACCGTCGGGCCGACCACGAACAGGAAGAAGGCCAGCAGGGCGGCGGCCACCGCGTTGGCATTGGACAGCCACTTGATGCCGCGTTCGACGCCGCTGACCGCCGAGATCACGAAACAGAGGGTGAGGACGGCGATCACGCCGATGGCGGCCCAGGTGCTCTCGGTGCTGGTGCCGAACACCTCGCCCAGGCCCCCGGTGATCTGCAGGGCGCCCAGTCCGAGCGAGGTGGCCGAGCCGAACAGGGTGGCGAAGATCGCCACGATGTCGATGGTCTTGCCCGCCGGGCCCTTGACCCGGTCGCCGAGCAGCGGGCGGAAGGTGGAGGAGATGAGGTTGCCGTGGCCCTTGCGGTAGGCGAAGTAGGCGATCGCCAGGCCGATCACGGCGTACATCGACCACGGGTGGAAGCCCCAGTGGAAGAAGGTGTACTCCATCGACACCTGGGCGGCCTGACCGGTGGCCGGGTCGGCCAGGCCGAGCGGCGGGGTGTTCAGGTGGGTCAGCGGCTCGGCGACGCCCCAGAACATCAGCCCGATGCCCATGCCGGTGGCGAACATCATCGAGACCCACGAGAAGGTCGAGAATTCCGGAACCGAGTCGTCCGCACCGAGTTTGATGTTGCCGTAGCGGGTCACGGCCAGGTAGGTCGAGAAGATCAGGAAGCCGGCGCTGGTCAGCACGAACAGCCAGCCGAAGTTGCCGGTGATCCAGGACAGGATGCTGCCCGTGGTGTCGCCCAGGCCCTCGGGGTCGAGCCCGCCGTAGACCAGGAAGACCAGCGAGAGGACGGCGGCGGTGCCGAAGACCACGCGGTCGACCGGGGGTTTGGAGGCGTGGGGGAAGTGCTCTCCGACGCCGTCCGAACTCACCGCGAGGTGGTGTTCCGGGGTGCTGGACTCGACGGGCTGATCCGTGCTGCTGGACATTCGGCTCCTCCTTCGAGGTGCACGTATCGAACAGCTCGGGGACGACGGACGGCGGGGTCGAGCGTCCAGCCGCCGGGCACATCGGGCAATTCGACCCATTCAGCGTGACCTGGGCCACACTTGACCGTCAAGAGGGTTGTTGCTCGTGATACATCATGTTGCGCAATGCGCAACATGATGGAGGGTGGCTGGGTGGTCCCAAACCGTGGAAGGTCGACCTGCTCGGGCGAGGCGGCGCGGTTCGGGCGCGAGCGGCGCGGGGTGCTAGCCTTTCCCGTCGTTGGGGCTGTGGCGCAGTCTGGTAGCGCACCTCGTTCGCATCGAGGGGGTCAGGGGTTCGAATCCCCTCAGCTCCACCCAATGCAGGACCCAAAGTACCAGGTCAAAGGCCCTTTCTGGCAGATCCGGGAAGGGTCTTCTTGATCATCCGTCCTGGATCCGTCCCGTGAACGTGCTGACTGTTGCGACGTGGAGGGGAGCGTCGAAGCGGGGTGACGTGTCTCCGTGGGTGTCGTAGCGACAGCCATGTCGGCTTCGCTATCAGGCGCAGGTGATCCCGGGTCTGATGCGTCCGACTTCGAGCACCGGGGGCCGTGATCGTGAGTGGCATCCGACCTTCCGGCATGCCTCTGCGACGAGGTTGTCGGTGGCTCAACTTACTGTTACGGCCATGCCGGACGCTGTATCGGGGAAGCCGACCACCTTCGTTCCCCGTGCGAAGGTGCCCCAGCGTGTGCAGGTCGTGGTCTGGGCCAAGTCGGCAGGCCGCTGTGCCCTGTGCTCGGCATACCTGCTCAACGGCCGTTCGTGGTTCCACACCATTCTGGACGGCGAGATGGCCCACAACGTCGGGGCCAGTACGGGCGGAGGGTCACCGCGGTCCGCCTCGCACAAGACCGCGACGGAGCGGGCGGAGGAGTCGAACCTCCTCCTCCTGTGCCATCGGTGTCATCGGGAGGTGGACACTCCCGCGCTCGCGGACTTCTACACGATCGAGTACCTGACCGAACGCAAGCGGGCGCATGAGGACCGGGTCCGGCAGGTCACCGACTTCGCCACCCGCCGCCAGACGGTCATCGTGTCGACCAAGGCGCGTATCCGGCAGTCGACGGTGACAGTGTCTCCGCGTGAGCTGGCGGCGGCGCTGCACTCGGCCGACCTGACTCCGTACACGGACGCGGGCGAGGTGTTCCACATCTGCGTCGAGCTCGACGATGACGAGACCGAGCCGTGGGTGTGGGCCCGAAGCACGGCTCGGATCGACGAGAAGCTTGAGCGGCTCGAGCGGGCCGTCGCCTCGGGCCGCGTTGACCACCTGGCAGTTTTCGCGATCGCCCCGATCCCGATCCTGGCGCACCTGGGATCCCGGTTGGACGACAAGCTCGCGGTGGTGTTGTTCGGACGGCATCGTGTGGACTCTGACGAGGCGTGGTGCTGGCGGAAGGAGAGTGCGCAGCCGGAGGTTCGGTTTACCGTGAGCGGCGATGACGTGGGCGACGCGGACGAGGTGGTGGCCCTGGTGTCGGTGTCGGCGCCAGTGTCTGAGCATCGGGTCCCCGAAGCCCTGGCCGGTCTGCCGATCATCCGACTGTTCCCGCATGACCAGGCCGCGAGCCGCGATCTCATCAGCTCAAGGACGGCGCTCGCCGCGTTCTCCGACGGGTGGCGGCGACTGCTGAACACCGTCGAGGCGGACTTCCCCAACACCCGTCGGATCCATGTGCTCGCCGCGGTGCCGACCACGGTCGCCGTCGAGATGGGCAGGCACAGGATGCGCGAGGCGCAGCCGCGGCTCGCGGTATACCAGCGCACCGAGGACGGCTACGCGTACGCCCTCGACGTCGGCTGACGCGGCTGAAGGCAGCAAGGCGAGCGCCGGTGACGTCCACAGGGCCGCAGAGGACCCGAACGAGATTGATCAAGAACGAGAGGACAACGTGTGAAGCTCTCCGCCTACTTCGACACCTTGCTCAAGGACACCGTGAACCTGCCGTTATCGAGGCTTGACCAGCTCAACGACCGCGTGGAGTCGATCTATCGTGCGGTCAGGGCGGACGACAAGTACGGCGGTCTCCTGACCGACAAGTCGAAGCAGGGTTCCTGGGCCCACCGCACGATCATCAAGCCGAAGCCGGACAAGGAGTATGACGCCGACGTCCTGCTTCACCTGGACCACAACCCGGACTGGGACAGCGACAAGGCCGAGTACATCGAGCAGCTGTACTGGGCTCTCAACCGGGTCGGTTACCCCGACCGTCACCGCAAGACCCGGTGTGTGCGTGTCCAGTACGCGAACGACTGCCACATCGATCTCGTCCCATACGTCAACGCCCCCGGGGGTCGGCGGATCGTCAACAAGACGTCCGGAGAGTGGGAGCTGACGAACCCGCACGGGTTCTCAGACTGGATGAAGGGGTGCGACGACCTCACCAACGCGTACTTCCGCAAGGTCGTGCGCCTGATGAAGTTTCTTCGAGATCACAAGAACTCGTTCACCGGCACCCCGTCGATCATCTTGACGACTCTGCTCGGCAACCGCGCATCGTGGGCCACGAAGATCATGAGGCCGACAGCGTACTCCACGGTCCCGGACACTCTCGTGACCCTGGTCGAAGACCTCGACCAGTGGATGCAGGAACTCACAGGCATGCCGTCCGTCGAGGACCCGTCGTCACCGGGAACCACGTTCGACCACCGCTGGTCCGAGGCCTCTTACAACTATTTCCGCGACCGCATCCACGTGCACGCTCAAGAGATGCGGGACGCGCTCGACGAGCAGGACCGGGACGCCAGCGTCGAGAAGTGGCGGTCTCTGTTCGGTGACGGTTTCAGGAGGGACAGCCAGGAGAACAAGTCCGCAAGCCCGTTCACCGCCCCAGCGTACGCGGGGGGAGGGGCCAGCAGCAGCCGGGCCGGCCGAGCTGGATGAGCAGGCGCGCCACCGGCCGAACCCGACTCGCACCCAACTCCTACCAGCGAGACTTCGTCTCCGGCTTGCGCGAATCGGCGATCACCCACCCCGAGACCATCACGCGGGTGGCGAGCGGGCGCAGCAGCGACCAGTACGTATCGGTCCGGCTCACCCTGAGCACGGCGGCGATCCGTCGCGAGAGCAAGGGCCTGCAGTTGGAGCCCGAAGAGACAGTCCTCGTTGCCGTACCTCGGCATCCGCTGCTGCCACCGACGGTCGTGGTGGGGCATCGCCGCTTCGCCGGCTTCCCTCACGTCCTCACTGGAGACGAGCTGTGCATCTACCTAGATCCCTCCCGCGAGTGGGACCCGGCCGCGGGAGTGGAGGCGTTCCTTGACCGTCTGTTTCGGTGGTTCGAGGATGCCGCGGCGGGTCGCTTCTCGGGCAGGACGGCCCTGTTCCATCCGATCGGTGGCCGTCCCGTCGCCGCCCGGGACGCCACGGTAGTGGTGTGCCGCCAGGTCCTGCCCATCGATCGTGAACTGTCCTTCGCGTTCCTCGTCGAGCGCGATTCACACCGGTTCGACCTCGTGGCTTCGGACGCCCCAGCAGGAGCGGAGCAGGTGCTCGTGGCACGTGCTCCGACACAGTTCCCGTACGGACCGGGCAAGACGGTCGCTGAGCTGCTCACCGGTTTGGGTGAGGCCGGTGGTCGAGCATGGCTGGCGCTGCAGGGCCGACTCACGCGACGCATGAACACCGCTGGGGTTGACGCGACCGTCAGGGTGCACGTCGTCGTCGCCGTCCCCCACGTGGACCCGGAAGCGTTCTACTTGCTGGTCGGACGGGTCTCCGTGCCCTCTGGCCGTTCCCAAGCACCCGAGACGCTGGATGTGGAGTGGCTGAGCGTCTCGGACGACCGTCCGGACTCGGCCACCCGCCGAGACCAGCGCCGCCCCGCGTCCGCGTTCTACGACAGGGACGTCCTCCTGCTCGGATGCGGGGGCCTCGGCTCATGGATCTCCGAGTTCGTCGCCCGAGCAGGTGCACGGTCGGTGGCCTTGGCCGACCCGGCCCGAGTCTCCGGTGGCCTCCTGGTTCGACAGAACTACGCCGACGCGGACATCGGGCAGAACAAGGCCGAGGCACTCGCCCGGCGGCTACACGCGGTCGCGCCTGAGTGCGACGTCCGCGTGCTCGCCGACTCGGTGTTCTCCCCGCGCACAGCCGAGATCTTCGCCCAGACCGGCGCGGTCCTCATCGATGCGACGGTCAATCGGGCCGTGGCACAGATCCTCGACGCGGGGCTCACGAACTCGAAACGTCGGGCGGCGGTCGCGCAGGTGGCGACGGACGTTGCCACCGGGTCCCTGGGCATGCTGGTCTACGCAGCGCCCGAATTGCTTTGTGCGGCGCACACACTCGACGTCATGGCCTGGGATGCGGTGTCCACGGACTCGCGCCTGGAGCCCTACTACACGTTCTGGAACCCGGCCGAGCAGGACGAACTGGTCCCGGCGCCCGGCTGTTCCATACCCACCTTCCACGGCTCGGCGGCGGACATGGCCGCAGTGGCTGCCGAGATGGTGAACCTGATCGCCGCACACCTCAACACGCCCGTGTCGGCCACCCACCTGTTCGCGCTCCCGCACAGCGGGGTCCAGCCGGCCCACCACATCGTCACGCACCCAACGCACGCTTCACCCGTCGCGGCGGGCGACCCGGACGCCGCTGGTGATCCTGGCCAGTAGCGGTCTCCTATCGGGGCGCGAACTCGTCACTGAAAACCTCGCGCCACAGCGCGATACTGCTGTTGCGCCGTGTCTCGTCGAACGCTTCGCTGACCCTGCCGGCGTACTGATTGAAGCTGGACCGGAACCGACTCCATTCCGCCCCGCCGAGTCGGCCACTGAAATCAGCGCTGGGGCAACTCGGATCGCCGATGTGCGGTGGCTCCGGGAAGCCCTGCACGAGCGTGTTCGTGCGGTCAACGAGCGTCGTGAAGGCGCTCGGAAGATCCCGATACCGCAACCAGAACTCGTCCCACCGGCTGACCCGACCTGCCACGAGGACCGTGAGGACCACGGACGGGATGTCAAACTGGCCGTGGAAGTCGCGCACAAACTTGAGCAGGCGCACAGTCTTCCGCAGGTTGCCGGCAGCGACGCAATCCTTGCCTTCAAACCACCTGGCGAAGCCGGCAGGGTTCACCGGCTCCAGTGTATTCTCCGTGCGGTTGACGATGAGATGCTCATCGAAGTACGAGAATCCGTACTCGAGACACGGAACGAGATCCACGTGGCAGTCGCCGGCGTATGAGACGCGCACGCAGCGGGTCTTCAACTCGATCCGTGGCCGGTACAGCTCGTTGCGGGCGAGCGATGCGTGGACGGCGTGCAGGTACTGCTGTGGGTCCTGCGCCCAACCTCGGTGGTGCCGCATCCTGAGGATGACATCGGCGTCGTACTCGCGGTCGGGCTGCGGCCGGATGATCGTGCGATGAGCCCAGGAACCCTGCCTGGAGAAACCCCGAAGGACCCTCTTGAGGGCGACGTCACCGGACAGGCATTCCGCGAGCGCGTCGACATGCTGCTGCAGATCAGCCAAGCGGGTGCGGTCGATGTTCACCTGTCGTGTGAGCAGACCCGCGAAGTACTCATGCAGCTTCATGCGGACCGATCCAGCTGGCTGGAAGGCCACGCGTCGGGTCGAGTCGTGGTTTGGTATCCGATGGCGGGTCGGGGCTGGGCTGGTACGAAGGTGCCGGTGCCAGCGGAGTAGATCGCCACGCCGCTGTGCTCTACGACGAGCTGTCGGGTGCGGAGCTCGCTGTGATCGTCCTTCTCGTGCCTGCGCACAATCCGGACAACCAGTGGCTCGCCTCCCAGCGCGTCAGCATCAGACCCTCGCGACATGCGGCAACCATGACCGCCTGGCGAGCAGGCTGTGGCGCGACACGCCCTGGCGGTCACCCCAGGGACATCATGACCGCGGTCGCGACGGTACCCCCGACGATGGCGCCTGTGACAACCTGGGGCACGGTGTGATCTGCGAGAGTCACTCGAGCCCAGGCGATGGCGGCGACGAGGGGGAGTGAACCCCACATTGCAGGGCCGAATTCGATGACCAGGATGGTGAGGGTGCCGGCGGCGCAGGCGGTGTGGATGGAGATCTTCCAGAACACGGTGATGGCGAGGGCGACGGCGACGCCGGCGGTCATGGCGGCGACGAGGGCGAAGAGGGCGCGCGGGGCGCCGAGCCACCACGTGATGAGCAGCCCGGTGCTGACCGACACCAGGCCGATGATCATCATGACGGGGCGTTCTTGGCGTTTGGAGAGGTGGCGGTCGCCGAGGTGGCCTCGGCGGATGCCGAGCATCATGATCGCGTAGGGGAGTCCGCCGGCGAAGAAGGCGGTGATGGCGCCGTAGAGCAGGCCGTGGCCGATGCTGGGGCTGGCGTGGATGGACACGGCGAGCAGCAGCCCGATGATGAGCACGATCGGGGCGAGGGCTTCGGTGAGGATGCGGGCGATCACGACCGACGTGGTGCGCCGCTGGGGTGGGTTGGTCGTGGTCACGCGGTGGTCCTCGGGCTCGGGGTCGTAGGGGGATTCTCCAGGGGTGCGTGACGGACTGTCACATCCGTCCGGGGCAGGTGGTGGGCGACGCGGAGGAACCACTGCACCTCGTCGTCGATCGTGCCGTTCTCGGTGGCGGAGTGTGCGGGCGCCGTCGTCGGGCCGGGGTTGTTCAGGCGCTGCCGTTGGACCGCGGCTCGGAGTGCGGCGGCTTCGGCAGCGGCCGCGTCGCTGGCTTCGTCGCCGAGGTCGGGCGCCGGGTCGAGGTAGGGGGCGAGGGCGAGGCGTCCGTCGTGGATTTCGATGATGCGTCGGTAGAGCCGCATGTCGAGGTCTCGGAGTTGCAGGGCGTCGGCGAGGGCGGATCGGGGTGGGTCGAGGGCGATGCCTGGTTCGGCCGTGTACATCAGCGCCCACAGCGGGTAGAGGCGGCGCAGATTCCGGTAGGTCGTGAGCCAGGCGCGGGCTCGTGTCGTCCGGGCGGCGAGGAACGGCAGGGTCGAACCGACCACGACGAGCAGCCCGCCCCCGACAGCCAGCAGGCGCGCGGTGTTGGATTCGAGGGTGCTTCCGGCGGCTCCGTGTCCGCTCAGGAGCAGGACGACGAAGACCACTTTGACGGCGACGTAGCCGAGGCCGAGCCAACAGCCGATTCCGATCAAGCGCAGTGCTCTGGCGAGGATGCCGTCCGCGTCTCGGCCGTACCGCAGGGTGCCGCGGATGACATCGACGAGTGCCAGTGCCAGGTAGGTCAGCGACACGAGCAGATAGGCGGCGACGAGGGGTGCGTCGCCGTAGTCGCTGGTGAACATGTCGGTCGGGTTGTCGACCTGGGCGGCGAGGAAGCACGCCCAGAGTGCGGCGACGAAGACGATCAGGGCGGCGGCGCGGCGTCCGATGCGGGTGCCGGTGGTGCCGTGGTCGCCGAGGCGTTGGAGCATGACCTGGACTGCCCAGGCCGCGCCGAGCAGCGCTGTCCGGGCGATGGGTTCGGCGAGGTTGGCGATCCCGGTGACGTGTCCGGTGGCGGCGTGGACGGTGGGGGTGAAGAAGGTCGCCGAGACCGCGAGCAGCGCGAAGGCCAGGAGCAGCATGGTGCGGGCGGGTTCGGGGTGGCGGCGCCGGAGCATTGTGGCGGCCTGGATGGCGGTGGTCAACCAGAGCAGGGCCGCGACGGCTGCGACGGCGTCATCGACCACGGCGATCCGATCGGATGCCGCCGAGGGTCGAGGACAGCCGGTCGATCACGGTGACCTCGCCCGACGCGGCCGGCGCATCGTCGTCCCGGGCCGCTGGGCGGCGTTCGGCGTGGTGGAGGACGAGGGTGGCGATCATCTCGGCCTCCTGTTCCTCGACGGCGGTGTAGGTGGAGCGGGCCAGGACGCGTTGCACCATGGCCGAGTCGAGGTTGGGGAGCAGGCTGCGGAGCAGGTCGGGGTCGAGGTGGTCGGTGGGTTCGTGGGCGGCGAGCAGGTGGGCGAGTTCGTGGACGATGATGTGGTCGCGGTGCAGCCGGCTGGTCGCCGTCTCGTAGAAGACGTAGTCGGCGTCGGGTAGGGCCAGCCACAGGCCGCAGGGTCCGAGCGGGGACGGCTTGGCGTGGAGCCGGATCGGGCGTCCGCGGCGCCGGGCGATGGTCTCGGCGAGGATGCGGACGTCGAACGGGTCGGGGATCTCGATGTCGCGCAGCAGCTCGTCGCAGCGCTGGCGCAGGGCCTTGAGGTTCACGGCCACCCCCCTTCCGTGGGGCTTGGCACCTCTGGCCCGGTGCGTCAGTCGTCGTCCAAGCCCTCGAGTTGACGGGCCCGTTCGATCATGTCGGCGATCGCTTTCAGAGTCTGGTCGGACAATCCGGACGCCCGCAAGGCCATGTGGCGCACGGGGGTGTCCCGCAGGGCGGCGAGCAGATCGAGTTCGGCGTCGATGCGGGCGGTGGCCGCATCGTCGAAGAAGTAGGCCGGCGGGACGCCGAAGAAGTCGGCGAGGGCTTCGAGGTGCTTCTTGGTCGGGTTGTCCCGCAGGCCCTTTCGGAGTTGCCAGAGGTAGGACGCCGAGATGGTCGGGCCGCCCTTCTCCTCGATGGCGCGGGCGACCTGCTCGTAGGTGTACTCGCCCTTGGCGGGGCGAACGGCCTGGAAGAGGCGGTCGATCTTGTCCGCCAGCGGTGTGGGGGACGGTGTGGTGTCGGCGGTCATCGTCACCTCCACAGGTCAGCGTGGGTAGTCCCTTGACTGTCGCCACCAGCCTACAGTAGTAAGTGAGTGTTCCTCTGAAAAAAATGACAGGCTGTGCTGGTGGCACCGCGGCGATGGCCCGGTCTCGGTGCTGCACCACTCCAGCATGGTGGAACGGCGCCACGAGTTGCGGCGCCCTCGCTGGCTGAAGGACCCGCCCACACCTTGGGGGCCGACGTGACCGGACCGACGATCCACCGAACTGCCACCGACGCGATGCGGCTCGCCGTGCCGTCCGGGGGGCATCGGCGGGTGGCGGGGCGTCGCGTCCTGTCGGGAGTCGTGGTGCCTGCGCTGGCGCTGCTGGCCGGCTGCTCAGGGGCAACAGGTTCGGACGGCGCGCCGTCCACTTCGGTGGCGACCGTCAGTCCTACGACGTCCAGTGCATCGGCTGCCACGACGAGCCCGTCGTTGTCTGCGGTGGAGCGGGAGGCTGCTGATCGCGCAGCGGCGGTGCAGGTCTGGGGCGAGTACTGGCGGATCCACCAGACGCTGCTCGACATGCCGGCCACTGAGCGGGCCGATGCGGTGGACGCTGTGGCGGTCGACCCGACGCGCAAGCAGACCCTCGACGAGGCGACGACGTTCGAGCAGGGCGGGTTGGCGTTCTACGGCCAGGTGGTCAACCACCCGTACTGGTCGGCGCCGATCGCGGGCAAGGACGTCGCGGTGATGGGCGACTGCATGGACTCCAGTGGCTACGGCACCCTCGTGGTCAAGACGAACACCAAACGCACTGTGGGCGTGGCGAAGAACAACACCCGCGTCACGCTCGCCCGCGGCGAGGACGGGTCCTGGCGGGTCAAGACCATCGAGTACCTCGTGGACACGCCATGTTGACCCGGCGACTCGGGCTTGGCTTAGCGGCCCTGGTGCCGGCTGCGGCGGCCGTGGTCGCGGGCCCGGTGGCGCCGGTGCAGGCGGCTCCCGGGGATCCGCCGCCGATCATCGTCACACCGGGCGCGTTCGGGGGGACGGTGGGGATCGAGGTCCGCTCGCCGGGGCGTCCGGGCTGGGACGGGCAGGCGGGCGACGGCGCGGACGTGGTGCCGGCGGGCAATGCCCCGGCTCCGGATCCGTGTGCCAGCAACCCGCTGGGCAGCGCGTGCGCGGGGTTCGACATCGGAGTGTACTGCTACGCCTGGGGAACCCGGTTCCTCGAAGCCGGCTTGCCAGTAACGGGTTTGGGTCCGCTGATGCAGGGCGTCGGTTGTCCCGCGGACATGCCGGTGCCGGCGGCGTTGACTCCGGCGATGCTCGCCCAACGGGCGTATGCGTTGTTGCGGTTGCCGAAGCCGACGATCGAACGGTCCCCGGCGGCGGGTAACAGCGACGGCGGCCGCCCCTACACGTGGGTCAACTTGTGGACGTGGTTCTGGACCGACCCGGTCACCTTCACACCCCGCTCGAAAACCGTTGCCGCCGGTGCGATCTCGGCGACCGCGACCGCGACACCGGTGGCGCTGGTCTTCGACCCGGGGACCGGTGATGCCCCGGTCACCTGCCCGGGGCCGGGCCGCCCGTGGCGTGAGGCGGACGGCGACACCGCGCCGTCCGCGGGTGGCTGCGGCTACCGGTACTTACACGTCAACGAGACGGTGACGGCGACCGTGACGATCCGGTGGCGGGTCACCTGGACCGGCAGCAATGGCGAGTCCGGGGTGCTTCCACCACTGCTGACCTCGGCCACGTCGTCGTTCGCGGTCCAACAGATCCAGGCGGTGACCCGATGACCGCAACTGCCACGAACACCACCAACGCGGCGCCGGGCAGGGTCCGGCCCGTCGCCCCGAGCCGTGCCGGGGTGGCGTTGCCGACCCGGCAGCGTCGTCCGGGTTGGACGGCGTTGGCGCTGACCCTGGTGGTCGCGTTCGGTGCGGTCGGGGCGTGGTTGTACGCCTCGGCCGGGTCGAAGACCGCAGTGGTCGTGGTGGTCCGTGAGGTGCCGGCCGGGCACGTGATCGCCCGCACGGATGTGTCGACGGTCGCGGTGGCTGGTGCGGTGACCGCGATCGCGGGCGAGCGGCTCGACTCGGTGGTCGGGCAGACCGCCACGGTGCACCTGCTGCCGAACATGCTCCTGCAGCGGTCGATGGTCAGCGCCGAACCGGGATTGACGGCGGGGCAGGCGCAGGTCGGGGTCGCCGTCCGGTCGGGCCAGATCCCGGCGGACGGTCTCACCCCGGGCGATGCGGTGACCGTGGTCGCGCTGCCCGCTCCTGACGCGCCGAAGACGACGACCGCGGCCGTGCTGGTCGAGCGGGCCGAGGTGTTCGCCGTCCGGGAAGACCCGGCCCAGGCCGGCGGCACCTTGCTGACCCTCGTGGTCCCGATCGACCGCGCGGTCGCGGTGGCTGCCGCGAGCGGGGCCGGTCGGGCCGCGGTGATCCGGGTGGCACCAAACGGATCAGCCCAGAGCGGATCGTCCCAGAATGGATCGTCCCCGAGTGGATCGGCACGGCGATGATCGTCGCGGTCTGCTCGACCAAGGGCTCGCCGGGGGTGACCACGGCGGCGCTGGCCCTCGCCCTGGCGTGGCCTGGTCCGCGGCTGGTGCTGGAGACCGACCCGTCCGGCGGCGATCTCGCGTTCCGGGGACGGGACCCCAACACCGGCAGGCTGATCCGCGACGGCCGGGGCCTGCTCAACCTCGCCGCGGATACCCGCACCGGTGTGCCACCCGAGGCGCTGCCCCGGTACGCGACGTCGACATCGTGGGGTGTCGACATCATCTGCGGGCCGCCGAGCGTCGCCTCCTACGCCCCGATGCGCAGCCTCTGGCCGGGCGTCGCCGACGCGGCAGCAGCCTGGCCCGGCACGGCGATCGCCGACCTCGGACGGCTCTACCCGGGCAGCCCCGCGTTCGCGTTGGCGCAGCGGGCCACCGCGGTCCTGGTGCTCACGCCAGTGACCGTGGAAAGCCTGTTCCACCTGCGGGACCGGTTGCCCGAGTTGGCCGCTCAGCTCGCCGATCCGACCGATGGGGGGAACCCGGTCGGGGTCGTGGCCCTCGCCCGGCGCCGGGACGTCACCTTCGCCGTCCGTCAGGTCGCCCGGGTGCTGGACTCGGTGGGTTGCCCGGTCCCGGTGCTGGGTTGCCTGGCCGTCGACGCGACGTCGGCGCACCGGTTGCGCGAGGGCCACCTCACTGCGCGGATGAGCCGCGGGCACCTGCTCCGCTCCGCGATGGACGTCGCGACCCGGGTCACGCAGCGGTGGCCGCAGCTGGCCGCACCGGAGCGCGCCGAGGCGGTGACGGCGTGAGCGTCGGAGCCGATTACGGCCTCGTCCGTGCGCTGCAGGGTCGGGTCGCGGACCGGATGACCGCGACGAAGCAGGCCCGGGACCGCGACGGGCAGTCGCCGCTGACCGCTGCCGATGAGCGGCAGCTGGCGTTGAGTTTCGCCCGCGAGGCTGTGGCCCGGCACCGGCAGGGTGAGATTGCTGCTGGGTTGGAGTTGCCCGATCCGGCGCTGGACGTCGAGCTGGTTGAGGCGATCGATGCGGCGATGTTTGGGGCGGGGGCGTTGCAGGACCTGCTCGATGACCCGGATGTGGAGAACATCGACATCAATGGCTGTGACGAGGTGTGGGTGACCTACGCCGACGACCGCGGCAAGGTGCGTGGCCGGTCGGTCGCCGCGACCGATGAGGACCTGGTCGACCTGGTCCGCACCCTGGGCTCCTACGCCGGGATCAATGCTCGCCCGTTCACCCCGGCCACCCCCGAGCTGGACCTGCGCCTGCCCGACGGGTCGCGTCTGTCGGCGATCATGGGCGCTTGTGAACGGCCAGCGGTGTCGATCCGCCGCAACCGGTTCCCGCAGATGTTCCTGGACGACGCCCCACCGGTCCCGTTGCACGCCAACGGATCCGGCGCGCGCCGTCCGGATCGCCGGTCACAGGATCAGGCGACGCTGGTCGAGCTGGGCTCTGTCGACGCCCAGCTCGCGGCGTTCCTGCGGGCCGCCGTCCTGGCCCGCTGCAACCTGGTGATCGCCGGGGCCACCGACGCCGGGAAGACGACCCTGCTGCGGGCGTTGGTGAACTGCATCCCACCGACCGAACGGCTGATCACGGTCGAGCGCGCATTGGAGCTCGGGTTGCGCCGTCACCCGGACCTGCACCCGGACGTCGTGGAGATGGAGGAGGTGCTGGCGTCGGCCGAGGGCGGGGGAGGGGTGAGCATCGGCGCGCTGGTCCGGCGTACCCGGCGGCAGAACCCGTCCCGGGTGATCGTCGGGGAAGTGCTGGGACCCGAGGTGGTGGAGATGCTCTCGGCGATGAGCCAGGGCAACGACGGCTCGCTGTCGACCATCCACGCCCGCGACGCCGCTGACGTGTTCCACCGTCTGGCCACCTACGCCGCCCAGCACGAGGGCCTGACCTTCGAGGTCAGCCACGCCCTGATCGGCTCCACGATCGACTACGTCGTGTTCGTGCGGAAGAACCCGCGGCTGGCCGGCCGCCGCTCGGTGATGGAGGTGCTCGAGGTGACCGGCGCCGCCGACGGCCGGGTCACCCGGTCGCAGATCTTCACCGAAGGCGGCGACGGCCGCGCCGCCCGCGATGGCGAGGTCGCGATCATGCGGTGGCGGGCATTGGCCGAGGCCGGCTACGACGACACCGCCTGGGCCAGCGTCGGCGACATGTCGCCGTCCTGGGCCGCCGGGGGCGGGTGAGCGTCGTGGGTCTGCGGGCGGAAGCGGTGATCGGTGCGGTGACCGGCGCCGGGCTGGCCGGCGCACTAATCCTGCTCGTGGCCGGGCTACGCGGCACGGTCCCCGCGCCGGGTCGCCCGCCGGGGCGGTGGACGGCGCTGCGCCGCCGGCTGACCACGCCTTCGATGCTTGCCCGGCTGGCCGGGGGGCTGCTGGCCGGTCTGACGGTGCTGCTGTTGACCCGGTGGCCGGTCGCGGCGGCGGCGATGGCGGCGCTGGTGGTGTGCTGGCCGCAGCTGTTCGGCGGGTCGCGGGCCGAGCGGGCGCAAGTGGTCCGGCTCGAGGCGCTGGTGGTGTGGACGGAGTCGCTGCGGGACACGGTCGCGGCGCACGCCAGCCTGGAGCAGGCGATCCCGGCGTCCGCGGCGAGCTGCCCGCCGGTGCTGCGCCCGGCGCTGGTCCGGCTCGCCGGGCAGATCCGAGCCCGGGCGCCGCTGGACGTCGCGCTGCTCGGTTTGGCCGCCGAGCTGGACGACCCGAGCGCCGACCTGGTGTGTGCTGCGCTGATCCTGAACGTGCGTCGCCGCGGTGACCGGCTCGCCGAGGTGCTGACCGGGCTGACGGTGGCGGCCCGCGAGGAACTCGACATGCGGCGCCGGATCACCGCCGGCCGGGCCGGGTTGCGGCGCGGCGTCCAGATCGTGGTCGCGCTGACGGTGGTGTTCGCGGCGTTCCTGATCGCTTTCGGCGGCACCTACGTGCGCCCGTACGGGACGGCGGCCGGGCAGGTCGCGTTGCTGGTCGTGGTCGCCATGTTCGCGACCGGGTTCGCGTGGCTGCGGCAGCTGTCGGCGGCCGACCGGGTCGAGGCGTTCCTGGCCCGCCCGGGCCAGCCGGAGTGGCGGCACCCGGACGACGTCCACCTGGTCGCCTCACTCACCGGCACCCCAGCCGGTGGGGACGCGATCGGGAACGGAGCACGGACGTGATCGCCCTCGCCGCTGCCGGGGCCGGGTTCGGGCTGGCCGTCTTCGCGCTGATCTGGCGACTGGTCGCACCGCAACCCTCCGCCCTGGTGCAGCTCGGCCGCTACGACGCCCAGCACCGCGCCGGGTTCACCACCCTCCCGGGCCCGGCCGGGCGGGACGCACCGTCCGGATCGTTGGCCCGCACGGGTGCCTGGTTGGCGGTCGCGTTGGAGCGGCGCGGCGTGCTGCTGACCGGGTTGCGCCGCGACCTGGCGCTCACCGGGCACAGCCTGGAATGGGCACTGGGCCGCAAGCTCCTGGCCGGCCTGGCCGGGTTCACCCTCGTCGCCGGCACCGCGGTGATCGTGCAGGTGCTGACCCGGTGGACGCTGCCCGCCGGGACACCCGTGCTGCTCGCCGCCGCCACCGGTGTGGGGTTCTCGTTCCTGACCGATCTGGAGGCACGCCGGTTGGCGAACGTGCGGCGCCGGGAGTTCCGCCGTGCCCTGGGCGCCTACCTCGACCTGGTCGCGTTGGAGATGGCCGGTTCCGCGGCCCCGAACGAGGCCCTGCCGAACGCTGCCCGGGTCGGCACCGGATGGCCCCTGGCGCTGCTGCGGGACACGTTGTGGCGGGCCACTCTGTCCGGCACCGACCCGTGGCAGGCGCTGACCGACCTGGGGGAGCGGATCGGTATCGGCGAGCTGCGTGACCTCGGCACCCTGGTCCGTCTGGTCGGCCGGGACGGCGCCCGGGTCCGCGCCACGTTGACCGCGCGGGCCGCGACGATGCGCCGCCGCGAGTTGGCTGACGCCGAAGGCCGGGCCGGCGAGAAGGAACAGTCCATGCGCCTGGCCCAGGTGCTGATCGGGTTCGGGTTCATCACCTTCATCTCCTACCCGGCCATCGTTGCGGTGCTGATGCTCTGAAGGAGGCAACCATGTTCACCCACTTCGCCCTCGTGCGGGCCTGGCTCGCGACCCACCTGCCCGCGCGACTGAAAGCCCACATGCACGACGACCGGGGCGAGATCGTCCAGACCGCGATCATCGTCGGCCTGTTCGCCGCCGCCGCGATCATCGTGGTCGGCATCCTGGTCGCCAAGGCCATGAGCGCCGCCAACGCCGTCCGAACCCAATAGCCCGCGCGGTGTCCCGGTGACCAACAGGCGACGACGACGAAGCAACAACCCGTTGCCCCGCAACCAGTCTCGGTCGCGAGACGACAGCGGCTACTCGGTGGTGGAGACTGCCATCACCCTGCCCGCGGTGATCCTGTTCACCATGCTCGTCGTGCAATGGGCACTGCTTTGGCACGGCCGGCACGTCGCCGAGTCCGCGGTCCAGGACGGCGTCCGCGCCGCCCGCGGCTACCAGGCCACCGCCGCCGACGGGCAACGCTCCGCCCAGGCCTACCTGCAAGCCGTCGCGCCGGCCCTGCTGACCGCGCCCCGGGTCGAGGTGTCCCGGACCGCAACCATGGTCACCGTCCGGATCCAGGCCAACGTGCTGGCCGTGATCCCCGGCGGCAGTTTCCAGGTCACCGAGTCCGCGACCGCTCCCGTGGAGCGATGGTCATGAATGCCCTGCGACGCCGAACCCGCAACCATCGGAGCGATGACGGGCTGATGGCCATCGAGCTCGCGATCCTTGCACCGGTCGTGATCGTGATGCTGCTCGTGGTCGTCGCGTTCGGGCGGGTCACCCACGGCCGTGCCCTGGTCGACCAAGCCGCCGCCGCAGCCGCCCGCGCCGCCTCCTTGACCACCACACCGGGACAGGCCGCCGCGGACGCCGCGCAGACCGCTCGCGACACCCTCGCCGCAGCGGGCCTGTCCTGCGCCGGTGCAGGTGTGGACGTCGACACCGGCGCCTTCCGCCCCGGCGGCCAGGTCACCGTTGCCGTCACGTGCACCACCGACCTGTCCGCGACCGCCCTGGCCGGGCTGCCCGGAAGCCTGACCCTGCACGCAGAGGCGGTCTCACCGATCGAGACCTACCGCGACGTGACCGGAGCCGCGCCATGACCGCCCGGGCGGTAGCGGCGGCGGGGGACGACGCCGGGTCGGTCGCGCTGTACCTCGCTCTGTTCATGGTGGCGCTCATGGTGATGGCCGGGTTGGTGATCGACGGGGGAGCCGCGATCGCGGCTCGCGCCCGTGCCGCCGACCTCGCCGAACAGGCCGCCCGAGCCGGAGCCGACGCCCTCGTCCCGGCCTCCCTGCGCGGGATGAGCCCCGCCGAACTGCGGGTCGACCCCGCCGCAGCCCGGGCGGAGGCCGATCGGGTGCTCTCCCTCGGTGGCGCCACCGGCGAGGTCACCATCGCTGGGCTCGACGTCTCTGTCACCGCCCACGTGCCACGCCAGGCCGCCGTCCTGTCTGCCCTCGGGCTTGACGACCTCACAGGGACAGCCAGTGCGACGGCCACCGTTCTACACGGCACAACGACAACCGGAGGTCCGTGATGCGCCTACTCCGCGCCGCCGCTGCGGGCCTGCTCCTGCTCGCCACCATTGTCGGTATCCCCGCCCTGCTGGGTCTGACGATCGGCAACCCGCTCGACGCGTGGCCCGCCCTTGCGGCCGGGGACCTCTCCGACGCCGTCCTGATCGACGTCCTGGCCGCCGTCGCCTATCTCGCCTGGGCGCAGTTCGCGGCTGCGGTGGTTGCTGAGCTCGTTGCCACGGTGACTCGGATCCGCGTCCCGGCCCGGGTCCCGTTCGTGTTCGCCGGTCAGCGGCGCCTCGCGCACACCCTGGTTGCCGCCACGTTCCTGCTCGGTCCCGCGACGACGTCCGTCTGGACACCCGACCTGATGCCCGGCGCGGTGACCGTGGCCACCGCGCCGGTCAACGCCACTGTGGCCGTGGTGGTCGGGGCCACGCAGGAGCCGTCGAGCCATGGGCAACCCCGCGGAGCGCCGGCCACCTCCGCGCCGACGTACACCATTCGACCCAACGGACCGGGCACCTACTGGGACCTCGCCGAGCACTTCCTCGGCGACGGGCAACGCTGGCCCGAGATCTGGCACCTCAATGACGGACGACACCAGGACGACGGCGCCGTCATGACCTCACCTGGACTGCTGCGGCCCGGCTGGACCGTCCTGATCCCCGCCGCCAGCGACACACAGCGTCCAGCGGGCCGAGTGGACACTGTCACCGTGGCCCGCGGCGACAGTCTCTGGTCGATCGCCGACGAGCACCTCGGCGACGGCCGGGAATGGCCGAACCTGTTCCGCCGCAACAAGAATATCCCGCAACCGGACGGCGGACGGCTCACCGACCCCGACCTCATCCGACCCGGCTGGACCCTGGCCCTGCCCGACCAGGAGGCCGACCCCGCGACCCCGGCACTTCGGCCGCCCGTCAGTCCGAGCCTCCCTGCACCGGCCCAGGAGGGCTCGGCATCGCCCGGTCCCACGGCCACAACTGCGACACCGACTACGACCGCGGCCACTCCAAGGGCCACGGTGACGGCGACGACTGGATCCCCGGCAACCCTGCGACCGGCCGACACCCCGCCACAAGCCGAGGACGCACCGGCCATCCCGATCGTCGGCATCGACCTGCCCGGTGGCTGGATCGGCATGCCGCTCGGTGCCGCGATCAGCGCCGCCGCCGCGATGGTCTGGATCCGCCGACGCCAACGCCACCGCTACCTGCCCCTGGACGACGACCCGGACACCGACGACCTCGATGACGATCTCCTCGGCGACGAGGACGACGCGGACCTGCGGCCCCTACCGGCCGTCGTCGACCGAGTCCGCCGCGCCATCCGCGAACAGTTACCCGGGCTGCTCGACCCACCGGCCCCGCGACCGACCGTGGCCTCCCACCTCGCCGACCCACCCGGCATCCCACGGCCACCCTCCGGCCCCACAGGACTGGAACTCGCCGACCTCGCCGACCTGATCCCTCCCCGCGGTCTCGGCCTCACCGGCATCGGAGCCGAGTCCGCCGCCCGCGCCCTCGTGGTCGCAGTCCTGACCGCCGGAGGCACCCACGACCCCGACGCCCAAGGAACCCTGGTCATCCCCGAACCAACCCTGCGGCACCTACTCGATATCGACGCCCAGGAAGAGACGTCGCTCTGCCGGCTGCGTGTCGTCGAGAACCTCGACCACGCCCTCGACCTCCTCGACGAGGCTCACCTGGAACGACAGCGCATCCTCGACGAACACGACGCCGACCATTCCACCGCCCTACTCGCCGACCCCACGACCCCACCCATGCCCCAACTCGTGCTCGTCGCGAGCGCCCCAGCGGACGACGCGCACCGCCAGCGACTCGTCGCCCTCCTTGAGCAGGGTCAGGCCACCAACCTGGCCGCGGTACTCCTCGGCAACTGGACCCCCGGTGCCACTGCGTCCATCGCCGCTGACGGTCACACCCGCGTCGCCCACCGGCCAGCCCGCGTCGCCGTGCTCGACCAACCGACCACCCGCGACCTGCTCGGCGTTATCACCGAAGCCCAACCCGACCCCGAGCCCGACCACAGGCCCCTGGCGCCGTCCGCCGGCCGGTCGCACGACTACTTGCTGTCGTCGGACTCGCTGCGACCCAGCGTGGCAGCGTCAGGCAAGGTCCAACTCCGGGTCTTCGGCAAGGTCGCCGTCCTCGACGCCGAGGGACAACCAGTTCCGGGGCTTCGCCAGCATGCCGCCGGGTTACTCACCTACCTCGCCACCCACCGCAAGGGCGCCGACAAGAACGACATCCTCGAAGCCATCTGGCCCGACGCACCCTTGCGCCGCGCCGCCGAACGTCTCTCCACCGAAGTGGGCAACCTCCGCCGCTGCATCCGCCTCGCTGCGCCGGAGGAGAAGGAACAACCTGTTGTGAATACCGGCGGCCGATACCACGTCAACCCCCAGATCGTCGATGTCGACCTCTGGCAGTTCGAGGACGCTGTGCACCACGCTGCCTCAGCGGCGGACGCCGCAGAGCGCGAGCGCATGCTTCACCAAGCGGTCAGCTCCTTCGCACCGGAGCTGGCCCGCGGGCACGACTATCACTGGCTCGAACCCGTCCGCGAGCAGCTGCGGCGCCGAGCGATCCGCGTCTACCTTCAGTTGGCTGACCTGGTCTGGGCGAATAGCCCCTGCGAGGCAGCCGATCTCACGCAGAGTGCCGCCTCACTTGATGCCACGAGCGAAGACCTCGCCCGCCTCGCCATCCAGGCTCATACACGGGCTGGGGACGGTTCTGCGGTCGACGCCCAGCTGCACCGCTTGGAGGCTGCACTGCGCGAGATCGGTGAGACGCCATCGCCCGAGACCTTGTCCCTTGCGGCAGCAGCACACCACGGAGATGTCGAGGCTCCGCGCTGGTGATGGCGGGGGCTTTCCGGGCCCCGTGACCGTCGTGTCGTGCCGCTCGTCCATGACTGCCGGGGTCTTCGGCTGCCGAGCTGAGGGGCGGCGTACGGTCGCCGACACAAGGGTTCGGCGCATCGTGTCAGCGGTATGCCGGCGCCGGACGCGTCCGGCGGAGCGAAGGCTCACGGAGGTGGAGCCTTTGTTCAAGGACACGCGCAGGGTGCGTTAAGAGTTCCCTATGGGTCGTGGTGGCTCTTGCCGGCTCTCCGGGGGGCGAGCAGGATGCGTGCTGCTCGTTGGCCCACGAGCACTCGTTCTCCTTCGCTGTCGGTTCCCTGCGTTGTTTGGTTGTGGCGCAGGGGTTTTGTGGGATGGGTGGTCGTGGTGGCCGGTACGTTCGTTGTGCGTGGTCCAGGTTCTCGTGGTGGGTGGCGTTCGGCGGTGGTGGCGGTGGCCACCACGGTCGCGTTGGGCATCTCGTCGGTGCACGCATCGGCTGCGGTGACCCCGACTCCCACGGACCCGCTGACGCCTGCGGCTGGCCCGTCGCTGTCGGCGCCGTCACCGGCGTCGCTGTCGCTGGCCGGGTCGCCGTCGGGGTCGTCGCCGGTGGATGGGGCAGAGGGGTGGTCGCGTCCGGATCTGGTGGGGGCGCAGGCGTTGGCGCGTCAGGTCAAGGCTCGGGTGGAGGTGTTGGGGGAGCGGACGGAGTCGTCGGCGTTGTTCGTGAACGCGGATGGGTCGTTGACGGTGCAGTCGTTCGGTGGTCCGCGGTGGGTGCAGCGGTCCCGGATCGTGGAGGGCCGGCCGGAGCCGGTGTGGGTGGATGTCGACACCACCCTGGTGGCTGGCGGTGTCGGCACGGGTGCGGCGGGAACGGTTGCTCCGAGGGCGGTTTCGACGGGACTGGTGCTGTCCGGTGGTGGGGACACGGTGCTGGCGCGGATGGTCCGTGATGGTGTCGGGGTGAGCGTGTCGGCGGGGGCGTTCGGTCCGGGTGGGCGGCCGGGGGTGTTGCCGGTGCCGGTGCTGGCGGGGAATGTGGCGACGTATGCCGAGGTGCAGGCCGGGGTTGATCTGGTGGTGACGGCGACCGCGGTGGGGTTCGAGACCCGGTGGGTGGTCAAGGCCCGCCCGAGTGGTGCGTTGAACTTGGAGTTGCCGGTCACGGTGACCGGGTTGGCCGTGCGGGAACGGGCCGGCGGCGGCGTGGATTACGTGAACGGCGACGGCGAAGTCGTGGTGTCGACGGCGGCACCGATGATGTGGGATGGGCGCCGGAACCCGTTGAGCGAGACCCCGGTGGCCGTGGTGAACGTACCGATGACGGTGCGGACGAGTAGCGGGTTGCCGGCGACGGACCCGGCCGGTGTCCCGGCGGCCCCGGGGGCTGCCACGCCGTCGGTCACATCGTCGGTGACGCCGTCGGTTGCACCGTCCGGCGCATCGAGCGTCCCGTCGTCACCGGCTGCGACCCCGACGACAACCACGTCCCCGTCAGCGTCGGCGTCCCCTTCGGTGTCCCCATCGGCTTCTGCCCCGGGGGCTGCTGCGCCGGGGTCGCGGGTGGGGGTGAACTCGCCGCGGGTGGAGCCTGCCGGTGCGGTGCCGGGTGCGAAGGGCGCGTCGGTGGTGCGGTTCCTGGCGTTGCAGCCGCCGGCTGCGTTCTTGGCGGATCCGGGAACGGTGTTCCCGGTGACGGTGGACCCGACGTTGTCGTGGATGGCGTCGCAGGACTCGTTCGTGAAGTCCACGGCGCCGTCCACGGCGTTCCCGTCGGATATCCGGTTGCACATCGGTAACGACACTGCGGCGGTGTTCCGGTCGTTCGTGGAGGCCCCAGCGACGGTGGTGTCGACGATCGCGGGCAAGAGTGTGTCGTCGGCGAGCCTGCGGGTGTTCACCTCGGGGCAGGGTTCGTGTGGGACGGGGTCGAACGAGGCGATCCGGGCGTGGCGGGTGGGTGCGGCGTTCAACAGTGGGTGGACGTGGAACACGGTCCCGGCTCGGGTGGGGGCGCCGGTGGAGACGATCTTCAATCCGGCGATCGGTCAGTTCTGTCCGGCGGGGGTGCAGTACGGGAATGTGAATATCACCCCGATCGCGCAGGACTGGGCCTCGGGTGCCTACACCAACCGGGTCGTGGAGTTGGCGGCGGGTCAGGAGGCGACGAACGCCGGCTACAAGCGGTTCATCGCGTTGGAGAACGGGTCGAACCAGCCGATGTTCGAGGTGACGTATACCGACACCCCGAGTGTGCCGACGAACTTGTCCCCGGCGGCGGGCGCCACGATCGGCAAGGACTCGTTGGTGACGTCGGCGACGGTGTCGGACCCGTCGGGGGCGCAGGTCCGGGCCCGGGTGTTCGTCCAGGACGCTTCGAACGGCAACGCGTGGGTTACGCCGCAGGCGGGGACGGATTGTGCGCTGGTGGCGTCGGGGTCGACGTCGACCTGTCCGGGGGTGGACGTGCTCAACGGGCGGACGTATCGCTGGCAGGTGCAGGCGGTGAACACGGCGGGCACGGCGTCGGCGGTGACGGCGTGGCAGAACGTGACCGTGGACACCACCCCACCCGCGGCGGCCACGGTGTCCTCGACCGCCTACCCGGCAGGGTCGTGGAACCCGGCGACTCCGGTGGCTGGGTCGTTCACGTTCTCGTCGGCGTCGGCGGATGTAACGTCGTTCCGGTACTGGTTCAACAACGCTGCCCGCACGACGGTGGCCGCGACCGGGACCAGTCCGCGGACCGCGACGCTCACGCTGACCCCGCCGGTCGGGGCGAACGTGTTGCACGTGCAGGCGTTGGATGCGGCGTTGAACGCCTCGACGGACGCGGCGTACGCGTTCGGGGCGGGGGTGGCGGTCGCGTCCCCGCGCAACGGGGACCGCACGCAGGCCAGTGTGCGGTTGCTGGCGCACGGCCCGATCGCTGCCACCAAGGTGACGTTCCAGTACAAGGCCACCTCGGGGTCGACGTGGACGACGATCCCGGCCGCGCACGTCACGTTGAACGGTGCCGGGATCACGTGGCCGGTGAACACCACTGTCGACGCGGCGAAGGCGTCCTCACCATCGACCCTGCTGTGGAACGTGGCCGCCACCCTCGGCGCGAGTGATCAGGCGATCGATGTGCAGGCGGTGTTCGCCGACAACGGGACGGGTTCGTGGACGTCGTCGAACCCGCCGACGGTGATCGTGGACCGGGCCGCGTTCGGGGAGTCCTATGCCACCGACGAGATCGGCCCCGGCAGCGTGTCGTTGCTGACGGGGAACTATTCGGTGACCGCCACCGATGTTCAGGTTCCGGGGTTCAACGGGGACATGACGGTACGGCGCTCGTTCAACTCCTTCGCCCCCGCCGTCGCGGGACCGTTCGGGCCGGGCTGGGTCCTGTCCCTGGGCGTCGACACGGCGGGGTCGGCGTGGTCGGCGGTAACCGATCTCGGGTCGTTCGTGAAGGCCAGTGAGGCCGACGGCGGCGCCTTGTACTTCGCGGTGCAGGCCGACGGGACGTATGAGCCGTTCGCGGATACCGCCGCCGCCGGCCTGTCCTTGTCCAAGACCGGGACTGGGACCGGGACCAAGTACACGGTCGCCGACACCGAGGGCAATTCCACGGTGTTCGCCTACGCCTCCGGCACCGGCACCCCCTCGACGAGCAATGCGTGGCGGTACCGGGTGGAGTCGGTGGTGCAGCCGGGGGTGAACCAGACCACCACCACCGCCTACAACGGTGACGGGACCCCGTTCCGGATG
>JAEUJN010000005.1 GCA_016794595.1 Kineosporiaceae bacterium
CGACCGGAGAGCCGAACGCGAGCACCCGCAGTCGGCCGACCGCGCGGATCTGGCCGGCGATCGAGGCCGCGGCGCAGGCGAACAACGTCCATCCGGTGGCTGCGTGCTCCAGCCAACCAGCCGGCAACAACACCAGGTAGATCACCGCCAAGGCGCCGATCAGCAGCAGGTAACCGCCCAGCGCCAGCGCCATCACCGCAGGTGGAGCCCAGTTTCGGGCCACCGCGAGGATGATCGGGCCGGCCGCGAAGGCAATGCCGGCGAGCGCTGTGCCGACCGCTGCGCCGGCCGCGTGGGCCGGTGAGACCGCCGCCGACACCGCCACGGCGATCACCCCGACGACGGCGATGGGCAGCAGGGCGGCGCGCATCAGGACCGACCACGAACGGGACTCGGCGACCGCTCGTCGCTCGGTGCTCATCACCGTGATCCTCCGCCGTAAGTGCTTGTGAAATCAATCACGAGCGGTCCGTGGACAGCAGGCCCGACCACGAGCCCGATCACCGTGCGTGACCAGTTCGCCGGGCGGTCGGCCCCTGATGGGACACCAGGGGTTGCCCTCCCGTGCCCGCCCCTGTTGTTCCCCCTGCCACTCCCCCTGTTGTTCCCCCTGCCACTCCCCCTGTTGTTCCTCCTGATGCTTCCCCAACTGGTCCCGCTGCGACTGCCCTGCCTGAGGTCGTGGGCAGCGCGTCCACCGAGGGCGAGCCGCTCCCGGCCGGCCCCAGCACGGTGGAGGTCACCGGCGGGTGGGGGGCACCGAGCCCGCCGACCTCGCGCCGGCGCCACGGGCCGAAGGTGATCCCGAGCGCCACGATCACCCCGGCCGTGCCCAGAGCCAGGGCGGTGAGCACCGGGACGAAGGCCATCAACGCCACACCGAAGGCCGCGATCGCCGTCCAGAGGTAGAAGAGCAGCACGGCCCGGGCGTGGCTGTGTCCCAGCCGCAGCAGGCGGTGGTGCAGGTGCGACTTGTCGGGGTGCCAGGGCTTCTGGCCGGCCCGGGTTCGTCGGATGACGGCCATCGCGAGATCGACCAGCGGGACGGCGAGCACCACCAGCGGCAACAGCAACGGGAAGAAGGCCGGCGCGATCTGCAGCTCGGACAGCACCGCGGGATCGACCTTGCCCGTGATGGTGATCGTCGAGCAGGCGAGCAGCAGGCCGAGCAACATCGATCCGGCATCGCCCATGAACACCCGCGCCGGGTTGAAGTTGTGCGGCAGGAAGCCCACGCAACACCCGACCATGATCGCCGTGATCATCGAGGCCAGGGAGGAGAAGTCCTCCTTGTTGGCGCCACGGGCCAGCAGGTAGGAGTACACGAAGAACGCCGAGCCGGCGATGCCGACGATACCGGCGGCCAGGCCGTCGAGACCGTCGACGAAGTTCACCGCGTTGATCGTGACCACCACCACGAACACCGAGACCACGAACAGCATGCCGAACGAGGGGATGGTCACCCCGCCGATCGGCAGCACCACGAACTGGACGCCCTGCCAGGCCATGAGCCCGGCGGCCAGCGCCTGCCCGGCGAACTTGGTGATCGCGTCCAGGTCCCACAGGTCGTCGGCCACCCCGAGCGAGCAGACCACTCCGGCCCCGAGCAGGATTCCCCACGGGGCCTGCTCGGTGAACAGCGGCCCGAGGAAGCTGGTCTGGCTCCCCACCAGGAGAGCGGCCACCAGGCCGAGGAACATCGCCAGCCCACCCATGCGAGGCACCGGGACGGCGTGCACGTCGCGGTCGCGCACCGGGGTGATCGCCCCGATCCGCCGAGCCATCCGCCGCACCAGCGGCGTGGTCAGGTAGGTGACCGCCGCGGCGACGAGGAACAGGTAGAGGTAGGCGCGCACGTCGTCCCGCCCTCAGCCGGCGATCAGCTCGGGGACGACGGCCCGCAGCCGGTCCACGCCCAGGGCCCCGACGCGCAGCAGACGCGGCGCCGCGCCGTCCAGGCCCGTGACGTCGACGATCGTGGAGACCTCCGGCCGGGTGAGGTGCCCGGCGTCCAGGTAGACCTCGACCGCGTCCCCGAAGGCATCACGGACCTCGCCACAGGTCTGTGGTTGCGACCTCGCCCCCATCGCCGAGGCGCCGGTGACCGCCATCGGGCCGGTGTCGGCGAGCAGGCGCAGGGCGACCGGGTGCAAGGGCATCCGGACGGCGACCGTGCCGGCGGTGTCCCCCAGATCCCACCGCAGGGAGGGCTGGGCCAGGCAGAGCACGGTGAGCGGGCCGGGCCAGAAGGCGTCCACCAGGTCGCGGGCCGCCTGGGTCAGGGAGGTGGCCACGCCGTCCAGGGTTCGGGCATTGCCGATCAGCACCGGGGGCGGCTGGTGGCGGCCGTGGCCCTTGAGGTTGCGCAGCCGGGCGACCGCCTCGATCGAGAAGGCGTCGGCCCCCAGACCGTAGGAACTGTCCACCGGGAAGACGACGAGGTTGCCCTCGCGGACCGACACCACCGCGCGTTCGATTCCGCGCCGACGTCCGGCGGCCTCGGAGCAGTCGAAGCGGTAGGCCACGACAGGGAGTCTGCCACCGGGTCGGGCCAGCCTCTGCATCGACGAGGACCGCGGCCCGGTTCCCGCCCCCGCGACCAACTCACCGACAGCTCATCGCCAACTCATCGACAGCTCGTCGACAACTCGTCGAGTGGGCACGAATGCACCCGTTTCGGGCGCCCGAACGGTGCCGTCGTATCCACTCGGCGAGGATCACCCGGCTCCGCCGCGCCGGGCGCGCAACACGCGCTCCCGGCCGGACAGGTCGGTCAGGGTGCGGACCTCCTCCCACCCCACGGCGACCAGGGCGCGCGTCGCGGGTCCCTGGACGTCTGCGTGTTCCATCAGCAGCAGGCCTCCCGGCCGCAGCAGCGCCGCAGCGGTCTCGATCACGGCGGCCGGGAGGTCCAGGCCGTCGGCACCGCCGCCGTAGAGCGCCAGCCGGGGGTCGTGGTCGGCCACCTCGGGATCGACCGGCACCGCGGCTGCCGGGATGTAGGGCGGGTTGGCGACCACCAGGTGGACCCGGCCGGCCAGGTCGGCGAGCACGCCCTCGCCGCGGGCCGCCCCCACCACCGAGCCCTGGACCAACCGGATCCGCTCCCCTGCGGGCAGGGCGGCCACGTTGCGTTCGGCCCAGCGCAGCGCGGCCGGGTCCAGCTCGAGCGCGACCACCTCGACCCGGGGATCCTCGTCCGCCACCGCCAGCGCGATCGCGGCCGACCCGGTGCACAGGTCCACCACCAGCGGCGAGGGCTCGGCCCGGATCACCCCGGCACCCAGTTCGGCGACGGCGGCCTCGACGAGGACCTCGGTCTCCGGCCGCGGGACGAACACCCCCGGCCCCACCGCGAGATCCAGCCGGCGGAACCCGGCACGGCCGGTGAGGTGTTGCAGGGGAACCCGTCCGGCCCGCTGCTCGATCAGGTCCGCCCACCGGCGGCGCGTGACGTCGTCCAGGACGGCGCCGCGCAGCAGGGCCGCGGTCAGTTCGCCTCGGGTGAGCCCGAGCACGTGCGCGGTGAGCAGTTCGGCGTCCGTGCGCGGACTGGGCACCCCGGCGCGGCCGAGCCGGGCGGTGGCCGAGCGCACCAGCCGGTCCAGGTCCACCTCGGCGGCGTTCACGCCTGGGCGGCAGCCAGTTTGGCCGCCTGGTCGGCGTCCAGACAGGACTGCACGACCGGGTCGAGGTCGCCGTCCAGCACTGCGTCGAGGTTGTAGGACTTGTACCCCGTGCGGTGATCCGCGATCCGGTTCTCCGGGAAGTTGTAGGTCCTGATCCGCTCGCTGCGGTCGACCGTGCGGACCTGGGAGCGCCGAACCGCCGATGCCTCCTCCAGCGCGGCGTCGACCGCCTGCTGGTGCAGGCGGGCGCGCAGGATGCGCAGCGCGGACTCCTTGTTCTGCAGCTGGCTCTTCTCGTTCTGGCAGGACACGACGATCCCGGTGGGCAGGTGGGTGATCCGGACCGCGGAGTCGGTCGTGTTCACGCTCTGCCCGCCCGGGCCGGAGGACCGGTAGACGTCGATCCGCAGGTCGTCGTCGTCGACCACCACCTCGACCGTCTCGACCTCGGGCAGCACCAGCACCCCGGCGGCACTGGTGTGGATACGGCCCTGGGACTCGGTGACCGGCACCCGCTGCACGCGGTGCACCCCACCCTCGTACTTCAGCCGGGCGTAGACGCCCTCTCCCGGAGCCGGCGTCCCGCGGGTAGCCACCGCCAGGGAGATGTCCTTGTACCCGCCGAGCTCGCTCTCGGTGGCGTCGATCACCTCGGTGCGCCACCCCTGCCGCTCGGCGTAGCGCAGGTACATCCGCACCAGGTCGCCGGCGAACAGGGCCGACTCCGCGCCGCCCTCGCCGGCCTTGACCTCGAGGATGACGTCGCGGTCGTCGTCCGGGTCTCGCGGCAGCAGCAGGGTGCGCAGCCTCTCCCGGCGGAGCTCCTCGACGGCCTCGAGCTCGGGCACCTCGGCGGCCAGGGCCTCGTCCAGCTCACCCAGCTCGCGGGCCGTCTGCGCGTCGTCCGCCGCAGCCCGCCAGGCGCGGTGGGCCTGCGTGATGGTGGTGAGCTCGGCGTACCGGCGGCCCAGCGAGCGCGCCGCCGCCGGGTCGGCGTGCACGGCCGGGTCGGACAGGCGCACCTCGATCCGGGCGTGCTCGTCCAGCAACGGCCGGACGGCGAGGCTCAGGGCGTCGTCCACCTGGCTCACCTGCACACCTGCCTCTCACGCCGCCGGGACCGGCGTGCCCTGGTCGGGGCCGGCCGGACAAACATGCGAGGCGCCGGTCGCGACCGCCCACGGGGGACGGCGCGGCCGGCGCCTCGGACGTGCTACTTGCCGCCCTGCTTCTTGCCGTAGCGCTGCTGGAACCGGGCCACACGGCCACCGGTGTCCAGGATCTTCTGCTTGCCGGTGTAGAAGGGGTGGCACTGGCTGCAGACGTCGGCGTGGATGACGCCGTTCTTCGCCGTGCTGCGCGTGGTGAACGTCGCACCACAGGTGCAGGACACCGTGGTCTCGACGTAGTTCGGGTGAATGCCGCTCTTCACGTGCTGTCTCCTCGAGGTCATGGCCGCCGGGTCGCCCGCCCGCTGACGAACGTGAACCGGAGCCGCCGTCCAGTGTGCCAGACCGGCCAACCTGCCCATGCTCCGCAGGTGACCGCCCGTGCTCCCCTGCAGAGCGCCCAACGACCCCCAGGTCATTCCCGACGCGTCAGCCGCGGAGCATGAGCAGGTTCAGGGCCGGAGCCGGGGCTGCTAGTCGTCGTCGCGGCCCGGGACCGGCGTGGTCTTCTGGACCTGGAGCAGGAACTCGGCGTTGCTCTTGGTCTCCTTGACGCGGCCGAGCAGCAGCTCGATCGCGGCCTGCGGCTCGAGGGCACCCATCACCCGGCGCAGCTTCCAGACGATGTTGAGCTCCTCCTTCGACATGAGGATCTCCTCACGCCGGGTACCGGAGGCGTTCACGTCGACCGCCGGGAAGATCCGCTTGTCGGCCAGGTTGCGGCTCAGCCGCAGTTCCATGTTGCCGGTGCCCTTGAACTCCTCGAAGATCACCTCGTCCATCTTCGAGCCGGTCTCGACCAGGGCAGTGGCCAGGATGGTCAGCGAGCCACCGTGCTCGATGTTGCGGGCTGCGCCGAAGAACCGCTTGGGCGGGTACAGCGCGCTCGAGTCGACCCCACCGGACAGGATGCGCCCGGACGCCGGGGCGGCCAGGTTGTAGGCGCGCCCCAGCCGCGTGATCGAGTCGAGCAGGACGACGACGTCGTGGCCCAGCTCGACCAGGCGCTTGGCCCGCTCGATCGCCAGCTCGGCGACCGTGGTGTGGTCGTCGGCCGGACGGTCGAAGGTCGAGGCGATGACCTCACCCTTGACCGTGCGCTGCATGTCGGTGACCTCTTCGGGGCGCTCGTCGACGAGCACGACCATGAGGTGACACTCGGGGTTGTTGCGGGTGATCGCGTTCGCGATCGCCTGCAGGATCAGCGTCTTGCCGGCCTTCGGCGGGGACACGATCAGCCCGCGCTGCCCCTTGCCGATCGGGGCCACCAGGTCGATGATCCGGGTGCTCAGCTGGCCCGGCTCGGTCTCCAGCCGCAGGCGCTCCTGCGGGTAGAGCGGGGTGAGCTTGGTGAACTCGGGCCGCTGGCGCGCCTCGTCCGGCGTGGACCCGTTGACGGTGTCCAGGCGGACCAGGGCGTTGAACTTCTGCCGCTGGGCCTCCCCCTCGCGCTGGGCGCGCACGGCGCCGGTGACGGCGTCGCCCTTGCGCAGCCCGTGCTTCTTGACCTGGCCGAGGGAGACGTAGACGTCGTTCGGGCCGGGCAGGTAGCCGGAGGTGCGCAGGAAGGCGTAGTTGTCCAGCACGTCGAGGATGCCGGCGACCGGGACCAGGACGTCGTCCTCGGTCAGCTCCGGCTCGTCGACGGAGCCCAGGCCGCCGCCCGGGCCGGTGCCCTCGCCGCGCTGGCGGCGCTTGCGGTCGCGGTAACGGCCCCGGCGGCGACGGCCGCGGCCGTCGCCCTCGTCGTCCTCCTCGTCGTGGCGGGTGGTCGGGGAGGTCTGAGCCGACTGACTGTTCTGGCTGTTCTGACTGTTCTGGTTGTTCTGGCTCTGGGGGCTCTGGCTCGGGGCGGACTGGTTCTGAGGGTTCTGGCCCTGAGGGTTCTGGCCCTGGCGACCCTCGCGCTGGCGTCCGTCACGTCGCTCACGCCGACGCGGGCCGTTCTCGCCGGCCTCGCCCGATGCCTCGGCCGCAGCGGCGGCAGCCGGCTGGTCCTGGTGGGGGGCCGGTGAGCTCTCATCGCGGACGGCGTTCGGCGAGGCATCGCCCTCGGCCGCCGGGGCGACCCGGTCACTGCGCTGCGCGCGCCCCGTCCGTTCGGCCCGCGGCGCCGCCTCGGCGGCCGGTTCGCGGGTGGTCGTGCTCGCGCGCTCACCCTGGATCGCCAGGGCCTGCTGGCCACCGCCCTGCCGGGCGCGGATGGCCTCGAGCAGGTCGGACTTGCGCATGCGCGCGGTACCGCTGATGCCCAGCTCGGCGGCCATCGCCTGGAGCTGGGGCAACCGAAGGGCCGACAGGCTCCCGGTGCGTTCCCGTGATGCGGGACGCGCCTCGTCCGGGCCTGCGGCGATCTCGGTGATGTCGGTCACGTGTATCCCTTCCCCTCCCCACCGTCAGACACGGATTGGGGAGCGGGGTCGACGTCCGGGAAGATGTCCCGGACCGGTGAAAGTCCGCGCATGGACGCGACAGCGTGTCATCCACTGAGCGTCTGGGAAGAGCGCGGTGATTTCAGCGGCTGGGGCTCCTGGCGGGAGCCACCGAGCGGCTGCGCACACACTGTAACACCGCCCGGGTTCGACGTCGCCATCGGCCCCACCCGGTGCCGCTGGGTGGCGGACCCCGACGAGGCGACCCGGCCGGGACCTCAGAGCAGGACGGTTCCGGTGGTGTCGACGGGCAGCGGCAGCACCAGCCAGGCGCCGTCCGAGATGCCCGGATCGCGGGCGGCGAGGTCCCTCAGGGCAGACCGGACGGCGACCAAGGGCGCCTCGCCCTCCCCCAGGACCAGCACGCTGGGGCCCGCACCGCTGACCACGGCAGCCGCGCCCCGGGCCCGGACGGCACGCAGCAGGTCGGCGGTCGCGGGCATGGCCGGAGCTCGCTGGTCCTGGTGAAGCCGATCCTCGGTGGCGGCGAACAGCAGGTCCGGACGCCGGGTGAGGGCGTGCACGAGCAGCGCCGACCGGGCGGCGTTGAAGGCCGCATCGGCGTGCGGGACCAGCTGGGGCAGCATGGCGCGGGCCGTGGACGTCGCCAGCTCGGCGTCCGGCACACACACCACGGCCCGCACGGACGGCGCGACGGGCAGCGACACCGTGTGCGCCCTGGGGACGATCGCCCGGCCCGCCGGGGGGCTCGCGGCCCCCCGCGCCGCCGAATCGGTCCAGGACAGGGTGCAGCCCCCGTACAGGGCTGCCGAGGCATTGTCCGGGTGGCCCTCGGCAGCGGTGGCCAGGGCGAGGACCGTCTCCTCGTCCAGTCGGTGCGGCTCGACCAGCAGCCCCCGGGCCAGGACCAGCCCGACCGCGATGGCCGCTGCAGAGGACCCCAGACCCCGGCCGTGCGGGATCGCGTTGTGGCAGGTCAGCCTCAGGCCCGGCGGCTCGGCCGGGCCGGCGCCGAGCGCCACCGCGTGGGCCAGCCCAGCCCGCAGCGACCGGACGACGAGGTGGTCCTCGGTCAGCGGGACGCCGTCCTTGCCCTGCCCGGAGACCTCGATCACCACGGTCGGCTCGCCCGGGCCCGGACGGTAGGCCTCCACCGACACCTCGTCGTGCAGGTTCAGGGCAAGGGCCATGCTGTCGAAGCCCGGCCCGAGGTTGGCGCTCGAGGCGGGGGTGCGCGCGCGGACCGTCACCCCGTGGTGCACCGCTGCGCTCGGCGGCAGATCACTCACCGGCGGGGGCCGTCACTGCTCGACCCGCATGACGCTCTGCACACCCTCGACGATGTCCAGCCCCGCCAGCGCCTCGACCGTGGCCGCCAGGGCGGCGTCCGGTGCGGTGTGGGTGACCACCACCAGCGCGGCCCGGCCGGCGATGCCCCGCCCCGTGGCGCCGTCCGCGGGCGGTTCCCCGGAGTCGACGGCCCGGTCGAGTTGCTGCTGGCGCACGGTCTCGATCGAGACCCCGTGGTCGGCGAACACCTGGGCCACCGCCGCCAGCACGCCGGGGCGATCGGCCACGTCCAGGCTGATGTGATAGCGGGTGGGGACCTCGCCCATCGGGTGCACCGGCAGGTCCGCGTGGGCCGACTCCCCCGGCCCCCGACCCCCGGCCACCCGGTTGCGGGCCACGCTGATCACATCGCCCAGGACGGCACTCGCGGTCGGCTGCCCGCCGGCGCCGCGGCCGTAGAACATCAGCTGGCCGGCGGCCTCGGACTCGACGAAGACGGCGTTGTAGGCCTCGCGGACCCCGCCGAGAGGGTGCGAGCGCGGGATCATCGCCGGGTGGACCCGAACCGAAACCCCTTCGCGCGCAACACCGTCGGGGCCAGTCGAAGTGGTGCGCTCGCAGATCGCCAGCAGCTTGACCACGGCCCCGAGCGCTTCCGCTCCGGCGACGTCGGCCGCGGTCACCCCGGTGATGCCCTCGCGATGGACGTCGGCCGCGCCCACCCGGGTGTGGAAGGCCAGGCTGGCCAGGATCGCGGCCTTGGCGGCCGCGTCGAAGCCCTCGACGTCCGCCGTGGGGTCGGCCTCGGCGTACCCCAGGGCCTGGGCCTGCGCCACGGCCTCGGCAAAAGAGGACCCGGTGGTGTCCATCTTGTCCAGCACGTAGTTGGTGGTGCCGTTGACGATGCCCAGCACCTTGGTCACCCGGTCACCGGCCAGTGACTCGCGCAGTGGACGCAGCAGCGGGATCGCGCCGGCCACGGCGGCCTCGAAGTAGAGGTCGACGCCGTGTTCGGCAGCCGCCGCGTACAGCGCGGGGCCGTCCTCGGCCAGCAGCACCTTGTTGGCCGTCACCACGCCCGCACCGGCCGCCATCGCGGACAGGATCAGGCTGCGCGCCGGTTCGATGCCCCCGATCACCTCGATCACGATGTCGGCACCCTTGACCAGAGCCTCGGCGTCCGTGGTGAACAGCTCGGCGGGCAGGTCCAGGTCGCGTCGACGGCCCGGTCGGCGCACCGCGATGCCCGACAGCTCGAGCCGCGCACCCACCCGCCGGGACAGCTCGTCGGCGTGGGCAGTCAGCAGCCGGGCCACCTCGGTGCCGACCACTCCGCACCCGAGCAGGGCCACTGCCAGCCGCTTCTCGCCGTCCTGATCGTTCACACTCATCATCCCGTCTGCCCGGATCCGTCCGTCGTCGATCCTGTCCGCACCGATCGTGCCCGCGCCGACCGCCGCCGGCCCGGCAGTTTCCACCTTACGGAAGGCTCACATGCGATCCGGTGCGCTGACGCCGAGCAGCCCCAGGCCGTTGGCCAGCACCGTTCTGGTCGCCTCCGACAGCCACAGCCGCGTGCGGTGGACGTCGGTGACCGGCTCCTCGGCCCGCGGCGTGACCCGGCAGTTCTCGTACCAGCGGTGCGACAGGCCCGCGAGCTCCTCGAGGTACCGGGCCACCCGGTGGGGTTCGCGCAGCTCGGCGGCCTGGGCGATCACCCGGCCGAACTCCCCCAGCGCGGCCAGCAGCACGGCCTCGCTCTCGTGCTCGAGCAGGGCCGGGTCGAAGGCGTCCTCGCGCCGGACGCCGGACTCGGCGGCGTTGCGGGCCACGGCGGCCAGCCGGGCATGGGCGTAGCGGACATAGTGCACCGGGTTGTCGTTGGTCGCCCGGGTCAGCAGGTCCAGGTCGATGTCGATGCCGGAGTCCACCGCCGAGCGCGCCAGGGCATACCGGGCGGCGTCCACCCCGACCGCGTCGAGCAGGTCCTGCATGGTGACCACGGTGCCGGCGCGCTTGCTCATCCGTACCGGGGTGCCGTCCCTGAGCAGGTTGACCATCTGGCCGATGAGGATCTCGAGGTTGACCCACGGGGTGTCCCCGAAGGCGGCACACATGGCCATCATCCGGCCGATGTAGCCGTGGTGATCGGCCCCCAGCATGATGATCGCCCGGTCGAAGCCGCGTTCGCGCTTGTCCAGGTAATAGGCGAGATCGCCTGCGATGTACGCCGTTTCGCCGTTGCTCTTGATGACCGGGCGATCCTTGTCGTCCCCCAGGTCGGTGGTACGCAGCCAGGTCGCGCCGTCCCGGGTGTAGATCCGGCCGTTCTCGCGCATGCGGGCGATCGCCCGATCGACCGCCCCTGAGGTGTACAGGTCGTTCTCGTGGAAGTAGACGTCGAAGTCCACCCCGAAACGGTGCAGATCAGCCTTGATCTCGGCGAACATCCGCTCCACCCCGTGGGCCCGGAACACCTCCTGGGCAGCGGCGTCCTCGAGCTCGCGCGGGTCGCCTCCCCCGGCGGCGGCCACCTCGTCGAGCACGGCCTGGGCGATCTCGCCGATGTAGGCGCCGCCGTAGCCGTCCTCGGGCACCGGCAGGCCCCGCGCCGCGGCCAGCAGTGACCGGGCGAACCGGTCGATCTGGGCCCCGTGGTCGTTGAAGTAGTACTCGCGGGTGACCTGCGCCCCGACCGCCTCCAGGATCCGGGCGAGGCTGTCCCCCACCGCTGCCCAGCGGGTCCCGCCCAGGTGCAGGGGCCCGGTGGGGTTGGCCGAGACGAACTCCAGGTTGAGCCGCTGCCCGGCAAGGACGGTGCTGCGCCCGTAGGCGTGCTCACCGGTACCGGCCTCGACGATCGTGCGGGCCAGCTCACCGGCCGCCGCGGCGTCCAGCAGGATGTTCAGGAATCCGGGACCGGCGACGTCCACGCTCTTGACCCCGGGCACCTCACCGAGCCGCGCGGCCAGCAGGACTGCCACCTCACGCGGCGGCCGTCCGGCCTGCCTGGCCAGCTGGAGGGCAATATTGGTCGCCCAGTCCCCGTGCTCGCGCTGGCGGGGCCGCTCCACCCGGATCTCCTCCGGGACCGTGACGCTCAGCTCGCCGGCCTCGACGGCGGCGAGCAGACAGGAGCGGATCGCATCGGAGAGCTGAGCCGGATTCACCCGCCACAGGGTACGCGGTCGGGTGCCGGCGGCTCACAGACCGGTGTAGCGATAGTCGATCACCTGGATGGGCTCGACGATCCCGACCGTCCGGGCGAAATTGGCCAACCGGATGGCCAGGCTCTCGGTGATCGGCTCCCCCTTGCGCATCAGGGCCATTCCGGTGGTGGTCACCACGTCCTGGTCCAGTTCCATACCCTCGCGCAGCGACTCGACCGCAACCTCGCGCGGGGTCCCGGCATTGCGGGTGAGCACCAGCGGAACCTGGTTGATCACGGTCAACAGCTCGGGCGGGTAGTACCCGGTCCGCCGCACCCGGACCCGGGCTGCCTCGGGGTCGTCGACCTCGTGGGCGACCACGGTGGCGATCACCGCGTAGAGCGCCAACTGGGCTCGCCCGGCCCCCGGGGGCGGGGGGTCCTCCGGCGTCAACGGCTGGGAACCGACCCAGGCCGCCACGTGCTCGAGACGTGGGATTCGTTCCAGCAGAGCGCGTCCCGCGGCCGGATGGCCGTTGAACAGGGCCCGGTGCTCCGCGGTCAGGTCCATCGCCCGATAGGCCCGTTCCAGCACCTCGCCGGGAACGGCCAGGCACCCGAGCTGGCTCAGGCGCGCCGCCAGCGGCAACTGCCACTCCCGGTCGAGCCCGAGTGGTCCGACGATCGCGGAGGTCAGGTTCTTGACCCGGGTCGTGCGGGAGAAGACCAGCGGGTTGGCCGAGGCCATCAGCTCGGTCAACATGTCGACCGAGCCGCGAATGGTGCGCTCGAGCAGACCCCGCTCGGACATCACCAGGTCGTACTGGGCGATCGCCCGGTCCAGGGCAGCGGTCAGGGTCTGCGGCGGACAGGGTTTGGTCAGGAACCCGAACAATCCCGCCTCGTTGACCGCATCGATGGTCGAGTCGAGGTCGGCCTGCCCGCTGAGCACCAGCGCCACCACGTCGGGATCCTGGCCGCGGGCGGCGGTCAGGAAGGCCGCACCGTTCATTCCCGGCATCATCATGTCCGAGACGATCACGGCGAACGGGCGGCCCGACCGAGCCGCCTCGCGCTGCTTGTCCAGGCCGAGGGCGCCGGACTCGGCGACCGTGATGTCGTACCGGCCCGCCAGGGTGCGGCGCAGGGCATCAAGGACCCGTGGCTCGTCGTCCACCATCAAGATCCGCGGGCTCATCGGCACCCTCTGTCTCGCAGGCCGCCCGTGCCCGGGCAGGGCCCGCACGGTGGTGGACGATCCCACCCAGCCAGCCATCGTCATCCCGGGCAGCGGACTTGACCCCACTCGCGCCTCACTCGCGCCTCACTCGCGCCTCACTCGCGTCTCTCTCGCGCTGTCCGCTCACGAGAGCAGGTCCGGGCGCAGCACCCTCAAGCGCGTGGGCACCGATGTCGAAGCCTGCACCGTGACCGCCCAGTCGGCCCGTGGTGGGGAGGGGTTCGTGACCTCACCGACCCGAGTGCTGTTCGTGGACGACGAGCCGCACCTGCTCGCCGGGCTGCGGCGCAGCCTGCACACCCTCGGGGTGGGCTGGCAGATGCGGTTCGCCGAGTCCGGCCCCCAGGCGTTGGAGGTGCTCGGGAGCGAGCCGATCGATGCCGTGGTCTCCGACATGCGCATGCCGGGCATGGACGGCGCCCACCTGCTGACCCAGGTGCAGCGTCTCCACCCCGGAACGGTACGGATCGTGCTGTCCGGTGAGGCCGAACGCAGTGCGGTGCTCGCGGCGGCGGCCGCCGCTCACCAGTTCCTGGCCAAGCCCTGCGACAGCGAGGCGATCGTCGCCGTGGTGGAACGGGCCCTGGACCTGCGCCGCACCCTTGCCGACCCGGCGCTTCGCGAGCTGATGGGGGGCATCACCCATCTGCCGATGCTGCCCTCGGTGTTCCACGAGCTGCTCGCCGCCACCGAACGGCTGGACTGCACGGTGCACACGGTGGCCGGCATCCTGTCCCGGGACACGGCCACGTGTGCCGAGGTGCTCAAGCTGACCAACTCGGCCTTCTTCGGCATCCCGCGCCGGATCGAGAGCGTGGACCAGGCGGTGGCGATGCTCGGGCTGGAAACGATCAAGGCCCTGGTGATGACCGGAACCGCCTTCCGGCCCGCACCGGATCTGCCCCCGGCCATCGGGCGGGCACTGCAACACCAAGCGCTCCAGCGGACCACGGTCATCCGGCGGATCGCCGCGCAGGAAGGGTGGCCACCCGCGGAGGTCACCGCGGTGGCGCTCGCCGGCATGCTGCTCGAGGTGGGCGCCCTGGTGCTCGCCCGGGGGCGTCCCGAGCAGACCCGCGAACTCGAGACCGAGGCCCGGGCGCAGGCCCCCGGCAGGCACTTGCTCGAGCCCGTGCCCCGGCGTGCCCTGGAGCGACGGCATTACGGCTGCTCGGTGCCCGAGGCGAGCGCATACCTGTTGGGGCTGTGGGGGTTCTCGCCACATGTGGTGCACCTGGTGGCCAGCCAGCCGGTGCCGGTCACGACCCCGGGGGCCACGCCGTCCGAGGTCCTGATCACGGTGGCGGACGGCGCCGTGAGCTGCCCGTCGGCACCTCCCCCGGATTCCGTGGCCGGGGAACACGATGACCGCGCCGGTGCGCCGGTGGTCTGCGCCGACCGCCTCGCGCAGTGGCACATCGCCTGCCGTGACCTGCTGTCGGCGGAGTCCTCCGAGGCGGAACGGGAGGCCGGGACATGACCGCGCATCAGCCGCCCGAGGATCCGGAACGGACCATCGCCCGGCTCACCCGCCGGGTCAACCAGCTCCAGACCTCGATGGCAAGCCTTCTGGCAGAACGGAACCGGGCGGATCTCGCAGCGCGCCGGGCCGCCAAGCAGGCACTCGCCGGGGGCGGTCCGGGGGACTGTACCGACCCCACCCGCGCCGCCGCGCTCCTGCTGCGCAGCGTGATCGACTCTCTCGAGGGACGGATGTGCATCCTCACCGAGGACGGCACGGTGCTCGGCACGAATCGGCTGTGGGACGAGGCGATCACCGCGCTGGGGTTGCCGGCCTCCGGCATCGGCTCACCGTTCTTCACCCTCACCCGCAGCCTGCCGGTGAGTCCGGATGACCTGCAGTGCCTGCACGACACCGTGTTACACGTCCTGGTCGGCGACCAGCAGCACGCCGAGGTGAAGTTGCGCTGGATCTGGGCCGAGGTCGAGGAACACGTCGTGGTGCGCGCCCACGCCGTCCACGACCACGACCAGGCCAAGGCCGTCATCTCGATCGTGGACATCACCACCGCGATGTCGATCCAGGAGGAACTGCGCACCATCACCAAACGCGCGCAGTTGCTCGCCCTGGCCGCCGAGCACACCGACAACGCCGTGGTGATCCAGGACGCCGCCGGGCGGATCGAGTGGGTCAACGACGCCTTCTTCCGGCACACCGGGTACACCGACCCCGAGCAGGTCCTCGGGCGGCGCCGGATGGACCTGTGGCAGGGACCGTTCACGGCGACCTCGCAGTTCGAGGACCTGGTCGCCTCGATCGAGGCCGGGTACTCGGTGGACACCGAGCTACCGGCGCGCAGTGTGGACGGGCGCGAGTACTGGGCACAGTTGCAGATCAAACCCGTGATGATGGACGGCCAGATCGTCCGGTTCGTCGGGATCGAACGGGACATCACCGAGCGCCGGATGGCCGAGGAACAGTTGCGCACCACCCACGAGACGGTGCGCGGCCTGGCCGAGGAGATCGCCGCGGAGAAGGCCCTGCTGGACGGCGTGCTGGCCTCGATCCCGCACCTGGTCTACTGGAAGGCGGCATCCCCTGACCCAGATGGCGCGAGATCCGCCGAGCCGCTGCGCTACTCGGGGGTCAACCAGGCCTTCCTCACCTTGCGCGGCGTGAGTGACCGGGACCAGGTCGTCGGGCGCAGCGAGACCGAGTTGCCGGTGTGCGACGAACTGTCTGCCGTACTGCCCGCTGTGGAATCGGAGGTGTTCGGCACCGGACTTGCGCACCACGATCTGCGGGTCACCCTCCACCAGGCGCGCGAGGGAGCCGAGGAGAGTCACCGCGAGCTGATGGTCAGCGTGTTGCCCTACGGCGACGCCCAGGTCGGACCAGGGTTCACCGGGGTGATCGGGGTGGCCACCGACATCACCCACCTCAGTGCCCTGGAGCGCCAACTGGCCCAGGCCACCCGGTTGGAGTCGATCGGGCAGCTCGCCGCCGGGATCGCCCACGAGATCAACACCCCGGTGCAGTACGTCTCGGACAACACCCGGTTCGTGGCCGACTCGGTGGGGCGTGTGCTGGCCTCCTTGCGTGAGGTGAACACGGTGCTGGCCGCACTGGACGGCGACGGCGACCGCGACGCGGGCCACGCGGGAGGCGGTGCCGAGTCGAGCGGCGCGACGGCGCTGCGCGCCGTCCGCAGTGCCGTTGCCATCCCCGACCTGGACTTCCTGGACGCCGAGATCCCGAGCGCGCTCGCGCAGTCCCAGGAGGGGCTGCAACGGGTGGCCGAGATCGTCAAGGCGATGAAGGACTACTCCCACCCGGGAGCCGGCCGGGCAGCCGCGGACCTCAACCGGGCGGTGGAGAGCACGGTCAAGGTCTGTCGCAACGAGTGGAAGTACGTCGCCGCCCTGGAGCTCGACCTGGACCCCCAGATCAGCACCGTGCCCTGTTACGAGGGCGAGCTGAAGCAGGTGCTGCTGAACGTCATCATCAATGCCGCCCAGGCCATCGGGGAGCAGCGGGAGCGGACCGGCAGCACCGACCTGGGCCGGATCACGGTGAGCACCGTGGCCGAACCGGAGGTGGTGCGCATCCTGGTGCGGGACGACGGGCCGGGGATGGACGAGCACGTCCGGCGGCGGGTGTTCGACCCGTTCTTCACCACCAAGGCCGTGGGCAAGGGCACCGGACAGGGGCTCAGCATGGCCTACGCCGTGATCGTGACCAAGCACGGAGGACGGCTGGAGGTGGACTCGGCTCCCGGCTGCGGCGCCACCTTCACCCTGACCCTGCCCCTGACCGTGGGCGAGGAGTGAGCCGTCCGGCTGCTCGAGTGATCCATCCCGGGTCACTGGGCAGGCTGCCGGGTACCATGCCACAGTGACGCAGATGCAGGATCAGGACCTCCCGCAGCTGCGCACGGCTCGGCGCGCCGGCCTGATCGACCAGGTCATCGAGCAACTGCGCGGTCAGATCACCTCAGGGGTCTGGGCCATCGGTGGCCGGATCCCGACCGAGTCCGAACTCGCCCAGCTCACCGGGACCAGCCGGAACACCGTGCGCGAGGCCGTGCAGTCACTGGTGCACGCCGGGCTGCTCGAGCGCCGCCAGGGCTCGGGCACCTACGTGCTGGCCTCCAGCGAGATGGCCGGTGCGGTGAGCCGCCAGGTCGCCGGCGCCCACCACGTGCACGTGCTCGAGGTCCGGCGGGCGCTCGAGGCCGGGGCTGCGCGGCTGGCCGCCACCCGCCGCACGCAGGACGACATCGCCGAGCAGCGGCGCCTGATCGCGGCCCGCAACGAGGCGTCGCGGGCCGGCAGCCAGGACGGCGTGGTGGCCTACGACGTGCTGGTTCACCGGGCGATCGTGCGGTCCTCGCACAACCCGGTGCTGATCGAGCTCTACGAGAACTTCCTCGGAGCCCTCGGCGAGAGCGTGCGGTCCAACCTCGCCGCGACCGGGCAGATCCGCGATGAGGAACATGTGGCACTGGTCGATGCGATCGAGGCCAGGGACGGCGAGCGGGCGGCGTCCGAGGCGGCCTGCTACCTCGACCAGATGATCGAAGAGGCCAAGCCCGAGTAAGGGTTCGCGGCACCGGGCGTCAGCTCGGGCGGATGAGCGAGGCACCCTGCCCGGCTGGTATCGTCGCCACGTCCCGAGCCCCCGTAGCTCAGGGGATAGAGCACCGCCCTCCGGAGGCGGGGGCGCAGGTTCGAATCCTGCCGGGGGCACCGAAAGCCCGTCGAGCGCGCCAGCGCGACGACGGGCTTTGGTGCGCCCGGCAGTGATGACGGGAGGAGGAGCGTGCGTGCCGACGCAGGAGGCACGACCGCGACGGCGGCTCCTGCCGGGGGCACCAGCGACGGCGGCTCCTGCCGGGGGCACAGCGTGCTCCGTGGGCTGATCGCTGAATGTGACCGACTTCTGGTCCATCGAGCCGCTTCTGGTGCCAGGATCACGGCTGCGACAACTGCTCTCGACCTTGGAGGCAGACCATGCGGCGGAGATCGAGGACTGACTGACGGCATCGCGCGACGTGCCACGCGAGCGTCATTCGCGATCCGATTCGTCGGACGAACTCGTGTCGAACGGTGTGGTCGATGGCGGATCGTGGGGTCGGCTGCACGCTCGCGATCGACCAGGGATGTCCATGCCTGCGCACGGTCCGGCGTGGATCCCCCCGGAGTCGGCGGCTCCTGCCGGGGGACGCTTGTGCCGGTCAGTCGACCGCTCCCAGCACCGCCGCTGACCACGGGGCTGACGCGAGCTGGCGCCTGGTGGCGCAGGCCGGGCAGTTCCGATCGTCGCCGGAGGCGTGTCGGGCCCCGGGCCGCACCGCGCCGAGGGCGGACCGCCGGAGTGCGAGGACCGCCGTCACCAGGGCGTTCGCGACGACGAACCACACCGGGTACAGCAGCAACTCGGGGCCGCCGTCCCCCGCCGCCAGGAGCGGGCACGCCCCTGACAGCGCGGCGAGCAGGTAGGTGCTCGACGTCTCGCTCCAGGGGTCCCGCCATGCCTTGGGCAGCATCAGGGCGAACCCCATGGCGTCCGCCAAGCAGACACAGGCCGTCGCGCAGAGCGGGCTGGCGGTCGCCTGCCAGCCCACCACCCCCGCAGCGGCCAGCCCGAGCGCCGCCAGTTCGGCCGGCCGCGCACCGCCGATTCCCCGGGTCACGGCCAGGCCGAGGGTGCACAGCATCCCGAACGCCTGCACCCACAGGAAGGCCGCGGCCCATCCGGCTCCCGCGCTCACCTGCGCCGCGAGGGCCGTGCAGCCGAGAACCGTCCACACCAACCACGCCCCACGGTGAGGGACCGTCCTCCCCCGCCAGACGTCCCACAGATAGGGCACTGCGCCGGCCACGGAGAGCAGCCCGGCGACGACCCCCCACACGACGTGCGCCTCCACCGTCCACTTCCTCGAGCGCAGGGATGCACGGCCCCGAGCGAGGTCCCTCGCCGGTCGGTCGAGGACGAACGCCACGGCTGCATCGGCTCGTCCGCACACCGTGCGTAACTGAGGACTACGTTAGGTGACCTATGCGGTCGGGCTCGTTCCGCACGCGACACGGTGAGGCAATCTCCGCCATTCGTGGGAGCAGCTCCCCGGCCCTCTCGGCGACTCATCCCGAAGCACCCTGAACCCCAGCGAGTGGTGGGGGGTGGCGGGGTGGGGGGCGGCGGCGCCGGGGGGATCGGCGCCCCGCAGGGAACTTTGTAGGCAGGGGCGGGGGGGGGG